>JBGSHS010000359.1:0-5703 GCA_041752115.1 Pirellulaceae bacterium | reverse complement strand
GTCCCGAGCTCCCCCCCACGTTCACGGACTTCACGGCGGTGGACTACGGTGCCGCGCCGCGGTCGCGGAGATGGCACCGGCCTGCCGGTCCTGAGCCCCGCCGCCGCGGCAGATCGGATGCGGTGGCGTTTACGTATCGTCGCGGACGGCTCCAAGAAGTGCAATTGGTGGCTATAATATGTCTGGCGTTTCCTCCCTATCCTGCCGATTTTGACATGCGACTGCGACTAGAAAAGGTAGGAAGTCTCGTTTCCCAAGTAAGCGAGTGTGGATTCCCGCCGAGTGGCGTGACGCGACAGAAAAGAATCTCCCGACCCGCTATTTCCGAGGAGTGTTCAAGGTGCAGCATACCCTCAGGGCCATGACACGTTGGTATCGTCTCCTATTCCTGCCTGTCTGCTTCGTGGCGGCCGCGATGTGGGCTCAGTCGAGTTGGGGACAAGACTCAATAGAAGCACAGTTCTTGAGCAACATCCGCCAGGTGACCTCCGGTTTTGAGAGGGCGGGCGAAGGTTACTTCTCGCCCGATGGCACGATGATCGTGTTCCAGGCGATTCGTCCTGAGTATCCCTTCTATCAGATCTATACACAGCCACTGGAAGGAGGCACGCCGAAGCTGATCAGTACCGGACGTGGGATGACGACCTGTTCCTACTTCTCTCCTGATGGCAAGCAGATCCTCTTTGCCTCCAGTCACCTGAATCCTGATCTGGAGGCTGTGGAAACGCGGGAGCGGCAACTGCAGGACGAAGAGAAGAAGGAGGGGAAGCACCGCCGCTACTCCTGGCCGTTCGATCCGTATATGGACATCTACGTAAGCGATCTGAACGGTCAGAACCGCACGCGGCTGACGTCTGAATATGGCTATGATGCGGAAGGAGCGTATTCACGCGACGGCAAACTGATTGCGTACTGCCACGTGGAGGAGCCGCCAGCCGATGCCACGGGCGATGCGGCGGTGAAGAACCCGGATATCTTCGTCATGAATGCCGATGGGACCGACAAGCGTCGCATCACGTCGGCTCCCGGCTACGATGGTGGGCCGTTCATTTCTCCGGATGGCCAGTGGATCGTGTTCCGGACCGACCGGAAGGTGCCTGAGTATCTGCAGATTCACGTCATTGGCGTTGACGGCACGCATGAGGTGGAGGTGACGGATCAGCCCAACCAGGTGAATTGGGGACCTTACTGGCACCCCACCGCGCCGTATCTCATCTGGGCGGGGGCGGATCACAGTGATCGCAGCGTACGACCCAACTATGATCTGTTCCTGATGCGTTATGAAGTCAAGGACGGTAACTTCGTGCCGGGCCCGGTGACGCGAGTAACCGACTCGCCAAGTGCCGATGTGTTGCCGGTCTTCTCAGCGGATGGTTCGAAGTTGATGTGGACCAGTACCAGGACGGCGGACCATACGAGCCAGCTGTTCATCGCCGACTGCAAGCTACCGGAGTAGTTTGTACGGACTCCGCAGCACACCACCCCCGGGGCACTGCTGGGCGGTCCAGGAATTCTCTCGGACTTCCGACATCCGACTGGCGCCGGTGCGTCAGTTGGCGGAGGGATCGGGGCGTCGGCGAGGTTCATCATCCTGAGGGGAAGCGGGGCGGGCCACGGTGGGCACGATGTAACGCGACTCGCGGCATCCGTACGTGCTGCAGCAGCCGTTGTACTGCCAGCAATCGAGGTGGTGGGGTGTCCGGCAGCGTCGGCAGAAGACCATGTCGCGGCTGATCTCTTCGCCGCAGATCTGGCAGATCGGGTCCTCGATCGGTTGTGCTTCGTCACTGTGGCCCACGAACTCGATCCCCTCGCTGCGCGTGAGCATCGCCTGATCAAAGAGCTCGAGGCACAGTTGCGTGAACTGCTCAAGGTCTTCATTGCGGCGTATGGCAGCGGGCGACTCGATGATCATCCGGCCATGTCGGATGGAGAAGGTAACATGCCAGCATTCCAGAAACATGTTGAGCTTGTTGAGTTGCCACCGCACTCCGTCACTGAGCAGTCGCCGCACATCCTCCGCCGGCTGACCGCTCGTGAAATACTGTTTTTCAAACTGCTCATCGCCCACGCGGATGCCAGGCATGTCGTTACCGAGTGTCGACCGTGCCCACTGGGATCGAGTTTCCACGCGCACGTCAGTCTTGGCATCGGGCCATTGCAGATTCGCCTGCGTGGTGCGCTGACTGCCTCGCTTGGAACCCTCGGTGATGGTCACCCAGGTCGGTCCATAGCGAAAGCGAACGCTCGGCCGGCGGAATAACCCACCCGTCTGGTAAGCGCCCCCAAATCGCGGAACGAGCATTTGGAACGAGCGTCGTCGTCCCTGGGGACCCAGGCCCAGGCCGGCGCCGCTGATCAGAATCACGATGAACCCGAACACTAGCAGGGCAACAAAGCACTCCACGTGACGTGCCTCCCTCACTCATCGCCAATATAGAGAATGTCATCGTCATCGCCACGCGGCCGGCGTGGTGGTGAGTAGGGATGACGGGGCAGGGGAGGAACGGGGGTGTCCTCACCTATAAACAGCACATCTCCCTCGCGGGCGGCACGCGCCGGCTGCTCGCTGCCGCGCCGCTGGTATCGGATCACGTTGGCACCTGCCGGGGGCATGCGATCGCGCAGCATACGGCGGTCGATGGGCAACGCCAGGCGATGCGGACTCTGCAGCCAACTCTTGGCGGAAAAGTTGGTGGCGCGATCCAGGTTCAGGAAAGCGAGCCGCGCCACATCCCAGAGTCGCTCGCAGACCGCGTCCAAGGTAACGGTCTCATCCCAGGGGAGTCCCACATCGCGCAGATGAATGAAGCCGCTGAAAGAGACGTTCGGGTGGAGCAGGGGAGTGACCCAGCGGATATCGGGGGGCAAGCCAGGATAAGAAAACGGGAGCCGCATTTCGACTTCGTGCACCTCCACAAACTGCACCTCTCCGCGCGGCGAGAGTTCGCGGGCGATTCCCCGGCCGCGAAAGGAGAGCGCATAGCGGTCAGGGGGATCGCCGGTGGCCGTGAACTCGAAAATGGAACTGCACTGCCGCAACGCCGTCAGAGTGGCGAGGTCCGCTCGCAGTCGATTCTCACGCTGTTCGTGTTCCACGTACTGACTCCTTGTTTCCGCCAGCGTCGGTGTGCCCGGTTTGCCACTCGTTCGGGGTCGACGTTCGTCATACCACTGGGCCACCGATTACCGACGCTCACGGAAGTTCACTTCAGGACTAGTCTCCCGGCACTTCGTCCGGCGGTCGGCTGGCCGGTCGGCCGGTCTGATCGGGTGCGGGAGCGAAGATGGTGAAGAGCCAGGCGGCGATCGCCAGCAGCAGGATCCCTCCGCCGGTGAGATACCATTTCCAGTTCTTGATCCACGCCCAGACCTGGCTGCCGCCCGCTGCTTCCTCTTCGTCTTCGGCGGCCTGCAACTGATCTTTGAGTTCGGTCACCTGAGATTTATATTCGTGCTTCTCCGTTTCCAGCTTCTCAATAGCTGCTTTGAGCTCCTTGGTGCGCTTGTTCAGCGATTCCTGAACCAGGTTTTCTTTCTCGAGATTCCGCTGGAGTTCCCGGATAGTGGTGGCCTGACCCAGCGTGGTCGAGCGGAGGATCTCGTTCGCCTGGCGTTCTTCTTCCAGCGTCTGGACGACTCCCTCCGGGGCGATGTTCAGTTTGCCGATGACACGATCGAGCAACTTGCGTTCCTCTTTGAGTTGCTCGGCCTCGGACTTGGTCGGCGTGGCCTGAGCGACCGGCATCGGCATCACCATCCGCCAGGCGATCAGCGTCAGCACGAGGAACTGCATCATGAGCATTCCCAGGACGGCGATCGAGAGCCAGGTCTGGCGCGATTCGGTGATATTGATGATCGGCGGTGGAAAGCCGCTGGGGAGTCCACTGTAACGAGGATCGCTTGGCATCGCTGTCGTGCCCTCCAAGTGCGCCGCGTAGTATTCGATTTCGGGCAACCGGAACCGCGAACCCGTCAGGTAGAAACCGCGGGTGGCGCGTGTCTGTCGCGGGCTCCGTTGCGTCCACTGAAAAAACGCTCGTTCTGACTGACAAGGATCGATGACCAGCGCCACGTCCAGCGGCCGGTTAAAGAAATGATCGCAGATGAAGGTGTCCATACCCGAGAGAAACACGCCCCAGCCGGGATGCGTGTGATACCAGCCGACGATCTGCGTTTCGTCCGGGAATTCCTCTCGCCGGCGCGAAATATCACTCCAGGTTTCGTGGGTGAACTTGAAGCTTCCCTTGGTCGCTTCATAGTGCTCGGCCCGCAGGCTGTCGGTGACGACCACAAAGGGACGCCCTTCCTCGTCTTCGTATTGACCTCCCAGCAGTACGCCCCCCAGTTCGACATCGGTGTTGGAGAGAGCGTGGGCCTCCATGTCGCGCATGACGTCGACATCCACATAGATCGGCAGGTCGTCTGAGGAGGGCTGGGAGCAGGCGACAACCGCATAATGTCGATTTTGATCGGGACGCAGTTGACGCTGCGGCAGCGTTTCTTCCACATCTCCGAAATGAATCTCATCGTCCATACCGTTTGCCAACCACCAGGCCCGTCACCTGCTCGAGACTGTCTGACCCTGCGCACCGCCGCGCGAAAGCCTCCTCCTCCTGCCCCTCGATCCAGTCGTGCGGCCCGACGCTCTCTTCGCGGGCACGTTCATTTCGGACGATCCGCGCCGAGCAGGACCGTCCGTTCCACATCACCCGAGACCACACGCACGATGTCATAGGGAGGTATTCCCACATCCTGCAAAGTCTCCCGCGCCAGATCCTGATCGGCTTCCACCGTGTGGACGATCCGCGGCCGAGCGATCTGCCCGCATCGTTCGCAGATGGCATCCCGATGGCCCACGGCCTGCTGCGGCCGCATGATCCGGCGACTCGTTCCGCACGGTGCACAATCGATTGATACCACCAGATCCCGATCCAACTCCAGGCGGGCCGACGTCATATCCATCCGCCACGCGGCACCGGCCTGTTCCCACAGGTCCCGGGCCGTGTGCTGCTGGGCACTCAGCGGCAATTCGAGCAGTTCCTCGGGATACGTGTCGTGGCTCATGCAGTCGTCCCGTGGCTGGAAACGGGTCGTATAGAAGTTGTTGACGACTCCGTTGTACACCAATGCCGCTCCCGACTGGACGGGCAGGCCGTGGATCAGCTTCAATGCTTCCTGCGTCTGCAAACCACCAATCATCGACGAGATCGTGGGCGCGGTGGGGACTTTGCCCGCCTGCAGGTCTTCCTGCCGCAGCAACGGGCAACTGTAGCGAAGATTGATCAACCGATAGTCGTTTTCCGTCATGGCACATTCGTAACAGGCCCCGTCCGGTGGCTGGAAGACCTTCACGACTCCACTGATCTCTTGAATGCCGCCATCGATCCAGGGCGTTCCCACCTTCCAGCAACAGCGATTCACCCAGAGCCGCGCCTCCCGATTGTCCAGGCAGCCGACCACCACATCCATGTCGCGAAACAGCCCGAGACCAATATCCGTGATCACATTGGCCAGCATCGGCACCACGTGAGTGTCCGGGTTGATGTCGCGCAGCGCGTCGGCCGCCGCCTCCGCTTTCGGCCGCCCGCAGTCTCGCTGGCGAAACAGCACGGATCGAGTAAGGTTGGATTGTTCAATGTGGTCAAAGTCGATCAGATAAATCCGCCCGACACCCAAGAGCGCCAGATTCTTGAGCACTTC
>JBGSHS010000358.1:0-21497 GCA_041752115.1 Pirellulaceae bacterium | reverse complement strand
TCCAGTCGTCGGCTCTTGGTGGGAAGAACGTCCCGATGGTGTAACGGACAGCACAAGACCGTCCTAAGGTCTTGGTCCTGGTTCGAATCCAGGTTGGGACGCTGGAACGAGAAGAAAACATGTCCCGATGGTGTAGCGGATGTCGCGGATCGACTGAATCACTTTCGCCATCTGTACTGAAGTCTGAGAGCGAGTGTCTCGTTCTGCGCTGTCGAGGATGTGCATCAGGAGCATGACGGCCGTCAACCGCATACGCGACTTGTGCAGGAACGTCTCCGGACAGTCGTGGAGCCGGAGCAATTCGTCGAACAGGCGTTTGACGTCGCGAAGCGCGCGGAACTGGCGGTCGGGCAATTGTTCAAAGCATTGAACCAGTCGGCGACTTTCCTCCGGTGAAAGTCCCAACAGTCCTTGTCGCGGCCGGGGCAGTTTGAGCAGCAGGCAATACATAACGCCCGGCCCGCACGGATGCCCACCCGTGCTGTGTGTCTCATCGGGCTGGTTCACGAACAGTTCGCCGCCTCGGACGTGGTACAACCGATCGGCCACTTGAAACGTCTGCTCGCCCCGCTCGCGGTAGTGGATTTCCAGGCAGCCACGATGGGAGTGCAACGGCAGGTCGGGCCGGGCTTTCGAGTAACACTGCCAGCCCAGCAGCGGAATCTCCGGTACCCCGTCCTGCGGCAGATCGAGTATCCGGCGTTCCGGCGCGTCGATGTATTGGGCGACGATGTGCTCAACATCTCGCAGCCGAACGTGAACGATATCGTCGAGGTCGGACGGCGGCTGAAGGGGCGGCAATGTTTCATGATGCCCATCAGCTACCAGACCGTGTCGATCACCGGCACGCCGGCGGAGATCCACGCCGAGTCCCAACGGCTATATGACCTGCTGGGGGCTCCGGCGGGTGGTTTCATTGGCTACGTCGAGGAATATGCCGTGATGGGGATGTCCACCGAAAACTACTGTGCCTGCGGCGAGGCGTTTCGCCGTTTGAGGAACCCGTGAAAGTCTATCCGGGAAGAAACCATGAACTCCCGTGAGCGCGTCCTCGCCGCCTTGCGGCACGAACAACCTGATCGCACTCCACGCGATTTCTGGGCCGAACCGCCGACCATGAGCCGGCTGTTCGCCCATGACGACGACCGTCGAGGCAGTCGATCTTCAGGACCATCAGGTCGCCAGGACCACCCTCAGGCCGTAAGTTGCGGATATCGCCGCAGTCCGCGCGGGACGCAGCAAGGAGTTGCCCCAGATTTTGGAGCGCTATTTCGCCGTGTTCGCACCAATGCCGAACGGCATGAGCCTGTTCGAGGGACCGACGGCCGCGTCCGTCGAGCATCTCGGCTTACTCGCCACAACTCTGCACGAGGCGCTTCTCCGGAGCATCGCGCCGCGTCCCGGCGAGCCGGAGATCATCCACGTCTTTCCCGCCTGGCCGCCGGCATGAGATGCCTCGTATTGTTTGCTCGCACGCGGCGGATTTCTCGTCTCCAGCGAGATCCAAGCCGGCAAAGTCACGTGCGTCGAAATCGCATCGCGGTTGGGAGAGGAGTGCCGGATCCAGAATCCGTGGAACGGGCCGCTTACCGTCCGCGACGAGTCGGGTGCGACTCAGGAATGCGAGGGTGAGTTAATCGTGTTTCCCACGACGCGTGGCCAGAAGTACTCCCTGGTTCCGGCATCGCCTGCCGTGTCCCCAATCCGGTGATTTGTTTTGAAATGCGGTAGCAGATTTTGCGATAGCGGTGATCCGCCAGGAAGGCGGCGTCCGATAGGCTGCCTCGGAAAATAGCGGCGTGCGATCCCTGTGAGAAGGACCTCGCGGCTCGCCGCGTCAGGTTACGTAATCTGCCAGCGGTACGACCTCGACTTTCTTGGCCAACGCATAGCGTTTGTCGCCTGGATAGACAACTCGCAGCTCATCGAGCTGCAGATCTTCGAGGGCAATCCGCATCGATGGCGTCAATACGGGCGCGTCGGTCCGCTTACATTCCACCCCAATGCGGCGGCCCTTTTTCAGCAGCAACAAGTCCAGTTCCGCTCCGTTGTGCGTCGCCCAGAAATAGGCATCGTCGGGCCGCAGCGCCTTGAGTATCTCTTCGACCGCGTAACCTTCCCAGGAAGCGCCAACTTTAGGGTGGTATTCCAGCGCACGCCGGTCTGTCACGCCGAGCAGTGCGTGCAGTAATCCGCTGTCACGCACGTACACTTTCGGGGCCTTGACCTGCCGTTTGCCGAGATTCTCGTACCACGGCGGCAATTGGCGCACCATGAATACACCGGTCAGCAGGTCGAGGTAGCGCCGAACGGTGGCCTCGCCGACGGCCAATGCCCGAGCGAGTTCCGAACCGTTCCAGGTTTGTCCATGGTAATGGGCGATCATGTTCCAGAATCGCCGAAGAGTCGTGGCAGCGATCTGCACACCGAGTTGTGGCATGTCGCGTTCCAGAAACATCTGCAGGAATTGCTGCCGCCACACGAGTGAATCCGATTCGGTGCGCGCAGTGAATGACAACGGGAACCCACCGCGTAACCAGTGCCGAGCGGACGCGTTCGGTCCCAGGTCAGCCAGCCGAAACCCCTCGAGCAGCACGGTCTCCAAGCGGCCCGCCAACGATTCGGACGACTGTTTGAGCAGGTCTGGCGATGCGCTGCCCAAAATCAGGAACCGCGCCGGCAGAGGCCGGCGGTCCGCCAGCACCCGCAGCAGCGGAAACAGATCAGGCCGCCGCTGGACTTCGTCAATCACGACCAGTCCGCGCAGGGGACTCAGGGCGGTCGCGGGTTCCGATAAACGGGCGAGGCCGGCCGGGTCTTCGAGATCGAAGTAATTCAAAGAGTTGACCGGCACGAATTCGCGGGCCAAGGTCGTTTTTCCGCATTGACGCGGCCCGAGCAGGGCCACAATGCGGCTTCGCTTCAGGGCGGCTCGGATCGGCTTCAGATCGGCTGTGCGTTCGATCATGGTGCTGAATTATACCATGAAAAACCGCCAGTCAATGGCGGATTTTCATGGTGCCGTCTGAGCCGGCTGCTACGGCAATGGGGTTCTGCGGTCTTGAGCACTCGGCAGCCGAACAGGCCCTCGGCGAAGTTTTGGGGATGCCCGGGCACACGCACGGTTACTTGGCTCTTTCTACGGCTCAAGAGCCGTACTGGTTCGTCGATGGCGGGGGGTACATCTAGCCTGACGCCCGGTAGTCAGTATGGCAATTTTCGTCAGCGAAACGACCGGTTAGAATGCAGGCCTCGGGAAGATAGGAAGAAGGTGCGCGAAACCTGCTCGCTAAACACAACTCTGGCCAAGACGTTGCATGTCCCTTGCCATGATACGACTCACGCTTTGTGCAGCATTGCTGCTGTCCCTGCAGACCAGGCCCTCGGCTGCGGGTGTCGGCGCACCAGAAGTCTACCCCAACATCCTGCTCATCGTCTCCGAAGACAATGGGCCCGAGTTGGGTTGCTACGGAGATCCCTATGTGCGCACACCGAATCTCGACAAGCTGGCCGGTGAGGGTGTGCGGTTCAGCCGCGCCTATGTTGCGCAAGCGGGGTGCAGCCAGTCGCGGGCGAGCATTCTGACTGGGCTCTATCCGCATCAACACGGCCAGATCGGCCTGGCGACCTGGGGCTATCGCCTGTATCGCGAAGACACACCGAACATCCCGCGCAGGCTCAAAGCGGCCGGTTATCGCACTGGGCGGATCGGCAAGCTGCACGTGAATCCGGAGTCCAGTTTTCCCTACGACATGGAGGAGATTCCTAGCGGCAATTATGCGCGGAAGAACCTGGCCGACTACGCCCGCCACGCGGAGGATTTTTTTACAGCCGGCGAGAAGCCGTTCTTCCTGCATATCAGCTATCCCGACGCGCACGACCCCTTCCTCAAGCAGGTGGACGGGCTGCCCGAGAATCCACTCACGGGCGACGATGTGAAATCGCTGCCTTACTTCGGCATTGATCCGCCCGAGTTGCGGCAACTCATGGCCGACTATTACAACTGCGTGAGCCGTCTGGATGCGCTGATAGGGGACTTGCTCGCTGCGCTCGACCGTTCCGGCAAGGCCGACAACACCATGGTCATCTACCTTGGTGACCACGGCCCTGACCTGCTGCGCGGCAAGCGCAGTTCCTACGAAGGCGGCACGCGCATTCCGCTGCTGATCCGCTGGCCGGGCAAGGCCCGACCCCAAGTGCGTGCGGAACTGGTGTCCACGATTGATCTCATGCCCACGATTCTCGCGTCCAGCGGCGCGGTGACCGTGCCGAACCTGCCTGGGCAATCGCTCTTGCCGCTGCTGGCCGGCGAACAACCGTCATGGCGCGAGGCCGTGTTCAGCGAGTTCCACACCCATGCCGCCCGCGTGAATTTCTTCCCGCAACGCGCCCTACACGGGCAACGCTACAAGCTCATCGAGAATCTGCTCCCCGACGAAGCCAATCCTGACGTGGAGAAGATTGACAAGGAACTACCGTTCGTCGCCGCGGCTGTAGCCGCCGCCGCGCCGGAAGTGCGCGCCGCGTACCTGCTTCAACAGCGCCCGCCGCGTTACGAGCTCTACGATTTGCAGACCGATCCCTGCGAGTTCCGCAACCTCTCCGCGTCTCCGGAGCACGCCGCGGTCTTGGCCGACCTCAAGCAGCGCCTCCTCGCCTGGCGCGAGCAGACGCACGATCCGCTGTTGAACCCCACGCATCTCGCCCGGCTCAAGGCGGAGGTTTACGCCGTGAGCAGCAAGGCTGAGGGCAAAGCCATTGACTGGGGCTATCCCTACTACTTCTTCGGCAACGAACCCCCGGTTCAGCGCGACACTGCGCCGCCGACCGACAAGTCGGCCAAAAAGAAAAAGAGCTAGTGAGCCATCCATGCGGAACAACAGGCAACAACAGAATGGTATCCCTCGACGGGCGTTCCTCGGTCGCTTGGGCGGCCTGGCCGCTTGTGGTATTGGGATACGCTTGGTGGCGGGCGACACGAGTTCCCACGCGAATGAGCAGATGCTTGGAATGTACGTGCATCGCGCCTGGCCATACCACCGTCCCTACGCGTCGCGCGCCTGGACGCTGGATGATTGGCGTGGGTTCGCGACAGGTCTCAGAGAGCTTGGTTACAATACGCTCATCGTCTGGCCCGTCGTCGAGATCATGCCGATGCCGCCGACAGCAAGCGACCTCGCCGATCTGGAACAGCTCGCGCGCGTGATTGACATACTGCACGGCATGGGGCTGAAAGTATACACGACGTTGTGTCCCAATATGATCGCCAACGATTGCCGGACACGAAACGTGCCGTTTCAGGAACGCCACTACTTTCATTCGCTGGACTATGTCGACCCATCCGATCATGCCGCGATCGAAGAACTGGTCAGCATACGCGAAGAGCTCTTTCGGCCGCTTGCACAGATGGACGGTTGTGTGATCATTGACAGCGATACGGGGAGTTTTCCCGGCGCGAAAAACGATGAGTTTGTCCACATCCTCCTCGCGCATCGGAGAATGCTCGATCGGCTGCGTCCCGGCATCGAACTGCTCTATTGGATGCACGTCGGCTGGGAGGCTTACGCGCGCTATCACGCAACAGGCAAATTCGAGTGGGCGAGTCGTGACGAGGTGACCGACCTGCTGACGAAGCTGAAGTCGGCAGACCCGACTCCCTGGGGTATCTCGGTGCATTCTCTCGGTGGCCACGAGGATCTGAAGGTTGCCAGGGAACTTGGATTGGAGTCGAGGGCGGTGTACTTCAACTACGGTGCCATTGAAGGAGAGCCGGTTTTCCCGCTGACTAATTTCGGCGGAGAGATTTCCTTCACGGCGGGGCGGGTGACCGAAGCCAGAGGCGTTGTTGGCAACGCTCAGACTCACTGCCTGCAACTCCCCAATATATTGGCGTTTTCACGCGGTTTCACGGGAGCCGAGGTGACAGAGGCAGATTATGTCGTGTTTGCGGAAGACCTCGTGCCTGAATGCGGACAACTCATTGTCCGCGCCTGGAAGGCCCTTAACAGCGAAGATGTGGACGAGATGCGCACTGTCCGTGAGCAGCTCGCTTCTGCAAGTGCAGGAAGCGTGACGACCGGGCGACTGCAAGGACTGCTTTTCGGCGACGCGCGGAGACTCCTGTCCGATCTGCGCGTGCAACTGGAGTTCCAGATCGCCGGCGTTGAGTTGATCGACGCGTCGGGACCGTCTGTGGATGGGACAAAGCTGAAGGCGTTTGTGGCGGCGGCGGAAGAGTGGCAGGGCATCCATGGCTACCAGGGCATGTGGAACTTCGATGGCAGATGGCACAGAAAAATGTCGCAACTGGACGAAGTACTGACAAGACTGAACTCGGAGCAGCTGCAGACCCTGCTCGCTGAGAAAGTCTGGTGGTCTCCCGATAATCCTTCCCTGAGCGGGGCCACACCTTTCGAAAAGCACCAGGATCAGAATCGTAAGTGGGATACTCACACGATTCGGCTTCTCGCGGCCTTGAAGGAAATTGCCGATGAGCTTTGAGTTCACCTTCCGCAACTCTTTCCCGCGTTTGCCGACGAACTGTTCAGGTCTGGACCAACCTGCGCACCCGGCTGTCCCCGTCGCTGTCGTTCGCTTGAACGAATGGCCGTTTCGTTTTCCCAAGCACGCCAAGAGGAAATCCAAGCAAGGAGCCCCGGAATGAAATCGCCTCTCCTGGTCGCTTTCCTGCTGGTGTCTCCGCTGGCTTCACTGCGGGCCGCTGGCACACCGCTTCAGCACGTGCTCAGACCGAATGTCCTGTTCATCGCTGTTGACGACCTCCGCACGTCGCTGGGCTGTTACGGCGATCCGCTGGCGAAATCGCCGAACATTGACTCCCTCGCCCGCCGTGCGCGACTCTTCCAGGGCGCCTACACTCATCAGGCCGTGTGCGGCCCGGCGCGCACGGCAATGCTGACCGGCCGGCTGCCCGACAACACGTGTGTCTGGCATAACCGAAACCTGTTCCGCAACACGCTGCCGGATGCAGTGACGTTGCCGCAGCTTTTTAAGAACAGCGGCTATCAGGCGATTTCGTTGGGCAAGGTCTTCAGCGGTGATGAGCGCGAACTGGACCCAGCTTCATGGACCGCTCCCGAGGTGCTGCGCGGGGAGGGGCCGGGCTGGAAGAACTACGTTCTGGCGCGCGGCAGCGGAGGCAAGGGAACCGCCTGCGAAGCTGCCGACGTGCCCGATGAGGGATACCCCGACGGCATGCTGGCCCAACTCGCAATCGACACGTTGGAAACGCTCGATCAGAAGCAAGAGTCATTTTTCCTGGCAGTCGGCTTCTTTAAGCCGCATCTGCCGTTCAACGCGCCCAAGAAGTACTGGGATCTGTACGATCGGGCAGCGTTCTCACTCCGGGATTGTCAAACCCGCGTCGCGGGCGCACCGGACATTGCCTATCACACGCATCGGGAGCTGGCCGGCTACCAAGACATGCCGGAAGACGAGCACGTGTCCGCCGAACAGGCGCGCACCTTGCGGCACGGCTATTACGCCTGCGTCAGCTACGTGGACGCGCAGGTCGGCAGGGTTTTAGACGCGCTGCAACGACTCGGATTGGATCAGAACACGATCGTTGTGCTGTGGGGCGATCACGGCTGGTCGCTCGGGGAAAAGGATCGCTGGTGTAAAGGCACGAACTTTGAGCGCGACGCCCTGGTGCCGCTGATGATCCGCGTGCCGGACCTGGCGAAACCGGGCGCGCCCACGGACGCGTTGATCGAGTACGTGGACATCTATCCCACGCTCGCCGAGTTGGCTGGGCTGACACCGCCAGCGGATCTCGACGGCCGCAGCCTCGTGCCGGTTCTGCGGGACCCGGCAGCGCGCGGTCGCGATGCGGCCCTGAGCCAGTTCACCCGGCCTTGGAAGGCAGCCGGCTTCAAGGCCATGGGCTATTCGCTGCGCACCCCGACACAACGCTACACGCGTTGGGTCGAATGGCCTTCGCGTAAGACCATTGCCGAGGAATTCTACGACTACAGCTCTGAGGCCAACGCAACGCGGGAGGGTGCGTTGCTGATCGAACAGACGAACATGGTCACTCACACCGCGTATGCTGATTCGCTGAACCAGTTGCGTGCGATGCTGGATGAAACGCTCGCCTCGCGCATCAAGCTGAAGGCCGATGCAGCAGCCGGAACGATCCCCCCCCAACTCAAGAAGAAGAAACTGAAGAATCGGTGAGCTGCCCCCGCGCGGCTCCGGAACCGGGAGTTACCAATGCGGCGAATTGCAGACCGTGTGTGGAAAATCGGCGGAAGCGTTCTCGTGAGTGTTCTGTCGCTCCTCATATCGAGCGCGGTGCCGGCGGCTGAACCCTTTCTCGAAAAGACGAACCTGTTCGCAGAACAGACGGACGGTTTCCGCCTCTATCGCATTCCGGGCATCGTCGTGACGGCCAAGGGCTCGGTGCTCGCATATTGCGAAGCACGCAAATTCACGGTCGCCGACCGCGGCGAGATCGAAATTCATCTCCGCCGCAGCGATGATGGCGGACGCACCTGGTCTCCGGCAAGGCAGGTGGCCCATTTCGGTCCGCGTTTGCCGCGGAACCCGCATATGCCGGAGGACAAGAAGAAGAAAGACATGGGCGGACCGGAGGAACAGACCGTGAACAACCCCGTGGCAATCGCCGGTCGCGACGGCACGGTGCATCTGCTCTATTGTGTGGAGTACATGCGATGTTATTACCTCCGGAGCGAAGACGACGGTCTCACCTGGTCCGCTCCGGTGGAGATCACGTCGACCTTCGATCGGCTGCGTCCCCAACTCGACTGGCAGGTTATTGCCACCGGGCCGGGTCATGCCGTGCAACTCACGACGGGCCGACTCGTGGTGCCGTTCTGGATGACCACCTACGAGAAACAGGCCCGTCTTCGCCATGCCGTGGGAGTGGTTACCAGCGACGACAACGGAAACAGCTGGCAGCACGGCGATATCGTGCTCCGCAATGCCGGTGAACCAAACGTGGCGGAACTGCCCGATGGACGCGTGCTGGTGACCGCCCGGAACAGCGATCCTCGCAACCGCCGCGTCGCCGCGTACAGCGCCAACGGCGCGACCGAGTGGTCGCCGCCCGAGTTCCTCACCGACTTGCTGGAACCGGGTTGCATGGCCGGACTGGTCAGCCATCCCGGAACACCGGAGGGAAGGAAGCCTGTTCTGCTTTTCTCCAATCCGCACACGACGAAACGGGCCCACAAGGACCGTGTGGACGTCACCATCAAACTCAGCGAGGATGGTGGCCGCGCCTGGCTCGTAAGCAAAGTCCTGCAACCGGGGCCGAGCGGTTACAGTGACCTCGCAGTGCTTCCGGATGGAACGATACTTTGCTTCTACGAGAGTGGCGACCCGCATCTCCCGAAGAAGAATGGCCGACGCTGGGCTTATTCCTTCCTGACCGTGGCCCGTTTCAATCTGGAATGGTTGATGAGCGGCAACGACGCGGCCACGCCTGTGCGCGCGGACGACGAGCGATCTTAGAACACCGAGGAACCCCGGGAATACGGTCGGTGGCAAATCTGCGGGCGACCCCAAGACATTGCGACACATCGGCGTTTTCCGAAACCGCAACAAGCCGAGCGTTGCCTCGCCGGATTTGTCAACTGCGCGCGGTTGCCAACGACGTCGCGTCCCAGGCCCCGGGTCGGGAGAGTTTTTGACGAGATGAGCGGGATCAACCACAAGAGATGAGCGGGATGAAGAGCATTTGATTGTCAATCCTCATGGCAACGATCGGCGCTCGGCGAAGGCGCCTTTGGACTGCGGAGACTTGTCGCCGCTTTCTTTTTTGCAGCGGTGAACGGGCCGACCGACTTTCGCCGTGTATCGTTGTGTTAGGTTCTTGTCCGGAGCGAATTACCATTCGCAGAGTCTGTATGTGGCGTCGGCATGGATGATACACCTGTTTTGCCGATTATTTCCGTCGTTCACCACATCGAGAGGGGAGCGACTGGCCGAATTCCGATACCCGTTTCGAGTCCCGGTGGCCGCCTCCATTTGATCGGGCTGCACAACCCGTCTCGAACGAAACAGGGCCCGTCAGCAACCACTGGCGGGCCTTGGTCGTTTCTTGCACGAATTGCGGGATTTGCGAGGGCCGGCGTCGCCGGCCAGCCCCAAATCGCGTGACGCGGTGGCCGCCCGCGAGGCCCGAAAAGTCTCGAACTGGCCCAGGAGTCTCGAAATCGCGTGACGTGGCCCCAACGCGTCACACGATGCAAATGATTGGAAATATGCCGGTTACGGAAACCGAGATTTTTCCAGTTTGGCGTGATCTGCCAGTAGGCAGCCGCATGCTACCCTGGTCTACCTACCGTCTGTTTTTTGGGAAAGCGCCGCAATCGAGGCGTCCGACCTGCCAAAACGCAGTCGGAATCGCGCGCCATCGTCGCGGTTGACGCACGGATCAGTGGTTCCGAGGGCAGTTATTTGGCGCAGGCGGAATTGCAGCCCCATCGTAGCAAGTATTGGCTCAACACGAAGGAGAAAGATCCCGAGGTCTTCCAACAGCAAGTGGAGATCGTGTGCCAGACCTATGTGCAGGCCCCACAATTGTATTTCCAGGAGAATACGCACACGGTATCCGTGGACGAGATGCCGGGCATTCAGGCCTTGGAGCGGAACTCCCAGAAATCTAGCGTGCCCCGCCGTCTGCTGCAGCGTCTGGTTTGTCGTCTGGGGCGCTGGATACCGCGACAACCGACACCGCACGCGGGGCTACTTCTTCGGAGTCACGTCTTGGATATCTTGTGACTTTTCTCGATCCAGCGGGAGGCGGACGATGTCTTTGGCGCCGAAATCGAGTTTCTTGAAATCGACCTGCCGCACCCGGCGGTTGTGCATTGTATGGTATTGCATCATCAGGTTCTTGGTGTCGTAAGAGGTCGTCCAAATCGTCGAACTGCGCATCCCCTTCTGATTAGATTCTCCCGACCCTTCGGCCGAGGCCCCGACCGACAGGTTGAAGTTGTCGAGGATGCGGAACATCTCGTACATCGTTTCCTTGCCGTCGTCAGTCTCCCGAGCTGTCCCAGAATAGGAGGCCGCGCGCAGGAAGCGCGAGGGAGACGACAGATCGCCAGGAAGACCAAAAAGCCTGTTTCCGCCGCCGAACTTCACCGACTTCAAATCGTCGACTTTGCGTTTTGGAAGGGGCGTGTCCAAGTTGGTATAGTTGAGCAGGTTATTGATGTGCCAGTCGTAGTTCGGGCCGTTCGTGACCACGCCGAGCGGCGCATCATGGATTGTCGTGACACCTTTCGTGAACTCGAGGACGAACGCCTTCCCGGTGCTATCGGTGATCATCAAGTGCACTGGTGGGACGCTACCAATTTCTTTGACGATGCTGCCGACGACTGCCACGTCCGCCAGAGCCGTGCGAGCCTCTTCCGTCGTAGCACAGGTGGTGAGCAGGAAGGGGCACACGGCGAGGACGTCCAACGTTTTTGCCGCCTCTGCTGGGGCATACTTCGGGTATTCCGCGAACCCTTCATGGTAGAACAGATTGACGCACAAGCCCTTCTCGTTCATGCCGTCGATGAGGTAGTTTTTCTCGACCGCGTCGATCCCGACGGCTCCATACTTCGTTTTCCATGCCAGTCCCTGCTTGTCGTCGGGTGTCGGGCTTTGAAGGTCGAACCCCCTTGGGATGATGACCAACCGCGAGCGGAGGTCGAAGGTGCCCCACTCCATGGTCCGCCCGAACACGACCGCCCCGTCCCTCGCCTTGAGGGTCAGCCCTGTACAGGCCGAGAGCGGTTGTACGAGCAGACCGAGAACTGCCAGACCAAGAAAGGCGACTCGAATAGTCTTGGGAACACTTCGCATCGTTCGCACTCCAGATGGGGATGAAACCGTTGCTAGCCAATAGTGGTCTTCGGTTCCGGGGCCTACGGCCCGATACCGGGTGAAGACGCAAGGCCGCGGGCGAACCGTGGACGAGTGGAAGCAGCGTCCCGAACGCGCGGACAATCACTGGTTCGACTGCCTGGTTGGCGCGGCCGTGGCGGCCTCGATCCAGGGAGCGACGCTGCTTGGAGCCGAGGTTGGGCCGGCGGCGAGACGCGGGCGCATCAGCTTCGCCGAACTGCAGCGGAGTAAACGCCGGTGAAAGAGCGTCCCAAGTCCAACGACGACCGAGGCATCGGCTGCCCCCAATGCGCCTGCCGGCATTTCTACACCACGAATACCGAACCACTTCGCGACGGCCGCATCCGCCGCCGCAAGGTCTGCCGCCATTGCGGACGCACGATCGTGACGCATGAGATTCCGCTGAGCAAATCACGCGTTACGGAGATGAATTCGGCAGCTACCTGATAGTAGCCGGTGACGCCGTGGGCAAAAACAATAGCACATCAGTAACGGACCGTGGCAGGTTGGGAAAAACCGTATCGCCATCTGACTCGCCCCGTGCAGTCTGGTGCGCGGGAGCATTGAGCACGCTTCGACCAACCGAAGGCTCCCCCCGGCCCATTGACTGAGAGCCCGAGGACATCCCTCGCGCCGTCAATGCGACGACAGCGATTGGCCGCTCTCGCCAGCGGAAACTGCACCAGGTGCATGTGACCTGGTGCAGTTGGCAGATCGCGTCCGGCAACGTGCGGGAGCGCGACATGATCGCCATAGATACATCTCCTTGCACGCACAGGTCGATTTCACCTGTGCGCGCAACGGCACCATGCCCACAAGGGACGGGCACGGCGCGCTCTACCTCCAATCGCTCTCGTACAACTGATCGAGAACACGCCCCGGCGTGCATTTTGGTCGCGGCGGGCTCTTGCCATCCGGTCAAGGCTTGGTGACCCCCCCGAGCCCCTCAGCGATTACCCCGCGGTCGCTGGCTCCCATCCCACCCCCTCAACTTGAAGACCCGTCTCGAAATTACGAGACCGTGGGGTCATATGAAAGGCTGACGCCGAGAGTCGTCGGCCTATTTGCGTTCTAGGGCCAGTGGTGGCAACAAGTTGCGATGAGCGCGTCCACACGTGGCTCTCCGTCCGCCATTTGCGCGCGACTCACGCCCACGCAGTCACGATGGTCCCTCCGCCCCATTTCCGGCCAAAACTCTCGCCACTCTCACAGTCTCGCGCCGCCTGGGTTATCGAGGAGTTGCGAGCGCTCAATCAGTCACAACCCTTTCGCAACTTGCCCCCATACGGCTGGTATTTCGTGATGGCCACAGTGTGATGCATTCGGCCAGTCGTCACCTTTCCAATCAACTTCTTCGCCGACGGACAGTTGGCACGTTGATTCCGAGATGGCAAGATGAAGGCTAACGGTGGCACCGAACCTAGTCGGCTGCCACGGGTTTCGAAAACCGAACGGTCATCAGACTTCCGTGTACGCCGTCATGTCTGGGGGATTCGGTTGGCGTATGAACGAGGGTTAGAATGTAGCTTGTGGGCCGGCGACTGCAGTGGCGGTTGACACGCGGGGGTCTGGATGGAACCACTTTTCACCATAATTCGTCGACTGGTCGCGGAGGAGAAGTACGTTGTTGGGCTCCACGCGTCAGAGCGACTCGAAGAGCGGGGTATAATGGAGTGGCAGGTGGTTGCTGGGTTGCTGGATGCGGAGTTGATTGCTGCACGACCGGATGCCAAGCCCAATCCAGCGGTCGAGGTTCGGACGTGCCTGCCGGACGGCACCGAGTTCAAGGCGGTGTGGTCGCATTTGCCGCAAAGTGGTGTCGCGAAGCTCGTAACCGTTCATTTCTTCGATCGAGGTTGACGCCATGCGTATTGCTGGGGAGCGAATCAAACGGACACGGCTCATTCAAACAGAGAAATACGTTGTCGCGGTGGAAGTCGAGATGGTCATCCCGCCCGATGACGCAAGCGAGCCCTGTTACGAATCGGAAACGGTTCAGCTCCTCAAGGAAATCAGGGAACGGGCTGAGCAAGGTGACGTGGCCTGGCTAACGTCGCTCGGTAAAGTCTACGCTGCTGTGGATGCGGCGTAGACTCACGGCCCACGCCTTGACTCGTCGAGGCCCAAGCCGTCATCGTCCGCTGACGACTCGTCGCCATGTCGATGTCCCACTTGCGTATCTGCCACCCGCATGTGGTATATTCGCGATAGCCAATTGGGTCCGGTTGCCGCGACCGCGTGGCAGGCGACACCTTCGGCGTGCTAATCGTCCCTGCCGGAGCGAACGGAGAAACACCCATGGTTCGCGATGAATTGCCTGGCGACCGTGGCGGGGATGAGCCGGACCCGGCCGGGCCGTGCGGCGAAGCGGGCGGCCCAGAATTGCGGACACACGACGTGACTCAAATTCTGTCGCGTATTGAACACGGCGACGGACAGGCCGCGGAACAGCTCCTGCCGTTGGTTTACGAAGAACTGCGGAAACTGGCTGCCGCCAAGATGGCCCAGGAAAAACCGGACCAGACGCTGCAGGCCACGGCACTGGTGCATGAGGCATACATCCGGCTGGTGGATGTGGAAAAGACGCGGCACTGGAACAGTCGGGGCCATTTCTTCGGGGCGGCGGCTGAAGCAATGCGGCGGATACTGGTCGAGCAGGCGCGCCGCAAACAGCGACACGAGCGAGGCAGCCTCCGACAACGAATTCCGCTGGAAGAAGTCGAATTGCGGTGCGGATTGCCAACAGACGAGCTGCTTGCCCTGGATGAGGCCATCGCGAGTCTGGAGCGAGAGGACTCCGAAAAAGCCCAAGTCGCTAAGCTGCGTCTCTTGGTGGGCATGAACCACGACGAAGTGGCCGCCGCGCTGGGGATTTCCAGCGTAACTGCTCGCCGGTATTGGCGTTACGCACGCGCCTGGCTACGCCGCGAAATCCGCCAGGGGTCGGAAAGCGACGCACCGAGCGGAGTCGGCTGACCCGAGCGGAAAATTCTTTGGGAAATGTGTGATCGCTTTTTTCTCCAGATGTCGCACTGTACTACGGGGCGTATTGACGGAGAACCACCGTGGACGCAGAGCAAGCCCGGAAAGACGACATCTTCGACGCCGCTGCCGACGTCGCCGATGCGGTAGAGCGAGCCGCCTACCTCGAACGGGCGTGCGGCAGAAACGTGGCCCTGCGCGCCGAGATCGAAAAGCTGCTGGAACACGATCGGGCGGAGGACGGACTGCTGGATCGGACCACTCCCGGCCTGAGCGTCACCCTTGACCACGTTGTTGCTGAACGCCCGGGCACGCTGATCGGTCCCTACAAGCTGCTCGAGCAGATCGGTGAAGGCGGTATGGGCGTTGTCTATGTGGCGGAGCAGCGGCAGCCGATCAGCCGCAAAGTCGCTCTCAAGATCATCAAGCCGGGCATGGACACGCGCGCCGTCGTGGCGCGGTTCGAGGCCGAGCGGCAGGCGCTGGCACTCATGGAGCACCCGAACATCGCCAAGGTGTTCATGGACACTTTCGTTGCAGCCGGCTCGGGCGGACTCTCCAATCCCATGGATCTGGCCTTTGGCCCGGATGGCGACCTCTACGTTGTCTCCGCGGGCAGTAATGCGATTTGTCGATACGATGGTGCGACCGGGGCCTTTGTGGAGACTTTCGTGCCGAACGAGTTCGGTGGGCTCGCTACGCCGATTGGAATGAGCTTTGGAACCGACGGTAACCTCTACGTCAGCAACCTTGGAACCGACTCCGTACTCCGCTACCAAGGGCCCCTGGGGAGTGCGCCAGGGGATATGATGTCGTCAGACGGCCACACCGGTGCGAACCTTGTTGCATCAGGTAGCGGCGGACTGGCTGGTCCCCTAGATCTGACATTTGGTCCAGACGGCAGCCTTTACGTTGCCAGCGTCGGTTCCTCGACAAATGCCGCCGTGCTGCGGTTCGACGGAACGACAGGCGAATTCCAGAGCACGTACATCGAGTCGGGAATGGGTGACCTGGAGACGCCGCGTGGCCTAGTATTTGATCAAGAGGGCAGGCTCTACGTCGCCGACTCGGCGACGGACGCGATCCATCGGTTTGACACCCAGGCGGACTTCCTGGATGATCCGGTTTCCAGTGCAGCAACTACACTCCGTGCGCCCATAGGATTGACATTCGACACACAAGGCATGCTGCTAATCACTAGCCGTGACACAAATGAGGTCGTTCGTTGCGCTGGTGGCGTGACCGTGTCGCTTTCGGAAGCGAGTGCCACACCTGTCAGCTTGAGCTACTCGACGGCAGATGGAACTGCGACCTCCGGAGTTGACTACACAGGCCAAGTCGGAACGGTCACCTTCGCTCCAGGTCAGACCACACAGCATATCTTACTGGTGGCCCGCGATGACACGTCACTGGAAAGCAATGAGCTGTTTTCAGTCGTCCTGACCGATCCCGTGGGAGGAACATTGAGCGACGACACGGGAGACGCCCGGTGACAGCGGCGTTCGCTGTAGACGTAGGTTCGGATGCGGATACGGCCGTGGGGGTGGTGTGGGCGATTCGAGAGTTGACCCGTGCGGCCTGGGAAGAACTCTGCAGCGACTGTCCCGTCACCCTGCAACGAGTGCTGGCCGGCGGCAAGGAACTCCGTCCGAAGCGGCGCGGATCGCACACGACGTAGGCGAGTGGCCACGGCGAGCCTCCCGTGTCCGGCTTGGCAGCGGGTCGCGGCGCGGCGGTCAAAGGTTGATTCAGAGTGGCTGGAGACAGGGCAAAGATCGGCGACGAGGTGAACCATCGTCGCTTCGGATGGAGAGCGCAGATCAGAACAATGGGAAGCACGCGAACGGCGGTTGGGTCTCGGAAGATGGTTGATCCTCTCTTCGCGAGCCGCTGATCGCGGCCGCTCTGAGGACTCAGTTCACCCTACCGTAGCTGTGATGTATTGCGCAAGGCTTCTAGCATCGCGGCTCGGAGAACCCGGACACGGGCCGCGCCAAAGACGACGGTCGCCCGACACCGCTCATCCTCTCGATTCATCGCCTGCGCCCGTTCAATAGCCTCCAGATCGACCACTTGTCTCTCGTCCGTTTCCAGGCTCTGTCATCTCCTGGTGATTCACACCTCGGCAGGAAACGGCACGTAATCTTTCACATTCCCTCGAACTCGCCCGTCAACTTGCCCACAAACCGTGTGGTAATCCAATAGGCACTCGTTGTGTTGCCTGTTGGGAGAGCTGCGCGTGGCTGACAAACTCGACGACGAGATCCGCACGAACGCGGAAGGCCCGGCTAAGGTGTCGGGTGAAGCCGGCAGCGTCGAGCAGCACAAGCTCACCGAGCAGATCGAAGCGGACCGCTATCTGCGGTCCAAAGAAGCGGCCAGGTCAAAGAACCGCGGCCTGCGGTTCAACAAGCTTGTTCCCCCGGGAGCCGATCAAGTCGTATTGCGCTGGGTGACCAGCCTGGTGGATCTCTGCCGCGCGGCGCTGCAACTGGATGGACGCGATGCGCCTTCCGGGCACGAAGCCTTAATTCGCGATTCGCTGTCGACGTACTCGCTGCCCATCGCGTTGGGTGATGCAGCCAACAAGGTGCTGCTCGATGCGTATACCGAGTCGCCGGCCACGTGGCGGGCATTTGCCCCTGCGCGGTTGATGCGCCAGGTCAGTACCCGACGACGCTGATGCCGCCGCTACACGTTTGGCGAGTTCTGATCAGAACGATGGCGCCGCCGGACAGCTGCTCCGGATCGAACGTGCTCAGTTGGATATGATCTCCACGCAACCTCGAACGCGGAGCAACTTACATGGGCAATTGGTCTCTCACGGAGACACGAAGACACGGAGGATGACGTTGCGCGTCGAGCGAATTGAACTCCTGGTCCAGACCTTCCTCGTGACTCTTGCGGGTGTAGATCGCGCAGCGGATGGAACGACGGTTGTTGTTCATGCGTTGCTCCGATCATTCTTCATTGCCGGCGACAGGCCAAAGAAGCGGTTGCCACTCCAGTACGAACCTGTAATGGTCCGGGCCACCGCACTGAGGCTGCGGTACTTCATTCCGTCGTGGAGGAATCCGTCTTCCTGCACAATCACCTCGTACCGTTCACCATGCCAGTCGCGCAGCAGTCGCGTTCCGGTCTGCAGACTTGCGGCTTGGCGCCGGCTGGGCTTACGGTCACGCAGCAAAGGCAAGCGGGGCGAGCGTGAAGCGGACGCGGAAATCCGCCGGCTATTCCACACTGAGCGGTGCGCGCTGGGCGCCCCAGGGCCGTTCGGAGCTCAACGCAGCGCGCCAATCACTTGTACGACTCGTACCGGACTACACTGTGGAGTTCGTGTGGATCATGCAGAAGTACCAAGCCTGCTGCCGAGAAACGATCCAGCAACTGATTGGGACACCGAAGATGAGGACGCACATCAAGGGCCGCCGCACGCGCATTGACCAACTGTTGGGGCATTGGGAGGAAGGTTGACGTGACGGCTGCGGCCGTTGTATTCGCGTCCATTTTCCTGCCGTAAGCGAGTGGCTTCGCGTCACCGACGAGGCTGCGGCGAACAGCTGCCCAGTTCATCAAACAAAATGGACGGCCAGGCATTGCCTGGAACTGTAAGGCCTCACATCGCGTGGAGCAGCAGGAGCGGTTCGGCGACGAGAGAATCCTGCTTGGAGGACATGCCGTTCGGTGGCAAATACTGGATCGCCCGGAGGCGCCCAGGTTATGGGCCGCGTCAGCCAATGGCGAGCATGTGATCCAGATCCAACGCAATGCGTTGTTCGCCAACTGGCAGAAGACGGCGGAGAATGCGGCTTATCGGCCCTTCCACGAACGGCGATCGAAGTTCGCCAGCCAACTCGGGTGTCTCGAACAGTTCATTGGAGAACTCAACATCGGGACACTTAAGCCGACATCGTGGGTTGTGACTTACATCAACCATGTGGAATACGAGTCGGAGCAAAACGTTGGAAGTGCTGTTTGCCTTACATTCTGCTGCACTCCTTCTCACGCTTGATGATAACGGCGGTATCCCTGGAATGTGGCTACCCCGCTAGTTCGATCCGCGAACGCATCTACGCCATCCCGGATGCTCTACCAAGCATACTGCTGAAGTGCCTTGCCCGCGGCTTGCGCCATCCGAGCTCGAGCTAGAGCGATTCAACGAGGGCTCTCTGGTGCGGACCCAAACGTCGGTCAATCGGTTGCAGGATCTGGAAGAGTTGATGGACGGTTCTCATGTCGTTGGCGTGTCCTGTCCCAAGCGTGTTGCCGTGGCATTCCGGTTCTTCTCGCAGGCGACAACGATCTTAATCGCCTCGTAGTCGACTAGGCCGCGCAGGGCATCGTGGATGGGCCGCAGCCGATCCGAGTCGGCATAGGAGGCGACGACGGCGATCGCTTCGGCCGACGATTTCTCCACCCATCGGGTTGGGTCGGTGATCCGCCGCGCGGCGATATAATCGATCAGGTATTCGAGTACGGTTGAGTTCGCACGGCTCAGTTGCTCGGCGACTTCGGGAATGGTCAATCCTTGGTCGAACAGCCCACAGGCGGCCACCGTCGCGGTACCGGGGACGGCGGGTAGTCTCCCTCGGGACGTTTGCCTCCTCTGGGAGGACCCGAAGGCCTGGGGATTTCCCGTAACCGCTAGGCGCGAGAACCCCGGGATCGTGAATCGGTGTATCTGCCTACCCTGCCTGCCCTCTTCCGGCAGTGGACAAAACCGTCGATCGGCCTATAACCTCCACGGGTGAACGACCTGGAGCACTTGGCTGGAGATGCGCCCACTGCGCGTCCCAAACGGAGCGGTGCCGACCATGCACGACGGGGCCGACATGATACAGAATCTGCGTCTGGCACAAGGCCAGCAGCCGTGGGTGTGGGACACCGTGCTGGCGGACCACCGCGACCGCCTGCGCAGATTTGTGCAATTGCGGATGCATCGGCGTATGGCGGGGCGGGTGGATCCGTCCGACGTCATCCAGGAAGCATATCTGGAAGCGTCCCGGACGTTGGATACTTACTTGCAGGCGCCGCCCCTGCCGATTTTCTTCTGGCTGCGGCACATCACCCGTCGCAAGCTGACCGACCTGCACCGCAAGCACCTCGGCGCACGTAGACGCGACGCTGGGCGCGAAGTTCCTCTTGGGCGGGGATTCCAGGAAGCCACCTCGGAGGCACTGGTGGCGCACCTGCTGGGCAAGTCGATGGCCCCTTCGCAGGTCATTCTGCAGTCCGAACGTCGGGTGCAGTTGCAGAACGCGCTCGAATCGCTCGCCCCCAACGACCGCGAGATTTTGAGGCTGCGGCACTTCGAGCAACTAAGCAATGCGGAAGTGGCTCGCGTCCTGCAGATCAACGCGTCGGCGGCCAGCAAGCGATACGTCCGCGCTCTGGAGCGGCTGCACGATGTCCTGGGCGATTCTCCCTATTAGGCACTTCGGCGATGACGACAAGTGACACGTCGAGTGATCGAGATCCCTTCGACGTGGTGGCCGAGGATTTTGTCGCGCGATGCCGGCGCGGTGAACGGCCATCGATCACCGAGTGTGTGGCTCGGCATCCGCAGCTGGCGGAGCGGATTGAGCGGCTGTTTCCCACGTTGGCGGCGATCGAACGAGCCGTCCCGGCGGACGTGTCGCGGGCCGTCACGTCGACTCGCGATCTGCTCGACAGCGAGCATCTGGAACAACTGGGCGATTTTCGCATCATCCGCGAGTTGGGTCGCGGAGGGATGGGAGTCGTCTACGAGGCGGAGCAGCAGTCGTTGGGTCGCCGCGTGGCGCTGAAAGTCCTCTGGACTCCGGCGCTGATCGATAGTGCCCGGCGCGAGCGATTCTTGCGCGAAGCACGCACGGCAGCCCGACTGCACCATACGAATATCGTTCCTGTGTACGGCATCGGCGAGGAACGCGACGTCTGCTACTACGCGATGCAGTTGATCGTCGGCCGCGGGCTGGAGGACGTCTTAGAGGAATTGCGACGCTGGCGCGAAGCGCCCCCGGCCGACGGCGAAAATTCGCCAGACCTGGCACTCAGACGCACGGTCGGCTCCAGCAGTTCGTCCGCGTCTGCCCGTGAGACGTATTGGACCGGCGTGGCGCGGATCGGGTTACAGGTTGCCGATGCGTTGGCGTACGCTCACGGACAAGGACTGGTTCACCGCGATATCAAGCCATCGAATCTGCTGCTGGACATCCAGGGGAACATGTGGGTCACCGATTTTGGGCTCTCGAAAGCCGACGACGACGGTGACTTGACGCGCAGCGGCGACATCCTCGGCACGCTCCGCTACATGGCGCCGGAACGCTTGGAGGGTCTTGCGGATGCGCGAAGCGACGTGTACAGCCTGGGCTTGACCCTGTACGAGCTAGCCACCACGCGGCCGGCATTTCCCTCGGCCGATCGCAGCGCGCTGATTCATCAAGTCGCGCATCTCACTCCGCCCCGTCCGCGCCGTGTCAACCCGGACATCCCCGCCGATCTGGAAACCGTGATTCTCAAGTGCATTGCCCGTGATCCGGGCGATCGGTATCGGCGGGCGGAGAACCTCGCTGCCGACCTCCGCTGCGTGCTGGAGAACCGCCCGGTCCACGCGCGCCGCGCCTCGGTCCAGGACCGGTTCTGGCGGTGGT
>JBGSHS010000357.1:0-27813 GCA_041752115.1 Pirellulaceae bacterium | reverse complement strand
GGGCTGCAGGCAGCCAGCTGATACCCCTCGTTACGCCCGTTGCGAACGGATGTGAAGACAGCTTGTTGAACGAGCACCTGGCCTCCCCTTTCCGCACAACGCGTCAAGCGGCTCGCAACAATCTCACTGGCCGATCTGCTCGACCAACCAACGAAACGGCTCGACAATCCCTCGCGGCTCGACACGCAACGGCACGTGCCGCGTTCCCCCCAACTCCATCTGGAAAGCACACGCGCCCGCCACTCCGGACGCGAAGAAGTGGGATCGCTTGAATCGTTGCTGGCAGTGCTGCCACAACCCGGGCGAGTGTTTCCTCGCGAACTCGGCCGCGTCATCAAAACACGTTTCACACCGGTCAGCCTTGGTGAAGATCAGACTGATCGGCCGCGTCGGCCAGCCCGTTTTCGGATCGTCGTCCAGTTCACCCAGATAGCTGAGCATTTTCATGGTGAAGAAGTCCTGGTCCTTCTCGCCGTCCATCAGACGCACCGCATCGATCAGGATCAGCACACCGCGACACTTCGACAGGAAGGCGCGGATCACCGGATAGGTATGTGGGTGATCGACTTCCTCCAGAATGGCTTCCCCCGACAGATCGGGCAGAATCAGCTCCGTCGGATTCCGTTTGCGTGACGAGCGGACCTGGCAGTGGATCCAGTTCCACCGTTCAGGTTCGTTCGGTGTCTTGTCGGGAAATTCGCAGTTGGACAGAGCAGACATCGTCATCTGCTGCAGCGAGACCGAGAAGGCCCCCCGAGCCAGCAGTTGCAGGTCGTCGTTGCCGCGTGAGAGCATGTCGGTCAACATACCGAGATAGACGGTCTTGCCGGCATCGGCCGATCCGATCGTCGCCACCAGCTGGGGAGCGATCTTCCGCAGATTCGCCTGGTGAGCCAACGCCATGGGCGCCTGGCAATGACGGCAGAATTCCGCGTCGAAGCTGTTGCCTCCCTCACAAATGAAGCAGGGCACCTGGACCGAATACTGCGCCAGCCGATAGGAGTCCATGGGCAATACACCCTTGTTACTCATAGCCGTCCCTCCTCTGCTGACGCGCCGCAGGAAACCAGCATCTGATCACTCTCCACTAATTGGTCAACTTCCAGGGAAACGACATCGCACATCGCCAGTGCACAGCGAAAGCCGATGTTGTGCTTGCGACTGATCGGGCTGTCACCGCTCTGAAACTGACACGTGGCTTGGGTATCGAAGTACGTATCAAAGGCGCCGCCGCGAATGCTCTTCATCGGTGTGGCTGTTTCCAGACGACGGGCGGTCGTGTCCCACACACCAAAATTGCTCGTCGTCCATTCCCATACGTTCCCAATCAAATGATAGATGCCTCCCACACTGACTCCTCCCTGCATCTCGTAGACCGAGACGGTGTTGGGGGCACCGCTGCCCCACAGGTGAGCCAGTTCCCGATCGAGGGTATCTCCCCAGGGGTAGCGGCGTTGCATCGGTCGAGTCCCTTGCGTCAGGACCGGCCAGCACCCCGCTTTCACCCACTCCGGATCGCTTGGGAGCCGTTTGCCGGCCCAGCGAGCGTAGGCAGCACCTTCGTACCAACTGACGCCGACGACAGGGTGGTCATCCAGACCCTCCCGATAGCGTCCCTCCACCCAGAAACGAGGACCACCGTGACCGGTCCGATCAACGAAGTCGAGCACAGCGGGCCAGATGGTCGAGTCCCACAAGGACATGTTCTCATAACCGCCGTCATCAACAAATTGCTGATACTGACGATTGGTGACCGGGTAGCGGTCGAGATAATACGCTTCCACGTGGACGAGCCGTTCGCGCGGACCATTGCTGTCGTCCGGGACACCCTGATTTCGCCAGGACTGCAACAGCACATCGCCTTCAGGCACGATCCCCATCGCGTCATCCAACAGGCGCACAGCCGCCTGCAGCTGTTCTTTCTTCAAATTGGCGGCAATCTGCGGACGCAGCAGCAAGGCATACCGGTGCTGTTCCAGAAGTCGTTGAGCCAGGTAAGCCGGATCATTCGGATCGTAGACTGGCGGTAACGCGGGGGCGGGGGCGGTCGTCACCTGAGCCCGCGGCCGCTCCGGCCGCTGCGCCACGGGTGTTTCGGTGGCCGACGGCGGTTTCGTCCGCCGGCGATCGATCCAGCGAGTCAGCGGGAACAGGCCCACGGCCAGCATCGCCAAGGGAACCATCCACCAGCGTCCCGTCAACACGCTCGACCAGACGGCGACCACCATGGTGATCGTCCCCAACAACAGTGTCCCCAAAGACAGTGTCCCCAAAGACAGTGTCCCCATAGACCATGCGCCGCAGCGTCGTAGTATATTCTTCATCGCACTCTAACCTGTGTAACTCGGCACCTCTGGCCTGCCCTGTACCGCGTCTCCGGTCGCAGCCCTCGTCTCACGCGAGGCCCCTTACGGCGCCTTGCGCCGACGACGTTGAGCCACGTCCTTTTGCAGCTTGGCGAATTGAGCCATCACGGAATTGACCACGGGATCGTTGGGAGGCGGGGCTTCCACACTCTGCACAGTGGCCTCCCGCACCGTACGCACAGATCGGTCCGCATCGGTCACTTGGTCGGCAATCAGGTCAGCCTGTTTCTCTACCAGTCGACGAAGCTGCTGCAGTTCGTGACTGAGCTCTGTCTTCTGCTCGGCAATCTCGCGTTGCTGGAGCGATACGGTCTCATTCAGTTCGGCCGCCCGGTTGCGCACCAGCTCCAGCTCAGCTTCGAGTGCCGCACGCTCTTGCTGCAATGCTGAGAACTGAGCCGCACTGATCGTCCGAGTGTCCTCGGCCGCTGGCAGTACCGGCATGGTGACAGCCGCGGCACGGCTCGTTCGGTGCGTGCGGCGTGGCGAGGTGGAGTCGGTTTCCCCACTGCTGGCGCCAGGACGCGCCAGTGGCGTGGCCGCCTGCTGCTGCCAAGCGTCACGTTGTTTCCGCAAGGCATCCAGCTCTGCTTGCAGAGATTGCTGTTGTGCTCGGAGCGATTCCAGTTCACAGCGGAGCTCAGAATCGCTTTCGTCGACCGCAGCAGTCAACTCGTCACGCTCCTGCTGCAGTTCTTCCTGCGCCCGACGCAGCTCACGGCGTGCTTCCTCCAACTCGGCTTCACGCTGTGCCAATTCCGCTTCCCGCTCCGACAGCTCCACCGTCAGCCGCTGCGCCACATCCGACTGAGCCCCAATCTCCTCCTGGCACACATCCAGCCGCCGTCGCTCCGCTTCCACCTCAAGTATCCGATCCACCAACTCGACACGCATCTGCTCCACTTCACGGAAGATCTCCTGCAGCGACTGCTCAAGGGCCAGGCAGCCACTGCGAAGCTCCGTCGTCGTGTCTTGCAGCGTATCCCACGCCAAAATCGATGATTCGGATGCTGATATCAAAGACACAGTCCCAGCCGCAATGGTGTTGAAGTTGTCAAGCTAGTCTGAAGTGCGACCGCAGGGCGACCGGAATGAAGGGACATGGTGGCCGCCAAGAGAAATCTAGGTCAGATCCGAGCAGGGAGCAAACCTGCCCCAGCCGAAACCTCCCCCCCTGCAAGGTATCCCTCTGGAAACGGTCCTGCACAGGCGGGCACAAACGGCGCAACCCCACGCGCCAGCAGCCCCCGCAAGAAGGGGCGCAGCAGCCGCGCTCGTCCCGGTTTCCGTCGAATCGCCTGACTCCGGCCCGGGATGCAGTCCCGGCCATGCTGCAGCACGCCGCGACCCAATGACCAACACGGAAAGAGAATGACGAATGACGAATGACCAATGACCAATGACCAATGACCAATGACGAAAGTGGCCCGCAGGACCAAGGTCATTCGTCATGGGGTCATTCGTCATTTCCCCATCCCGGCCCTTCAGAACTCGGCATTACCGGGGGTGCGTGGGAAGGGGATCACGTCGCGAATGTTCGCCATGCCCGTGATGAACTGCACAATCCGTTCCAGCCCCAAGCCGAATCCGGAATGCGGCACGGTCCCATAACGGCGCAAATCGAGGTACCACCAATAGTCCTGCGGATTGAGGCCCTGTTGCTGCATCCGCGATGTCAAGACATCCAGACGCTCTTCGCGCTGGCTCCCTCCGATGATCTCACCGACCTTGGGGACCAGCACGTCCATGGCTCGAACGGTACGCTGATCGTCGTTGACTCGCATATAGAACGGCTTGATCGACGCCGGATAGTCATAGAGGATCACCGGTCCGTCGAACTTCTTCTCTGTCAGATACCGTTCGTGCTCGGACTGCAGGTCACTTCCCCAAGAGACCGGATATTCGAACGTCACGCCGCTCTGCTGAAGGAGTTCGATGGCTTCCGTATAGGGGAGACGGATGAAACCGCTAGTCACGATCTTCTGCAGGGTCTCGATCACCGTGTTGTCGATACGCTGATTGAAGAAGGTCATATCGTCGAGCGAGTGCTCCAGGACATCGCGGATGATGCGTTTGAGAAAGCGTTCGGCGAGATCCATATTATCGAACAGGTCGAAGAACGCCATCTCCGGCTCGATCATCCAGAACTCGGCCAGATGACGTGAAGTGTTGGAGTTCTCCGCCCGAAACGTCGGACCAAAGGTGTAAACGCGACCTAACGCCGTGGCATAGACCTCGGCCTCCAGCTGACCGCTGACGGTCAGGAAACTGGGTCGCTCGAAGAAGTCGCAGGAGTAATCGATGGCGCCATCCTTGCGTGGCAGGTCGGTCAGATGGAGAGTCGTCACCCGAAACAGTTCGCCGGCTCCTTCACAGTCACTGGCCGTGATCACCGGCGTGTGCACGTAGAGAAATCCCTCTTCCTGGAAGAAGGAATGGATGGACATGGACACGCGGTTACGGATTCGCGCCACCGCCCCAAACGTGTTGGTCCGAGGACGCAGATGGGCCCATTCGCGGAGTTTTTCCAAGGAGTGTCGTTTCTTCTGCAGAGGATACTCTTCGGGATCGGCCCAGCCGTGCACGAGTACCTGTTGAGCATGCAACTCGGTAGCCTGCTCTTTTCCGAGCGATTCCTTCAGCTCTCCCTCCACGGTCACGCTACAACCCGACGAGAGCCGTTTGATTTCCGACTCGTAGTTGGCGAGCGATTGTTCGGCGATCACCTGCAGGTTCGCCATGCAGGAGCCGTCATTGAGTTCCAGGAAACTGAAACCGGCCTTTGAGTCTCGGCGAGTACGAATCCAGGCGTTGACGCGGATCCGTTGCCCCACATCACTCCCTTTGATCGCTCGTGCCACACTGATCGTTTCCATGGTCCTTGTCTCATTGCGTGTAAGAAGACCTGTTACCAGACCAACAATCGCGATTCTGCGGCGGGCCGCTGCCATTGACGAATCGCGCACGGTCCGAGATAAGCGTTCTTGGCAACTGCCAGTTATCCACCGTGCTCAGCCAGATAGCGTTCGGCGTCCAGCGCTGCCATGCAGCCGGTGCCGGCCGACGTGATGGCCTGTCGATAATAATCATCAGCCACATCGCCGGCGGCGAATACGCCTGGCACGCTGGTCAGAGTGCGGAACGGCTTCTGCCACTTGATGTAGCCTTTACTGGTCGTTTCAAGCTTCCCTGTCAAAAAGCTGGTATTGGGCGTATGCCCGATGGCGAGAAACAGCCCACTGCTGGCCAATTCGCGGAGTGAATCGTCGGTAGTGCTGCGCAGGCGCACACCAGTGACTCCTTCATCGTCATTGCCGAGCACTTCGTCCACGACGTGATTCCAGACGATGTCGATCTTGGGATTGTCAAACGCTCTCTGACGCATGATCTGGGAGGCCCGCAATTCGTCCCGGCGGTGGACCAGGTGAACGGTCGACGCGTATTTGGTCAGATAGGTTGCTTCTTCAATCGCCGAATCGCCCCCTCCGACCACCACGAGCGGTCGATTGCGGAAACGCGGCAAGGCGCCATCGCAGACAGCGCAGGCACTGACACCACGATTCTTATAAGCCTCTTCCGAGGGCAGTCCCAGATAATTGGCTCGCGCACCGGTCGCGACAATTAACGTGTGCGTTTCCAGGCTGTGGCCTTCGCTGGTCGTGAGACGGAAAGGATTGCTGCCAAAATCGACGTCGACCACGTCTTCGGTCAGAATACGGGTACCGAAGTTGCAGGCCTGCTGCCGCATCAACTCCATCAATTCGGGCCCGGTCACCGCATGCTTCTCCCCGCTCACGGGCGGCAGCCCGGCCAGCCGCGCCGGATCCAGAGCCGACCCCAGGAACCCATCCAGTCGCCCGGCTGGGAAGCCGGCATAGTTCTCCACCTCGGTGGTTAACGCCAGTTGTCCCAACGGCAGCGTCCCGTTAATGCGATTCGCTTCCGTAATCGCTCCTTCGAATAACAAGGGGTTCAAGTTGGCCCGAGATGCGTAAATCGCCGCGGACCAGCCAGCCGGTCCACTGCCAACGATGACAACTTGTTCAGCCACGTGTCGACTTCCTTTCCTTCAGGTCATTGGGGAACAGTCCGAAACACCGAAGCTCAGCCACCGCGAAACGGCGGGCCACACGTTGGACAGGCTCTGGCCTCAGTTACCGCACGGCAGGCTGTTTCACGGCCCTTGGTGGCGCCGTTCTGGGCCCACATTATAAGGACTCTGCAGCAAGAGAATACCGCATGCGGCGAAATTCGCTTGGTCGTCCGACACGCCATCGCTCCGCAGACCGCTTCTGAGCGTGCCGCTCGACGGGTGCCCGAGGTGGCCGGTCTGGCCGCCACGCCTCGGCAGTCAAAGGGAACGATTTGGTATATCATGGGGAACCGCTGGGAGACCTGCGTCGCCCGGACGCGCTCCCAATGGGCACCGGTCTGGGCGAGTGCCCCTCAGTCAGGACATCGCCGTGTGAGCGGTCTCCCTCTGTGAGTGGCGGCCCGGCCGCCTGAGGACAGCAGCGAAAGGGATATCATGAGCACCGTGCTCATTGCGTTGGCGTCATTTGTTGGTTTCCTGGTGGCCTACCATACGTATGGCCGCTGGTTGGCCCGGCGCATCTTTCAACTCGATCGGGCCGCTCCGGTCCCCAGCCAGCAGTTGCGGGACGATGTCGACTTCGTTCCCACGCGGAAGGAGGTGATATTCGGCCACCACTTCACGAGCATCGCGGGAACCGGCCCGATTGTGGGCCCCGCCATCGCCGTGCTCTGGGGCTGGCTGCCGGCCCTGTTATGGGTCCTGTTCGGCTGCATCTTCATCGGCGCCGTGCACGATTTTGGCGCTCTGGTGGTCTCGCTGCGCAACCGCGGCCAGACGGTTGGAGAGATTGCCGGTCGCCTGATCGCCCCCCGAGCGCGGATCCTGTTTCTGCTGATCCTGTTCTTCTCGCTCACCGTCGTGTTGGCCATCTTCGGGCTGGTCATCGCGACCCTCTTTCGACTGTATCCGGAAAGCGTGCTGAGTGTCTGGGTGGCGATGCCCCTGGCGGTGCTGATCGGATTCTGGGTCTACCGCTGGGGAGGACGCCTGCTCTGGCCATCGTTGCTGGGAGTTGTCGTGTTGTATCTGGCCGTTGTGGTGGGCGCGTATTACCTGCCGATCGCCCTGCCGGCTGGCAGTGCTATTGTGACCTGGACCATCCTGCTGATGGTCTACTGCTTCTTCGCTTCCGTACTGCCGGTCTGGATGCTGTTGCAGCCGCGTGACTACATCAACAGTCACCAGCTCCTGGTGGCCCTGCTGCTGCTGGTCCTGGGGGTCTTCGTGGCAGGGCTGACTGGCCAGGCGAGCATGGTGGCCAGCGCCCCGATGATTGCCTCGGCGAGTTCTCTCCCGATCGGTGCCCAGCCGATCTTTCCCTTCCTCTTCATCACGATTGCCTGCGGCGCCGTGAGCGGCTTCCACTGCCTGGTGAGCAGCGGCACGAGCAGCAAGCAAGTAGCATGCGAAACGGACGCTCAGTATGTCGGCTACGGCGCGATGCTCCTGGAAGGAGCGTTGGCCGTGGTGGTGATCCTGGCCTGCTGCGCCGGCGTGGGTATGGGAAAATTTCAGAAAGATGCCGACGGAGCGTACGTGGCCGTCGCGACCGACTCCCAGACCCCGTACGCCGCGTGGAAGCAGCACTATAAACCGGGGATGCACTGGTCGAATTACCAGCTGAAAGAGACGGTGGGAGCGTTTGTTGAAGGTGGTGCCAACTTCATGTCAGCATTGGGCTTGCCGTTGCGGTTAGCGATCGCCATCATCGCCGTGCTGGTGGCCTGCTTTGCCGCCACCACGCTCGACACCGCGACACGACTGCAGCGATACGTGATTCAGGAACTGGCCGAGACGCTGCATATCCGACCTTTGACGAACAAGTACGCGGCGACTGCACTGGCCGTGATCCTGGGTGGCACCCTGGCGATACTGCCAGCCAAAGCGGGCGATCCGTACGGGACCGGAGGCTTGATACTGTGGCCGCTCTTTGGTGCCACCAATCAGATGCTTGCCGGGCTCGCCTTCCTCGTCACGCTGCTCTACCTGTGGCGGCGGTCCAAACCTGTCTGGTTCCTGGTGATTCCCACGGTGATCATGATTGTGCTTCCCATCTGGGGACTCACCTGGCAGATGTTCCACCCTCAGTACGGCTGGTTCAAGCTTGGCAATTATTTGCTGTTAGGCATCGCAGGGGTCGTATTGTGCGTGCAGGTGTGGGTGGTCGCCGAAGGGCTCCTGATCCTGCGTCGCACACACGGGGTCTTGGAGGAATCATTGCCTCCGCTGCCAGTCACCAAGGGTATCGCGGCCGTCCGCGAGCCAGCGGCCAGTGGTGGACGATCGTGCTGATCGAGACGATTCCGCCGTTGGCCGCGGGGTTAGGGTCCGGATCGAACGGGACTCATTCCACTTCAACCGGGCCTTCGATCTGGACCGCTTTCTGGCCCTTGATCGCGCCGGGCGAGGCACGGAACTTGACCACACCTTCCACTGAAACGTCGAGTGGCAGGTGAACATCCTTTTCGGTCGTGACGATATCACCGACGCGGAGCGACAGGAGGTCCGCGGTGGTGATCCGCGAACTGGCCAACGTGGCCACCATCTCGACCAGAGCCCCACCCAGACATTGACTGACCTGTTGCACCGACTCTTCGGTGGGAGCGGTCCGAGCATAGCTGACCCAGTTGTTGGTGGTCAACTTGTTTCCAATCCGCTCGATGGCGTTGAAGGGTATGCAGAGGTTCATCATGCCGCGCACATCCCCCAGCGTCAGCTCGAAACTGATCAACACGACCACTTCGTTCGGTGGAACGATCTGGACGAGCTGCGGGTTGCTTTCCACACGTTCCACTTCGAATTCCAGCGGCAGAATATTGGCCCAGGCTCGCCTCAAGTCGTGCAGGAACAGGCCGGTGATGCGCCCGACCAGGCGGAGCTCGATCTCGGTCAACGCTCGTCGAGCGACCGGCCCGGTCTCTTTGCCTCCTCCCAGCAGTCGATTGATGATGGGATAGAGAATCGAGGGATTGATGTCCAGAATGAGATTCCCTTCCAGCGGCCTGGCGGTCAGCAGGTTGAAGCAGGTGGGGTTCTCCAGACTGAATACAAACTCGCTGTAGGTCAGCTGGTCGACGCTGGTCAGCTTCACCTCGACGATACTGCGCAGCAGCGCCGACAGGGCAGCGCCGAAGTTGCGGCCGAAGCCCTCATGTAGCGACTGCAGAGCGCGCATCTGCTCTTTGCCCACGCGTTCGGGGCGTTTGAAGTCATAGGGAGTGATCTTCTCGCGCGAGCGAAGGTTGCGGCCGGCGATGGGTTGAGCCGCCTTGGCGGGTGCCGCCGGCGCCTTCGTTTCCATGGCGCTGAGAAGACTCTCGACTTCGGCCTGGCTCAGTACTTCGTCTGTCATCTGCCGTTCCCTCGACACCTGTGAAATGCACTGGCCTGACAGGCAGCCTCACGCCGCAGTGATCGAACTCCGGTCACTCGCGATCACGCAGCTTGTTTCACGGCCCGCGACCTCTTCGCCGGTTCCCCGTCCGCCTGTCACGGCGGTGTCAACGGGTCACGCGGCTAACCGCGAACCTGCCCCGCGCCATACACCACATACTTGTAGCTCGTCAGCTCTCTCAGTCCACAAGGACCTCGGGCGTGAAACTTGTCGGTGCTGATGCCGATCTCCGCTCCCAAGCCGAACTCCCCTCCATCGTTGAAACGGGTGCTGGCGTTGATCATCACCGCCGCACTGTCAACCGCCGCGGCAAACTGCCGCGCCGCAGGGAGATCACGGGTCACGATGGCATCCGTGTGGTGTGATCCATAGTGATTGATGTGACAGATGGCATCCTCGAGCGAAGCCACCACCCGTACGGAAATCGTCGGTCCCAGATACTCGGTGAAATAATCCTGCTCGGTGGCCACCACCGCTCGCGGAATCAGCTGGCACGTGGCGGCATCCCCGCGGATTTCTACCTCGTGACACCGCAGTACGGCATCGATTCGCGGGAGAAACTGCGGGGCGATCGCTGCATGCACCAGCAGTGATTCGCACGCATTGCAGACTCCCATGCGCTGACACTTGGCATTCTCGGTAATCGCCAGCGCCATGTCCAGGTCGGCCGACTGATCGACATACACATGGCAGTTGCCGTCAAAGTGCTTGATGACCGGCATCCGCGCCTCTTCGGCCACCCGCCGAATCAATCCTTCTCCGCCGCGAGGAATGGTGACGTTGATGTATTGCGGCAGACGCAGCAGGTGCCCCACCGCCTCGCGATCCGGTGTGGCAATCAGCTGGATCGCGTCATCCGGCACACCCGTCTCCCGAGCCGTCCGTTGCAACAGCTCCACGATCGCCTGACTCGAATGCCGCGCCTCCTTGCCCCCTCGGAGAATCACGGCATTGCCGCTCTTGATGCAGATCGCTGCGGCATCGGCCGTCACATTCGGACGGGACTCGTAAATGAAGAACACGACCCCCAACGGCACCCGCTGCTTGGATACCGCCAGCCCGTTAGGACGTACCGAGGCCTCGATGATCTCACCGATCGGATCGGGAAGCGATGCCACGTCCCGGAGTCCCTGCGCGATCGACTGCAGGCGCGTCTCAGTCAGCTGCAGTCGGTCCGTCTGAGCCGCGGTCAAGCCATAGCCGGGTGCTGCTTCAATGTCCCGCTGATTCGCAGCCAGGATCGCAGCTGCGTGGGTCACCAGCGCGTCGGCTGATCGAACCAGCCAGCGGTTTTTCACTGCGCCGCACAGCATGGCCAGGGGACCGGACACTGCCGCCGCGCGACGAGCCACATCCAGACAGTATTCGGCCAAATTCGTGCTGCTGTTCATCACCGTTTCGCATTTCGTCGCACTGCCGACGGAAGTGGACGACGCGCAGTCCCCACGCCCTACGCACACCGGATCGTCCCCACGCATCCGCCGGGCCCTCGCTGCTGAACAACCACCAGCCAATTGGAGGCGGCCAAGAGTCACCTGCCATGGCCAACGCCCCGGCGTGCCGGCCCGGCGGGTGGCTTGTGACAGCTTAACCTTCGGGTTGGGTGGCACTGGCTCTGCCAGTGTAGCCTTGCCCGACAGCCGGAGAAGCACTGGCCAAGCCAGTGGCACCCGAATTCTTAGCTGTCACCGAACACTAATCTGCCGGGAGTATCCTGAAATCGCCGGCTGGCGTCAATGGCGGTCGACGACGGCAGCCGCCCGTCGCCGCAAACAAGCGGATGGCCTCCCCGACAGCCCGGACGTCGTGGATCCGGAGAATATGCACTCCCTGGAATGCCAGAGAAAGTGACGCGCCGATGGTACCCGCTAATCGATCCGTCTCCTTGTCACCCAAGACGTGGGCAATGAACCCCTTACGCGAATGACCGACCAGGATCGGACACCCCAACGATCGGAACCGATAACACTGAGCCAGCAGTGTCAGATTGTGCTGGTGCGTCTTTCCGAACCCGACCCCTGGATCCAGACAGATGCGAGGCGGATCGATGCCAGCATCGTGCAATCGGTCGCGACGGCGGCACAGGTATCGCCCCACTTCGACCACCACGTCGCTGTACGACGGATGGTCCTGCATCGTGGCCGGCGTCCCCTGCATGTGCATGACGCACACTCCCGCCCCACTCTGGCGAGCGAGTGGCAACATGGCGTCATCCCCCTCCAGTCCGGTGACATCGTTGATGATCTCGGCCCCACACTCCAGGGCCTCCTTCGCCACGACCGCTTTGGAAGTGTCCACAGACACCGGTACGGTCGTCTGCCGGCACAGGGCACGCACCACCGGAATCACGCGCCGCAACTCCTCCTCCACATCCACCGCGTGGGAGTAGGGGCGAGTGCTTTCGCCGCCAATATCCAGAATATCAGCGCCTTCCTCTACCAGGGCCAACGCCTGCTCGACCGCTGCTTCCGGTTGAAAGAACCGTCCGCCATCCGAGAAACTGTCGGGGGTGACATTCACGATGCCCATGAGCAACGGCGTCGACGCCAGCTGTAACGTGGTGTTGCGCAGCTGCCAGCAATGGGCTTCGCGAGCGAAAGGTGTCTCACACATGATCTGCTATTGTAGCAACACCTCGACAACCGGGGAGACACTCCGCGTCCAAATCGCTCGCTACCGCCCCTCCCGGCCGCATTCCAGGTCTGATCAACCGTTGAGGTCTTCGTCACCAGTTGGGAGCTTCCATCTGAGAGACAATCTGCTCCGCCAGCCGGCGAATGGCGTTTTGTTCGGCAGTCGTGATCGACTGCCCGGCTTCGGGAATGAAATCGGATCCCAGACTGGTCACGCTCTGGATGAGAATCTGGCCGGAATTATCCATCCAGAGGATGTGAACCGCCGCATGAAAGATCAGATTGCGCGGTTCGTCGTTGATGTTCTCCGACAATACCTGTTTGTTGTCCCACATGATGCTGCCGGTGAGCACGCTGTCGGCTAATGGATTGCTCACCACCTTGTACGGCGTCCGCGCCTCGATCTCCTTGATCACCGCTTCGGTCAGCCATTCTCCCAGGTCGGGGCGCAGACTGGCTGACTTGAACATCGGCACGTGGATTGTCTTCAGGTCGGTACGATAGAGCGTTCGATTCCCGATCTGATATCCGGCACAACCGGCGAACAGGAGCAGCAACAGGAGGAGGGATGCGGGCAGCGTCAGAGAGGGACGTGCCGACCAACGCCATCCGAGCACCCGGCCGGCACCGAGAGGAGTATCCGAGGAGCGGTGCGGACGTGTCATGTCAGGCCACCTTGAGAGGCATGAAACAGGAGTTTGCGCGAGACCGGCTGGTACGACTCAGCGTGCCGTCTCGGGACGGCCTACGGTTCGATCTGTACCACGATCATCTGTCCACGGCTCAACTCGGCGACGATTCCCGGCCGGTAACTTCACAGGGCTTGCCTCTTGCGTCAGGTCGTGTCGTGTTGCCGTTGCCTCAAGAGCCGGCCACAGCCTGCTGCTTATCGCCGCTTCGTGCTGCTGGGCGCCGTGGCCATAATCGGGCGAGGCGTTTCGTTTTCCGGAAACAGATTCACGAGCCAGGTCAGTCGTTGCGGCGGCGACGCAGGCCGGCCCGCCATGTCCCCGACCTGCTCCCGAGCATCCGCGGCAAACGGCGTATCGCTGTACTGGTCGAGGATGATGTCGTAGTAGAACCGCGCAGCACCGAATTCCTTTTGGCGCGTGTAGAACTGAGCCATCGTCCATTCGCGTTCGGCCAGCTTGTAGCGGATCTCGCGGTGCGCCCGATCCAGTTCCTCCTCGTGTTCCCGCAGTTCCTGGGGAAACTGGCGCCGAATCTGCTTGACCAGCTTGTCCGCTTCTTCCAGGGCGCTGCCGGTGTACTGCGGGCCGCGATAGCCGCGCAGCTTAGCCTGCACTCCCAGATAGTGCGCCATGAATTGATGCTCGCTGCTGGGGAAATGGGTCCGCAGATCGCTGTAGTACTGATCCGCCTTCTGATAGTCTCCCTTCAGGAAGTAGGCGTTGGCAGCCGCCAGCGTGGCGTCGTCGGCCAGTTTGCCGGTCGGATCATCCAGCCGCATGCGGTCATACACGCGAATCGCATTGCCGAACGTGTCGGCCCACGGTCGGCTCTTGTCCGTCACGTTGAGTCCGAAGAGGTAGGCGTACTTCTCCTCGTTCAGCTTGAGCCAGTACTGAGCGATCAGGAAACGCCGAGCCCCAATCAGATCGAGATAACGTGAGTTGGGATATTTCTTCAGAAGTTGTTCGAAATAGTCGTTCGCCTTGACGTAACGATCGGCGAAAAAGGCGGCTTCCCCTGCGCGGAAGAACGCATCTTCTTCCAGGGCTGAATCGGGCCACCGTCCGGCAGCCCCGGCGAACTGTTCGCTCGCCTCCAGAAACAGCTCCCGCGCTTCCGCATTGGGCTCGTTTTCAGGATCGTCGCCTCGCGCAGCTAACGCCCGACGATACGTCGCTTCCGCGTCCTCATAGAGTTGCCGAGCGATCTTGCGATCGGGTCCCATACCGGCCATCTGCTTGACCGTTGTCGTGATATTGGAGGGACTGAAATCGCTGATCGACAACGACTTCTCCGCAGGTGGCTCCTCGTCCGGCTCCTCATACGAGGCCAGCGTGACCTCGCGCGTCTCCCGCGAATCAGCCAGCCTCCCGGCATTTCCCGCCGTGTCACTCGAGCCATAGTTGCTCAGCGTGGCGCAACCGGAGACTGTCGCCACGCACGCGATCCCAAGCATCATGACGCGAGTGAATTGTCGCCTCTGCATCAGGGACATCCTTGTCCGCCTAAATTATCTGGATGGTCCGCCCGCCAACGTTCCCAGGTACTGGTGCATGCGAGGTCGGTGATCCAGCACGTTACACAGGTACTGACTGATAATACCTCGCACTTCGCCGCGTGTGCGGGCGTCAATCTCACACGTTTTCCAGGCCGGTGATTCGGGTGCGGCGAACTGTCGGAGCACGGCTATCGCAGCCGACGAGACCCGCACGACCTGCCGTTGCCCGGCTCGACACCGCGCACAAAGCACACCACCAGCCAACTGGCCAAATAACAGCGGCCCCGACAACGGGACCTCCTGACCGCAGGCCGCACAGCCGTGCAACGCGGGCAGATGCCCCAACAGCCGTAACGTCGTCAATTCGAAACGCAGGACGATTCGCAGAACCTCCACCTCTCCCTCCAGTTGCCACAACGCGGCATCGGCCGCGTCATATAACTCCGGATGAGGATCACCTTCATCCGTCATGTCGCGCAGCAGTTCAGCAATGTAGTAGCCTGCATACAGACGAGACAGATCTCGCGAGGCAACGCGGAACCGTCGTTCCAGCTTGGCCTCGGTCAACAAGTCGAGCGTTTCGGACGATTTGTGGAGGAACACTATGCGACAGACGGCCAGCAGGTCAATAGCAGACTCGAACGAACTCTTGGGCCGTCTCGCTCCTTTGGCCAAAGCCCCCACTTTACCGAAATCGCGGGTAAACAGCGTCACAACACAGCTCGATTCGCTGAACTCCACGACCCGAATCACGATCGCCAGCGTCTTCTCACTCGGCATGACAGACTCACCTGACCTCCGGCTCTTCCAGCAACTCCAGCCGCAGACGTTCCACGCGCCGGTCACTTGCCTTGAGCACGGTGAAACGCACGCCGTTCTGGAACACCACCTCACCCTGATGCGGAATGCGGCCGAGTGCACTGACGACGAAGCCGGCGATCGTATCGAACTCCTCCGGATCGGGCAGCATCAACCCGAACTGCTCGTTGAGCTCATCAATGTGCACGCGGCCGTCGACTTCCAGGGTCTTGTCGTCGACGCGCATCAGTTCCAACTCTTCTTCGGTATCCGATTCGTCGGCGATTTCTCCGACAATCTCCTCCAGAGCATCTTCGATGGTCACGACTCCCGCCACGGCCCGGTATTCATCGACGACGATAGCCATGTGGCTTCGCGTGCGGCGAAACTCGCGCAACAAGTCGTCGACGGCTTTCGATTCGGGAACGAACCAGGGTTTCCGCAGGAGTTCGCGTAAGCCGGCGCGAGGCTCCGACGGGTCCTTGGCGAATTCAGCCAGCAGATCCTTGACAAAGAGAATGCCCAGCACCTGATCGAGCGATCTTTCGTAGACCGGGAGCCGAGTGCGTCCTGCGGCGGTGACGAACCGCAGCACGTCAGGCCAACTCGACTCGACGTTGATAGCATCCACTTCGCTGCGGGGGGTCATAATCTCCGATACGTCGACATCTCCCAGTTCCATCACTCCTTCAATCATCTCGCGCGCATCGGCCTCGAGCAGGCCGTCGCGCAGGCCGGCGGTGACGATCGTGCGGATCTCGTCTTCGAATGCCTCTTCTTCATCCTCCTCCGACTCATGATACCCAGCCAGGCGATGGACAATGACGTGCATCAGTTTGACCCCCAGCGTCAGCGGCCAGAGGATCCACGCGACGGCGATCCACCAGCGCCACATATGGAACAGGATGGGGGCGGACCAGACGTGTACAATCGCCCAGGGAATCCAGATGGTCAGAATCAGCAGGATCACCACCGAGGCCCCTGCCACGATGGCCAAGTAGCGGGCGTCGGCCAGGCCTTCGGCCCCGGAGGGGAAGAACCACTGCCCCACACACAGCACCAGCATGACGCTGCCCATCACCTGGAGCGTCTCGGCGGCAATCGCCAGATCTTCGTGCCGATCCAGGATTTCGTCGAAGAGTTCACGCCGATTGTGTCGACGGCAGTACTGCTCCACGTCGTGCCGCGAGAACTCATACAGCACCTTCGTCCCCACGGCGGCCAGGCCGGTAATCGCCATCCCCAACACAGCCAGCCACAACAGCAGATCGGACATCACTTCCTCTTGCCTCCCGGCCCCTTACAGCACCACCACGGGACCACCCGAGACCGCCAGGGAACGCTTCCCGTCGCCTGCCCCTGCCACAGGCCGTTGCTTCCGCACTGGCGAGGACCGACCACGCGATTTGGCAACGAAGCCTTCCCCTTCATGGCGTTCTCTTCCTGCCCAACTGTTCCAGATAGACCCGCTCGGCACAACGCATTTCCTCACGCTGCTCCGGATTCTGATCGTCCAAGCCCACCAGATGGAGAACGCCGTGAATCACGTACAGCAGCACTTCGGTCGGACCGTCCGACCCGAATTCCGCGGCCTGGGCCAGTGCCGTGTCGGCGCTGACAATCACTTCCCCTTCCAGACGCGGAGGATGTTCTGCGAACACGAAGCTCAGGACGTCGGTGGGATAATCATGTTGCAGGTACTGCCGATTCAACGCGTGGATGGTCGGATCGTCAACGATGGCGATGCTCAGTTCGCAGCAGTCGATATCATAATCGGCGAGAATCGCGCGGGCCACACGCTCCAGTTGCGGCGGCTCAATCGCCAGCGTCGACTGCTGGTCGGAGATCTCGATCTTCATCATGGCAGAGTGGGACAATCGTCGTGGGCCTGATCCGTCCTCAGCGTCACGCCGACTGCTGATTCGGGTACTTCACGCGGGCATGATAAACAGCCGTCAACGACTTGACCAGACTGTCGCGGATGCAACTGAGCTCGAGCAGCGTGAGACCACACGCATCGAACTGACCGTCGAGCAGTTTCTTCATACTGATTTCTTCCACCAGATTCTCGATGCGCGCCGGCGTGGGGTCGACGAGCGTGCGGCTGGCACTCTCGACCGCGTCGGCGACCATCAGCACGGCCGCCTCGCGCGTCTGAGGCTTGGGCCCCGGGTATCGATAGCTGCTCTCCTCCACCGCCTCTTTGTCCGGATTCTCCTCCGATTGCCGAGCCGCCTGACGATAGAAGTACTCCACCAGCGTGGTACCGTGGTGCTGCTCGATGAAGTCAATGATCGACTGCGGCAAGCGGTTCTGCCGCGCCAAGTCGGCGCCGTCTTTGACATGCGCTATGATCACTAACGTGCTCATCGCCGGCAGCAGCGATTCGTGGCGATTCACATCACGCCCCTGGTTCTCCACGAAATAAGCCGGCTTGAACATCTTGCCAATGTCGTGGAAATACGCCCCGACACGCACCAGCAACCCGTTCGCTCCAATCGATTCGGCCGCCGACTCTGCCAGCGAAGCTACGTTGATCGAATGGTTGTAGGTTCCCGGAGCGCGCCGAGCCAACTCCTGCAAGAGCGGATGGGCCGCGTCGCCCAGTTCCAGCAGGCTGATATCGGTCTGCACATCAAACAACCGCTCGATAAACGGCAACAGGCCCGTCATGATCAGTGCCGCCAAGACCGTACAGAACCCGTGCCAGCCGGCCCCACATAACAGGTGCACGAAAAACGCGGTGCGGGGCCCATGCCATCCTTCCAAGGCCGGAAAGCCGGTTCCACTCCACGATCCCAGCGGCTCGCCGACCAGGATGCCAATGCCAATCGTCGTCACCATCGCCACCAGCCCCGCGCCCAGACCCACATAAATCAGCTTGGTCCGGCTGCGCACCCGGTTCAGCAGCAAGATGGCCGTCGAACTGGTCGCCACCATCAACACGAATTCGGACAGCCCCAAGCCGAGAGCGACGCACAACACCAGCGAGAGGGCGGCCGAGAAAATAATCGCCAGATCGCGCGCATAGGCAATCGTGACCGTCATGCCAAATAACACGATCGGTACGACCTCCGCCTGCCACAATTCCCCGGTACAGAGCCGCGCCAAGGTCACCGTCAACACCACCGAGGCCAGAAGCGTCGTCAGACTGCGCAGATTCGCAATGATCCGCGGCCGATGATGGTAGACGAACACGCCGCAGAGCAGAAAGAACGCTCCGTACATGCCGACGGTGGAGCAACTCATCCCAACCTTGTCCAGCGGTGACATCCGGCCCAGGATCGCCGCGTGCTCGGCTCGCAGGACCTCCAGCTTCTCCAGCGTGATGATCGTTCCACCAACAACCAGAGTGTCCCCCGGCACAAAAAGTCGTTCCGCCACCACCTGATCCAGTTCAACCACATACTCCGCACGGGTCGCGTCGAAGTCGAGGTTCAAGGTCGAGGGAAGTCCATGATGGATGCACCAGTTGTGTACCAGCGGCGCGAGATCATCGACCCGCTCCGGGGCGAAACCGGCCTGACGGAACTCGTCCGCCAGCCGCCGCTTCAAATCGCTGCTCACCTCCGCAATCCGGACGTTCTTGACCTCCACCCGCTGGACCGCCGTCGGCTTCCCCACTGGATGCACCTTGATCCAGATCTGACTGCCGTCCTGCGACGGATGCTGCAGCTTGTCGATCAGCCCCGTCTCTTCGAACGGCTGAAAAGCCCGCTTGACCGCCTGCGAGAACTTCGCCAATTCGTTGTCCTCCGCCAACGCCGCACGAAAGCGAGCAAACAGGGCCTTGCCATCCTGCTCGGGCTGCTGGTCCTCCCGCGACAGGAACTGGCCCCACATCTCCTTGTTCAAATTGTCGTACGAATTGGCCTCCAACAACGGAAAAACGCTGCTCTTCAAGGCAGACTGCAGTTCCTGGAGCGGCTGATCGTTGTGGGTATACACACAAGTCACTTCGCTCCGCTTCTCCTCACGCAGCCGGCGAGTTCCCTCGACATCCACCATCCGGAACGGGACCCGCGCGTCGATGTCTCGCAGCGGTAGATAGCCGGTGCCGTATCCGAACGGCGGAGCCCAGCCGGCCGTGATGACCCACATCAAGAGGGCCGCCATCAAGCATAATCCCATCCGGAGCAAAACATCGCCACGCTGCAGATTGCCCAGCACCTGAGCAATACGCCCCGGAGGCATGGCGAGCGACGCGACATGATCGGAACGCGTAATTCGTGAACTGTTCGACATATTCCCGCCTGGCCATCAAACTAGTGGCGACGTGGCTTCTTATGATGCGACTCGTTCTTGTCTTCGTACGCTTGCACAATCTCCTGCACCAGGCGATGCCGGACAATATCCTTCTCGTCCAGTTCCACAATCGAGACCCCGCGGATCCCACGCAAACGCGATAACGCGTCGACCAACCCGCTCCGCTGGCTCGATGGTAAATCGACCTGCGTTACGTCCCCCGAGACGACCAGCTTCGAACCTTCTCCCATCCGCGTGAGAAACATCTTCATCTGAGCTACGCTGGTGTTCTGCGCTTCGTCCAGAATCACGAAGGCCTCGTTGAGCGTCCGACCTCGCATGTACGCCAGCGGAACAACCTCAATCACGTCCCGCTCCATGTGGCTCTTGATCAACTCGTAGTCCATCATCTCGTGCAACGCATCGAGCAGAGGGCGCAAATACGGATTGATCTTGGCCTGCAGGTCACCCGGCAAGTACCCCAGGCTCTCACCTGCCTCGACAGCCGGGCGCACCAACACAATCCGACGAATCTCACGCCGCTTGAGCGCCTCGACCGCCATTGCCACCGCCAAGTACGTCTTGCCGGTCCCCGCAGGACCCACCGCAAAAACTAACTCGCTCTGGCGAATCGCCGCGACGTACCGCCCCTGACCCTCCGTCCGCGGCCGGATCTGTCGCACCGCATCGGGAATGTCAATCACCGGTACAGGCCCAGTCTGCGCCGCCCCCGTCACCATCGCCAGAACGCGACTGACGTCCTCCGGAGCAATGATCCCCCGACGCTCCACCAGTTGCTTCAGCTCCTCTAAAGCCCGAGTGGCCTGTGCGACAGCTTGATCCTCGCCAGAAACGTGGATCTCTCCGTCCCGATGCGTAATCGTCACGCCCAAAGCGCCGCGTATCGCCCGCAGATGCTGATCACGAGCCCCGAACAGAGAGAGCATGAGACGGGGCTCGGCCGCAGATAATGTTGCGTCACTCATTCAGTAGCTGGCGACCCTTCGGCCCGCCACCACGTGCTTCCATTTCAAATCTGACTATCACAACTATAGCGAATTCGACGCCAAGAGTACTAGCTGAATGCCAGATGCCAGAGCAAGGGGCGATGATCCGCCCGCAAAGACGGCCGAACACACCTCTATCGATCTAATCGATTCCACCCACTCGGAGGTGTATCGTCGATCCGAGAATCGGCGTCTGGCCCAGCGTCACTCGGGAGGCGGTCATGATATGATCGCTTCCCATTACGGACCAGGCAAACCGTATGAAGCAGGCCCCTCTCGGGCGCCACTGGATCGGGCGCCACTGGATAAGCGTCAGCGGACCCCCGGGCCGATCAGGCCGGTGGCGAAAAAGAAGTACGCGGCTGGAGCGGCGAAGACGATGGAGTCAAGGATATCGAGGACGCCTCCCAAACCCGGCAACCAACGGCTGGAGTCTTTCCGCTGAGCGTCTCGTTTGAGCAGCGATTCGGCGAGATCCCCGACCATGCCGGTTACCGCAAGAAGGCCCCCCAGCAACAACCAACCCCACAGAGGCCCCCGGGCCACCGCCCGTTGCCCCTCGCCTCTCACCAGGACAGGCACGAGCCACGCGTAGCACATCCAGGCTCCCGCCAACGCGGCAACCAAGCCGCCGGCGGCCCCTTCCCACGTCTTGCCTGGACTGACCAGAGGGGCCATTTTGTGCCGTCCCCAGCGACGTCCTACGAAAAAAGCCCCCGTGTCGGACAACTTGACGATCACGACCAACGAGAGCAGAGCGGCCATGCCCCACTGGGCTGAATGCCAAAGTCGCAGCAGGACCAGGAAGCTCAGCAGCAGTCCGGCATAGGCAATCGCGAAGATCGACAGTGCAATGCTGCCGGTCGAGCGACTGGGTCCCGTCGGACTGGGTCCTGAATAGCGCATCATCTCACCGACGAAGGACAACCCAATCCCCAGAAACAGGGCCAGGAGCGGCCACCCCAGTACCCCGATGGTGCAGTCCGCAGGATAGCTCCGCCCCCACCAGGGCCACACCAACGGCACGCCCGCGGCCAATACGGTCAAGGGCGCAGCCACGTACACTGGCCAACGAACCGGTAGATCCGCCCGTGCACTCCACAAGTCCATCAATTCGCGTGTCATCATCAACGACACGACGAGCGCCAAGGGGAGCAGCCAGACGCCGGCGGCTCCCAGCGGGTAATGGAAATCGAGGTGCAGCAACACCAGCAGGCCGGCGATGATCACGCTGGCCGATATCAGACGCCATTTAAGCAAAGTGGTTCTCCCTGGCTTGTTTCATCTTTCGCGGATCGTCATGGGTCATGGGAGCAACCTGTGGCAGAACCGCCGAGCGGCAATTCAGGTGACTTCCTTCTTTCCTAGACCACCGAACCGGCGGTCGCGGTGCACAAAAGCCTGCATCGCGTCGTGCAGATCCGTGGTACGAAACTCCGGCCAGCAGCGGCAGGTGACCCAGAGTTCCGCATAGCTGATCTGCCACAGCAGGAAGTTACTCACCCGCATTTCCCCGGCCGTTCGGATCAGCAGGTCCGGATCAGGGCGTCCGGCGGTATACAGATGGGCGGAGATTGTCTCTTCGGTGATTTCGCGGGGAATTAACTCCGCGCGTTGCACTTTCTCTGCGATGCGCTGCACGGCATCGACCACTTCGGCCCGTCCGCCATAGTTGATTGCCAGGCAGAGTCGCGTCCCCGTATTGGCGGCACTCAAGGCAACGGTCCGATCCATCTCTTGCAGCACCCGATCGGGGATTCCGATGCGACGGCCGATCACTTCGACGGCGATATTCTGCTGCATGATCGAAGCGCGTTCCTCGATCATGTACTGTTCGAGCAGGTGCATCAGGAATTCCAATTCGTGGGCCGGCCGTTTCCAGTTTTCGCTGGAGAGGCAATACAGCGTCAACTGCTCGATTCCCAGCCGGGCACATTCTTCTACCGTGCGCCGCACGCTCGCCACGCCCCGCCGGTGTCCTTCGATCCGCGGCAGGTTCTGTCGTTGAGCCCACCGCCCGTTGCCGTCCATGATGATCGCGATGTGCCGCGGCAAATGCTCTCGCGTCAGCCCCTGGCAGCGTTCGTAGGTAGGTGCAACTGGATCGGGAGAATCGGTGGACATGCGAATGACATGCTACGTGGTGACAGGATCGGCAGCGAAGATCGTCTGAGCGCGACTTGGCCCCACGGAAACGACTTCGATGGGACAACCGACCAGTTGGCTGATGCGGGCCAGGAATGCGTGCGCTCCGGCGGGCAACTCGGCGAGCGAGGTGGCATGCGAGACGTCGATCTGCCAGCCGGGGAGCGTTTCGTACACCGGCTGCACACGCCGCAAATCCTCCATCCGACTCGGGACATGCTCGATCCGTTTCCCGTCCAGTTCATAGGCCACGCAGATCCGCACTTCCGATAACTGACTGACGACATCCATCATCATCAAAGACAGGCAGTCGACGCCGCTCAGCCGAGCCGCGTAGCGGACCGCCACCGCGTCGAACCAGCCGCAGCGGCGCGGCCGACCGGTCGTCGTACCGTACTCGTGCCCCAGTTCGCGGATCTGATGCCCCACAGCGTTATCTTGTTCCGTGGGGAACGGCCCACCGCCCACGCGAGTCGTGTACGCTTTGGCCACGCCATAGACCTTGTCGATCCAGCGTCCTGGCACGCCGGAACCGGTGGAAACACCGACTCCCGAACTGTTGCTGCTGGTCACAAAGGGGAAAGTACCATGGTCGATGTCGAGCATCGCTCCCTGCGCCCCCTCATAGAGCACGCTGCGTCCCTGAGCGACCGCATCGAGCAGGTAGTTGGTGGTATCATCGATCATCGGCGCCAAACGCTCTGCGTACTCCCGATATTCCTGGTAGATGCGATCTACGTCCAGTTCTTCCGGCGGAATCTGGTGCAGATATCCGGCCAGCGCTTGCCGCTTCAGTGCGACGACGCGTTCCACCCGTTCCCGGAAATCGGGAGCGATCAGGTCGCCCAGCCGGATCGCTGAACTGCGACCGTACTTGTCGCGATAGCAGGGACCGATTCCCCGGAGCGTGGTCCCGATGCTCTCGCCGCCAATCTTGTCGGCGTTCAAGGCCCGATCTTCCGCAATGTGCCAGGGAAACACGACGTGCGCGCGATCGCTGATCATCAGCCGATCGATGACCGGAATTCCGCGCGCTGTCAGCCCCGCGATTTCCTGGAGCACGACTGCCGGATTGAACACCACGCCCGGTGTGATCAAATTCATCACGCCGTCGGTCAAAATGCCGCTGGGAATCTGGTGCAGCTTGTAGGTCTCACGGCCAATCACGACCGTATGCCCCGCATTGGCGCCCCCCTGGTAACGCACGACGATGTCGACATCCAGACGCTCGGCCAGCAGATCGACCAGCTTTCCCTTGGCTTCGTCGCCCCACTGTAAACCAATCACACTGGTACCAGGCACTGTACTTGACTCCCCAAAAAAAACGGCAATAGTCTCGCTCGGCGCGGCGATCGGTCGGGGAGAGCCTACGGCCTACGCGCCGTTCTCCAGCACCTCCGTGCCATCCCCTGACGCCCCGTCCAAACCGGTCAGTCTATGCAGGAAGCACTGCCAAGGTCAACTACGGGGAGCCGCGTCGGGGCGAACCGTTCCAGGCCCGCATCCCGCACCGGCGGAGCGATCGAAGTGGGTTCGCTCCACACGCCCCCTTCCTCGCCCGGTTGCCCTGCGTTACGACCTCTCCGTTGCGGTTCGCTGGACCATCTGCCGGCAATACTCATAGAGTGCCATGGCGGCGGCCGTGGCCACGTTGTAGCTGTAAGGGAGGCCAAAAACGGGAATCTCGATCACCGTGTCCAGCACATCCAGCGTCGCCTGGTCCAATCCCTGCCGCTCGTGGCCCAGCACCAACACCGTCCGTGGGTGAAATGCGTAGTCATACAGGCAGACTGAGTGACTCGTTTGCTCCAGGCCCACCACCAGGTATCCTTCTGCCTTGAGCCGTTTCAAGACGGGAGGCAGGGTCCGATGCGGTTCCAGGGTCACGCACCGAGCCCCATCGCGGGCGATCTTCGGATCGACTTTCGGGCGCCCACAAGCCACCATGCGACGCACGCCGCAGCAACTTGCTACCCGCACGATCCGCGACAAGTTCACGTTGCTCCGCAATGCCGGGCAGGCCAGAACCAATTGGCAATCCGCGGGAAGTTGGTCCGGCGCTTTGTGACGTTGGTGCTCAAACTCGGTCATGGAACGGGCTTCCCAATCGGTCGACGCAGGCCGAGCACGGCGCTCGACACCTAATCTTGTCCGTGGGCTCGTTCCATCCTCAAAGAGACATCGCCGAAGCTGAACCGAACTTGTTCGTCCGGCATAGCACCGACGATCATTCCCAGCAACTCTCCGAACCGGTCCGGCAAGATCCGGTAATAATTGTGCTTGCCGTCACGCCGACATTCAATCAGGCCGTCGACACGCAGCAATGCCAGATGATGGCTCACCGCCGGCTGACTGAGTTCGAGCAACTCGCAGAGCGTCCGCACGTTCAACTCGCGTTTCTCGAGCAGAAAGAACAAAATGCGAAGCCGCGTCTCGTCGGCCAGCAGTTTGAACCAACGTACCAGTTCCCTGGCTACGCTGTCAGGCAGCACCGACTCGGCATTCGCTGGCGACTGAATGGGCACCGGATATCCGTCAGAATTTTCGCGTGATCCGTTTGTTCTGGAAAGAATAGTAGCCATGGATCTGCCCTGATCTGCTGTTGGACCGGCCCGACGTTCGTCTCCCCAGTCAGCCGCCATGCTGCAACCACATACCTCGCCAATGCCGTACGGCTCGTGCCGTCGCCCATCGGCGTGACAACAGATTGTCAGATTGTGGAGACTACTGGAATCAGTAACAGACGAGCTGATCGCCTCCATACGGCCTCCGCCTGACGCGCTCACCGACTTTTCCTCGACGATGGCGGCACCCAGACGGCTCCCTCACCCCCGCTCTCGCACGAACCCGTGCCACGTCCCCTGCTGCGTGCCGCTCAACCCCTACCAGCCACCCGAGCTGAGAAGTGAGGGGGCTGGAAAGCACCAAGTCGCAACGGCACCGGTCAGGTAGCACAGCATCCCTGTGCGGTCTGCCTGGAAGCGTTACCGCGGCTCATTCTAAACCTCGACCGCGCCCTTGGGAAATGGTAACAGGCAAATTTGGCAGGATTTTTCCCCCAGCTCCACCCAATGACAGCAAATCGTCACGAACTTGCGATACAAGAACGCCCCACCTCAGCAGGGGACCGCTGCGCGCCCATGCAATCCCCAGGGATGCTGCCGGCCCCAACAAAGACCCCTGGGGGTGGCGAAACGAGCCTTGGGCCACACCACCGCCCCAGGTGAGGAAAAGGCCGCGACTGTGTCGGTGCGAGACCCAGCCGCGGCCTTCATGATTCCGGACCTGCCAACTCGACTCGGCTCGCCGAGAGCCGTTCGCTGGCGGACACTTGGTAGAACAGCAGCCCCAACAAACGGGCGGCCGACCAGGCCTCTGTTTGCCCAGGCACCTACTCTGGCCGACGTCGGGCATGTTACGCCGGACGCCGGTCTGTCGCCGAGTCCTCTACCGAACTTGGCACTCGAAGGCCTGTGCGCTCAGGCCATCGCCAGGGCCAGGTCCTGGCGGGCATCCGCTCCGGTCAGTCGCAAGTCAAAGCGATCCTGCAACACGCGGAACACGTTGGGCGTCACGAATCCGGGCGGATTGGGGCCGATCGTGATCCCTTTGACGTCCAAGGCCAGCAACGTCAAGAGGACCGCCACCGCCTTCTGCTCAAACCAGGAGACGACGAGCGTCAACGGCAGATCGCTGACTGTGCACTCAAACGCCTCCGCCAGCGCCGCTGCAACCATGATGGCGGAATACGCGTTGTTGCACTGCCCCATGTCAAGCAATCGCGGCAGACCGAGCAACTGGCCGTAGTCGTAATCGCGGATGCGGAACTTGCCGCATCCGAGGGTCAGAATGAACGAATCGGCTGGCGTGGCCTGAGCATAATCGCTGAAGTAGTTGCGTCCTGGTTCAGCACCGTCGCAACCACCGATGAGGAAGAAACGGCTGATCTGCCCTGCCTTGACGGCTGCCACGATCGTGCCCGCCAGATTCAATACGACGCTGTGATGGAAGCCCGTGGTCGATTCCTTGCGAGGTGAATCGGGCAACGGTGGGCAGGTCTGAGCTTTGGCGATGACTGCCGAATAGTCGTCATCGGTAATCCGCACACCGCCCGGTACAGCGGTGCAACGCGTGGTGAAGAGCCGGTCCGCATACGACTCGCGAGGGATCAGCACACAGTTGGTGGTCGCTACGGTCGGCCCGCTGAACCGTTCGAACTCGGCCTTCTGCTTCTGCCACGCTCCACCATAGTGGCCCGCCAGGTTGGGATGCTCGCGCAGCACCGGATACATATGTGCCGGCAGCATTTCGCCGTGCGTGTAGACTTTGACGTCAGTTCCTGCGCATTGTTGAAGCAGATGATAGAGGTCCAGCAGGTCATGGCCGGTGATGAGAATACCAGGTCCGGCCTCAGTCCCCTCGCGCACCGTGCCTGGCGAGGGAGGGCCAAACTTCTCCACGTGCCCTTCGTCCAGCAACTGCATGACGCGAAGGTTCTGCCGGCCGCACTCCAGGTTCATCTCCAGCAAGGAGGCCAGGTCGAAATTAACGTTCGTCATGGTGGCGAACAGCGCTTCTTCAATGAATGCACTCACCCCCTCGTCCGACTTCCCCAGTCGACGCGCGTGATGAGCGTAAGCGGCCATTCCCTTGAGGCCGTAGAGGAGCATTTCCTGGAGCGACTGGACATCGGCGTCTTTGCCGCAGACCCCTGGGCTCAACACGCATCCGCTGCCGTGTGCCGTCTGTTCGCATTGGTTACAGAACATGAAACTGGTTCCTTTCTGAATGGAAATGGGTCGTCTGTCGCGCCTGTCCTCGGGTGCGCTTGTCCTCGGGTGCGCCTGTCCTCGGGTGCGCCTGTCCTCGGGTGCGCCTGTCCTCGGGTGCGCTTGGCCACGGGTGCGCCTGGCTGCCTCTGCGCTGCGGGCCGCCGCG
>JBGSHS010000356.1:0-30685 GCA_041752115.1 Pirellulaceae bacterium | reverse complement strand
CGGAGGTGGAGCGGTGGCCGCGGGTGTCGCGGCAGGAGTCGGGCGTCCTGCGCTGGCTTTCGAGCCGGATGGTTCGGCATGCTCCACCCGCGAATTCGTACTTGCGATCTGCACTGGCCCATCCGATTCGTCGCCCGCGTCAGACAGGCCAAGGTCATCGAGTTCGTCGGACGCGTCATCCAGACAAGGATCTTCCTCGTGATCCAACTCCGGCATCGCCGCGTCCGCGGATGTGGCGGCCGGTGCGCCGAGTGAAACGCCGTCCCCTCGTCCTTCGGCAATCGCCGTAAGTGCCTCGACATAGCGCGTAATATCGGCTTCGTTCGACGTTGTCGTCTGCTGCAGCAGTTGGCGCAGCACGTCCGCACAACGCAACAGCACATCGATATTGGCCGTGGTCGGTACAAGGTTCTTGTTGCGGAACAGATTCAGCACATTCTCCATGTTGTGAGCCAGTTCCGAAATCTTGTGCAGCCCCAGGAAACCAGCGGCCCCCTTGGCTGAATGGATGGCTCGGAAGACCGTATTCACGAGATCCGCATCAAGATCTTCCCCACCGGCTTCGATGGCCAGCAACTGGCTCTCGATATCCGACAGATGCTCCAGCGATTCGACGACGAACTCGGCAATCAGGTCCTGATCCGCAATATTCGACATTTCAGTGTCCTCAAGACTGACATGGTTCACTTCCGGCAACTGCTGGCAACAGCTGATCTTCCCGCGGCAGTCGATAACTCAGCAAGACGCCACCGCCGAATCAGCGGCCCAACAGAAGTCGCCTTCCTGTGGCGGATCTGGCACGCCCTGGCGATCGGCGGATGCCTGAGTGCCGCGAAAGCGACTGGTCTCGGTATCACACGTGGCTCGATCAATCACCCCCATCTCAACCAGACACTCGGAGATCGACGGAGTCATCTCACGTTGCTTGCGAAGCAGATGGGTGACCTGCCGTCTGGTCAGGAATCCCAGCTCCACGGCCGTCTCTCCGAACGGCTTGTTCCCTAACGCCTGCTCTCCCAACACGTTGAACACCTGCTTCATCGTCATTCTCCCTGAAGCCAGCGCCAGTCGTCCCAGTCGCGGGCGTCGGTTCATCTGGTACTCCAGCGCGTCGACCAGCTGGTCGGCCGAGATCACCCCCTGTCGTACCATGTGGATTGCGAGAAACATGTTTCGTATCCCTCCTGGCTGATGTCGGAAATTGTTCAATCAGAGAAACATAGCTTGAGATGTTGTGCGCGCTGCACCCGCTGCAAATCGCTCGCTCGCGTCGGCACCCGTTATAAGTCGTCCCATCGCGCCAGCCATGACAGCCAGACGCCCCCCTGTTGGCTCGCGCCGACCCCTGTCGCTTCCGGTGACGGAGGTGGAACCAGCCAGTAGGGAGGAGTAGCGTGTCGCCGCGGTCCGTGCGTGTCCGGAGATGCTGCCCGGCAGGATGCTGGAGCTCCGTTCCTCCGGCGCGGCCCCTCCAATCCGGCCATTGCGACGATCCACTACCCTCGGACCGGGAAAAAATGGCACCTCGCGCGTATGTCCGGAAACACGTGGCGTCAGGCATAACCTACAGTTCGATAAACAAATTTCCGCCGGGCTGGCTTTTCGTACAGTCGAGCGACATGGTTGACATTTTCACCGCAGGAGAACGATCTCAATGAACCTCACGACTCTGGTGGCCGACGATTCTCGAGTCATGCGGCGCATTATCATCCGCGCTCTGAACGAAATCGGCCTGATGGAAGTGGCCGAAGCCAATGACGGTGACGAAGCGCTGGCAGAATTCGCCAGGCAGGAGATCGGCCTGGTGCTGACCGACTGGAATATGCCCAAGAAGTCCGGCCTGGAAGTGATTCAAGGCATCCGCGCGACCGGCTCCACGGTCCCCATCATCATGATCACGACGGAATCCGAGAAGGCGCGTGTGTTCAGTGCGATTGAAGCGGGCGTCACCGACTACCTGATCAAGCCCTTCGATGCCGAAACACTCCGCGGCAAGGTCGAAAAGCATCTGGGAACCATCGCCTGAGCGAACCGTACCTTGCCATTACCGACGTTCCCGGGGGAAGAACCCGGCCGCGCGTCGACGGTCAATTGCGTTGCTTATGAAATGGAATCCAATCACCATGGCAGATCTCACCGGCCCGTTTGTCACGTCCCTGATTGACATCTTTGCCACAATGTTCTCGTGTCCTGTCACGGCTGGCAGTTTCCAACGTGACGAACACCTGCACTCCACCCGCGACGTCACTGGCATCATCGGCCTCAACGGCAAGGCAGAAGGGAATGTTGTGGTAAGCCTCGATCGCGACGTCGCCCTGTCGCTCACCGAAACCATGCTCGGACAGCGACCGGAGGAGATCGACGAGAACGTTGTCGATGCCGTAGGCGAGACCGTGAATATCGTGGTCGGACAGGCGAAAGCCAAACTCGATGCACTCGCCCTCAACCTCGGTATCCCGACCGTCGTTGCCGGACGAGGCCAGTCCATTCGCTTTCCCGGACAAGTCGCCCCAGTCTGGTTCACGTTCGACAGCCCGTGGGGCAACATCGATATGTGTGTCGGACTGACGCTCTCGCGAACCGCCGAAAGAACCCCGGCTCTGGCCGCAGCGAGCTAGATTCCGCTGCCCGTTCCGCGGAGCCGGGCAGGCAATTTGCTTCATACCCAATCTTCTTCGGGGCCGCTAGCAGGCCAGTGCGTGGCCCCTGGCGGGTAGCCATCGCGCCGCCTGGGCCCTCAGCCGTTATTGCCAGCTCCACTCTTCCAGTGACATCATTCGGCGGAGCGACGATTCCTCGAACCCAGGAGGCTCATGACGCTCGCCCCATCGAAGACCGACCCCACCGACGGTAAGGGACCGCTTGCATCAGGGCAGGTCTCTGCAGTTCAATGATGAACGGCACGCCCTTGGCCTGCGGCAGAATCAACCTGCGGACTCTGGGTCCGCAGCTGCTGCCGTCCCTCCACAACTTCTTCGACTGATGCCCTCCCATGACTAAATCGCGAATCCTCTGCCTCGGACTCGTCCTGACACTCGATTTCCTGTCAGCTGCGGCCGGCGAGGAAATCGGTCAGCGACCCTATGAGCTGCAGTGGGCCGGTCGCCTCGACGATACACGAGCACCATTGATTGACTTCGAGAATCTGACGGGCTGGACGACTTCGGTACAAAACGCGGTGGCCGAGTTCGTGCCGTCGCGCGAACAGCAGTTGTGGGGCGATCAGGTCGGGAAACTGACCTATCGAGGACTTGGCAGTGGGCCGGTCGTGACCCTTTCGCCACCACAACCAATCTCACTGTCGCCTCCTTTTGACTGCGTCAATCTGTGGGTCTACGGAAATAACTGGGGCTGGGCCCCAGATCGATTAACGCCTCAGGTCGAGATTCGCGTCCTGCTTCAAGGCCAGAACGACGAAGTCATCTCGATTGGACTCGGACGCGTTGGCTGGCAAGAATGGTGGCTCATGCATGCGCGGCTGAGCCAGGCGCAGTTGGCGGCGTTGGGAGATCATCCGAGCCTGCTGAGACTGGAAGTGCGCGAGGGGCGCAACAAAGATAATCGCACGCTGTACTTCGATAACCTGGCAATCTATACCGAGCCGCTACGGCCCCTGACGTTTGCCCCGCGTCCACGTCGCGCACTCGAGCTGCCACCCGGACAGACCGTAGGTAACAACGTCGGCCCCGGTACCCTCCCCTTCCCGACCCGAGCGGAGACGATTCTGCCGGATAATCTGGCGACCGGATATCAGGTCACCGTGGAAACGGTCGACGACGAGTTCCTCTTTCAATACTCCGGCGATGATGGAGCACTCGAATATCGTTACCGGCCGGAATCGGGCACCTTGAGTGACGTCACAGCGCAGTGGCTCGATCGATCTGAGCGCCTCCACCCGCTCCACGGCGGTCAACTGCTCTTTGCCGGACAAACAGCTCAGGATCCCCAGATGGCGACTTCGCGGAGCCTGTTGCGCTGTGAGCGCGAAGGCGATGCGGTACACGCCGTCTGGCAGTATCGACTGGGTGATCGCGTGGCCGAAGTGCATTACGTGTTTCGTCTCTGGCAGAAGTCGCTGGTCGTCGATACGTACTGTGAAGGCGGGGAAATCGGAGAACTCCGACTGGGGCGCGTCGTCGGCGCCGCTGAGCCGCGACTGGTCACACTCCCCTACCTGACCGGAGCCGAACAACGACCGGCCGTGCTCGTTTCCGGCGCGTCTGACCGGCCGCTGTTTGTCTCCGCCCTGCTGGATCATTGTCGCAGCAATGCGTCGCTCTTCTGGTTCACCAATCAACTGGCAGGAGACGGAGTCGCCATCAATGGTGGAGCCCGTTATCTACCTCGAACCGACGCGGTGCGAAACAGTTGCTATGAGCGGATTTTTCTGACGGTGTCGCCTCACTTTGTCGAGGTCTTGCCCAATGTCCCCAACCCTCGTTCACCCTGGATGCACGTGGCGGGCGAGCGGTTGTGGCGGGCACACGGAGCATCGGATCGCGATCACGACTACGAATACTGGAAACGGATCGCTCGCTACGGCATGACCAAGGTCGTCATCACAGACCACGAAACCGGCTGGCGTGACGGCGGGGAAAGCTTCACCATGCGGACGCGAGCCGCCCCCGGCAAGGGCGGCGATCAGGGACAGGCGGATTATTCCCGCAAGCTACGCGCCCTCGGACTGCGCTACGGAATCTACAACAACTACACCGATTATGCGCCGGTCAATGAATTCTGGGACGAAGACTATGTGACGCGTACTCCCGACAACCAGTGGCAGACGGCATGGCCACGATGCTACAACCCCAAACCGGCTCGCGCCGTGGAAATGGAAGCGCGCCTGGCTCCCATCATTCAGCAGAAGTACCAGCTCGACACCGCCTACTGTGACGTGCACACGGCAGTCCGACCCTGGTCCTACGTCGATTACGATGCCAGAGTGCCGGGGGCCGGGACGTTTGCCGCCACGTTCTATGCCTACGGCGAAATCATGCTGCACCAGAAAGCCACCTGGAACGGACCGGTCTACAGTGAGGGAAACAACCACTGGTACTACTGCGGCCTGACCGACGGCAATTATGGACAAGATCAGGTGGGACAACTCGCCACCAGTCCTTGGCTCGTCGACTTCGACCTGCGGAAACTCCATCCGCTCTGCTGCAACTTCGGCATGGGAAGCCCCAGCATGTTCTTCGGCAACGAGTCCCTGACGGCCGGTACGCGCGACGAACAACAGCAGAAACTCGACCGTTTCCTCGCCGCCACGCTGGCCTTCGGGCATACCGGCTTCCTGGTGCTCGAGGGAGGCATGACCAACGCCGTCCAAAGCTATTACGCTCTGCAACAGGTGCATGCGCACTACGCTCAGCAAAAGGTGCAGTCAATTTGTTACGCCGATCCGCAAGGGAAATTGCTGGACACGGATCAAGCAGTCGCAACGGGCCACTATGTGCGCAGCCAGATCGCCACACGCTATGACAATGGCCTGGAAGTGTTCGTCAATGGCCATGCCACCGACACCTGGGTGCTGCCAGACATCACACTTCCACCCAATGGATGGTTCGTCCGCGACTTCCTGGAGCGACGACTCACGGCGCTGAGCGCGATCGTCGATGGGCACCGAGCCGACTATGTCGATTCGCCCGCCTATGTCTACGCCAACGGACGCGGACTGCTGACCCGATTCCCCCGCGCAACCTGCGACGGCCAGCTGATCGCGAACTGGCAACCGGACGGGACGATCGAAGTGATCCCTGCGGGCGAGTGTCACGTAATGGGCATCGAGCTGCGTGGTCGCTCAGCCACCGCTGTAGCGTTGGACGAAGCACGCACTCCGCTCGGGCCAGCTGAAGTGCGCTACAGTCGCGGACTTGTCTATGTCATGCCGGTTTCCGATGCATTCAGCTACCTGCTTACACCGGCCGATCCGCTAGCCGCGCCACTGCAGTGTGATCGAGTCAAGGTAATCCCCGGAGAAACCGTGCGGGTGGAGGGAGCGGATCCGGCACAGTATCGAATACCTGCCGACGCCCCGGTCGGAGGCCAGCAGTGGCTGGAAGCGCAGGGGAAGTGGCTCGACTTCAGCGTCGTTCCAATGGCTCATGCAGAGCTGACGCTGGGAGAGGACGACTACCAGTTGCACGTCCATGCCGGGACCGACGAGGCGATCGACGCCGTCGTGCAGTTTCAGGACCAGTCGCGACACGTGCAACTCGTGCCTGGTCAACTTGTCGAACTCAGCTTTCCCAGGTCACCGGCCCGGGACGAGTCGATCCAGGAGATTCCGCTGCTGATTTCGGCGGGTGATTTGTCGTTCCGCAAGACCTGGTGGAGCAATTCGCAGTACGATACACAACTCTTCGCCTCGATCACCGGCCATGCGGACGCCGGTCAGCAGCTGCGTGGCCAGGATGTGTTGGCGTTGAACGAACGCACCGGAGCGGGAGTCTATTGGACCGAGCGATCATGCAACGACGAGATGCGGCGGTGCCTGTTCATGCACCCACCGTATCAAGAGGGTGTGGGAAACTGCTTTGCCCTGCTGCAGCCGTTGGACCTGCCGAAAACGCCGGCCGCTTTCCGCTGCGACATTGGCAAGGCCGATGGCAGTGATCTGGGGGATGGAATTCTGTTTCTGGTTTCTGTGGTCGATGCACAAGGCAAAACGATTGAGCTGGCCCGGCAACTGTGCGCCCAGCACGTCTGGATGCCACTGCAGGTCGACTTGAGCCCCTGGCGTGGCCAGCGCATCAGTCTGAGACTAATCGCCGACGTCGGCAGCGGAGACAACCCGACGGGTGACTGGGCTTGCTGGTCGAATCTGCGAATTGAGTCGCTCAAGCCTGTGCTCGTGACAACGATCCATGATCAGTATGCGGAGCTGGCGCGCGAACCAGGCCCTTTCAGCGTGGACAATCTCACGCTGGATGGCCTGCGGCAGGCGACGAGCGGCATTCTGCATTTCCGCGGCATGGGGTTGCAGCACGCAACACCGTACATTTCCACCGTACAACTTAACGGGATTCTACTGGGTGAACTCCCGGCCGCCGCGGGAAATGAAAGCAAAGGAATCTGGAGCGACGCTCAGGTCGAACTCACGCCCGAAGCCATCGCCGCACTCGATCAGTTCAATACGGTGGTCATTCAGAACCCCGGCCAGGATTCATTTAAGGTCGGAAGGTTCTGGCTGGAACTTGCTCTGCCGGACGGTCGCAGGACCTCGTCCCAGATCACGCGAGCCGTGTTCACACAGCCTCCTGGCTGGCCCTACGGAGAAGGCATCTCGGTGCCCTTCGACAAAGATATCCGGGCGACCATTCGGATTCCCCTCCCGATGTCATCCCAGTGATTCGCTGCAGATCAGTCGGATCTGGCTGGCGGCGGCCAGTTGACGTTCCGCTCGAATATCTCCGATCCGCCGTTCAGGAGGATGTTCCCATTCGCCACCGACTCCGATCTCCGATGAAGAATCTCACCATTCACTTTCACCCACTCGGCGTCGAGGTTCAGTGTCGCGAACACGACGGCGTAGTCTTTCAACGTGAACTCATAATCGACGCTGTCGGCATAGGCAGTAAGGTCGAAGGGTTTCGCGAACAACACCTCGAAAAGAAACTGTGGCGAGAGGCACATTAGCGCGAGCCCCATCTTCGCCCATTTGTGAATACTTCGAGGGATAGAGTCTTTGACCTGCGGCCAGATCAACCATAGGACGACGACCGCGATCACGCTGGTTACCAGCAGACTGACAAATCGCCTTCCATGGAGCTTCCACGCACAGTCCCTGCAGGCCGGGGCCTTCGCGACAAACGGCGTCCCCCACCACCAGAACAACCAGGTCCACCATCCCAGCGTACCGGTGATCAGACGAACGTGCGACATCGGATGGGCACGCCCACACACGACGCAACGGTCGGGAAACCTCGCCGTGTGAGAGCGCGGCAAATTGATGTCTGTACTTACGGTCATGGAAGCAGCTCTTCGATGGCGAACCAAGGAATCGTGCGGCCGGCGAGCGACGTCGCAATGCCGTACAACAGCGAGTCCGGCGGGGGAACGATCGGATGAACGACTCTGAATCTAGAGCCGAATTTCGAGCAAGTCAATCCTGTTGTGGTCGAACCAACGGCCGCCGACGAAGTACACCTGCAACGTACGTCGGCTGAGCAAATGGACCGGGCATTGTCATTCCGCGGGCATTGTCATTCCGCCGGCATTGTCATTCCGCGGGCATTGTCATTCCGCCGGCAATGTCATTCTGCCTGGGGTGCCACCTTCTCGTTTCGCGCGGTGTTGTTCGGCAATCGAAAGAGACAGACGCCATGATGTTGATCAGTCGTATAGTTCGTTCCGGCAGGTACATACTTGCGAATATGCGTTTCCAAGTCTTCTGCCGGTTCCCTTGGTGCGGGCCCCATGGCACACACGAGAACACCGGAATCGCTGAGCCGGTAATGAAAATCGTTCCCCGTGAAGACGTCCTTCGGCACAGCTCGCAGGTAACTCGGACTTAAGCGTGACAGGGCATCCGGGTACTCGGCATGGTCGAAATGGTAAGCACTCAATGCGATGGAGACTTGAGCGAATCGGATGGCCGTCCGCAGACAATCCTCTTCACGACTGGCGGCATCCGCAGCCGGAATCATGCTGCAGGCCAAATGGTCTCCGACGACCACCGACAACGATTGCCGAGGCAAACGAATTCGCACCAACTCGCCAAGCACCGAAAGGGGACGCGTGGCCAACCGGAAGCACTCGTCCGTATCCGATTCCCATCGCCGCAGTGCTCGCTCACGTTCGCTGTGCGTCGGCATACGCATCGCTTCCACAGCCCGGTCGTAGCGGGAGTTGCCGACACGGAGAACTCGGTTCCAATCCACCGTGTCAAGGGAAATCTCATCGACAGCAGAGCTTCCAGTCCGAACGAAAGGCGACGTACCACTCGCAATAGCCGATACGGCATCCAAGAAGGCGAATCTCTCGGCAACGTCAATGGCTTGTGACATGGCCGGAAACGGCTTGAGTGATTCAAGTTGATCAATCATCCTCGCGGCCATCTCATGCTTCAGTTCGCCGTACCTGGCGATGGCAACCTCGCATTGGCAGGCTGTGAATTCAGCATAGGCAGCAGCCAGGCGACCGATTAACGTGGGATCTTCGGCAAACAGTCGACCCAGTCGATGGCACGTCAGCGTATCGTCCCAGGAGGCATCAATATCTCCTTGGTGCAACTGGAACATGGCGCGAGCGGCCAGGAGGCTGGCGCACTCTCGAATGTAATGTCCGTTGGGCGAGCAGGCGGACACCACCATGTCGGGGAACTCACCCTCGGGAGGAGAAACCAGGGGGACGTAACACCTTGGCCGCTGGGACGCTGCAAGGAACGTCGAAAAGTGATGCGCATTCGCTTGCAGCCAACGGACGACCGCGGGAAACTCAGTGGGCGACCACGGTCGCCGCATGGCCTCGTCGACCTGGCTTCTGAAGTCCGCAGCAGCGACAGATCCGGGATCGGCACTCTCGCCTGCTTGAGACTCTTCGCGCAGCTGCTTTCGAAACGAATCACGCGTCGTGACGCAGCCTTCCGCTTCCTGGACGGCGTCAGTCCCGAGCAAGTCGAAGAATCGTTCGCGGCAAACCGTTGGAATCGTTTCCGGGCCGAAAGCCTGGACCATCAAAGCGGCTGCGTTGTTCTCTGGCGTCACGCCAAGTCGATATTCATCGTTCAATGCCTGCAAATAGTCAGGATACCCGGCCGCCGTCAACGGCTCGACGATGACGGTAGTCTCGCGTCCAATTGTAATACGACGAACTGGAGCTTTGGCGATTTGAAGCCCCAAAGCTGCCAGTCCAACACATGCGCTGAACCCCAATAGAGCCAACGGCCCCTTCGTCTTACGAAGATTGAGGACGAGGAAGATCGCCGCAACCGGCGGACAGATCAGGCAGGCCATTCCCCATAGGATTCGCGTTCGAAAGGCGAGTATCACCAGCCATCCGAACGCCGCGATGGCCATCACTGATCCGGCCAGCAGCGACACAACAAGCAACTCTTCCGTCATGTACAGTTGCTCCCCCCAGTGGTTCGAACTAGTTCATCTCACCCGCGTCCGGCGGCGGGTGAGGCATCGGTGCCCCTATCGGAAACGCGGTGAAGTAAGCAGGTTCTCTTCATCACGTGGCGGTAGATTGAGATCCTCCGGAAGCCGCGGAGTGAAGGAAATCGTCATGATTGACTCGCGATCCGGAAGCAGGCTATCCGTCAGGAAGACGTGAAACCAGACGTCGTCCATGACATCTTGACGAGTCGTCACGGTCGGCTCCCTGCCAGCACCGGCGTGGAGTGTCAGATCTCCCCGCTTCTCATGGTACCGCGGGGAAGCGGGGTGTAACAACTGCAGAGAGGACGGCACGCCGCGCGATGAGGCCATAGGGCTGAAGGCGCCATCGTCTACACTGCTCACATCGAGCGGCGGCTGATGTGCACGGCGGGGCCACAGCCGCGTCCATGGGGAGTGCGCATGGTGCGGCATGAGCGGCTGGCATAGGGCCATGCTCCGATTGGCCAACACTCCGGTTCCGGACTAGAATGACAGAGCTGGCAGGATCGACATTGCCAACGGTGGCAATCGCTGGGACTGGCTGCCATCGGGAAGCTGTACAGGCGTTTTATCGAGGAACGGATGAGCACGCATTCCACATCGAGCGGCAGGATGACGATGGAGCAGTTCGCCACATTATCGCTTGGCACTGGCCGCTGTGAGCTCGTGGACGGGGAACTTCGCTTGATGTCGCCTGCTGGTGGTCGGCAGGGGAGAGTGGCGATGAATTGTGGCCGTCTGCTGGCAAATCACGTCGATGAATTGAAGCTCGGCGTCGTTTACGCTGCCGAAACAGGCTTTGTACTGGCTCGCGATCCCGATACCGTTCGAGCGCCGGACGTGGCGTTCGTATCTTCCGAACAAGCTCAGAAGATCGGCGACGAATCGGCTTTCGTGCCGTTCGCACCCGACTTGGCTATTGAAGTCGTTTCGCCCCACGATTCCTTTTCGGCAGTGGAAGAGACAGCGTTCTCCTGGCTCAGCGCCGGGACTCGATTGGTGTTGCTCGTGGATCCTGCAAACGAGACCGTCCACGCGTATCGTTCAGCAGACGATATCGCCGTGCTGGGGAAGGGTGACGTCTTTTCAGCGTCCGACGTGGTCGATGGCTGGCAAGTTGAGGTCACCCGGCTCTTCCAGTAGCCCCCTCGCGACGGCGGCAGGGCAACCGGAAGAATCACGACGCCCTGATAGTTCAGTACTCCTTACGCAGTTCAACGAGGTGAGACATCACGGCCACCGGCACGAAATGGACGATGCTGCAGCGTACCGCGACGGCGCCACTGCATACCCTCTGGCTCCTGGGCGGCTTGCTTATGGCTCCTGCTGCCGAGGCACAAGAGGGGTCCGTCGTCACGTCTCGCCGCGGAGTGGTCGTATCGGTTTCGGCCGAGGCGAGCGAAGCCGGCGCCGCGATCCTGCGAGAAGGGGGCAACGCCGTGGATGCGGCGGTGGCCACCGCCTTTGCCCTGGCGGTGACCTATCCGCCGGCGGGCAACCTGGGTGGAGGCGGCTTCATGCTGATACTCCCCGCACCCGGTGCAGAGCCCACGTGTATCGAATATCGCGAGACGGCGCCTGCCGCAGCCACAGCCACCATGTTCGCGCTCAAGGAATCACATCTGGGTGCCAAGGCCGTGGGCGTACCGGGCACCGTGCGAGGACTGGAACTCGCCCATCGCACCTACGGTCGACTCTCGTGGCGTCATGTCCTCACCCCGTCGATCCGCCTGGCTCGCGACGGATTCACGGTCGGCGAGGCATTGGCCACCTCCCTTAACAAGATCCTGCAGGATGAGAAAACCGCCGCGTTTCATGAGTTGGTGCGCATCTACACGCCTTCGAACAGACAGCTGTGGCAGGCCGACGATCGGCTGGTTCAGCCCGATCTGGCTGCGACACTGGAGACGATTGCAGCCAAGGGGAGCGACGGGTTCTATCGCGGCGACGTGGCAGAGGCGATTGTCGGCGAGATGCAAACCGGCGGAGGACTCATCACACTCGAAGATCTAGCCCGTTATCAGGCCAGGCAGCGTCCGTGCGTTCATGGGACGTATCGCGGTTACGACATCTACGGTCCGCCGCTGCCGAGCAGCGGTGGCGTGGTGCTGATCGAAATGCTCAATGTGCTGGAAAACTTCGATCTGCACGAGTCCGGTCCCGAGTCACCACGCACATGTCACATTCTGCTGGAGACGATGCGGCGCGGCTTCCTGGATCGGGCACGTTACCTGGGGGACAGCGACTTCGTCTCCATCCCTGACTTCCTGCTGTCCAAGCAATACGCCGCCCAACTGGCGCAGCAGATCGATCCGCAGCACGCCTCGTCCAGCGAAGAACTGGCACCCGAGATCCCCCTTGTCTGCGAACCCCCAAGCACCACGCATTTCTCGGTAGTCGACGATCGCGGAATGGCGGTTTCCAACACGTACACGCTGGAACAGAGCTATGGAGCTCGGGTGATGGTTCGCGGGAAGGGCTTTCTGTTGAACAATGAAATGGGAGACTTCAACTGGGTTCCTGGCCACACCGACCGGGAAGGACGCATCGGCACCCCGGCCAATCAGATTGCACCACTCAAGCGAATGCTCAGCTCCCAGACGCCGGTACTCGTCCTGAAGGACGGCCAGGCACTGCTGGTCACCGGGAGCCCTGGAGGACGCACGATTATCAACACCGTGCTCTGCGTCCTGCTCAACGTCCTGGAATTCCAGATGGACTTGCCAGCCGCCGTGACCGCTCCACGCTGGCATCATCAATGGCTGCCCGACAAGGCGAAGTTCGAAACCGTGCAATCCCCTTCCTACCAGCCGTTGGTCGAAACACTCACAGCGATGGGACACTGCATCGATCCGGAGTCGGAAAGCCAAGGCGACGCGCACTCGATCTTCATCGATCCAGAATCGGGTATCATGACGGGCGTTGCCGACCAGAGAATCAGCCGCAAGGCCGCGGCCGTTTCCAAGGATGAATGACCATGGGCCGATGACGAGGTCCAGACTCGTCGAGTTTCAAGCGGCAACCAAGTCCGTTGTTCCTCATTCCCGCCACGGCTTGACCACGTCGACCTCGCGCATCGAACCCGCCCGTTCAGGGAATCATGACCGGCATTCCATCTGCCGGCTGGATCAGCAGGCGCAGCGTGTCTTCATCCAGACTATCCGAGAGGAGCCGGACACTTCCGTCCGCCATGGCCACATTGGCGCCCCCGGGATGATAGCTGCCGAGGGACATCAGCCCGTCGATTTGGAACCCCATCTGATCAAAGTGGAGATCCGCATCGGGCTGCGTCCACATCACCGGTTCGGACACCTCAACGACCAGCAGCGTGTTGCTCGTGCCATCAGAAACCTGACCGAACTGCGTCCAACGGTTCTCACCAAACAGGCTCGCCGGTGGCTGATTGCCTTCCGGCGCCTTACTGAGGATCACCACATAGTTTGTCAGCATTGAGCCCGGTCCCTGGTGGGGAGCTGACGGGCACTGGTACACCGGCGGCATCCGGCTGGCAATCTGCATATTGTGCGGGCTGTCCCACGGCTCATCGAAATTATAAGCCTCGTACAAGCCCTGCTGTTCGAGGTATGGCAGCAGGGCCACTCGCCAGCTGTGCATGGGCTTGCCGTCCGCATCGGCAATGTATCCCGCCGGAAGACACTTGTGGACGTCGTAGTAGTTATGCATCGCCAGCGCGATCTGCTTGAGATTGTTGGTGCACTGCATACGGCGTGCTGCCTCGCGAGCCGACTGCACCGCCGGCAACAGCAGGGCGACAAGGACTCCAATTCCGCCAAAGGCGCACATGCCCACCAACACGATCGTCAGGATTAACGGAGTGTTGGATCGAGCCTGAGGCTGCTGACCAATATAAACCGGGTCTTCCTGAAACGGTTTGGAAGACGGATACCCCATCGACATGGGAATGGTGATCGTACGACCACAGCCGGCACAGGGACCTGACTGGCCAGCGTACTGATCGGCCACTTCCGTAAATCGACCACAATGTGGGCAGGTGAATGCAATCGGCATAACCGACAACCTCTGCGCTCTAGTGTGAGATGACCCCGCTGTAAAGAATGCCCGTTCGTTGTCGCACAACCTCAACCTGCGGAGCGAGCCGAATCAACCAGCATGCCGCCAGTATCGCAAGCACCACGTACGAGACCATCGAGCAGCAACGCGGCTCCAATTCGGCGACGGCCGGGGACGCGGACGTAACATCCCGACCCAGGGTCGGCCCGCCAGCGCAACAACTCCCCTAAGCATACGCGTCAGTGCACGGGAACTCAACCATTCCCCAAGAGAACCGCGATTGCGTCCCTGCCAACGCGCCGGCTAATCCAGCGCAACGTCCTTATGTTCCTTGTCGGCAGCGATTTGCGGCTTTTTCACGGACTCATGCTCCAAGATGGCCGACGGATTCAAGACCACCCGGTCGCCGGCCGAGAGTCCCTGAGAGATCTCCACGTACTTGTCGTTCGTCTTCCCCACCACGATCGATTGCTGCCGAGGAAGGCCGTTGGCCAGCACATAACACCAGACCTCATCACCTCGTTGGACAATCGCTTGTACGGGCACAGCGAGCACATCATGCAGGTGGTCAATGTGCATTTCCACGACGGCGGTCATGCCCGGCTTGATCTGATCCACTTCCTCGTCGATCGTCACAACCGTATCGTAGACCTTCGTGTCGGATGACAACCACCCGCCCGGATCGGGAAGCACCGCCACGCTCTTCACCGTTCCCGGATAGGTCCGATCGGGAAAGGCATCCAGCCGGACCGTGGCCAGCATGCCACTCCTGACACGATCCACCACGGATTCGTGCACCGAGGTCTTGACCTGCATGACGGTCAGATTGGGGATCGACAGAATCGGCTGACGATCGCGAACCGCGGCGCCCTCCGCAATCGTTTCCGATTGCCCCCATCGATGTGCTTCCACATAGTAGGCCACCATTCCTGCTTGCGGAGCATAGATCTTGCATTTCGTGAGCTGCTCTCGATAGCGTGCCAGTCGCTCTTCTTCGGTCTTCAGGGAGAGCTCCGCAGAATTCATCCACGCCTTGGCCTGCGCCAGCAATGCGGTGTTGTCTCGCCCAACCTGGATCAGTCCACGTTCGGCCGACTGCACATCGCCCTCCAACTTGAGCTTGGAACGTGCGTAGTCGTATTCCACCAATTCACGGCGTTTGGCGACTTCCCGCTTCAACGCGCTTTCGGCCCGCAGCGACTCAAGCTTGGCCTGCGCCAGGTCGCCCTTGCTCTTATAGCCCAAATCAAAGAGTTCCCTGGTTCCTTCCAGGTTCTGGTCATCGATGACCCCGCGTGCTTCACGCTCCTGAATCGCTAACTCGACCTCCTGAAGCTCAATCTGAAACATGCCCCCCTGCTCGTCCTCGTACTGCTGCAGCGCGAGCCGCGCCAGTTCGACTTTCAGCATCGCCTCTGCCTGAGCCGTTTCATTGCGGGTGAGCCGATTTTCGTAGTGGAGCTTGGCCTGTGTGTATTTCGCCTGCGCTAGCTCCGTGGCAAGAATCTGCTCGTCCAACCGCTCCAAATGGGAAGAAGAATCGAGTTGCACGATCAGGTCACCTTCTTTGACCTGCGAGCCGTTCTCGATAATCCACAAGATCGGCGTTCCGTTGATCCCGTCGCCCTGAATGTCATCGACCTCGCAGACAACCTGCACGTCCTTCTGACTCTCCAACGTACCTCGTTCCGTCACCGTGATCGGCAAATCGACCGGCCGAACCGTGTAGGGAACCAGTTCGGAGTTCGGCTCCACGCCACCTCCGGGCAGACTGGCCAAGCCAGCAGTCAGGGCGATCACAGCCAACATGGTGGCGGCCACAAGAATCAGACGTTTACGCGCCGCTCGTCTGAGTTCAGCCGGATCGCGAGCTTCCTTGCGGGGCGGCGTATTCACTGCTTCGGCGGGCTTCGCCACCGGGTGCAGAGAAACAGTAGTAGCCGAGGGTAATGTCGTCATGAGGCTGAAAGACGGCTGCCGGCCGCTCGTCTGTTCCAGAGCGAGTATACTCCAGAGCGTTCAGGTAAGGTGGGTGGTAAGTGAGTGGCCTTGCGGCCACTCGAGCTACGCTCCTGCAGGTAGGTCTGTCACTACATGGTACCCGGCCGACAACCCTCAATCAACAGTGATCCTCCGGCCAAGACGCGATGTGAGCAGGGAGAATGTCCCTACGCGGACCATCGTGCCAAGGGGCTCCACGACCACAAAGTCGTTGCGATCCGTCATCCTCTTTCGATGCGTGATCCCCGTCAGTGCCGCAACTCATGAGGAACCCACCACTTAGTACCTGTCGGTTGGCATCACACTCCACAGAAGACACGGTATGTGGTGAGCGGCCAGCAGCACGGCGCTGAAGGCTGCGCACCCGTCGAGCTGTTTTCGCGATAACGAGGATTTTTTTTCTCTCACCACGTTTCACGCTCGCCACACCCCGTCCCCACTCCCACCGGCTTGCGCTCCACAGGAGCAAAGCGAGTCGATTACGTGGCAATTACCCGGTACTGTTCGGGGGTATGGACCCGCCACCACACTCCCCCTGCTGCTCCCTCGTCGGAATCAATGGTCCGCATCGATCCCTGGCTCTGACACGTGATGGTGCGGCATCGCGCCGCGACGGCAAGAGGCCGCAGGCACGATCCCCAGGCAGAAACCCTCCCCTGGCGATTCATTCGCTGCAGTCCGCCTGTATACTAACGCCCGTGCCCGTAAGCACGGATCAACCGGTATGCGAAGTGAACTCCTCGTCGCGCACAATGACCACTGACGATAGCACGTGAGTTTCCGATGTTCCTGGGGCGTACTGCCATGACGAGTGATGACACCGTCCGGGTCACTCGGTGCCGTTGCGGCACGAAACCGTCCCGAACAACGATCGCGACTCTGCGACGAAGGACGAAGGACGAAGTACCCCATGACAACAGGAGCCCACATGGCACATCACTCAGTCAGAAGTGATTATCGTCGAGTTAATATGGCAGGCCGGTTCGGCGTTGGAAGTTGGACATTTGATTCGTCATGGGGTACTTCGTCATTCGTGCTTGCGGGCAGGTGTGGACGAATCCAGATCGCCCTATTGGCGGCGTTGCTGCTGACGATGATTCTGCAGGTTGGGGGATTCAACAAGTCGCTTATTGCGGACGATCGAACCATGCCACACGAACCGGTCCTTCATGTGCCACCATGTGACGACTTTCAAGTCAACGGGAAAGGGAATGCGCTGGCGTGGAACAGAGCGCAATGGGTTCCACTGGAGCGTCGTCCGGACGGGCACCATGAGTACGAAGCTCGATTCAAGCTGCTGTACTCGCCGCAGGGCGTTTATGTGCTGTTTGACGGCACGGACGCCAACCTCACCGCGACCATGACCGAAGACTTTCTGGATCTCTGGAACGAGGATGTGTACGAGTGTTTTTTCTGGACCGACGAGGAGTATCCGATCTATTTCGAATACGAGATATCTCCGTTGGGCTATGAACTACCCCTTCTCATACCCAATTTGAAGAACCGGTTCTTGGGCTGGCGACCGTGGCACTACGAGGGCCAACGCAAGGTCCAGAAGGAGGTCGTGGTGATGGGGGGAAAGCAGGAATCGGGGGCCAAGGTATCAGGCTGGAGGGCAGAGGTGTTTATCCCCTATGAACTGCTCAAGCCGTTGGGCAACGTCCCTCCCCGCCCCGGCACACAGTGGCGGGCGAACTTCTATCGCGTCGATCACGACGGAGGAACACCGACCGCCTGGGACTGGGCGCGAGTCGGCCCCAGCTTCCACGACTACGACCATTTCGGGACACTGATCTTCGACTGACCAGCGGATTCGAGTCTGCCCCCAGTCGGCGACCGGCTGCACTCCGCCTGCCGGAGGGACCCTGCGGCGTCGGATGGCGGCCGGAGATGACGGGCGCGCCGAACAACCTGCGATTCATACCTCATTGCCCGTTCATCAACTTCTCCGGCTCGTTTACGGCAACGAGTGACGGGACCATGCGCCGTCGTGGGCGGAGGTATGACCATGGCCGACGAGGATGAAATCGATCTGGAGAACCTCGTACTCGCTTTCGAACAATGGGGCGAGGTGGTTGCACTGCAACTGCAGTACATTGAAGCGTTGGGAAAGTACAAGTCCGAAGCGGCGAAGGCCGAATTGACCCTGGCCGTGGCCGCTCAGGAGTGGGCTGTGGCTCACATGAAAGCGACGGTCGCGCGCGAGCTGGAATCGTCACTGCGACAGATGCATCGCCAACGTCGGCAGACTCAGCAGCAGATCGAACGACTCAAGCGACATGCGGCAGCCGCCGCCCGAATCTGCAGCGGTGAAGATCTGTCTTCCGGTCAGCTCGCATTGACCTGGGGAGCTTATACGGTCTTCGAACGGATGACGTCCCCGGCCGTGTTGCACGAGCTGATCGAGACACCTCTTCCCGATTCCGCCCGGTTGGGTGCTGAATATGCCAATCCCCGTGCGCTAGCTGAGCGATGCCCGGACGCGCCGGCCAGCCTCCTCAACGTCCATGCGCTGCTCAGCTGGCTGAAACAGCAGCACTTTGTTCCGCGCCGCGGTACGTCAGCCTATCGACTGGTGACGGGGGCGTTCGGCAAGATCGCAACGAGCGCGACGGTTCAGATCATAGCGCTCAAGCAGGCACTGCAGGAACTGGAGAAGGGGACATACGATCTCTGGCAGCCGGTGGTCATTGCCGCCTTGCCTGACAGTGTGGAGGCCAGGAAGATCGTCCGCCTGGGAGCCAAGTAGAATCTGGCCGGCGTCTGGAATCCGACAGGCAGGTTCTGACATTGTGCCGTAGGCAGGCTGTGACCAGATGCTTTATGATGCACGCTCCTTGCACAATCTGCCCCAGGGAGCCTGCTCTACGATGAACACACTCAAAGGCGTCGGTAATCGACTTGCTCGTTACTTCCTGGCTGGGGCTATTGCCGTCCTGCCGCTGGTGGTGACCATCGCCATCGTGATCTGGGTGGCGGGCTTTTTGCAGCGATTTGTGGGACCGGGGACTCCGGTCGGCCGCGCCGTGAGCAACTTGGGCTGGCAGTTCTCACGCGAAGACAAAACGCTCGCCTACTTGATCGGCTGGGCCGTTGTGCTGGCGGCCGTGTTTCTGCTGGGAGTCGCCGTGGAAACCGGTGCCAGACGCATGCTGCAAACGTTGACCGACGCCATCCTGAACCGCGTTCCGGTTGTCGGCGGCATCTATAACACATCCAAGCAGCTGGTCTCCATGTTGGATCGGCAGGATGAAGCCGACTTGAAGGGCATGAGCGTGGTGTACTGCCTGTTTGGCGGCGAACGCGGCGCAGGATTCCTGGCGTTGCTCGTGTCGCCGCAGACGTACAAGATCAACGATCGTGTCTATCAGATTGTCATTGTTCCCACGGCACCGGTGCCGTTCGGAGGCGGCCTTCTGTTCGTGCCCGTCGAATGCGTGCTGCCGGCCGACATGTCGGTGGACGGCCTGATGAGCATCTACGTATCGATGGGCGTCACCGCTCCGCAATTCATGCGCACCTCACTGACCGAGGACGCCGCCACAGATCCCGGCTCAGCCCAAACGGATCCCAGCTCAGCCCAACGGTGAGTGAGCCGTATCCACCCCACACTCTCGATTTGTTCACTTGTCGAACCAGCGTTTGATCGCATGCACGGTGGCCGCTCGGCCGGCCCGGGCGATCGAGGTGGTCAGCGGGATTTCCTTGGGGCAGACGGCCACGCAGTTCTGCGCATTACCGCATACCTGGATGCCGCCCTCGGAGACGAGGGCATCCAGGCGTTCCGCCGCGGTACGATTGCCGGTCGGATGCGAGTTATGCAGCATCACCTGACTGATCGCGTGGGCTCCCAGAAAATGGCGATCGTAGGTCTCGGCTCTGCGCTGGGCAAATTCCGCATCGGACTCACCCTCTTGCCGCTCGACTTCCAGCAGCGTGTATTGCGGACATGCTTCCAGACAGCAACCACAACTCATGCATTGACTCAGCGGGTAGAGATGTTCCTGCGCGGACTGGGCCTGCAGTGGGCCGGGCCCCAGATCGAAATAGCCGTCCACATCGATCCACGCGCGGATTTTCTTGAGCGCGCGAAAGAGGCGGCTGCGGTCGACCATCAGGTCCCGCACCACGGGGAATTTGGTCATTGGGCGGAGCTCAATCTCCTCGGGACGTTCCTCCAGCAGGCGGTCGACGAGTGCCGAGCAGGCTTGGCGCACACGCCCGTTGACAAGCATCGTGCAGGCACCGCAGACTTCTTCCAGGCAGTTGCAGTGCCACACCACGGGTGCCACGGCTTTCCCTTCCACAGTGGTGGCCTGCGCTGCGATCTTCTGCAGCACGCTGATGACATTCATGTCCCGTTCGTATCCGACGCGATGTCGTTCCCAGTAGTTCGGCTGGTGCGGACCATCCTGTCGCAAGACGCGCACGTTGATGAATTCAGGAGTCGTTCGTCCGTGTTCGTGAGCGGACATGGCTGTTTTGCGCCTCGTGGGAGTGTTTTGTCCAGACAATGCATCCGTTTTCCGGAAGACCGTCACCGCGGCACCCTGGTACCGCCGCCGCTTCCATCTACGGGACTGGTGACGCGGCCGCCTGCCGAGCTGCCGCGCGACTCTTCCATACTTCATCAATCTGCTCAGCACCGACCAGGCCATAAAGGCGTGGGCGAGGCGGGATCAGTGACGTATTCACGTCCTCATATGACAACTCGACCTCATTGCCATGACAGTGGGCAATCGTCGATTTGAGCCACTTGCGATTATTGGCCTCAAAACGATCGCACCACTGCTCGGCCTGTTTGCGACGTTCCACCGGGTCGTCGGCCGTCAGGCTGGGCATGGCGAAATCGGGCTTGAAGTGAGCACCGCGGCATTCATCGCGTGCCAGGGCCCCCTTCACGATCGTACGTGCCAAGGGGAACATGTCGAGCAGTGCTTTGGTGAACACGACGTTCTGATTGGTCCAGTTGCCAGTATCCGACAGCGAGCAACGTTGAGCTCGTTCCGCGAGCTCCTCGACCTTTGACCACGCCTCCTGCAGTTGATCGTTGCGGCGCACGACAGTCGCCGCTCGTGTCATTACGTCGCCCAGTTGTTGGTGGATCAAATACGGGTTCTCGCCCCCCGCGGGCCGATGCAACAGCCGCTCATGCAACTGCTGCTGACGCTGCACGGCTTGCTCGTACAAACCTGCGGGTTGGTCCGCCGCCGTTGATTTGAGCGATTTGAGCAACGATTCGATCCCGGGCGCGACAACCAGCCCGTCAAAGATGCAGCTCAACAGCGAATTGGCTCCCAGACGATTGGCACCGTGGTACTGGTAATTGCATTCACCGATCGCATAGAGTCCCGGAACGTTGGTCACCATGTTACGGGGCGAGCCCAGCTTCAGGCCACCGTCGGCTGAAGCCTCATAATCAGCCCACAAGCCCCCCATCGAGTAGTGAACCGCAGGGAAGATCTTCATCGGCACCATACGCGGATCGACACCTTGAAACTTTTCGTAGATCTCCAGGATCCCCCCTAGCTTCCGATCCAATTCGTGCCGAGGGATATGGGTCAAGTCGAGATACACGCATTGCCGATCCGCCTCGACACTCAGCCCTTCATTCACGCAAATGTCAAAGATTTCGCGTGTGGCAATGTCGCGGGGAACCAGATTGCCGTACGCCGGATAACGATCCTCCAGGAAGTAGTACCGTTCGCTTTCCGGAATGCTGCGAGGATCGCGCGGATCCTGAGGAGTCCGCGGCACCCAGACGCGACCACCTTCCCCACGTGCCGATTCGCTCATCAATCGCAGCTTGTCGGCACCTGGTATCGCCGTGGGATGAACCTGTATGAACTCGCCATTGGCGTACTTGCTCCCCTGCTGGAAGCAGCGGCTCACGGCGCTCCCCGTACACACCATGGACATCGTCGAACGGCCATAAAGGAGTCCACAACCGCCCGAGGCAATAATCAGCGCATCGGCCGGAAAGGCACGGATCATCATCGTCACCAGATCCTGACCTACACACCCGCGGCAGACGCCAGAATCATCGATAATCGGACCCAAGAAATCCCAATACTCGTACTTCGTCACCCGCCCGGCTACCTCCCACCGCGATACCTGCTCGTCCAAAGCATAGAGCAGTTGCTGCCCGGTCGTCGCACCGGCGAACGCGGTCCGTTTGTAGAGTGTGCCGCCAAATCGCCTTCGATCGAGATACCCTTCCGTCGTGCGATTGAACGTGACTCCCAGGCGATCCATCAAGTCGATGATCTTCGGAGCCCAATAGGCCATTTCCTTGACCGGCGGCTGGTGCTGCAGAAAATCGCCGCCGTAAACCGTGTCGTCAAGATGCTTCCACTCCGAATCTCCCAGCTGACGCGTCTGGTCATTGCAGGAGTTAATCCCCCCCTGAGCGCAGACGCTGTGGGAACGCTTGACCGGCGTCAGGCTCATCAGGTCAACGTTGACTCCCAGTTCGGCCAGTTTCATGGTGGCCGAGAGTCCGGCCAATCCGCCACCGATCACCATCACACGCTGTCGTGCCATCTGTGTACCTTCCGTCTGTCGCGCCACCGCTGTTGCTTGGAAAACGCCTCGCCAAGAGCGCCATGGCCGGGGACCGGCGATGTGGGCTCAAGAGACCCGCTAGTGCACTTCGGCCTCCAAACTCGCCTCGGGTACTGCTGCTCGCTTGTGCTCGCTGGGCATCAGTTCACCTGAAGTTACCCGTGCGCGATACATCGTATCTTCAACCCGCACGGATTCCGGCTGATCGACCGTCACCGCTCCGTACAGGGCGGTCATGCCTACCACTGCCAGCGCCACACCGAAAAAGCTGCAGACCCAGGTTCCGCGCCGCTGAGCAGCAGGACTGATCCACACGCCCCAGGTGATCCCCATCGTCCACAGCCCGTTGGCCAGATGAAATACGCACGAGAGCACACCGATCGCATACAGAACCGGAATCAACGCGGAAGCCGTCATCGCCGCACCCAGCGACGAGGCCGCACTGTACGGCCGGAATTTGTGCCCGCCCAGCGGATCGGCGATGTACGTCGTCCAGGCCTCCGAGTGAAACCAGCCGTGCATGTGAAAGACGTGCCACAAAATGAAGGCAAAGGCGATGATCCCTGTCACCCGCTGCAACATGTACCGCACATTACTGACAAAGGGATACCGAGTGGTATTCATGGAGCCGCCCAGGATGAAACTCACTCCCAGTACAGCGTGAAACAACAGCGGGAAGAAGATGAACACCCACTCCACAATCGGCAGTACAACCCCCAGCGAGTGGATTTGATACACCGCGCGCTGATAGGTTCCCGGACCGTCCAAGATGCTGGCATTGGTCACCAGATGAATCACCATGTAGGCACCGACCGGAATCAGTCCCGTCAAAGAATGCAGACGGCGGACCAGGAACTCGCGTCGGGATAGAAACGAGGAAGAGGTTGTTGTCGTAGCCACCAGATTCCTTCCAATCCCATCGCACTGGGAAAGAAACAAACGAACTTGGGCCGAACACGAAAGAAAAGCTGCGAGCATCGCTCGAGCGATCGCGCCAGCACGGCCGTCGCCGCACCCACAAACCGCCCGCAAACTGACCTTAGTATACGGTGGCCACGGCGCGTCGCAACCGGACCGTCGGTGCGAGCTGCTGGCTGCGTGCCGATCGCTCCGCTCTCCCCGCCCATCATGAGCCGGCGGCCGAGATGTTGGACGACAAGTGCTTTGTCTTAGCTTCGTTTTGGAGTTGGAGGCGAGCAGGCTGTGCCAGTGCTTGTGCGGGGAATCCAGTGCCAACGGCACTGGCGTTGAGTGCCACCCCGGCTCTTGGCTCTGACAAAGCTCTCGTTGCCAGACGGGACAACCACCGCCCCGGGGGCCGGCGGTGTGGTGCGAATAGGGGCAGGGCGCATGCCTCATGCTTGAGCGATCCTGTCGTTTTGGCAGCACGTCCTGGCAGCAAAGCGGGCTCATCGCACGGCACCTCCGTACCCTGGGCCGAATTCAAGTTGACACAAGAGCGGATTCAGGTTTACATAAGCGTTGCCTGGCCAATAACTTATGTGCCAGGAACCCGGCAACTCGCCGGCCGGCGGATGCGACTTGGCACTGGAATTGCATCGATGTGAACAGGTGCGTGAATTTGACTGCTGGGAAAACTGTGGTAGCGTTCATGTCGGCCGTGCGGGAGTAGAGTCGGGAGCGTGGCGGGAAGGGATGCGGCGAGTTGTCCGACACCCGAGCTGAACGCCCGTCCTGACGTGCCCGCGTTCCAGAAAACATCGGCTCGTGCAAGAGGGTTGGAAGGGTGTTGACATCTCCTCCAACGATGCTCATTACGGACGACGACAGCGCGTTTCGCGAAACGCTGCGCAATGCGTTCACCCCGCGCGGATTCCGTACGCTGTTGGCCGGCGATGGAGACGAGGCGCTCGAGATCGTGCGACATCAGTCGGTCCATTTGCTGCTGACCGATATGCATATGCCGCGCATCAGCGGGCTTGAGATCATCCGGCAGATTCGCCAGTCACGACTGCTGCTCCCGTGCATACTGATTTCGGCAGGCGTCGATGATGGCCTGCTCGCCAAGGCCAGGGATGTCGAGGCCTTTTCCATTCTGAGCAAACCGGTGCGGTTTCAGGAGGTCATGCGCACAGTCCGAGAAGCCATGGAACAGACGTACGGCTGGACCGCTGGCGAACCGGCGGCCGATGCGGACTAACACCCCGGGTCGGGCCGGTCGACGTTGGTTCCCTTCCCCCTTGAAGAACAGGACGCTAGCGCATGCCTGATTTCTCTCCGCCTTTACCACCCGATCGTGATCCCCAGGATCCCACGCGTCCATCCTACGAAACTCCATCTGCTCCCCCGCGTCCTGACACCGCGTCTGCATTCCGCAACGAGCTCAGCTTGCAGCGCAATGGGATTGTGGTGGCGGAGATTGTTGCAGATCGGCCACAGCTCTGGCCGGTTTTCGTGGGCGTGGCCGTCGCCATCTTGGCGGCCATGGGCGTATCTGTCGTGACGATGGTGTTGGTGATCGCACTGACCGGACCGCACTCGGCACCCTGGCAAGCCGAAACACTCCAGCTTCGGATTGGCGAACTCGCCCGTTCACCCTACGGGTTGGCGGTGCTGGTGCTTCCCGGTCAGCTGACGTTTGCCGCGACCGCGTTTGCCGCAGCGGCCTTTTCTCGCCAGCCCTGGCGGGAGCGCCTCGGTCTGCAGCAAGGGCGGTTTCCTGTCTGGTCCTGGCCTCTCTTCCTGTTCGGCACGCCGGTGATCGGGATGATGTCATCCTGGCTCATGTCGGCACTTCACGTGAAACCGAGCGACGAACTCAAGATGCTCGAAGAGTTGCTGAGGTTCGATTCAGCCGGCTCGCTGGTCATGGTTCTGCTGTTGGTCAGCCTGTTGCCGGGGATCGCCGAGGAGCTGCTGTTTCGCGGTTTCATGCAGCGGCGGCTGCTGCAGCGGATGGCCGTCGTCCCTGCGATCGCCATCACATCGATCTTCTTTGCGGCGGCCCACATGGACCCGCTCCACGCGGTCACGGTCCTGCCACTGGGCATATGGCTGGGAATCGTGGCGTGGCGAGCGGACTCGCTTTGGCCAGCCATGCTGGGCCATATGGGGAACAACGCCTATGCGATTGTGATGGCCGGGATCGTCGGTTCCAGCCTGGAAACACCCGACGTTGCCGAGCTGGAGCCTGTCGTGCTGGTCATGGTACTGGTATCAACGGCCGTCTGCTTTGGTTCCTTTGCGGGAGCGGTCGCAATGCTGAATCTGCGAGGTGCCGACCCCGCCTCACAGCCTGCCAAGGATCAGCCGCCCCCCAACGCGAAGGACTTTCCACCCTCGACCACCTCCGGCGATCCGAACACTCCGCTCTGACAAGACCGACGGTTCAACACGCTGCTGGCCGAGTTCCCCCTTGGCCCAGTCGACATCCACGTCTGGTCAAAGCTCCCTCAGCGGTGAGAAACGAGTTCTTGTGAGCCGTAGTGGAGACTGGTCGCCGGTGTACGCCATTCGGGAGCGGTCGGGTAGACGATAGAAAGCCCTTGAGCTGCAAGGGGGCTTCGAAGGTCCGACCAGTGGCCGTGCGATGTTGCCGCCGTGCCGGCCTGAGCCCTGTCAGGCGACGACATCGAAGAATTGCCCGAGCCAGGAGGTGCCTGACGAGGCATCGCCGTCACGAGAATCCTCTATCCGCTGACGGGCCAGTTCAGCCGCAGCTTGCGATTCCTTCTGACTGGCCGCCGCTGCTACCGCTCGATCCTGACTCGAGGGATCGGCCGGTGCCAGCGCGGCGGCGCGCACGATCTGCATTTTGCGGATCGTCGCTTCCGGGTCTCCCTCAACCGATGAGAGATCGATCTGCACTTCGCCGCCGACGGCATAGTTGCTCCCGTCGGGTCCCCGTTGATACTCGTACGAAGGGCCGCTCGTCGCATAGGCTCCGGCAGCGGCGAGATGAGCGGCCTCATGAGCTCGCACGGCTCGATCCCGCGTCTTGAGCTGTTGGACGAGCTTCTGCGCGGCTTCATCCAACTGCTCAAGGCCCGACGCGGACGCGGCTCGAGCGCTGGATGAAAGTGTGATAGTGTCCCCCGCGGCATCACCATCCGCACTCGGCGCCGGGCTTGTCTCGTTCGCCAGCCGTGCGGCTGGAGCAAACGCAGCTCCCCAACGGTCTGAGATCGGAAAGGCCGAGACGGACTGGATCATCGCCGCTCCTCATCTGCCTGCCACCTGGACATGCCGGCGTACCCGATACCCCGCCGGCTCGAGACCACCGGGTCTCCTGCTTCCATCGGCTCGAGAAACTATAGCGTGCAGTCAGAGCGGAGGAATTGCCGATTCTGACGGTTCTGCCGATTACCGACGGCCAGCGGAAAGGGTTGCCAGGCGGAGGTGAAAAGGTCTTGCCGCCCCAGAAAGTCGAGGCATTCGCCCTGAAGCCGCAATACGGCTCGCGACGTTGCCCGGGGCATGTTCAACCAGATCGCTGTTCAACCAGATCGCTGTTCAGCCAGATCGCTGTTGAGCCGGATTGCTGTGACGCTGGATCAAACGCCGATCAATCACCCTCATCAGTGACTGAGCGACGGAGTGCTTGGATCCCGAGAGTGTGGCGACAACGTGCCCCTGGCGATCGAGCACCTCGACGCGACTGCTGTCGGCGTTGATGGCCTCCGGGCCATTGAGCACGATCAGATCGCAGCTCTTTTTCTGCAGTTTCGCCAGGGCTCGGAAATGCTGATCCTCCGTTTCCAGAGCAAACCCGACGAGCCATTGGCCGGTCCGTTTGCCAGCTCCCAAAGTGGCAACAATATCGGGCGTCTCCACCAGTTCCAGTAGCAGAGGCTGGCCGGTTTTGGCAATCTTCTGATCCGCCACCTGCTGAGGGCGATAGTCACAAGGGGCGGCGGTGCCGATCAGCCCGTCGCACTGCCCAAAGGCCGCGGCGGCGGCCTGCAGCATTTCCTCGGTGCTGACGACTGGAATCACCTCGGCTCGCGTCGGGTACTGAAGGTGAACCGGGCCACTGACGATGACCACCTCATGTCCCAGGGCGCCGGCCGCTTCGGCCAGGGCGCAGCCCATGCGACCACTGGACGCATTGGTCAGGTAACGAACAGGATCCAGGTACTGGCGTGTCGGACCGGAGGTAATCAGAATGCGAGCCATGGGGTGTCGATACCAGGCAGAAACGGTTGAGAGTCAGTTCACTTGGGTGCTGCGCACGGGCAACTTGGGTGCTGCGCACAGTGGGGATCGACGGTGCCTCGTGCGTCGCAGAGTGGTAACGCCCGCTGGGAATTCGCCGTAACTGAGGTCCCGCGTCATTTGCTCTGCAAAACCGCTTCGATCTGCTCCTGAATGCGATCGGGCTGCGCCATGCGTCCGGGTCCGGATCGGCGGCAGCTGAGCCAACCATCATCGGGTGTGATGATCTGCACCCCATCGTCGGTCAGCTGCCGAATGTTGCGTTGCACAACCGGCTTGGCCCACATATCCGGATTCATGGCCGGCGCGATGAGCACCGGTCCGGCGAAGCAGAGATAAAGGGTCGAAACCAGGTCATCGGCTAGGCCGTGCGCCGCCTTGGCCACAAAGTCGGCTGTCGCCGGAGCAATGCAGAACAGTTCGGCGCGCTGCGCCAGTTCGATATGCGGTCCCAGCGGAAAGAGCTGCGGTTCGAACACGTTCGTGGCCACCGGCCGACCGGTCAATGCCGCCAGGGTGGCCACGCCGACGAACTGCTGCGCGGCTTCGGTCATCGCGACGCTGACCCGAGCCCCGCCCTGCACCAACTGGCTCACCAGCGCCGCCGTTTTATAGGCGGCGATGCCACCGGTAATACCGATCAGTACTTCGCGATCGATCATGGCGCGGTGAGACATGGCGCGGTCAGACATAGCGCGGTCAGACATAGCGCGGTCAGATGTCCATGGGATTGAATTCGGGCGGTCCGCCGCTTTCGGGCAGTTCGCCGGTGATCTTCACCTCATTGGACGAGTCCAGGAAGATCTTGTCCTGCATGATCTCCTTGAGCACGACCGACATCTTATCACCCGTACCCAGATCGACCAAAGCGCGACTTCCCGCGTTGAGTTGGACCAGTCGTTTCTGAATCAGCGTTGACAGTTTGAAGCGTCCCCCGACCTTATTGACGATTTCTTCTTCTTTGAGTTCTTCCAGCATGCAGTCACTCTCCAGATCGAATCAGGATCTCACATATCTCCGCTACAGCACGCGGGACCGAATCATTGATCACCTCGTGCTGATACCGAGCAACAAAGGTCAATTCATGCCGAGCCACTTCCAGACGCCGGGCCAGCGAGGCTTCGGATTCCGTGCCGCGAGCGGTCAAGCGTGCCTCCAACTCCGCCATGGATCCTGGATGCAGGAAAATGGTGATCGCGTCGGGGATCTGTTCGAGCACGGAGAGCGCCCCGGCCACGTCGATTTCCAGCAACACCCACTTCCCGGCCGCCAATCCTGCCGCCACTTCACAACGCAGCGTGCCGTACCAGTCCCCCCGGCTGAAGACTTCCTTGCACTCCAGAAACTCGCCCCGTTCACGCCGCCGACGGAACTCCTCGTGCGACAGGAAATGGTAGTGCTTGCCATCTTCTTCTCCCGGTCGCCGCGTCCGGGTCGTCGCCGAAACACTCAACTGCAGCGGCACGCGGCAGTCGCTCAGCAGGTACTGGACTACCGTCGACTTGCCGGCTCCGGAGGGCCCGGAGAGAATCACGACTTTGCCGGTGCGCCCGTTCATTCGATATTCTGAATCATCTCTCGCATACGTTCAATCATCGCCTTCACCTCCACCACATGCCCAGCAATGATCGCGTCGTTGGCCTTGGAGCCAATGGTATTGGCTTCGCGGAACATCTCCTGCGTGAGGAAGTCCAATTTGCGCCCGCTACTTTCGGGCAACTGCATCATGGCTTCAAACTGCTCGATGTGGCTGCGCAGCCGCACCAGCTCTTCCGAAATGTCACTCCGCTCAGCAAACGCCCCAACCTCGCGCAGCACGTCGGCCGGCTCCAGCTGCACGTCGTGCTCCGACAATATCTTGTTGAGCCGCTCCGTTAATCGAGCGCGGTAGCCCACGGCCACTTGCGGAAACCTGCCCTGAATCAACTCTAACTGCTCCAGGATCACCTGACAGTTGGCTTCGAGATCCCGCTGCATCGCCAGCCCCTCGTCGTGCCGCATCTGCTCGAGATTCTCCAGCGCCGCACTGAGTGTCTCTTCGATCAGCGGCCAGTCCCGCTCGGTGCACCCCGGTTCGGAAGCCTGTTCGTTGACCACGCCTGGCAGCATCAAGAGCAATTCGATCTGAATCGCTGCCGCATCCTCAAGACTGTGACGCAGCTCCTCAAGCTGTTGCCGATAGCCGGCCAGCACCTCGGTGTTGAGCCGATATCGGTCGGGCGTGAATTCCCGATCCAACCGCAGGGAGATCTGAACCGTCCCGCGCCGCACTCGGCCGCGTACCAGTCCCTCCATCCGCGGTTCGAGCGATAGGAAACTCTCCCCCGCGCGCACCGTCAGCTTGAAATAGCGACTATTGAGCGTGCGTACTTCCACGACCGCCGAAACGCCGTCGCGTCGCACTTGACCTTCGCCATGTCCGGTCATGCTGAGGAGCAAATCTAGGCACTCCAATTAAACCCGGGCTTGTCGATGCCCAACGTGCAACGAGGATCCTCACCAGCGGACCAAACGCCGCAATGTCCACTTCACGCAGGTCGACACAGATCGCACCTTCCCGCTCCACCCCCTGAGCGTCACGCGGCCAGCACCAGCAGTTGCGAGACTCCTTCCGCCTCGCGGCATTCGCCCGTCAGTTGTCCGTGTCGATCTAAAGACCGCTGCCGCACGCCGGGCCTGCCAGGGGCTGCGGCCCGCCACGCCCCTGCCTACTGCTTGGTTTCAGGAGCCTCGGGGGTGCTCGGGGGACTGGCGTTTCCTTCCGGTGCCGGTTGACTGCTCGGAGCCTGCGGGCGCTCCGCTTCCGGCTG
>JBGSHS010000355.1:0-11597 GCA_041752115.1 Pirellulaceae bacterium | reverse complement strand
CGGTTCTCCGGGTCCCGTGGTGGCAGTATACCCTTTGGATAATGCATTGCCCTATATCACTATTTCGGAAACGCCGGGCAGAATCGGACCTCGACTGCCGATGCCTTAGGGGATTTCAGGTCCATGGGAATCCAGGCTAGTATAGTGACCGAGTATTGCAGGACCGATTGGTGTCGCGATGAGCAGGAAGGGGAGGCCGATCGCGGTCACCCATCGGCGTCGCGGTGTCTGCATGGCGAATGTTGCGCGGGACCTGACCAACCACATCGTGTACGAAGGCGCCAATAACGACGCGGTCATTGCAAGAACACCCCAAAGAGTTCGGGCAGTGACGTTTCGTTCCGACCAGTCGATCAACCCGCCGATCACAAAGACCGATGCGACGATTGTTGCCGCGATCGCGCCAAGCAACGCGACAATCCAGGAGAGTTGAGATTGTGCGACGGTGGGAATCGCAACCGGTTCATCTGCATTCATCACTTAGCACCTAACGTTACGCATCAACGGGCCGGCGCGTGATGCGTTGATCTCAAGGCCGACCCGACCGCCGGCCCCGTTGCATGCGGTTGTTACCCTGCATCGAAGGATCAAATGTCCAACCAGGAATCAGACTCGATGATGCCCGAAGAGTCGCTTGGATGATCTTCAGCAAAGTTGGCGTCCGGTTCAAGTTTCCGAATGAATTCCTCGAACGTGTCCGCAAGTTTCGTGATCTTGTAACCACATGCTTGATCGACGTGTACGACGCACGGTTCACCATCGTTGCCGCATTCGCGGTAATCGAGTGCAATCATGTCATGCCCAGCGGACGGGCAATCGGCGAAATAGATGCCAATTGGCGGATAGCCCCATTCTTCGACCCAAAACCGGGTGTTCATTGATCCGCAGAGTGAATAGTGCGCGGACTTTCCAATGGCATAGATCCCAGTGATCGCTACGTGATCCGCGGCCCAGGACGTGGGTGTATTCGTGCGACAAGATGTATTGTTCGGACAGCCACCGTTTTGGGTTCGTGCAAGTTCAACGAACGAGTTGGGCAGTTTGTAGCCTAGCTGCGACTCAACATTTGCGATTGTCGCGTCGGACGGCGACTCCTCGACATAGTGTTCGGCAGCGTACTGCGAGTCCTCCCAAAATTTGGATGCGTCAAAGTCGCCGAATATGGTCGCCATGTCGTCTTTGGTTTCGCAGGGTAACGCTGGAATTCACCACGCCCGCGCGATTGGTCAACCATCAAGCAAAGCACCGTCGCGGGCTGTGGTGCAATTCTTGGTTCCCGATGTCTTTTCAGCACCCGGCAAGATGGCTTGGAGTATAGCCGGTATGCGATTGAACGCGCAACTAAGTTTTGCCGATCGTCAGTTTCGTCAAAAGCTTGCCTCACGCAAAGGCGCAAAGCTCGCAAAGAGTCTCACCATGGCAACTTTGCGCCTTCGCGCCTTTGCGTGAGATATACTAGCCAATTCCCTCCGGATCACCTAGTACAGAAGCATCGGCTATTAAATTAGTTGACGCGTAAAGTATCTCGCTTCTGGACCATCGGGAGCGACCAGAATCACGCGGCCGGGAGAAAGCGTTGCCGAGCGAAGCGAGCCGACCGGCCGATTCCGGCTCGCGTGGATCCGTTGGTTACACACCATCGGCGCTCCATTGGCAACGGGGCGCCATCCAATCAGTATCCAGGTGTTCGACCCAACGCGATGATCCAGGTCTTGTGCCTGGACTTCGTCCCCCTGGGGTGCATAGTCACGCTGTGAAACGCCCATGGGACGTGCTCTCATTATGGCGTTTTGGGCGTGGGGCGGAAAGAGATTTTGTGCCGCAGAGAGCGATTCCCGGCGCACGTGGACGATTCATGCGGCCGCTGCCGCGTTGCGATGCCAGGCTCGTTGTGCGGAATGTTAGTCCTGAGCGGTCAGGACGAGCTTTGCGGCACGCGTTTGAACACGGGGCGAGAATCCGAAAGATCGTCTCGGGGTCCAGTGACCGCCATCGCGTCGTGATTCTGCCCACGCCGACGGCCCCCAACCGCTTCCTGTGTAACGGTTTGCCGATAAGCTGCGAGCCGGCCGCCGAGTTGCATGCTTGATGCTACACCAATGTCCCTGCGGCCGGATCGGCAGCTTCATCGGCTTGTTCGCCTGCGCGTCGCCTACTGGTCAACGGTGAAGACCATCGAACGTCCGTCGGCGGCGGCCTTCTCGAAGAGGTCCTTCACGGACTCCAAGTTGGACCACGTGTACTCAAGATCCTCCGGTCCGTACTCGGGCGCGTAGTCTTTCGGAAGCACCGTTGAGTAGAGGGACCGGAAGGATTCCTCCGTGATCCCCCGAAGTGCCTTCGCCACGTCCCGCACTTCCTTTGGCGAGACAAGGGACACGATGTAGTCCTCACCCTGGTGCAACTGCCGTGGGCCCAATACGGTGTGGTTCAAGGGGTAAGGCCCATTCCCATGACCGAGATTCCCATCCGTGAGACAGCGGTGCATGGCATCCCAAGCTTTGTCCGATTCGACGAGATTCTCGGAGTCCCAGGCTTCTTCGATTTCTTCGACGATCTCCATGAGTTCGTCGTCGCCCTCAGCGGCGAGAAGTCGGTCGGCTAGGTCACTCGTGATCGCGAAATGGACACCTCGACATGCCATGGAACATTTCCCTCCAGGTCAGGCGAACGACACGCATCACGGGGTGGCGGGAGTTGACGTTGACTTTAAGATCCGCTTGCCACCGCCGCTCCCGTGCATGCGATGGTTCGCTGGATATTACGCGTTGCCGTTGGCGTACTCCTTCGGTATCCACTGGGTTGAGGTCTTACCGTCCGAATATCGCGTATAGCAGCCGACGTCGTACAGAAACTTGGGCGGATCATCGACGATTCGAGCAAGGAAATCCGCGAACGAGTCTGCAAATGGGTCATCACTGAAGTCATCGTGATCGGCATAGAAAATTTTGCCGGCATGTGGGCCGGAGAGTTTCACCGTGAAATCGTTTTCCGAATGTGGGATTTCGCCAAAGGCGAGAGAATCAATGACACCAGCCGGTTGGTCTTCCGGTTCAACACCCATTGCCTCAAATTGGCTTTTCATTTCTTCAGTCTGGTCGGGCCAGTCCGCAACCGGGTAAAGCGCGATTCCCGCTGCGTCACCAACCGTATCCTCGTAAATGCTGAGGCCGTTGTGCTGCGAATAAAGCCTGACGAAATCGCCAGCGTGCGAATTCAGCCAGTCGCGGAGTTGCTCTAATTCATCGCCGGTCGCAGGCGGATTGCGAGTATGGGCGAGCCGCGCAGTGAGGTTCAACGATTCTTGTTTGTCACCGCACGCGTAACATCTGAACGTGGGCGAATTGTGCGCTATGTGCGACAGGAAATTTTCGACAGACATGCGATCTCTCTTTGCCAGCGAACTTTGCAATTATGCCGTCGAGGAAGCCTGATCGTATTACGTTATGACGGCAACGCCGACGGTATAACACGTCGTAGAAACAGACCTGAATCTAGGCCCGAAGTATCAGCAAGTCAATCATTTGCGGCCGTTGGTTGTAGTGGACTCTGCGGCGTTATTCCGGCGGCATAATCCGCAGACAGCCAGCTTTGCGATCCCCCTCGAATAGCCTAGTTCGTTTATTCTTCCCTTCTCCGGCGGCCTAACGCGCAGGTGCGTCGCCGCCTGCTGGTCGACAAAAGGTCTTGTCGCTTTCTACGTTGCGACGGATGGCTGGGAGAGCGTGTGCGGCATTATGGGACGCGGTCCGGCAGCATAATCCCCCATTGTCCGGTCCGCACATTGACACGATGAGGTAACGATGTCCCGCGTTCACAGAACAGTCGACTCGGAAGACGGTCCGCCGCACGGCGAAGCACCAAGGGATATCCCCGCCCCTCGCGACTCGCCGCAACTGCTCCACGACGGCGGGCTGTGCACGATCCGGCAGGGTGGCAGCGTGGCCAGCGAGCATGACGCCGGGCGGCGACGCGCCGCTACATTGGCAAAGCCAGTGCCACACGACAGAAGCTACTGCGTCTTGATGAGTTGCAGGGCGGCCGCCGCCAGCTCTCGCACCTGGGGATCAGCATCGTTGAGTCGCGCTTCGAGAGGGCCGATCGCCTGATTTGCGAAGTAGCCCATCTTGCCGAGTGTCAGCACGGCGTGACGGCGCACCACCACGTCGGCCGAATCGAGAGCCTCAATTAACGGCTTGACGGCCGGCTTGCCAATGGCGACCAGAGCATCCCCTGCCTCCAATCGCACCGACTCGTCCGGATCTCCCAACGCCTTCACCAGACCCTCGAGCGAGGCTTCGCTCCGCGTAACCGTACCCAGCCACTTGGCCGACAGGCGACGCAGATCGGCGGGAATATCACTGGTCAACTGCTTTTGGAAGAACGCTTCCGCTGCCGTCGCGGGAGCAACTTTCGTGATGGCAAAGTAGCACGCGCGACGCACATTCAGATCGTCACCCTCTTGAGCCAGGGTCTCGAGCGTCTCCAAAGCGGGCGCACCATCCGGCCCCAGTTTCGCGATCGCCCGCACGGCTCGACTGCGGTACGCTTCCCCCAACTCGGGCTCCCGTGCCACCACGTCCAGTGCCGGGAGCGCTTCGCGCAACTGTTCTTGCGACAGACGTTCGACGGCCTGAAGAGCTAATCGTTGAACTGGTACATCAGCATGGGTGAGGGCGTCAATCAACGCACGGACCACCGGCTCATCGCGCGGCCCCACGCGTCCAATCAAGTAGGTGGCGGCCCCACACTTCTGCCGCTGCGTCCCCTCGCGCAGCCCCCACACCAAGTAGGGAACGGCGGCTTCCCCCTGTTCGCTCAAAGCGTCGGAGGCCGCACGACGTTCTACCTCCGCTTCACTGGCCATCTGGTCGAGCCACTGGCCGATTTGTGCTTGCACGGCCGGATCGAGCGCCGCTCCCGAAGCGGATGCTTGGGCAGTTGGACCTGCCTGACCGGCGACTGGTGCCGTCGATGAACCGGTCATGGTCTCTTCAGCCGGCGCACTCTCCTGTGCCGGCGCCTGCTCGGCCGATGTGGCCGCCGCGGGAGCCGTCGACGCATCGGACACCTTCGCTGGCTCAGTCGGCCGCTCAGGCTGCGGTGAACTCGCATCATGCGACGTGCGAGACGAACAACCGACGCCCGACAAGCCCAGCACAATCACTACGATCGACAGCATCCTCATCATCGCTCTGCACCTCGGGGTTAGGCGTCGCATGTCACCGCACTCACAGCGACTGCGAATCAGCTTCGCAACCACGTCTCTGAGAAACTGTAACACGTTCCTGCCCTCGTGCATCAGAAAGAAGCCAGCGGCCAACGTTACGCCCCCCACTTCCATCGGTGAGACCGCGCTGATTTGGACAGTCGCTCCGCACAATCGGACCCCCACAGGTGCTGTGAGTTGGCACGGGCCGGTCATCCACACCGGCCTTGCACCCCGACCAGACTCCGAAAACCAGAGAACACCGCTCGCAATTCTCCGTGCGTCACGCAACCCGCTGAGGCAATGACGAATGACGAATGACGAATGGGCAATGACGAATCTGCAGTGGACGAACGTCAATTCAGCGTGCGTGCCAGAGCAGATCAACCGTGACAATCAGAAACAGACCGATGCTGATCAGGGCGTTCACATGAAAGAACGCCAGGTTCACGCGCGACAGGTCGTCGGGCCTCACGAGAGAGTGCTCGTACAGCAGGAGCAGGGCGACCGCGCCGAGGCTGGTCCAGTAGATCCATCCCAGCATGAGTGGCGGTCCCCCCAGCGAACCGACCCAGGGGAGCAGGCAGAGTAATGCGACCATTACGAAATGGCTGACGGCGGCGGCTCGTAGCGCAAACAACACGCCGAAGCGTGCCGGCACGCTGTGCAATCTGGCCTGCACGTCAAACTCCACATCCTGGCAGGCATAGATCATGTCGAAACCGGCAACCCACGCCAGCACCGCCAGTCCCAGGATCAGGGCGGGCAGGATATCGAGCGGCGCATCGACCACGACCGCTCCGCGCAGTGCAATCCAAGCGGAGACCGGGGCCAGCATCAGGGCCGCTCCAAGCCAGATGTGAGCCAGCGCCGTGAAACGCTTGGCATAGCTGTAACCGCACAGAAACGCCAGGACCGGCAATGACAGGTAGAGGGGCAGTCGATTGGGGAGAAAGAGGAATGTGGCCAGGACAAACCCAGTCGACGCGAGCGCGGTAAACGCCACAACACTCGATACGCTCAGCAGGCCGGCGGGCAAGTGACGCAGGTGCGTGCGGGGATTCCGGCTGTCCAGTTCCCGATCGGCCAGACGATTGAAAGCCATCGCGGCGCTCCGGGCACAGACCATACAGACGAGGATGCCCAGCAGGTCTTTTCCGCGAAACGGGATGCGATCTCCGGCAGTCGTCGGTACGCTCCACGCCATCACGGCCGCCATCAGCGCGAACGGCAGCGCGAAAATCGTATGGCTGAATCGAATCATCTCGAGCAGTTGCCGCAAACGAGTCCACATGCCGGCCACACCTCATCTTGTCTCTTGCCTGCCGTTGTTCGCCTGCTGTCGTAACGCCCCCCGCTGAGCCACTACTTCACGCCGATGTAGAGCGTGGCGATTCCGCCGGTCAGCGGATGAAACTGTACGCTGTGCAAGCCAGCGGCCTCCATGCGAGCCACCAGGGCCGGCCCTTCGGGAAATTCGCTCACGCTTTCCGGCAAATAGCTGTAGGCCTCATGTTCGTTGCGGGCCAGCCATTGTCCCAGTCGCGGCAGGACATGGCGAAAGTACCAACCGTAGAGCGATTTCATCGGCTGGCGTCGGGGCAGCGAGAACTCCAGCACGGCCACGCGTCCTTGCGGGCGACAGACACGGGCCATCTCGCGCAGGCCCTGATCGGTATCGGCAACGTTGCGCAGTCCAAACGCCACACTGACCACCTGAAACAGGTCCGACGAAAATGGCAGCTGCTGCGCATCAGCTTCCACAAACGTGATCTGTCCGCCTCGGCCCGATTGTTCCCACTTGCGCTGACCGATCTCGAGCATCTCGCGGCAGAAGTCGGCCGCCACGATCGGCGTCGCGCCCTTGGTCCGTTTGAGGAACGCCAGCGCCAGATCGCCGGTGCCGGTGCAGACATCCAGAATGGGCGCGGCCCCTTGCGGACGCGTCATCCGGACGGTGCGCCATCGCCAATAGCGGTCCACATTCATGGAAAGCAGGTGGTTCATCCGGTCGTATTGGGGAGCGATCGCACCGAACATCTCCCGCACACGCGCTCCGGACTTGTCAACGGCCATAAATCCTCCCCAACCCCGACGGTCGCACCGATGCCGGCCCTTATTGTGTCGAAACGACTGGCGTTGGGTAAGTGGACCTCTGCGACCGGCGCGGAACGAGGGGTAGCCGCGGGTGGCTGCGATGACCGAGGCGGCCCAACCGCGGAATATCGAACAGGGAATGGCCAATGTCCAAGTGGAGCAAGTACATCTGATCGCCCACCGCAATCCTTGGTTGCGTCCCTCGCGCGGTGCTCACTCTTCCTTATTCTGCACTGCTTGTTCGATACTCTGCGGTTCTCCGCGGAGTGCCAAGCCGCTGTCAGATACGGCTGAACGTCTCCCAGGGAACAAGCTACCGGATCTCTAATCGCCCGACCGGTTGTCCCGCGCAAGTGCCTTGCTCACTTCAACATGGCTTCGATCTCGCTGCGGCGGGGCGCGGATGGCTGAGCGCCCAGTTTGGTGACCGACAGGGCAGCGGCGGCGCTGGCGAAGCGGACGGATTCCAGCAACGGCCTCCCTTCCGACAGTGCCACGGCCAACGAGCCGTTGAAGACGTCACCTGCCGCCGTGGTATCCACCGGCGTGACGGGGAAGGCCGGCACGAGCGTCGCAAGCTCGGCGGTGGAGACCAATGCGCCGCGTGCCCCCAGTGTCACGATCACGGTGGCCACACCCTTGGAGTGCAATGCCCGGGCAGCTGCGGCGGCTCCCTGCTCGTCAGCCACTTCGATGCCCGTGAGCAGTTGGGCTTCGCTTTCATTGGGAGTGAGAATCGACACGCAGCGCAGCAGTGCATCACTCAGCGGCTGAGCCGGCGCAGGATTGAGGATCACGGTGACGCCACGTTGAGCGGCGATTTCGGCGGCAGCCAGCACCGTCTCCAGCGGCGTTTCCAGCTGCATCACCAGCGTCTCGGCTTCGGCAAGCAACTCGGCCGCCTGCTGCACATCCTGGGGCGACAGGCAGGCATTGGCACCCGAGGCGACACCAATGCTGTTCTCGCCGTCCGCCGCCACGAAGATCAGCGCCACACCCGACGGGGCTTGCGGGTCGGCGATCACATGTTGTACGTCGATACCGTCCTGGCGAAAGCCGGCAATCGCCTGCTGGCCGAACATGTCGTTGCCGACCCGAGCCAGAAACGAGACGTGGCCACCAGCGCGGGCAGCCGCCACAGCCTGATTGGCCCCTTTGCCTCCCGCAGCCATCGAAAACTGCCCGCCCAGAATCGTCTCACCCGGACGCGGAATGTGGTCCATCTGCAGAATCATGTCGGTGTTGGAACTGCCGACGACGACGATCTTACCGGCCATTGGTGGAGTCTCCTCGTTGGTTCTACGATGGAAGCGATTCGACCTGCTGAACGCCCGGCTGCTCAACCGCTTTTCCGCTCGGCGCGTTAGCGTACACAATCAGTCCCAGTCCCACGACGAACAGCGCGAACATCAAGGTCAGGAGTTTGTTCGTTCCTGCCGGAGCCGTGCGGAACTCACGCCAGATAAACACTCCCCAGAAAGCCGCGACCATCGTGGCACCCTGTCCCAAGCCGTAGGAGATCGCATAGCCGGCTGTGTCGCCGGCGATGATCGAGAACGACATTCCGACGCCCCAGATCATGCCACCGAGAATCCCCACCAGATGCAGACGGAAGTTCCCTTTGGTGAAATAGTCCTTCAGCGGCACCGGCTCACCCACGAAGGGCTTCATCATCACGGCCACGTTGAAGACGAAACTCGACAAGAACAATCCCACCGCAAAGAACACCAGGGCGCTGTACGGAGTGAGCATGCCGGCATTCTCAGGAAGACTGATCTCCTTGAGCTTTTCCGGCATCGAGCGGGCCACGAACTGGAAGAACTGGCCCATCAGAATGCCGCACAGAATCGACAACACAATCCCTTTGACCGTGGTCCGCTGTCCCTTGGTTGGCAGTCGGCGATACGCGAGGGAATCAACGACAATGGCAACGGCCACACAGGCGACGCCGGCGAACAGGATCGCGGCATTTCCGCTGGGCTTGGCCACGTAGGTGGTGATGACTCCGATCACCAGGGCCAGGCCGATCCCGATCGGAAACGCCACAGCCATCCCCGCGATGTCAATGGCGGCGACGAGCAGGATGTTGGCAATGTTGAACACGATTCCACCAAGGATCGCATAGCCGATATACTTCGCATTCGCCTGCCCCAGGTCCTCGAGAAAACCGCGGCCCGTCGAGCCCATGCTGCCGAGTGTGAAGGCAAACAGCACTGTCAGCAGCAGCACGCCGATGCAGTAGTCCCAGTAGAACAGCTGAAAACGCCATTCTTTGCTGGCCAGCTTCTGCATGTTGGCCCAGGAGCCCCAGCACAGCATCGTGATGATGCACATGAACACCGCTACCAAGTACGACTCGACAACTACCATGATCTATCTCTCCTCGCCTGGATGGTACCTTCGGCTGGCCGCCTGGATCTGACTCGGTAGCATACCAAGTCCGTCGGCGCGAAGGAATCAGTGGCATGATGTGCAGTGGCGTGATTTCCCGCGGCAAGGCAGCTGCCTACAATGAGAGCCACGCATGGTGCGGCACCCCGCGGCGCCGGCATCCGACCGCGTCGCGGTCCGGTGCGGGGGAGGGATCCTGTCGCCGGCGGTCGTTCGGCTGGGGCAGCCGTTGGCCACTCGTGGCATTGTGAACAGGCCCCATCCGCGACCAGGTTGACTCCGCGTCACCGGCATCGATGGACTCAACACTCCACGCGGTTGCAGAAGGACCGATTGATGCACTGGTTAGACTACCTCGTACTGGCCGCCTACTTCGGCATCATGATTGCAATCGGCGTCTGGAGCGCCCGTCGCACCAAGGCCCAGGAAGACTACTTCATGGGGGGCCGCTCGTTCGGCAAGCTGCTGCAGACGTTTGCCGCGTTCGGAGCAGGCACGGGGTCCAGTGATCCAGTCAATATCGGACGGACGACGTTCACCAGCGGCATGAGCGGCATGTGGAGCATCATGTCGTGGCTGTTCGTCACGCCGTTCTACTGGATCACCGGCGTCTGGTACCGCCGCATGCGCCACCTGACACTCGGCGACTGGTTCGTAGAACGCTATGAATCGCGGGCGTTAGGGGCAGCGTATTGCCTGTTCGGCCTGCTCTTCTTCATGGTCTATGGATCGATGATGTTCTCGGCCATTGGCGTGGTCGCTGCACCCTTGCTGGGATTCAGTTCCTTTGAGGTGGCAGGTCGAGTTTACGGAATCGAATACCTGCTCGTTCCGATCGTGGGGGTGGTGGTGTTGATCTATGGTCTCGCTGGCGGACTTCGTGCGGCCTACTACACCGACCTGATTCAGGGTGGCTGCATCATCCTCTTGTCCGTGCTGCTGATCCCTTTTGGCTTGAGTGAGTTGGTGGAGCGGTTTGGAGATCCACAGCAGGACGGTCTGCTGGCCGGCTTCCGCATCATACATGAGCAGTTGCCCGCCAGTTGCTTCACCCTGACCGGCTCGAGTGTGGCCAGCGAGTTCCCGCTGCACCGCATTGTGGCGGTCGTGATTATCAGCCTGGTCGGGGTGGTCGTGCAGCCCCATTTCATTGCCACCGGCGGCGGCTCGGCCAAGACCGAAATGAACGCCCGCGTGGGACTGGTGATGGGCAATTTCCTGAAACGACTCTGCACGGTCGGCTGGGCATTTACGGCTCTGATTGCCTTGGCCCTGTTTGCTGACGATCCGGAACTGATCCGGGACCCGCAGAAGACCTGGGGCTTTGCGTCGCGTGAACTACTCGGTCCCGGATTGACTGGCCTGATGCTGGCCTGCCTGTTGGCGGCGTTGATGAGTTCGGCCGACGCTTACATGATCATCGGGTCGGCGCTGGTCGTACGGAATCTCTACGCACCGTACATCAATCCACGTGCTTCGGAGCGGGAGTATGTGCTGTTGGGGCGTATCACCGGCGGCCTGGTAATCTTCGGCGCCGTGACCTTGTCGCTGTCCAAAATGGATGTCTTCGAGCAACTCAAACTGGTCTGGGTCTTTCCCGTGTTGTTTGCTGCGCCGTTCTGGATCGGAATGTACTGGCGACGCGCAACGACGCCGGCAGCCTGGGGAAGCGTGGTGTTCTGTACGCTGGCGTTCTTCCTGATACCGTTTGCCGCTCCCCGACTGATGCCGACCCTGCGTGACGATCCTCGATTTCTGACCACGACGCCGGTGATCCGCTCGACGGTCACGCGAGCGGCAGCGCCCTCGGATGTACGACGCGTCGAGCGGCAGATTGCCCAGTGGGATCGTCAGCGCGACGCGCTGGACTCGCACCCGGACGCTGCGCAGCAACGCCTGG
>JBGSHS010000354.1:0-13718 GCA_041752115.1 Pirellulaceae bacterium | reverse complement strand
CGGCTGCAGCTCGCCCGGTGGACGCTGGTCGCAGCAGCCGTGGGGATCCTGATCCACGCCCGGCAGTCCCAGGTACGGCGCATCGACCGAGAGAAAACCCACCCCGCACTGAAAGAGCGCTCCGCATGCCATCGCCGCTTCTCCCGCATCACCAGAGATCTTCGTCCTCGTACGCGGCCGCTGCCGCAGCTCCACTGAGCCGACACGCCCCGCTACTAACTAAAGGGCGCGCAAAATCCCACCTTGTGACGAAGACGATGAATTTTCGAGAGAATTTAAGGCACCGGCCCGGACGGACTTTGGCCAATTGCCGTCGAAATGCTGGCCCGTCCTTGTCGACTGTCGGCACTAGCTCGTCCCATTTCGCGCAGCATGCGCAATTACCGGCTAGGACTTTTCGTCCGAGGCACCCGTGCTTCACTCGCCGCTGGAGTGTCCGCAGCCAACTACCGGCCTACCTTTGCACCCTGTTGGCAGTACTTCCACGCCCCATTTGCCGATATTCTCCCTTATCCGTTATCGATCGGGTGAAAGCGGCAGCCACGGATCGGGGCAAGACTGGCAGGCGAACGAATGTGTCTGTCTATCTGGGCGCAGTTCGACCCTATTTCTGCGGAGGGCCGATCGCCACCAAACGCCGCAGAATTAGTTGTCAAAAAAAGAACAGAGCAGGAGTCCCAGTCTAAGCATTCCTGGAACATGCTGGCGTCGCATCGCCTTGATGAGCGAAGAATTCCCTGGCTGCCAAGCGAAAGAAGGCCTGGCGACACTCGGCGCAGTGGCGCAAATGATGCTTCACTCGCAGGTACTGAGCGGGCTCCAACCGGTCACTGCACATGGGACCCAGCAATTTCCGCACCTCCGAGCATGATAGGGAGTCACAGGCCTCCATCCTAGAATCCTTCGTACTGCCCCACGTTTTAAGCTCGTTCTTTGCCGTTGCAACCGCCGATGGCGCCGGGGATGCTATTCAGGCTGTGAGTACTGGACGCCCTGCCCTGAGGTAGCCGATCATGGAGGAGTGTGGAACACGATGTGCCCTGCTTGCGGCGGTTCTGCTCGACACCACCCCCCGACCACTCAAGCAGACCAGCCCCCCGACTCATTCATGACATGAGGTCATTGTACGCTTCTCCAGGCAGCGGGAACAGTGTTGTTGCCCCGCGGCTCACATAGCAATCGTGCCCCATGCGAAGCCTCGCAACAGCCAGCGGACGTAGCTCGGTGTTGGGCGCGGCCCAACCTGCGCCGCCACTCCATTGTGGACCGGCAACGAAAAAAGATTCAATCCGACGCGTCAGAATCCTCGATCTCTTGCACCATGCCCCAGTCTGTCAGCATACTCAAGTGCCGCTTGACCGCGTTGTGTGCCGCGTTTCTATTGATGTGGAGCTGTTTCTCCATGGCATCCAGCACGTCAGGACTCACGCTCAGGCGCTGATTCGCCACAAGCAGCGGTGGCAGGGTTACGGCGATGGCACGGCCATCGAGCGAGTCCACCAGTTGTTCCAGAGAACTTCTCCAGAAGGTCACAACACCGGAAATTGTCTGTTGCTGACGGCGATGGCCCATTAATTCGGGAAGTCTGCATCGGGCGTCAAGATTCTCGAGCATCGAGAACAGGTCTCCAGGCCGCGCGGTGCGCGGAGCCAAGTGTCGATCGACGAGGCCGGTAATCAACAACTGGTCCCGGATGTGCCGGAGGCGTCGGGCAATCGCTCGCGGGCGTTTGATTGGGAGAACCTGCTGTAGGGCAGGCAGAGCTTGACTGGGGTCGACATTCCAGCGGGTGATGCTTTCCACCACCACAAACGAGGCAGCGCGCTGGCCATTGTACTGCGCCACGGATACACGACGCGCCAAGACATCCAGGATAGTCTCCAGTGTCCTCTGAGCCCGCTCTCCCAACACTTGCCGTGCCACGCAATCGCATAACTGTTCACGGCACTGGCCAAGATGCTCTCGCATCGCCTGGTGAAACAACAGGGAGATGTCACCGGACGACGCAAGAAAAGCGTGAGGCCCCTGGCGGATACCCGTCGTGTGATCGTCAATGGCTCCTGCCACCTCATCTTCCGTCAGGTTCACGTCTCGGAACGGGCGTTCGCGCCGGGCCATGACGCTGGCGACCAACCCGCGCCATTTCCTGCGGCTCGTGCGGAATGGTCCCAGAATCATCGTGCGGACGCGTCGTGCAACATCGATTCCGGAGTAGGGATGATTCGCGCCCCGGATGGATCTGGCATGCCGCAACAATCTCAGCACTGCCTCGGTAGCGACGTCATCTGCGACGTGTGGATCGCGGCATTGGGACAAAGCAAGCTGGCGGGACCAATTCCACAAGCGTTCAAAAGCCTTCTCTCGCAGGAACTCATCTGGAGAAGCGGCAGCTTCGTCGAACAGACTGATCATCTGTTCCTCCGAAGAAGACCGCCGGCCGCGCTCGTAGAGCCCCCCATCAAAAAGATGCATCACGCTGCCGGTTCGCGGTTGGTCCATGGCGTTGGCGATCCCCAGACTCAGCTCGCCGACGCGGTGTATAAACCACTCGGCCGACATAGACGCCTCCCTACGTCCGTGTGTCGCGTCGATCCGGGAAAACAACTCTGCCACGGCACAAGTCACCGCCTCGCGCGCCGCATCCAGCCGCAGTGACCCAAGGAAAACCGACTCCTGGCCGACTGCACGTTCTCGCCGTAGCAAGGAGACAACGGCGTCTTTGCTGACCAGCAGGCGACTTAAAGACTCGCAGGCCAAGGACCTTGTTTCCCTGCTGCCGGTGACAATTGCAGCCAGGAGTTCCGATACCTGATTCCTCAAATGGTCGTCTTGATTCTCACGATCACATGCCATGAAACACCCTCCATACTCGCGGTGCGGCGGATCGCGGCTATGACGCGTCTGCCAGGTGCCTCCAAGCTATGTCGGTCCCTGACCCCTATCTATTAGTATGTGTTCAAGATCGGCGATAGTGACATCCGTGCGACGAGATTGGCCGATCGGCGTGATCGTCGCGTGTTCTCAGAAGAGAAGGGATCCACAAGGTAGGCAGTCTGGGCTGCACTGGTTTGAAAGCGCCCCTCGCGAGCGCTGGCATGATCGCTGGCATATTATTCAACAGATGCGCGCCGTAGTCCAGAGATGTCGCCTCGCCTCGCGCGTCGCCGCCGCGTATCCTACGCTCCTTCTCTCGCCGGCTGAGTTCATTTCCCGCAGCAAATCACACTATTGCTACATCGTTACCACACGACAGCGATCATCTTGTCACTCGAGTCCAGCACACACGCTGTAGGAAGGTAATTCACTGCAGAGTGTCCACTGGGACGACATGGCAGGACACCGGACGCAACTTCTTTTTGGAGCGATTCCCCAAAAAAAACAGCGTCCCTTTGTCATTAACCGCGTTTTCGGACGCTCTTATTTAACAGAAGGCCAAAGGGCTGCTCTTGATGTGAAAACACCGAGTGTCACCGGGCGTCAAAACGGTCAATCAAGACAGACGCTGTCGGCTCGTCCGGCTTCTGAGTTTCATGGATTGCAGGCGAGACTCACCCGGATTACAGGACCGGTTGTGTGCGTCAGATTAAGTTGCTCGGACCAAGGAAATTGCTTAGGAGCGAAACCATGAACAGGCTCTGCTGGGTGGTGTTCCTCGCGGCATGCATGTGCCATCAAACCACGGGCAGCGGACAAGACGCCAAGGCCGTTATTTTGGGGCCGACGTCGGTAGAGACGGGGGACTTGCTGGTACTGGACGCGACTCAGAGCCAAGGCGACAGTTTTCACTGGGTGTTGGTCAATTCGCATAAGACATTCCTCGCCGTGGACGACGGAAGGAAGCTAGCATTTGCCGCTGGCACCGCACAGGAATACATCTTTGTTCTGGTGGTTGCATCCTGCCCCGAGGGCGGACTCCCGTCGGTCGACATGGCGGAGCACCGGGTGCGTGTCGGCAAGGCCCCCGAGCCGCCGGACCCAGATGTTCCCGATGGACGATGGGGATTCGCCAAGGACTCGTATCGATGGCTCACGGAACTTGTGCCCGTCGATATGCGGCACTACGCGAGTCCCTTAGGCGACAACTTCGAAGCGGTGGCCGCTTCCATAGATGCCGGCATCTATGACGAGTCCACCGGACGGGAAGCCGTTCAGCAGGCGATCGTGGCCCTCCAGTCCAGAAACCGGAAGACTCTCAAGTACGTTGACAGTGAACACCCGGGCGATGCTCTGGCGTGGCAGGCGTTCTTCGCTCAGTGGAAAAGGAAGGCAGACGATCTGAACGCAGTGTCAGATTCTGAAGAGGCACTGAAGACCGTCGTGCAGTATGGCGAAGCGTTCCGAGAAACGGCGAAAGGACTAAAAGCGTCAGTCTCGCACTGAGACATCCTTGTTCTATGACACTCAAAGAAATGAGGGGAATTGTGATGGCAACGAATCCAAGTGGGTGCGGGTCGGACGAGGAGCGTTCCCTGGCGAATCAGAACTCACCGCTATTGCCGCCCAAGACGGAGCTGGAGCAGTTCTGCGAGGAAGTAGTGGCCAGCCATTTGCAGGTCGACCTGGCGAAGCTGCGGTCTGCGACGGGCATGACCGCTAGTTGTCCAACACAAGTCTCGGGCTATTCGGTGACGGACATCCTAGCGCTGATAGAGCTGATCGGACAAATCGTACTGAAGATCATCGAGAGATGTCCAGAGCGATCGAGTCCGCGTCTCTGTTCTTCCATTGCCGCTCCCACATTCTGGCAGCGCGTCCGCGTCAGGAACATCACCAAGGACATCTTGGACGGAGCGGCGCAACGGCGCTGGCGTGACGACTCGGGCGCAGTGAGCAACTGCCTCATTCAACGTGCGGGCGAGGTCACGCCAGCCCGCGTCCAGCAGATACTAGGCGAAATCCAAACCGACGCCAATTGGCTCGCCTGAATCGCAACCGCACCTCAGGAGTCGATCATGATCCGGCCGATTCATAACCCGTATTACAGGTTTGCCTCAAGCGCAGGAGGCATCCTTTGGCCCCGCGACCTGCTGCGAAAATACTCCACTGGAATCGTGTTCGGCTGCTTTGTGCCGAAGGACGATTGCTCACCCTGGTGGGCTCGACGAGCCGGAGCCTACGACCTGGACGCGGTGATGACGGAATTGCCAATCCCTGTGTTCGGTGTCGGAGGCTCCGGCCATCAGATCTGCGGTAGCGGAGCCGATCGGCTCTGTACACCGTGGCATCACTATTTGAAGCTGGACCCAGCCGCCGCCATGCGCGGCGCGCAGCGCACCGGAGACTGCGTCTCCTGGGGCGTCCGCGGGGCAAGCGATACTGCGCGGTCGTTCGATATCCTGGGACGGCACGAACCGGAAGCCTACTTGAAACGCCAGGCTACGTGCGGCATCTACTCGGGACGTGGGCACACCGGGGAAGGCGCTTCCCCGGCTCGCCTCTCGCACTACCACGTGCACATCGGAATCGTCCTGGAACAAGTATACCAAACGAACGAAGGGACCTACGACTTCCGCGACTATGACCAGTACGTCACCTGGGGCATCCGGAACGGACGATCGGGAGTCCCTGAGGATTTGCGACTGGTTACGGCGAAGTACGGTCCCCGCACGACGTCTCTCGTTGCCGGCATGGAAGAGCTCAAGGACCTGCTGTGGAATGGTTATGGGGTGCACTGTGGTAGCGGAATCGGCGTGAGCGACTACGGAGACCCGGTCAGTCGACTTCAGGGAAGCTGGTCTCACGACATGCAGATTTGCGGTTATGACGATCGGCCGGAAACACGCCGCCAGTTCGGAGAAGCGGTCTACTTCTGGGATCAGAGCTGGGGGAAGTGGAACCAAGTGACCGCCATTCCAGAAGAGTGGAAACCATGGGGCCAAGGGATGTTCGCGCTGACCGAGAGCGATACGTGGCGCGCCGTGAAGCAGGAGGGAACGTGGGTGTTTTCCAATACGGACGGCTTTCCGGCACAGCCCATTGACAACTCCGTTATCTAGGGGAACGCGATGAACTCTTACGCGTTGATCTGTCTGCTAAGCACCGCGGTTGCCGCGGTAACATCTCCGGAAATTGTGACGAATGACTTACTCGGCATTCAAGCTGCACGAGACGCCGGGAACAACCATGTTGACCAGACTCACGTGCGGCCGCGAGTCCCTGTCTCGTCGGCTCCAACTAGCACCGAGAGGCAGCCAACAACCGTCCCGCCGACGCATGGGCCGGCGTGTTCGGGACGTGGAGGAAGCTGTCAATTGCAGCCCTCTCCAAACCGATCCACACGGGGGCGGTGGATGCTCCTGCGTCGTTAGTAGCCGCATCGAGACTGTGGCAACAACCCAGTGCTATGTCAATCTTTGATTATGCGGTGGCTACCGTCGCCAGATGGCGGGATTCCTACACTCGGGTGAGCGCGGCCATCCCAATTCGTCAGCGTGACACAGCACCGGTTCGCTGGGAAGAAGTGTCTCTGGAAACCACGTTGCACGGAGCTAACAGACGGAGTGGGCAGGTTCCGCGTGCAGAGGGTCGTTCCGCTGCCTGAGTGTGCGTATTGCCTCCCTCACCAGCAATCGCTATTCCGCGATCGGGACAACATTGTGCGACAGGCACTGACTGGGTGGAAAGCCGCACGAACTTCGTGACAAGGGAGCATGAGTGAATGCCGAAGAGTGGGGCATTGTGATTGGGGTGATCGTATCGGGCCTGCTGGCCTTGACCCCTTGGATGCTGATGGTGCATGCCAAACTGGCGGTCCTGACGGCCACGATCGAAAGCTTGGCAGGAAAAGTCGACAAGTTGATCGACGACAACGAGCGCCGCCAACCGATGTGTGCGGTTCACGCGACAAGACTCGACGCCATCGAGTCACAGTTGGCAGAGATCCACAGCCGGCTGCGGCAGTTCGGCCGGCAGCCTGGAGAACCGGGAAAGACGTAACCGCTGTGGGAACCGACACGTTGGCTGGCTGGGCGTGGGAAGCCTCTGAGTTTACGAACTGGAAAACGACGGAAGGCGCGAGTTATGGACGGCAACAGCGGTGACAGTTCCCGAGGCTCCACGGCGGGCAGATCAACCCCAGGGCAGATGCCATTTGGCAGCGACATCGGCCCACTAGAGGACCTAACCGGTCGGGCTCGGTTGTTTTCTCCTGGCGACGCGGGTGTGTTCGAAGGTGAGCCACAGTACGAAGCCGTTTTTGATTTGCTCGTGCGGACGCTTTACGGACGTGTTTCGCACGTTGCGCTACTGGGTGACCGTGGTGTGGGCCGGGATCTACTCCTGGCCGATTTGGCTCGCAGAGCCGCCTTCGGCCAGTACCGCACGCTGCGCGACTGGCAGTTCATTCTTGTCGATTGCCGCCACACGGCGCCAGAGCAGAGCGCCGGCCGGCTCGCGTCGATCCTGGCGCTCATCAGCGAGCGACGCAACCTCGCTGTCTGCGTGGCCGGTTTTGGCTCCTTACTTCGCGGCGCGCGTGGTGAGACGAACAAACACATCCTGTTATCAGCGTGTGCCAGGCTTCGGTCCAAGTTGATCGGCTTGTTGGACCCACGTGAGTATGAAGAGCTGATTGCCGACGACGCAGAGATGACCGACATATTTGCGTGCGTGCCGGTGCCGGAGCCAAACGTCGAAACGGCAGAGCGCATGGTAACCACCTTATCGGCAGGGCTGGGGCATCTCTACTCACTGCAGATCGGTCCCGAGTCCGTCCGTGAGGCGGTTGTCCTGTCGGATGCTTACATCCTACATGAACGCCTGCCAGCCAAAGCCCTCAAGATGCTGCGTGAGGCCTGCGAGGATCTGGCCTTTGAGCGACAAGAACGCGGAAGCCGTCGCGATACGGTGGAAGTGGCCGATGTGGTGCGGGTTGTCTCGAGGGCGAGTGGCGCACCTGAAGAGACTCTGCGAGGTGTTGCCCAACACGGCGATTACGAACAGACTCTGGGCCTGGACGTCGTCGGCCAACCCCAGGCAGTCCGGGAGGTCGCCACGGAACTGGGACTCATAAAAGCGGGCCTGACGGATCCCGACAAACCAGCATCGGTGATGTTGTTCATTGGCCAGACCGGAACCGGCAAAACAGAGATGGCCAAAGCGCTGGCGCGGCTCTATTCCCGCTCCAAACGTCAGCGGACCTACACGCTGGGCAATTTCATCGAATCACACAGCGTGGCAGGGATCATTGGTGTACCTCCCGGCTACGTCGGGCACGAACAGGGCGGACGAATCGTGTCTGATCTGCTGGCCGATCCCTACTGCGTTTTTCTGCTGGACGAAGCCGACAAGGCACACCCGGACGTTTTGCAGCCCTTCCTCAATCTCTTTGATGAAGGCTGGATCTGCGATCAGCGAGGCGTCAAGGCCTACGCGGATAAGGCCGTCTTCATCCTCACGACGAACGTGGGCCAACGCATGCTGGCAGATATGGCCAAACAAGGCAAAACTCCGGAAGAGATGGCGACGCGGATGAAGGACACCCTGGCGCAAATCCGGCATACGAAGGCAAACCGCCCGGTCTTTCCGCCGGAGTTCCTGTCGAGAATCAAGCGAGTCATCATCTTCAATCCACTTGGCCGCGAGGCTTTGGAGGGTATTTGCCGCAAACACATCCGCCAGATGCAGGAATCGTGGTGTCAGAAACGGCATAGAGAACTCGTCATTGACGACCAACTCCTGGAGTATATCAGCGACGAATCCCACCGCAGGAACGAAAAGACCGAGGGGCGTGAGGGGGGGCGTATTGTGCGAAAGCTGTTGGCGGAGTTGGTCGAATCCCCGATTCAGCGCGCGGCGACCGCTCAGCCGGAAGAGTATCAGGCGTGCCAGCGCGTTGTCGTCAAGCCTGGCTCTCCGCCCCTGGAAAACGAAGCGGCGCCCCAGATCAGCGTCCATTTCGAGTCGGTTGCAGGCAGCCACGATGAATCAGACCAACCGACAATCCCAATCGTCAGTTGAGGAAAACGTATGGCCGATCAGGAAGATTCACAAACGTCCCTCTCGCTGTGCATGATCGTGCGTGATGCGAGTCGGACGCTGGAGCCTTGCCTTACCAGCATCCGGCCCTGGGTCAATGAGATGATCGTCGTCGATACGGGGTCGGTCGACGAGTCGCCCGAAATCGCCGCTCGCCTCGGCGCACAGCTGTTCCACTCTCCGTGGTGCGACGACTTTTCCGCCGCCCGCAACGAATCGCTCCGCTATGCCCGAGGGGATTGGGTGTTCTGGATGGACGCGGACGACACCATTGATGCGGACAATGGTAGAAAGCTGCGGTCGTTGGTCGATGCGCCACATGACGCAGCCGTCTGGGGCTATGTGGTTCAGGTCCACTGCCCCGCTGCTCATGGCTCCCCGGATTTTACAGCGGTAGACCATGTGAAGCTGTTCCGCAACTGTCCGGATCTTCGGTTCGAGGGTCGCATTCACGAACAGATCCTGCCAGCGATTCGCCGCAAACAAGCGGAAGTGGCGTGGACCGATCTGTTCGTCGTGCACTCGGGCAGCGATCAGTCGCCGGAAGGACAACGACGCAAGCACGAGCGCGACTTGCGAATCCTGCATTTGGATCTCCAGGATCGTCCGGACCATCCTTTCGTGCTGTTCAACCTGGGGATGACCTACGCCGACATGGATCTGCACGAGGAGGCGGTGAAGTGGTTGCGGCGCGGCATTGAACTCGCGGGGCCGCATGAATCTCATCTCCGCAAGGCATATGCCCTGCTGGCGGCGAGCCTGCATCAGCTTGCGCGGCAAGAGGAAGCATGGCGCGTGTGCCAGAACGGTTTGTCGCGTTTCCCGGAGGATCCGGAACTGCTCTTCCGTCAGGCCATGCTGGCGCACGAAGCGGGACGCCTGCACGAGGCGGCCAAGGCGTATCAATTGGCACTCGCGAAACGCTCCGGACGCTACTTCGCCAGTGTCGATCAGGGTATTCTCGGGTGCAAAGCACGACACAACCTGGCCTGCGTCTATGCAGATATGAACCGACCAGAGTTGGCCGAGATCCAGTGGCGACGAATCTTGGGCGAGCGGCCGGACTCGCAGACGACGCGACGGTTACTTGTGGAGGCCTTGTTAAATGGCGGGCGTCTGACGTCGGCACAACTGGAACTGTCCACGATGCAAAACGAGGAGCAGGATGGGTGCCACATCGCACAGCTGCAGGCACGGCTGGCCGAGCTACGCGGTGATTTGCCGCGCGCACGGCACCTGCTTGAGGACGCGGCCGAGCGATTTCCGGAAGATGCGGCCGCCTGGGAAGGGATGGGGCGGTTTCTATTCGACCACGGCGATCCGGGCGAGGCCGTCGCGCCGCTGAGTCAGCTGGTCCGATTACAGCCCGAGAACGGCGCAGCGCTGCACAACCTGGGATTGGCCCAAGTGCGTGTTGGCGACTGGGACTCAGCCGTCAGCTCATTTACGGCATCGTTGCGCGTGCGACCTCACGCATCAAAGACGCGCGAGCAGCTCCGAAGAGCTCTGGAGAGGCTCGGTCTCCAGCAGCTCGAGGATATCGGATATCCCCGGCAGGAGTCCCTTGCCCGGGAAGTCCACCCAGCGGACAGCACACCGACCTTTCCAGCAGTTCCCCATGAATAGGAGTTGTTCTCGATGATCTCGGGAGTCGTCCTCGCGCGCAACGAGCAGGCCAACATCGTCGAGTGCTTGCAGTCTCTGCAGCCCCATGTGCGGGAGATCATCCTGATTGACATGGAGAGCACCGATCTTACCGTGGCGCTGGCTAAACCGTTCGTCACGAAGTTGCTGCGGCATCCGGTCGTGCGTAATTTCGATGCCGCAAGAAACATCGCAATCCGCGAGGCCAGCTGCGACTGGCTCTGGTTTGTCGACGCGGATGAACGAATTCCTGCGGCAACGGGAAGCCTCGTGAATGAGCTTGTTCGTACCCGCGGACACGAGTGCGAAGCGATCACCATCGCCTTCAAGTCCCACTGCTGCGGGCAGTGGCTGCGGCACTGCGGGTGGTGGCCCGGCTATACAGGGCCGCGGGTGCTGAAGCGGGGCCACTTCCAGTATGTGCGCAAAGTCCACGGTGGGGTGAAGCTCGATGGAAGAGAACTCATCGTAGCTCCCGATCCGGAACTTGCCATTCATCACTACGGCATTCACAGCGTTGAACAGTATGTTGAAAAAGTGAACCGAACCTCGTCGGCCGAAGCCGAATACCTGGCTCAAGAGGGCCGCCGCTGGAACTGGCGCGCGGCGATCGACGAAATGATGCGCGAGATGTGGACGTGCTATGAGAAACACCCTGGCCGCCTCGATGGCGAGCGCGGTTGGATTGCGGCCTGGCTGTCAGGACAATATCGCTGGCTTGCCCGGACCAAAGTCCTAGACTTTGTGGTGGCGGAGAAAGTCACGCCCCATCCCGATGCCGTGCCGGCCAACTTGGACGAAGCAATCTCGGCCATGCAGGACGCGCTGGCGCGTCTGCGAGCCCCTGCTCCGAGACTGCCGCTAGGAGTGGTTTGGCGCGGCATCGTCGGAAACGAAAGTGGCTACGCCGAAGAGATGCGGACATTTGTCAAGGCACTGGCCAGGGGACCTCGCGAGCTCATGCTGGTAGGCAACCGTGCAACGGACTACAGGGACGTAGTCGTTGCCCCAGAGGATCGAGTGCTGCTACAAACGCTCCACCGAGTGCGCCGGCCGAAGTACTCACTGACCATTACCCATGGAATGCCGACGATCGCCCCGCCGGATGATCGCGCCGCGCTGAATGTACTGCGGACAATGTTCGAGACGGACCGGATTCCTGCGGGCTGGCTCGCGTGTGCCGATCGCTTTGATCAACTCTGGGTCCCTTCGTCGTATGTGGCCGACGTCTTTCGCCGCAGCTGGCTGGCTCCGGAGAAAATCCGAGTGGTGCCGGCATGCCTGGACACGGATATCTTCCGACCCGATGGTGATGAGCTTCCGCTGCCCGAGTCGCTGCACGACCGATTCGTCTTCCTCGGTGTTTTCGACTGGGTGCCGCGCAAGGGAAGCGACCTGCTTCTGGAAAGCTATTGCCGTGAGTTCGACCCGCAGGACGGCGTCGCTTTACTGCTGAAGCTGACGCGGATCCACGGCCACCCGCTGGAGAAGATAGTTGACCGCTTGGAGGAGCAACTTCATCAATTGGGGCAGTCGTTGAACCAGCGACCGGATATCGTCGTGTGGGATCAACTACTCTCCGCTCAGCAGATGGCTTCCTTGTATCGCAGCGTGGATGCGTTTGTGCTCCCTTCGCGAGGAGAAGGCTGGGGGCGGCCGTACATGGAGGCCATGGCCTGCGGTCTTCCCACGATCGGGACCGAAGCTTCGGGCAATTTGGAATTCATGAACGAGCAGAATAGCCTGCTGATCCCAGCCCAACAGGTTGATGTGCCCGAGGCGGCGGCGCGAGAGTTTCCTCTGCTGCGGGGACATCGCTGGTATGAACCCGATCGAGAAAAGCTGTGTGAGGCGATGCGTCAAATGGTTCAGGATGCCCCGCTCCGGGAGCGTCTGGGCCGTCAAGCAGCGGCGGATATCGCCGAACGATACAGCTTTGCCGCGGGAGGCAAGATGCTTGAAGCAGCCATTCAGGCCGTGGAAAATTGCCTGGTACCATCGAAACTTCCACCCGTCGAGGCGCACCAAACGCGCGTTGTGCTACAGGGCGAGCTGTTCGCGGGGCACAGCTTCTCCAATATCAACGAGCAACTCTGTCTTCATTTCGCCGATCATCCTGAGTTAGCGGTCCGCGTGGAACCCGTCCACAACTTCCCTGATCAAGAGCGGCCACATTATGCACATCGGATTGAGCCTTACATCAGGCGATCGTTGTCGGGTGATCCGCAAGTGACCATTCGACATGCGTATCCGCCTCAGTGGACGCCACCGGATACGGGCGTCTGGGTTCACATTCAGCCGTGGGAATATGGGTACTTGCCGATCGAGTGGCTGGTGCCACTGAGGGAGGCCGTAGCTGAAATCTGGCTTCCATCCGAGTACGCCCGTCGGGTCTATCAGCGAAGTGGAATTGCCGCCGAGAAAATCGAGGTGATTCCTTGGGGAGTGGATCCGGCCGTATTCACGCCGGCAGCTCCGTCGCTGTTGCTGCCGACACAGCAGACCTTTCGCTTCCTCTTCGTCGGCGGAACGATCTATCGCAAAGGATTCGATCGTGTCTTGAATGCTTATCTGGCGGAATTCTCTCCGGACGAAGACGTCTGTCTCGTAGTCAAGGACGTGGGTCACAACACGGTCTATCGCCACGGCAACTATCGCGAGCAGATTTTGGCTGCTCAACATGATGCGCACAAGGCGGCCATACACTACTTGGACCAACCGTTGACGCCCGGTCAACTGGCCAGCCTCATGACGGCGTGCCACTGCCTGGTGGCTCCCTATCGTGGGGAGGGGTTCGGCTTGCCGATCCTGGAGGCCATGGCCTGCGGACTCCCGGCCATCGTTCCGCGCGGCGGAGCGTCGGACGACTATACTTCCGAAGAAACGGGCTATTTCCTCGAGAGCGAAGAGGTGGAAGCTCCGACGGAGCTGCGACTTTGCGGGCCCCTGCTGGAGCATTCAGTCGAGCAGACGCAGTTGCGCCAGCAGATGCGACGCGCGTTCGAACAACGCCAGGAGACAAGCGCCAAAGGACGTGCAGCTGCCGCGCATGTTCGCGCCCGGTTTACCTGGGCCGAGACAGCACGCCACATGAGGGA
>JBGSHS010000353.1:0-59645 GCA_041752115.1 Pirellulaceae bacterium | reverse complement strand
GGGGCAGCCAAATCGTGGCTGTGCTACAGCCGTGTCGACCGGCGTCAGGCGATCCTTCCCTGGGATGCGCCCGAGGAGGTCCCGAAGATCTCGCCGGTCACTGCCGCGCAGCTCTATCTGGATCATCTGGTGGCGGCCTGGCAGGCGGAGCATCCCGACTCCCCCTTGGAGCAGCAGCGAGTCGTCTTGACGGTGCCGGCCTCGTTTGATGCGGCCGCGCGCGAGCTGACTCGCGAAGCAGCGCTGGCAGCCGGGTTACCGCAGGACCTGATCTTGCTGGAAGAACCGCAGGCGGCCGTTTATGCGTGGCTGGCCGCGCACGGCGAACGGTGGCGCAAACTGCTGAAGGTCGGCGATCGGCTGCTGGTGTGCGACGTGGGAGGAGGCACGACCGACCTGACGCTGATCACAGCGACTGAGAGCGAGGGGGAATTGGCGTTGCAGCGTCTCGCCGTCGGTGATCACCTGTTGGTGGGCGGCGACAACATGGACCTGGCGCTAGCGTATCAGGTCGCCCAGCGGTTTGCGGACGAGGGGGTGAAGCTCGACCCGTGGCAGACCGTCTCGCTGTGGCATTCGTGTCGCAACGCCAAGGAAACGTTGCTGACGTCTGACGGACCGGCGCAGCACACGATCTCGGTCCTGGGCCGCGGCAGCCGGTTGATTGGCGGTACGGTCTCGATCGAAGTGAATCGCGACATGGTATCGCAGCTGCTGGTGGACGGCTTCTTCCCTCCGTGTACGTTGAGTGATCGGCCTCAGCGGCGGCGCGTTTCGGGGTTTCGCGAGCTTGGCCTGCCGTACGAACACGATACGGCTGTGACCCGGCACCTGGCGGCCTTTGTGAGTGCTCATGGCGCGACGGAGCACGGTTTGCTTCCCACGCATGTGCTGTTCAATGGCGGCGTATTCAAGGCGTCCCTGTTGCAGCAGCGTCTGATGGACGTCATGGGAAGCTGGAGCCATGTACAGTCACCTCCTCAGTTGCTGGCAGGTGAGCATGATCTGGACCACGCCGTTGCGCGGGGAGCGGCCTATTATGGCTGGACCAAGGAGCATGGTGGCGTACGCATCCGTGGTGGCGTGGCACGCAGCTACTACGTGGGTGTGGAAACCGCAGGACTGGCCATCCCCGGTGCGCCACGTCCGCTGCGTGCTCTGTGTGTCATCCCCTTCGGCATGGAAGAAGGCACACAGATCGATGTGCCGTCGAATGAAATCGGACTGGTGTTGGGTGAACCGGCTCATTTCCGTTTCTTCAGTTCCGCCGTCCGCAAGGGAGATCAGCCTGGAACCGTCCTGCAGACCTGGCGCGATGACGAGCTGGTGGAAACCGACTCGCTCGAGACAACGCTGCCGGCCGACGCTTCGATCGATGAACCGTATGTTCCGGTGAAATTCCAGGCTCGAATCACGGAGCTGGGCGTGTTTGAGCTGTGGTGCGTCAGCACTCAGACGTCGGGACAATGGAAGCTGGAATTCAGCGTGCGCGATGAGGATTGAACTCCTGCGGCAGGAAGTCCTGCCTGCGCGTGGTAGTGTGGCGTGCTGTGTCCTGGCAGGATGTTGAAGGTATGACAGACAAGTTCGATCCACTGCTTGACGAACTCCCGGCACGCTTCGTGGTGGGAATGGACCTGGGAACCACCAACTCGGCAATGGCCTACGTGGACACGCAGGCATCTGCATGGCGCGTCGAGTCGTTTCGTGTGCCGCAGTTGATCGCGCCAGGCTTGGTGGAGGAACGCGACGTTCTCCCTTCGTTCCACTACGAGGCAGCGGCCGGGGAATCGGCCGCAGGGAACCTGCGTCTGCCGTGGCAGCGGCAGGATCCGCACTACGCGATGGGGGTCTACGCGCGGGATCAGGGGGGGAAAACGCCGGGGCGCCTGATCGCTTCAGCCAAGTCGTGGCTCTGTCACACCGGAGTCGATCGCACCGCCAGTCTGCTGCCCTGGCGGGGTGCGGAGGATGTGGAGCGACTCTCACCGGTCGAGGCCAGTTCCCGGATCCTGCGGCACATGCGAGACGCGTGGAACGCCCGCTTCCCGCATGCGCCGCTGGCCGAACAAGACGTCATTCTGACTTTGCCGGCCTCGTTCGACGAGATCGCTCGAGAACTGACCGTCCAGGCTGCGGCGGAAGCGAAGCTTCCCCGCGTTGTGTTAATCGAAGAGCCGCAGGCAGCCTTCTACGCCTGGGTCTACAAGCATCAAGGAGACTGGGCCGATCGCGTGTCGCCGGGCCAGACGATCCTGGTGTGCGATATCGGCGGCGGCACCTCCGACTTCACCTTGATCCGCGTGCGAGCCCAGGGCCACGGCACGTCCGATGACGCCGATCCCCGCGAGCAGCGCATTGGATTTCACCGCATCGCCGTCGGCAATCATTTGATTCTCGGAGGAGATAACCTCGATCTGGCTTTGGCCCGTCATCTGGAACAGAAGTTGACCGGCGGACAGCGACTGGAACCTCACCAGTGGGACGTGCTGGTGCGTCGCTGCCAGAGTGTGAAAGAGGAGCTGTTGAGTGCCGATGCTCCAGCGCAGCTCTCATTGACTCTTCCCGGCGCCGGTGCACGCCTGATTGGCGGCGGTCTGCAGATCACCGTTGATCGTGACGAGATCCGGCAACTGCTGCTGGACGGTTTTCTGCCTGAAGTCGACTTGGCGGCCAGGCCGGCGGCGCGTCATTCAGGTTTCCAGGAGTTCGGGCTCCCCTTTGCCGCCGATCCGGCGATCACACGCTATCTGGCTTCGTTTCTCACCGCCCATCGATATGACGAATCGCAAGACGCATCCGGCAACGACGAGCGGGAAGCGCTGCGTCCTGATGTCGTTTTGCTCAACGGCGGCTTCTTCGCTTCTCCGCTGCTGCGCGACCGCCTGATTTCGCTGATCGAACAGTGGTACCGCCGGGACCCACACGATGGCTGGTCGCCGCTGGTGTTGGACCACGAACGTCTCGACCTGGCCGTCGCGCGGGGGGCCGCCTATTACGGCATGGTGCGGCGTGGCGAAGGAGTGCGGATCGTCGCCAATCTGGCTCGCAGCTACTACATCGCCGTGCAGAGCGATCCTCCCTCGGCCGTCTGCCTCGTTCCGGGATCGGCTCGGACGGGAGAGGACATCGCCTTGACCAATCGCACTTTTCAGCTGCTGGTATCGGAACCGGCGGAGTTTCCGCTGCTGGTCTCGAGCACTCGATTGTCCGATCGCCCGGGTGAATTGGTACCGATCGATCGTGAGCAGATGACTCCATTGCCTCCGATCCGCACGGTCCTCCGCACGCGCAGTCGCCGAGAGACAGGGACGCTGCGAGTTCACCTGCATGCTCGGATCAACGACATCGGTACGATCGACCTCTGGTGCGCAGCGGTCGACCAGGACCGCAGCTGGCGATTGCAGTTCGATATTCGTTCTGCCACGCAGACCGATCTGGAGGCGCACCAATCGCAAGCCGAGGCCGAAGGGTTTCTGGATGAGCAGACCTGGACGGCTGGTTGCCAGGCCATCGCCAACGTCTTTTCGGTTGAAGGAACGGCACGCCCTGAGAACCTGGTCAAGCAACTCAGCCAGCTCCTCGACCAGAGCAAGAACGAGTGGCCCACGCCGCTGCTGCGCCGGATCTGGGAAGAACTGATGACCTGGGAAGCGGGTCGCGGCCAGAGTGTCGAACATGAAGTACGCTGGCTCAACCTGCTCGGATTCGCTCTGCGGCCGGGTTACGGACTGGCCGTCGACGATTGGCGAGTAACCGAAACGTGGCGCACCGTCCAAGGCAAGCTGCGGCACGGCGCACTGGCCGTGCAGAATGAAGCGTTGGTCTTGTGGCGCCGCATCGCCGGAGGGCTGTCGCGCGGCCAGCAACAGGCCCTGGCTGATCCGCTCCTCTCGTCCATTCGCGCCTTGCACCTGCGCAGTACATCCGGCAAGACTCGCGGCGACGATGCTCCCTTGCGGCCCAATGAGCTGAGCGAGACATGGCGACTGCTCGGCTCCCTCGAACTGCTGGACATTCCCCGCAAGATCGAGTTGGGCAACATCCTGGTTGACCTGCTCCCCAAACGAAAACTGCAGAGCGTCAAGGGTGCCTTGCTCTGGACCTTGGGTCGACTCGGTCAGCGAGTCCCCGTTTACGGTCCGCTGAACACAGTCGTCCCCGCGGCTCATGTCGAACGCTGGCTGGCAGCGGTGTGGCAGTCGGCCGACGACGCCTCGGTCGCCAACCTGGCCGTAATGCAACTGGCACGCCGCTCGGACGATCGCTATCGCGACATCTCGCCACGCTGTCAGGCTCTGACGATCGAGTGGCTCAGCGATCGCGACGCGCCTGCTCATCTGATCCAGCTGGTGCGCGAAAGCGGGCAACTGGATATCGAGGAACAGCGGGAAGTCTTCGGCGAGTCGCTGCCGATGGGCTTGCGATTGGAATGAGGACGATCGACGTCATCAGGACAGTGTCATCAGGACAGTGTCATCAGGACAAGGACAGCTGATCGATGTAGATCGATTCGAAATCGGGCGCCAGATTCAGCTCGATGATTTTCATCTGGCTGCTGATGCGCCGGATCTCCCGCAACGCACCGCTGTCGAGCAGTGTCAGATAGGCACCTCCCAGCGCCGTATTGCCCACCAGTTGGACTTGTTCCGGGCGAAAGCCAGGCAGCATGCCGCACCCTAACAGACTGTCCACATGCATGTGAAATCCAAACCCGCCGGCCAGGTAGACAGTCTGCACGTCCGCCGGCTGTAGTCCGGCCTCACGCAACAGGCAGGTGACGCCGGCCGCGATTGCCGCTTTGGCCTGGAGCAGGCAGGCCATATCGGCTTCGGTGATCAGCAACGGCTGCTGCTGATGGCTGTGAGCCACGACAAACGACAAGCCGTGCGTCTCATGACGCATCAGGCATGGATGTTCTTCCGAGGAGAAACGTGCGGTCGGCGTGATAAGACCCTGCCGTCGTGCGCGGGCCACGAAATCAATGTATGCGGTTCCACACAGTCCGCTGGGTGTACCGCCACCAATCACTTCGATGCGCGGTGGCGCCAGCAGGGTCTCCAACCAGACATGCCCGATGGCCCCCTTGCCGGCGCGCATTCCGTACGTCAGCCCAGCCCCCTCGAAGGCCGGACCTGCGGCCGTCGCACAGCCGAGAAACCGTCCTTCGCCGCCGCTTCCGCTACACCGCAGAACCAGTTCCCCGTTGGTACCGAGGTCAACCAGCAGACAGGTTTCCTCGCGATACGCCATCCCGCTGGACAACACGCCGGCCGTGATGTCCGCTCCCACATAGGCCGCAGCTCCTGGCAACAGGTGAATCGACATGGGCGGCGTTACCTTCGCGCCGTCGACCGCCGCCGCTTCGTTGGTGTCAGCCTCTGCGGCGTCGGCCACGAACGACGATTCGTCAGCTTCCGCTACCTCTTCCTCCAACTCAATGCAGTCGGCACCGACGGGAGCCGGTTCGGGCCGGCGCAACCTGAGCTTCAATTCGTCGGCCGACACGATCCGGTGCTCGAGAAAGACCGGCGTAAAGGGCGCCGTGCCGAGACTGCTGGGGTCCACCCCCAGCAGCAGGTGGAGCATCGTGGTGTTGCCAGCTACCACCATGCAGGCAAGCTGCTGCGGAGCAACGTTGGCTTGCTGCATCGCCTCGGTGAGGAGTGGCATCAGCGTACGACGAACAACCGCCGTCTGCATCCGCTCGATCATGTGCGGTTGCGTCATGCAGATGTTGATGCGAGTCAGTACGTTGTCGCCCAACCGAGTTTGCGCGTTGAGCGCCGAAGCGCTGCCGACTACCGTCCCCGTCGACAGCTCAACCAGGACGACAACCACTGTCGTGGTCCCGATATCCACGGCGACTCCATACGCCGGCTCGACGACATCCCCAGTGCACAGCAAGCGATGACTTCCGGCGTGCTGCAGAACCACATGGCAGCGTCCCTCCGCATCGAACGGCAGCTGATCCAGACGCTCGTCGGCGATCAACGGCACGTCGGTATCAAGGCGGGCTCGCACGACCTCGAGCAGCGACTCCCTCCCAGACTGCTTCCCGTCCCATTCATCCGCCCGCAGACTGAGCGACTGCCAGAGAGGATCGTGAGCGCGGGGGACGTTGAGCATGAAGGACGTGACGACCTGCGGTTGATGCGCCAGCAGGGAGCGCGCAGGAACGTGAATCTCGGCATTGCCTTCCGCGGGGACCCGCAACTCGCAACCCCGAAGCAGTTCTTCCGCCGCCCCCACAAGCTTCCCCTGCTCTTTGACCTCCAGCGCCCCGCCCAGCAACTGGACCCAGCATCCATTGCACAACCCTCGCTGACCACATCGCGTGTTCAAAGGCAGCCCCGCCGCGCGCAGCACTTCCGTCAGCAGCCGCTGCCGTTGCGAAGCAGGCACCTGAACCGTCCGCCGCCCGTCAGCCAGTCTTATGTTCAGTTCAAACATCGTCTCCCAACCTCAGGCCGACCGCAACGGTGGCTCTCCTGCACTGCGTCTCTTGGCCGCGTCTTCCAGTTTCACGAACTCGCTGCCGATCGCGTCACGCTCTCCGGCAAAACCACACCAGGAGCAAGACAGCTGCTCCGAATCACCCATGATCACCGATCGGAGGTGGTGTCGTACTCCCGACCGACCACATCAATCACGCGTTGATCGCCGGTCAGGCGAATGGTCTCTCCTGGCTCAATCACGACGAATCGCTGGGCGTCCCACGGCCCGAGCACCAGGGTCCGCAGCAGATCGGGATCTCCGTACTGACGATCGAAATCCCATCCCAACCAGTCGGCACAGTGCCGAGTGAACGCCACATCCTCGTCGGTTGCCCCAATTCCGCCCACATCCACATAGGTCGCTCGGTCGTAATTGTCGTGCCAGTGCTGCTCGGTCTCAATCAGGAATTCCGCGTTGTCGGGACCGTACTTGTCACAATATTCGCGGTACATGGCCTTGCGTCTTTCTGGCCCGGGCGGCAGATGATGCTTGATCCAGCCGGGAGAGTACCAGTACGTGCCGGGATGGTGTGCGACGTAGTCGGCATAGCGCTGCCGATCCCCCAACAGCAACGTGATGCAGTCGTGGGCGCGAGGGATCACCAGGCGGCAACGCGAGGCACGGATACCTTCAGTTCCTCGACTGCAGAGACCGTAGCCGAGCACGACAACTTCCGCCGTCGTCTCCTGCTCAATGCTCTCCACCGCCTGCTGAACCTGGGCCCGCAATTTATTCGGCTCGTTGTGTAATCCCTGTTCCAATCGAACGATGCGCACGATATGATCGACACCGGCCGCAAAATGCTCAATCTCCAACTCCAACACCCGACATAGGATGATGGCGGTGGGCGGAGCTCGGAACGGATTACGGGGCAAGTCCGTGGACATGTTGACATTCGGCCCGGAAAACGAAGGCGGCGGACGAATCAGCTCTGGTTGACCCAAGGTACCCGCTGTCGCATGTGACTCGCAACAGGGCGTCGCCAGCCGCATCAACGGTGGGGCATCGCCTCGGCAGCTCTCCACAATACGGGGGGCTGATTGCTAAGCGTGTGTCCATATTGTAAGCTGCCCGAATACTAATACCCATCCCCGCATCTGCTGGAGAGGTTGATCGATGCCAGATCTTCAGGAGCTCGGTGAAGCGATCAAACGCGGTGATCGCGAAAAGTCAGTGACGTTAACACAAGAGGCGATTGATGCCAAAGTCCCGGCCCAGGAAATCCTGGACGTGATGGTCGGGTCGATGGACATCGTCGGGCAACGATTCCAGAGGAACGAAATTTTCGTTCCGGAAATGCTCATTGCCGCTCGTGCGATGAAGGAAGCCATGGGACGGCTGGAACCGATTCTGGTGGAAGCCGGCATCACCCCGGTAGCCAAAGCGGTCATTGGGACCGTCGAAGGCGACCTCCACGATATCGGCAAGAACCTGGTCGCCATGATGTGGAAGGGAGCGAACTTCGACGTCATCGACTTGGGCACGAACGTGTCGCCCCAGAAGTTCGTTGACGCCATTCGTGTCAATCAGGCTCAGATCGTTGGACTCTCAGCGCTCTTGACCACTACGATGCCCGCCATCAAGACGACTGTCGAGGCAATCCGCGGCGCGGGACTCGACGTAACCAAGGTTGTCATTGGCGGCGCCCCGGTGACTCAAGAGTACGCGGACGAGATCGGTGCCGACGGCTACGCTCCCGATGCCGCCAGTGCGGTGGATGTGGCCCGCAACCTGCTCGTTTCCTGAAGTCCCGCGTTACGCACGGCGACACACCCTATCCGGACGCGCAATTATCGCGGCCGGACGCGTTGGCGTTCGGCTGCGATCGGCATTACCGTCTCCGCCTCGGACAGGAAATGGAGTCTTTCGAGCGGTGCGACCCCGGCAGGCCGATGGAAGACATGTTCGCCAGACCGCGTGGCCGCGCAGGCAACCCTCACCACCTGCGGCGGGACGGAATCGGTGTCTGCTGGAGAATTCGTCCCAAGTTTCGTACGATGTTGGCGATCCAGTCGCCCGCCAGGCATCTGCAGGTCGTGGTCTATTCGCTTGCGACCCTACCTGCCGAGCTGTGATGGCGTGACGTCACCGCAAGAACGAGTGTGTCTTCACTGGGAGCCGATGCCGAATGAACGGTCGAGAGCGATTGCTGGCCTTTCTGCAAGGTGGTTCAGTGGACTCCCTGCCGCTGATGCCCATCACGATGATGTTTGCCGGGGATCACATCGGAGCGAAGTACGGGGAGTATGCCACCGACTATCGCATCCTGGTCGACGGCCAGATCGCGATCGCCGAAGCCTACGACGTGGACTACGTCTCGTGTATCTCCGATCCGGCACGCGAAGCGGCGGATTGTGGCGCTCACGTTCAGATCTTCGACAATCAGCCCCCGGCCATCGTTGAAGGAAACGCGCTGCTGGCCGACAAGGCGGCTTTGGCAACGCTCCGCATGCCCGACCCGTACGCGGAGGGTCGCATGCTCGACCGAGTACGGGCAGCCGGCCTGTTTCGCGAAAAGGTGGGTCAGAGCAAGCTGATCGAAGGTTGGATTGAAGGCCCCTGTGCGGAAGCGGCCGACCTGCGCGGAATCAACACCCTGATGATCGATTTCTTTGACGATCCGGAGTTTGTCCGCGATCTGTTCGAGTTCACGCTCCAGCTCGGCATTCGCTTTGCGCGCGCGCAGGTGGAAGCGGGCGTCGATCTGATCGGCGTGGGAGATGCCGCGGCGTCTCTGATCGGACCGCAGTTCTACGACGAGTTCGTCTGGCCATACGAGCGGCGACTGGTGGATGAATTGCACGCGATGGGTGTTCGCGTGCGCCTGCATATCTGCGGCAACATTACGTCCATTCTGGAGAAGGTGGGCCAACTGGGCTGCGACATAGTCGACCTCGACTTCATGGTCGGCGTGGATCAGGCTCGTCAGGCAATGGGGCCGAACCAGGTGCTGCTGGGGAACCTGGATCCGGTCCGGATGATCAAGAACAGCACGCCCGAAACCATCTCCCGTGCCCTGGCGCAATGCCACGAACAGGCCGGCGCTCGATACATCGTCGGGGCCGGTTGCGAGATCCCGCGTGGCACGCCGCTCGACAATCTGCGGGCGTTAACCGACTACGCCCGCTCCCATCATCCGTGAGCCCCGGCAGCCTGGAACGCCTGCCACAGCAGCGCAGGGATCGGTTTCTCTTCACGCCCAGAACCTGTCGAGGACGATTTCATGACGATTGACCAGCTGTTGTCCAACGGACCGGTGATCACCGACGGAGCGTGGGGCACGCAGCTCCAGGCTCGTGGTCTGACCGGCGGGGTCTGCCCCGATCAGTGGAATCTCACGCATCCGGAGCTGGTGGAGGAGGTACCGCGGGCCTATGTGGAAGCGGGCAGTCAGGTCGTACTGACGAATACCTTTCGCTCCAACCGCGTGGCGCTGGCCGGTTACGACCTGACCGGTTCCATTCAGGAGATCAACCGAGCGGGTGTGGAGATTTCCCAACGCGCCGCGGGCCATCGAGCGCGCGTCTTTGCCTCCATGGGCCCCAGCGGCAAAATGCTCTTCGCCGGCGAGGTGTCGTCCGACGAGCTGTCGGCGGCCTTCTGCGAACAAGCCCGGCTGCTGGCCGACGCGGGAGTCGAGGGGATTGTAATCGAGACGATGGCGGAGCTGGAAGAAGCCGAATTGGCCGTGGCAGCAGCGCGGCAGACAGGCCTGCCGGTGGTCGCCTGCGTCGTCTTCGATTCCGGTCCCCAACACGACTGCACGATGATGGGAGTGACTCCCGAGCAAGCTGCCAAGCGACTTTCCGCCGCCGGTGCCGACGTGGTCGGTGCCAACTGCGGGCAAGGCATGGAAGGCTATATCGGCATCTGCCAACGCATGCGAGCGGCCACCGACAAACCGCTCTGGATCAAAGCCAACGCGGGGACTCCGACGGTGGTCGGAGGGGAGGTGGTTTATCAGACAACAGCCGCCCAATTCGCCGCTCACGGACCCGCTCTGCGAGCGGCCGGAGCTCAGTTCATCGGCGGATGCTGTGGCACGGCGCCCGCGTACATTGCGGCGTTATGGAAGGAGCTGAAGAAGTGAATTCTCGTCAGCGCGTCGTGCGGGCCATCAATCATCAACAGGCCGATCGGGTGCCGATCGACGTCGGGGGCACGCGACAGTCCGGGATCGCGGCTTCCACCTACCATCAGCTCAAACGCCGACTCGGGCTCGATACGCCCACCCTGGTGTACGACCTCTACCAGATGCTGGCGGAGATCGAACAACCGGTTATCGAGCGACTGGGAGGTGATGTCATTGGTCTGTACCGCCCCGACGTGGCTTTCGGCATCCGCAACGAACACTGGAAGCCCTGGACCACCTTTGACGGCACGCCGGTGATGGTTCCCGGTGAATTCCACCCGGTGGAGGAACCGGACGGCAGCCTGGTCATCCTGCGCGACGACCAGAAAATCGCACGCATGCCCAAAGGCGGGTTCTATTTCGACCGGCTCGAGACATTCCCCGGAGCGGCACATATCGACCTGGACGGTTATCAGCCGGCGCTGCTCTCGCCGCAGCAGTGTGCCCACTATCGTGCCCAATCGCAGGCGCTCTACCACAACACCGATCTGGCGATTGTCGCACCGCTCGGCCCACCCTACGAACTCTTCTACGGCCTGGGAACCGGCAACTTCGAGAACTGGATGATCACGCTGGCGTGCGAGCCGGACTATGTGCACCGACTGTATGACATCCTGGTCGACGCCTGGCTGGAGAACTTGAAGCGGTTCATGGACGCGGTCGAAGACCGTGTACAGATCCTGCAGATCTGCGATGACTTCGGCACTCAGCAGTCGCTCTTCCTGTCGATCAACATGTTCCGCGAGCTTGTGATGCCTCACTATCAGCGCGGTTTGGAGTGGATTCACGCCAATACCGATATGAAAGTGCTGCTGCACAGTGACGGAGCCATCTTCCCGCTGATCCCCTCCTTGATCGAGATGGGAATCGATATTCTCAACCCGGTCCAGACCAGCGCCGTCGGCATGGACCCGATCCAGTTGAAGCGGGAGTTCGGCGATCGAATGGCGTTCTGGGGCGGATCGCTCGATTGCCAGAAGACGCTCCCTTACGGCACTCTGGACGAGGTTGTGGCGGAGGTGCGGAAGCACGTCGAGATATTTGCTCCCGGCGGAGGCTATGTCTTCACATCGGTGCACAACGTGCAGGCCAACGTACCGCCCGACCACGTGATCGCCATGTACGACACGGCGCTCCAGTACACGTTACCGCCAGCCACTTGATGAGGTGATTGCAGGCCGGCCGGACGCCACGGCTCACGACTATTCCGCTCGCAACACCTCGGTTCGCATTCGCGCGGCGTATCGAGAGCCCGCGGTTCAGACCGTGTTTGGCAGAAGCCGAAGCCGCCACGATATCCCTGCCAAGTGACGGCTCACTCGGGCCGGCTGATTGGTTCTGTTCGATGTGTTCGACTGATCGGTTGGGTATGGGGTTCGACTGTGTTAGAGCCTGACGGTGTGACATGCGCGCGGCGTGCGCGCGTATATGCCGAGCGACCAACCGGAGCGGTCCAATGGATGGCGTTTCCCCTTTTTGGTTAGCGGCCCTGCCGCCTGAGGAGCTGGTGTGATGGCCGCTGGTTGCAGCGGGCCATCGAGAGAACGCGAACTCCTGTTCGTTGTCGTGCCGAGCTACGAACGAATCCCAAGTTGTGTGACAGCTTGATTGGATTGTCGCGGGCGGCCAGAATATTCGCATGAATGAGCATCAACATCTACTGGACGAGGCCCGCAGATTCTGCAATCCAATAACCGGCGAAGTCGTCGAGCTGATTCCTGAGGAGCTGATGAAACAACTCCGCAAAGTGAAACTGGCGATCGGGATCCCGGGAATGGCCAGCCGAACAGTCTCGCGCGCGAGGTGGATAGTGTTCCTCAATGCGGAAATCCGTGATCAGGCTTTGACACAAAGGCGTGAAGCGGACCGCCAGCGACAGCGAACCAAGCGGGATCCAACGGACTCACGTGCACAAACGCCATCGAGCGCAGTTGAGCCCCTACCAAAGGCCGTCAGTGGTCGCGGCCTTCGTGGTTTTATACGGCTGAGGAAGCCCGAAGCGTAAGTGGGTTGTCGGCCCCCGGAAGGACCGCTGGTAACATCGGATCTTCCCGCTGGTACACCGGCAAATGTTCGATATCCGGAGGGACTTCGCGGCGTTTCCGGAGGACCTGGAATGCGACAATCCCGAGTCGTTTGCCGACGGCCTCGAGTGGCACTCGCGTTTTTCCATCGGCGTCGATGCGAACGTTACGGGACGTGCACCCTCAAGTTGGCAAACATGCCTGGCAAACAAAACAAGCGGGGCGGCAACTCGCTCGAGTTACCGCCCCGCCACGTCGAACAGCGGAGTACTGCGATTACCAGGTCAACGTAATGGCGGCGTAAGCTCCATGCAGAATCATGTTGGCGTTGTTGTCGATGGCAGCCACTCCCGGCAGATCGGCGAAGTGGCTCGGAATCTGGTCGGTGGCGTATCCGACACCGCTTAAGGCCAGTGCTCGATATCCGATGGCTGCGCTCCAGCACTCCGTGAATCGATAGTTGAGACCCAGATCCAGCTCACCGATGAACGAGGTAATGGTCTTGTCGGAGTCGATATCATACACGCCGCCGGCCAGCGGATTGCCCGGCCCCACGACGGCAGTTCCGTTGGCATTGTAGATCCGCGAGTTGTGTTCCATGTAATTCGCATAGATGCCGACCTTGGGGGCCGCATACAGTGAGAACTGGGGAGTCATGAACCAATCGGCTCGCCCGCCGAGTTGAAAACCCCACAGGTTATTGCGGACATCAATGTCATAGTAGGCTTCATTGTCGGGGTCCGCTCCAAACACCGGGTTGGCATCTGCCGAAGCGTATTGCCACTGCTCCGCGAACCGCAAATAGCGGAACCCGGCCAGATAGCTGGTGCGGAAACAGCCCAGGTCCATTCCGGGAAATCGGCCGCCGATCAGATTCAGCTCGAAGTTATTGACGCTGTAGTCACGAGCAATCCGATGGGCCTGTGCCGCATCGTACAGATCATTCACGTTGTCCGTTCCGATATTGAGCGGACTGAAGTCGAGCGCTGAATTGAGATTACCTGCCAGCTGTGAGGCATACACGCTTGCGCCCGTATTGTCGGCAAACAGACCCCAATAGGTGAATTCCAGCGCCCAGCAGGGATTGATGTACCAGCCGAGCGTGGCCTGAGGGCCGTAATCCCAATGTCCCAGGCCGGTATCGGTACTGAGCACTTGTCCCACCAGATTCGTGTCGTCGTAACTGATCTGTGAGAATCGTGGACGATTGCGGGTGAAGATCAAGCCGCCCACACCGGCATAGAAAGTCGGTCCGCAGCAGGGCCCGCAATAGACCGGGTCCCCCCACTGACAACTCGGATCGCAATCACCCAGCCCGCAGCCCAGCTGCGACTCGGCGCTCGACGCACCCGTCGGCGTTCCGGGCAGTGTATCGGGTACCGAGGGCTGTGCCTCATCAGGCGGAACAATCGGTTGAGCGGGCGTCTGCATGCGCGCTGTGGCATACGGCATCGAAGCCGCAGTAGGGTCGTAATTGTACGCCGGTGGAGCATACTGCATGTTGGCCGGTCCCGAGAGTACGGGAGTCGTGGCTTGGGAGGGTACGACCTGATTCGATTGCCACGTGGTATAGTGATCTCGAGTCGGCAACAGCGCAGGCGTGCCAAAGGGGGTGGGAGCCTGAGCAGAAACCGATGCGACAGTACTCAGCATGAAGAGCCAACACACCAGAGGTACAAGAGCCGTTTTCATCGTAAGTCTCACTTTCGCAACCACGTATCTTTTGCGCAGGGCTGTCTGTACTAGGTTGTCTGTATGGGGGGAGGATGTGGCTGGACGGGGCTGTCACCCGACACGGAGCGTCCAGCGATGAACGGACAATCGGCGTCTCTCTAGCTGTGAAAAATCGGAGAGCGATTGCGCATTCCTCGATGCGAATGGGGTTTTCTGCGGGAATTCTTTGGGGCTCCCCACCGATAGATGGCACTTCCCGCCAACTTTACATCCGCCTGTAACGATTCCAGGTGACTGGTACCACACAGTGCAGTTGCGCGTCCCGTACTCACGATGTCACACGTATCGCTTGTAGTGGCAAGCGGCCAACTGCGGCTTGCACCGCTCCCCTCCTCGGCCCCACCCCTGCCTGCTGTCGACTGGCGGCAGGATGAGCAACCACGACACGTTGGTAATCCCACGCGTGTGATCCCGGTCAGCATCCACGGAGAAACACTGATGCAACTAAGTGACCAAGTGGGCACTTGGGCTGGCGATATCGACAAGGCTCACCTCCCCGCGCACTTCCTGGTCGACCACGTGCGGGTATATGATTCGGTACCTGGCGAGTCTCCCTGAAGCAATGATCGCGATTCCGGGACGCGCCGCTGCCCATGACGAATGACGAAATACCCACTGAACAAGGGAGCCCGAACCGTGAATCACCGCGCTGGAAAGGCGAATCATCGAGTTTCTCTGGGAGGTTGGTTCGGGCCGTTGAGGAGCGGAAATATTGGTGTCTGGTTGCTCGGAACGTTCATCCTGTTGATGGCATCGGCCACGTTTTCCTCCGCCAGCGAAGTCTCCTTGTTCGGGTTTGCCAAGGTGGAGATCACACCCGAAGAGCCGCTCCGCCTGTCGGGATACGGCAATCGCACCGTTCCCTTTGAAGGAATCGACGAACCGCTGTGGGCGCGCGCCATGGCGTTCACCTGGCGTTCGGCTCCCGGCGGCGAGTCCGGCACGTACGTCCTTGTCAGCGTCGATACGATCGGCCTGCCTGGTTCGCTGGTAGCCGAGCTCGCCCAGCGTGTGGAACAGCAGCACGGCATTCCCCGTGAGCGCTTCGTCGTCTGTTTCACGCATGCGCATACGGCACCACATATCGCTCGCGGCTTGACCAATATCTTCGCGAAGCCTCTGACCGAGAAAGAAGCTCGCGGATCGGAACGCTATCGCGAGCTGTTGGCCGAGCGGGTCGTACAAGGGGTTCGGCAGGCGATCGAGGACATGCGGCCGGCCGGACTCCTGCTGACGGAAGGTCAGGTCCGGTTTGCCGAGAACCGTCGAGTTCTTCAGGATGGCAAGTGGGCTGGATTCGGAGTGAATCCGGACGGGCCGGTCGACTTCTCCCTTCCGATGTTGAGGATCGTGGACGCCACAAATGAAAAGGTCATGGGAATCGTCTTCAATTACGCCTGCCACTGCACGACGTTTGACAGTGATCACAATCGGATCAACGGAGACTGGGCAGGTTACGCGACGCAGTACGTGGAGCAACAGTTTCCCGGTGCCTGTGCGCTGTGCACGATCGGCTGTGGCGCCGACGCCAATCCGCCGCGTGATCGCGCGAAGGCCAGGCAATTCGCCCAGGCAGAAGGCCGCGAAATCGCTCAGGAAGTCCAACGACTCTCGGCGTCCGACATGCAGCCCATTACGGCCCCTCTCGCCGCCTCCTTCACAACGGTTGATTTGATGTTTGATCTCCCCGCCCTCGATCAGCTGAAGCAACAACTGGAGAGTCCGATCCCCCAGGTCCGACAGCACGCTCACGACCTGCTCGCCATCCACGCCAAATCGGGTGCGCTGCCGGCAAGCTATCCGGCCCCTATTCAAATCTGGCAGTTTGGCGATCAGCTCGCGATGATCTTCCTGAGTGGCGAGGTGGTTGTCGACTACGCATTGCGGTTGAAACGCGAACTGGCGCCGCGGAAGTTGTGGGTCAGCGGCTACAGCAACGACTTGTTCGCGTATGTGGCTTCGGAGCGCATGCGAGCCGAAGGTGGATACGAAGTCGATTCGTCCATGATCTTCTACAGCCAACCTGGGCCGTGGGCGAGTGGCACCGAAGAGCGCATCGTGCGGCACATTCGACAGATCCTCGCGACTTCCCCAGGCGCTCGCGAACGACAACTTCGGTAGCACTCACCGGAGGACTCACGCCCAGACGCAAAGGCGGCTAGGCACTCAGCAGTCGCCGGATGCGATCGAGCGAGGCGGTATCCTCTTTAAGCTGCAAGAGTGGTTCCACTTCGCGTAGAACCAGATGGCGATCGAGCGAGGCATGTTGGCGGTCCAGCACGCCGGCCACATCCACCCAGTCCTGGTCGCGAGCGGCAAACACCTTCTGCACCAGGAGATCCTCGGCCGAACAGGTGCGCAGCGACCGGTGGCCGTCAAGCGACCACCAGGACGATCGACCAATCATGCGTGCTTCGAAAGGGAGCGCACCCAAAGAGACGTCGACCCCCACTCCGGAAGGCGACTTAGCCAGCAGCACACGACTCTGCTCAGCAAACGAGGCAGCATCGGGGATCCTCGGTTCCAGCCACTGCAGCAGAATCAGGATCACCTGGCGCTCATCGCCAAAGGTCGTCATCACTGTCAGGTCCACGTCGAGTGTCGTACGTGGCGATCCCCATCTCTGGAGCGCAATCCCGCCAATCAGGCAATAGTCCAGGCCAGTGGAACGTAGAAAACCATCCACCTCCACGGCCGCCTTCAGGACCCCGTTCATGCCGGCATGCCCTCCGTTCTAGACGGATCGATCGAGCGAAGGGTCCGAGACGCGATCGAGCAAATCCGCCAACTTCCGGAACCACCGCTGTTGCTCCACCAGGCCCGATGTGGGTCGTAGCTCGTACGGCCGGACCGGGTCGAGTTGGTCGAAGATGCGCGCGGCATCCGCTTCGGTCATCGCGCTCAGTTCCTGGCGTCGCATTTCGTCCAGACGTGCTCCAGCGATGCGCCACTGCGCAAGCCACTGTGACGCGAAATCCGGCAGGCGGCGCTGGTTAGGATTGGCCATGAGATCGGGAACCTACCGTGGAGTGCGAGGGCTACGAGGAAAGAAAGCTCCCGGTGAGGGCATTATAGTGGGGGATACCCGCGCCAGGCAACCTAAAGCGGCAGGGCCGCCAGCCAAAATGGGAAAACACCCGCCACTGGCCCGCTCCCGGCGGGCGCTCGGCAATCATGCCCGCACGGTGCGCGCATGTTACACAGTAAGGCTCTAGGTGGCTGTGCCGCTTATCAAGGTCGGTCCCACGCATCGCACGTGCGATCGCTGCCCTGGCGCGCCAGCACAGCCAACAGCACGTAATAGTTGTCCACCAGGAATCCTTCGTAACCCCACGGTGACCCATCCCACGCCTTCCAGTCGTAGGTCATGCCGTTCTCGGCCCGGCCTTGAAAACGCCGCTCCTGAACCGATTGAAGGATCGGCAGCAAAATGCTGTCGGCCTCGCGACGGCGGTCCAGTTTGTAGAGCGCAGCCACGGTGAAGTACGCGAAACACGCCGTCGCTCCACCGTTCTCGTAGATCTGGAACCCGTCCGAATTGTCCTCGTTGACGCCCCCGCCCCAGCGGCGATCCAGATGGACATAGTCCTTGCGCGGGACCGCGATCAGGTTTCCCGGCAATCCCAAGTCAAACCGGTCATATCCAACCGCTCTCATCTTGTCCCACAAACGATCCATAATCGCATCGGCCTGCTGGCGTGAAAGCAGGTCATAACAGATGGCAATGCAGTTCACATACAAGAAGTAATAGTCGTGCAGCTGCCCGTCGGCGCTACGCCACCCCGCCAGGACACCGGTCGCCGGATTGTAGAACGTGTCGTAGTAGACACTGCGCAATCGATCGGCTGCCTCCGCGTAACGACGTGCATCCTCCGACTCGCCTCGAGCATCGGCGAGTTTCCGCATCCCGCACAGGGCACGATAAGCTAACGCATTGGCATAAGCATCCTGATGGCCAAACCCAATGCAATCCCACCAGTTCGCCGGCCGTTTATCCGCCTTGCCAGACCACGACCCGGAATTACCGCTATACGCATACTCCACCAATCCGTCCCCATCGCGATCCATGGCCAGCAAGGCCTCCGCCCATCCCCTCACCCCGGCATAACGCTTGGCCAGCCAGACCTGGTCGTCCGTTCCCGCCACGTAGTTAAAGGCGGCGATCAGCAGCGACGGATAACTGTCCAAGAAGGGAGGATCTTCCGAGGGGGGCGAAGGAATGTCGAACGACGAGTAACCGGGCAGACCATAACCTGGCATGCCGTCCAGATAGCGATCCAGAGAGGCTCGTATCAGATCCAACGCGGAGAGTTGGTCCGCCAGCGGAGGCGTGTGCAATGCGATGTCGGCGTATTCGTACAGGCAGAAAGCGCAGGTGTCGCTAGCCGCGTGATTCGCCAGCACACGCAACCGGGGGTTCCATTGAAAGATGCTCAACCAGTCCCGCCGAACTGCGGCAAAACGAGGATCCGTCTCTAACGGGCCGAGCGAAGGATGGATCGTCACGACCTCGCAGACGTACTCCACTTTGGGTTGCACGTCGTTGGCCGCCGGAAAGGTCACCCGAATGTACCCCTCCTCGGCTCGCCGCGCGTCATAGGTCAGCGCGGCCGGGACACCGTCCGCCGTGCGGATTCGCAACGAACCGCTTCCCGGCAAGTGCAAAATGGCTGGAAGCTGAATGGCCCCGTCTTCCCGGCAATGCCCCAACAGCGTCGCGTGGCAGCGGTGCGGATCCCACTGGAGAGTCAACGGTGTAACTGGACTTCCCACACTCCAGTTCGATGCCAACCGGATCGCGCTGGGCTCTGCCGATAGGCGCCACACCGGTTCAGTCGTTTCGCCGAGGTCCGGGGCGCGATACTCCATCACCAGCCCTTCGTGAGTCACCTCCCTGACCAGGTACGTCCTTGAACCCGATGGAACCTCACGCAGTGCGTTGGCTGCGAACGCCGCACCACCCAACGAATCCACCGAGAGAGCCGTTATCGCCGGCTCCGTGCGGGACAACGCGAGCTCCAGAAAGGGCGAGCGATAGGTCGCCACATCACCAGCCCCAAACAACGCCGAAGTCGTTGTCAATACGAGGATCGTTCCCTTCCACGTGTACGATGCAATGGACAACCAACTGTCAGCGGCTTTCATCGTGTGCTCCAAACGAGATCTGCTGTTCGCCTGTGCGATCGCAGTTTGTGTGCGCGGTGCGTCTGTACAGTGGAGAGTTCAACGCACGGTGCACTAACGCGAAGCGCACCAGACGTGAGCGTCTCCTTAACCCTTCCTTGCTGGCGGCCCCGACCGTCCTGAAGTCAATCGGAAACTACGTCAGGCCGAGCGTGTTTTGTATCTTAACAGCGTCTTCCTCCTGGTGTCGATCACACACGGCATTTCTCACCTCTGGAATCGATTCTACAACGATCGCGCGGGCCATTTCTCCCGACCTTTCACCATCGCACCCCTGAGCACCCAGTGCATGGCGCCATACATGGCAGCAACAACGGCACACCGGAGCAGGCAGAGAGCGCAAACTCGCGAGGACCAGTCGAGCGATTGAGGAGGACCGCGAACGGGGGTTGTTTCCTCAGCCATTCTTCCGAAGGTTCTTCCTGGGGATTTGCCATTCTCTGCGGCGTATTCTACGGTTGAGCCAATTCGTCGAACGAAGCACCCCTCGGGCCGCCCGGCAGTTGTGTGAGACGTCCATTGCCTTGATGTAAGTCTCAGCCGGGCAAGATGTTCTCCACCGCATCCGGTCCCGGTTCACCACCGTCACTCCCTTAGATCGCCGGCCCGCACAACATGTGACTCGTCTGTCTGGTGAGTCTGTATGAGCGTCGCCAAGAGAACGCTCTTGGGTGGGAGTTCATGGTCTTCTCGCAGGGCAACTCGGTCATCGCACTGGCGGTCCGATGGCCGCTCGTTCCGGCACGAGGAGTTTGATATGCTAGGCAGTGTCTCACAACACCCGCGGTGGGCTATTGCGGCGCCAGCTACAAACCCCCGCGCGGGAGGGGGTAACGGAAGCACTTCCCAGAGACGCGACTCCGTTCTGCTCGCACATCGCGGCCGGAGGGCATGCGGTGGCAGCTCCGTTGTTTTCGAGCGTGGAACTGAGGGTCGGTCGAGACGCGTGATGTCAGCGCCTTGTGCAGCCTGCTGATCGGTCAGGGTCCATAGTGACGTTTTGTTGTTACATGGATCGGAGCGACGGGATGCCTGGGGCATGGCGGATAGCACCAGCCAGGCAGGCCGGGGCCTGCAGCACTATTTTATTTGGGAGAGCGAGAAGATATGAGCACCGAGGCCAGCGGCAAGCCAGTTCGCGACTTATTGGAATTCGCCACACAACAGCAGACGTTCGAAGTTGGTAATACCAAGATAGGCGGCCAGCCAGGAGTGCGTCCGGCGGTCTTGATTGGCACGATTTTCTATCACAAGCACGATGTCGTTATCAACGCGGACCGAGGTGAGATCAACGAGGAGGAGGCGGAGAAGCGGATCCGTCTGCAGGAAGATTTCTCGCAGCGCACGGGAAATCCCTGCATGCTGGATGTCGTCGGTGCATCTCCCGACGGCATCGTCCGCAACCTGGAATTCGCCGCCCGGAAGACCGACATGCCGCTGCTGATCGACGGGACGACGGCTGCCGTTCGGATCGCCGGACTGAAGTACGTCGCCGAAGCGGGCATCGCCAACCGCATTGTCTACAACTCGATCCAGCCCGAGATCACGGACGCGGAGTGGACTGCCTTGCAGGATGCGGGAGTACACAGCGCCATTCTGCTGACGTACTACCTGATGGATTTCACTGCCAAGGGGCGTGTGCAGGCCGTGCGCGAACTGCTTCCCAAGGCCACGCAAGCGGGGGTGACCAACCTGATCGTGGACACCTGCGTGCTCGACCTGGCGACACTCGGTCAGGCCTGGAGTGCCATGCACGACATCAAGAACGAGTTCGGCCTGCCGGTTGGCGGAGGCGTGCACAACGCCGTCGCGGTCTGGAAGGGATTGAAGAAGAAGATGGGTGAACAGGCCGTGAAGCCCTGCGTCGCGGCCGTCTGTGCTTCATCCGTCGCCATGGGCGCCGATTTCATTCTGTACGGTCCCATTGAAGACGCCCCTTACGTCTTCCCGGCGGTGGCGATGGTTGACACGGCGCTAAGTCAACTGGTGATGGAACGTGGCGGCCGACCGGACGAAAACCATCCCCGCTTCCGCGTGGGGTAGTCTGGACCGTCCGATCGTAGGGTCGGACGGTTCATGGCGGCCGCATCATCGGTCCGGTAGAATGCGCAGCGGAATGAGACGAGCAGTAGCGTGGAGAACGTCGAGAATTGGCTACGGCAGCGTGTGCCGTCCGATCGGTTCAATTCTCGAAGGGGACAGCCCGATTCGCACATCGGGTGATACATCGCACCAGCATATTTTCTGAAAGGGTGATCTCGTGGAGAGCATTGGTGTTGGCGTCTGCGGATGCGGATTTGTGGGACGAGGAGCACATGTGCCGGCTTTTGCTACGATGGAAAACGCTCGGCTTGTGGCGGTAGCGGATGCCGATCCGAACCGGTTGGGTAAGGTCAAGAAGAAGTTTGATGTGAAAGCGACCTATACCGACTACCACGATCTGGTCAAGGACCCGGAAGTGCAGGCGGTCATCGTCTCACTCCCCACGGCCATGCATGCCGCGGCAACGCTGGCCGCGCTCGAGGCCGGCAAACACGTCCTGTGCGAAATGCCGCTGGCGGCCAACTTGCAGGATGTCGCCAAGATGATTGACGCAGCCGAAAAGGCTCAGGTCACCCTGATGCCCAGCCTGACGTTCCACTTCACTCCCAACTATGTCAAAGCGAAAGAGCTGATCGACAAAGGGGAACTCGGCAATGTGATCTCGCTGATGTACCGGGAATTCATTCCGGCCAAGGACCTGGCCACGCAGTGGCCACCAGGCTGCTGGGTCTGGGACGTCGAGAAATGCGGCGGTCCACTCTACACCCTGGCCGTCTGGTCGATCGACCTGCTGCGCTGGCTGGCCGGCTCGGAAATCGTGGAAGTCAATCCGACCACCAAGTACACTCCTTTGCACAAGTACGGCGGGACGCTCGGATACGACGCTTACGCCTCCTTGCGATTTGCCAACGGCATGGTTGGCTGCCTGCAATACAGCGGGTCGGTCACCCACTCCGGCTCCGCCTCACGGCTGGAAGTGATCGGCGACAGCACGTATGTGCTCGACGCCTCGCATAACGATAAGGTCACTCTGTTTGGCGAAGATCCCTTCAAGAGTGAATGGGATGTGAAACAGACCGGCGCTCGCATGTGGGGTCATCAACAGCAGGACGAGTACTTCGTAAAATGCCTGCTGGAAGGGAAGCAGCCGAGTATCACCGCGATCGACGGACTGCGGGCCATGGAGATCGCCGAGAAGATCGGCAAAGCCTCCTTCTAAGCACACGGGCCACAGACCAGCCTTACGTGGCCCGGAACGCGAACCAAGGTGACGCGGCTACGCCGCGCTCACCCTGGGCAAACGGATATCACCGCTGCCAACGAAAGCCCTCCTGGCAGCCAGGGTTCTCACCCGCAGACTATCCAATAGCCACCCGCAGAATCAAGAAGAGACGCTGGTGTCGCGGCCCAGCGGTGGCAGGGACAGGAAAGGCCAGGCGATTCACGTCGACATGGGTCGTTCCATGTTCGCTATTCCTGAGCGATCCAATGACTCCCGACTCATTGCTTCGTTCACTCTGCCGTCGTGCCGAGTTCGCAGAGCAACTCGAATGTGAAAATCCCCGAATCGTGCCCGTCACTGAAGACAATCGTGTAGGCGTAGTTTCCCACCGGGCGCATCGACACCACCCCCAGCGGTCGGGCTTCGGCCGGTGAGAGAATATTCAGCTGGAGCGGATTCTGGGGAGCCGGCTCGGATCCCCCCCGTCGCTCACGGCACGAGGCACACGGACAGTTCTCGCGGAGCTCGCGCAGCGGGTACGTGCGCACCTGTCCGTCGCTCCAGTCGATTTGCAGATGCTGCGGGTCGATCAGTTTCAGCCCGGTCGGATAAGGTCCCATACGAAACCTGACACTTTCTGCATCACGGCGTCGCTCATCAACACTGTGGCGACACAGTACCTGCTCGGATTACTTCTACTGCTGAGCCACCGGCCCAGGCAGTTCCCGATTCTAGGGATGGCAGTAGCCAGGAGTCCAGACCAGGTCAGGCTGCGGTACACTGACCGGCGATATCGCCGTTGGCACTCAGGAGCTCTAACAAATCCGATTGCTCAACACGCTGTTGGCTCAGTCCCCCTCCCTGGCCGAGTTGACATCTGCGTTTCGTGAGAGCTCTTTAGGGGACGTTGACACTGGGCTTCTGAACAGAGAAGGTGGAGTGATCGTTGCCGACCCAGTTTGAGATGAGATGCTGCCGCAGGATATCGGCGCGGCATCATCGCCAGTCGGGACGACCATTACGGCAATCCGCGCTGTGGATTCCCGATTCTCGCCTACGACGGGGACCAGGAGGAGTCTTGAGCCCGCGGTCTACGCGACCGCGGCCACCCCGCGGTCTACGCGACCGCGGGGAAGTGGAATCCGTACGTCGATGCCCCCCACGCTCTGCGCGAGCGTGGCCACTGCGCGAGCGTGGCTACTGCGTGAGTACGACGACCGTTGGCCTTACTTGCCCATGAGGTGATTGAGCACGGCCATTTCGAGTTCTTCGTAGTCGCGGTTCTCGATGCACTGCCGTTCCACGTCTTTGGGGAACGTGCGGACCTTCTCGACCAATCGCAGGAAGATGGCCTTGCTGTTGGCCAAGTGCTTCTCGCCGACTTCGGCCTTCTGAGTTCGCATGGCTTTGACGTCCAAGCCGATGAAGCGGCCGGTTTCCGGATAGCCGGAGAGTTCCAGGACGCGGACCTGATTGTAGGCGCTCCGCAGATCGACAGCACCAAACGACTTGTCTTCGTCGAACTTGAGACCGTTCTGGTCGTTGAGGTGGACGCTCCACAGCTTGCCAAGCGCCAGGGCGAAGCCCATCTCGTCGGACGCATCAAGTCCGGCCAGGCGGGCGTGTGCGGTTTCAATCAAGCCGCCGACGCGGTCGGGATCGATGGTTCGGTAGGCGATGGCCAGGGCGTGCCCGATCGTCGGCACGTAAGCCTGGTCCATCGGCTCATTCGGCTTGGGCTCGATGGCGAAGTGCATCTTGGGATTGTGTTCCAGCAGGGCGTTGATGGCGTCAATCTGCCACTGGTAGGCATGCATGACGTTTTTCGATTCGCGGATGTAGGTACCTTCGCGGGCCAGCCAGAGGACCATCAGGTCGATTTCCAGAGCGGCTGCAATATCGACGGCTCGCTTGGTGCGATCGATCGCCCATTGACGGGTTTTGCTGCAGTTGGCGGTGAAGCCGCCATCGATGCCGCGGGGATCTTCCCACAGCCGCGGGGCCACGAACTCGGCCACCAGTCCGTTATCGTCGAACACCTTCTTGAGCTCTTTCGCTTCACGTTCGAGCTCGGCACCGGTCTTGGAGTCGACATTGGGGACGGCGTCATCGTCATGCAGCTGGACCCCCTCGAAGCCGAGGTTTTTGTAGCTGGCCAGCTTCTTGGAAAACTCGATTGTCGGCCGGACGGTCGGACCAAATGGATCCGCTCCTTCACTGATGTTCCACGGGCCAAACGAGAAACGGTAATCACGTGCCATAGCATTCTCTCCTTCACATGAATGATCGATTCATTGCCACCGCCCACTTGGGCCTGGCAGGTCATGGGATTATCAGTTTCGGCGTCTTACTCTCCGGGGCCCGAGCGGACCAAGCAGTCGATGCTCATGTCCCTGGCAGTTGCGAGTTCCACACCTCACGGATCACACTTCAGTCACACGCATCGTCGCTCAATCCAGTCCGGCCAGTCGGGCTGTTTCGTCATAGCCGCGCAGTCCGGCACTGGCCCCCAGCGCTGTCACGCAGCAGGCACCGGTCGCAGCAGCCAGTCGGCCGGCCTGTTCGGAAGTCTTGCCCAACAGCAGTCCGGTCAGCAGTCCGGCATAGAAGCTGTCCCCGGCTCCCGTCGTGTCCACCACCTCGCCCGGTGCGGGCACCTGCTGAATCCTGATGTATTGTCCTTTCTGCGGGCTGAGCATCGCTCCTTGCGAGCCCAATTTCACTCCCAGCAATCCCGTCGCACCGCAGTTGCGGAACGTGTCAATGATCGCCTCCGGTTCCGTCTTGCCCGTCTGGTGCGTCGCTTCCGCCAGGCTGGGCACATACACGTCCAAGTGCGGCAAGAGCTGATCCAACGGCTGCATGCCCCCTCCCTCACCCGCCGCGTCCAACGCCGTCATACAACCGGTCTCGCGAATCCTTGCCAGCACCTCGGCCAAGTCCCGCTCCAGATTCGGCATCAGCGAATAGTAGCCGATCAGCGTCATGCGGCTGCGCGCAAACAGGTCCAGGTGGTCCAGAAACAGACGCTTGTCCATCTGCTTGGGAGCTCCCACACAGTGAGCAAAACTGCGTTCACCCGACGGGTCGATCAGCACGGCCGTCGTGCTCGTCGCGCCCCCCTCGAGGGTCAGGAGTCCGCACGGATCGATCCCTTCCTCTGCATAGCGGGCCCGGATCATAGTCGCCCACGCATCGTTGCCTACCAGGGAGAAGGCGGCCACATTCATACCGAGCCGCGCCATGGCGATCCCGGCGTTCGACACAATACCGCCGGTGGTGGCCTGGATCGGATCGACTTGTACCAGTATCCCGCCGCCAATCGGGGTCTCCAACGACACGGGGCGAACCAGAATATCCAGCACACAGGAACCGCACAGGACACAGTCGTATGTCTTGTTCGTGGTCACCAAACAGATCCCTTCACGTGAAATCGGTGCGATTTTCCCCCCCGCAGTCGGGCGGCCGTGGCCACAATGTGGTCTCGCTCACGCGGAGCGTCGGTGGGGGACCACCTGCTGCAGCACACCGGCCGTCTCGGCGGCTGCGGCCACGATTAGGCTGGATCATACCCGATCCGCTCCGCCCTTTCTATCCACCGCACGCGATTCAAATTAAGCTATACTTGTGCACATCGTGCCGGTTGTGCCGACGCGGGCAGCCTGCGAGCCATCACTCCGCGGCCTGCCCGGCGCAGACTGTCTGTCTGCCCCCTGAAATTACTCCGCTAGCCCTACTTACCCTGTTGCAACTCATGCAAAAATCACTTGACCGAAAGATCGCTCGCATCCTGGCGGACCCGAGCTGCCGCGACTTCATCCTGGCCGATGCCAAGGACGCCGACATGGCGTTCGGACTCTCAGCGCCCGGCCAGAGCCCCGAACATCACGCGTCCGAGGCTCAGTTCCGCACGCTCGACCAGTATCGCCAGTTAATCCGCGACGTGGTCGAGCAGGGGCTGATCGACATCGCCTTGATGAGTGCCAGTTCCAATGAAGTGCTGACGATCCAGAAGCGGATTTTCGACGACAGCACGGTGACCCCGGCGGTGCGCGCGAACGATACGACCGACATCTGGCTGGCCGCCGGCACCGGCCGGTATGGGACACAACCATCACAGCCGTTCCGGACCGCGACGATCGACCAGGCGATGTGTGGCAAGAGCGAGTGCCAACCGCACGAACGGAAGCTGGGAGCCGATCTGGGGCTGTACTCCATCACATTGAACAATGACGTGCAGCTGGACCACGACTCGCTTTCGCGCTACAACGAATTCCGTCTGGAGGCGGAGCAGAAGGGGTTTCGACATTTCCTCGAGGTGTTCGCGCCCAATGCCTGCAGCAAGTATTGTCCTCGCGACACCGCTCGCTTTGTCAATGACAGTATCGTGCGGACCCTGGCCGGCGTGACGAGCAGCGGTCGGCCACTGTTCTTGAAGATCCCGTACTTCGGTCCGGCCGCGATGGAAGCGCTTGCGCGATACGATCGCAGCCTGATCGTCGGCATCCTGGGAGGTGGCGCCGGCACAACTCTCGACGCTTTCCACATGCTGTGGGAAGCCAAGAAGTACGGAGCGCGTGTGGCCCTTTATGGTCGAAAGATCAACAGTGCCGAACATCAGCTGACGTTCGTGCGGTTCCTGCGGGCCATCGCGGACGACCAGATTCTTCCTGAAGAAGCTGTGCGGGCCTATCACAGTGAACTGCAGAAGCTGAAGATCCGTCCCCTCCGCTCGCTGGAAGACGACCTGCAGCAGACGACCACGACCCAAAGCTATGGCGGCTCGACCGGTGACACAAGCTCCACGACCCGCGTCGCCGCGTCTGCCGACAGCGACAAGGCGAACAGCGCGAAAGCGGTCAAGGCGAAGCGCGGGGAGTCGGACGAACCTGACTTCAGCCGCATGACGCAAGCCGAGAAGATCCAGTGGAACCTTGACCGCTGGCGTCGCATCCTTGACTGAACCAGGCGACAAGACAGACCCGATGGATCATCCCGCGACTCACACCCGCCGAACCGTCGGCGGCGTGGGGCAGTGAGGCGCATGAACCGCAGAAAAACGCACAAGGAATGTCGAATTACCAAGTGGAAGATTCGCCTTGGCCGTCCCGGCAGTTGCGAGACGGCCGCGCGCTATGCCTTCTCTTCCTTGTTCATTCTGCGGCTGCTTGTTCGATATTCTGCGGTTCTCCATCGGATGCCTTCGGACAGATTGCCGCTTCGGCCTCGTATCCCGACGCCCTCCGCGTGTCCGGGCTCAGTCGGCACACACGCTGTGCAGCCGCCGCCCACCGTCTGCGATTCTCGGGAAACGAAATCTCTATCGCTTCTCGAGCGACTCCTCGTACTCGCGATAGGCCTTCAGAACCGTCTCATCGTCAGGAGACTGCATGATTCTCATGCGTGCGTGCGCCGTCGCCGTCGCTCCAGCTTTCAGATCGCGACCGAATAGCGACAAGTACACCGAGTAGTGCGTCTCGGTCTCGTGCGGCATCGAGACGGCGAAGCAGTCCTGACGGGGCGCCATCAGCAGCGCGGTCACTCCAGTCGCCCCATCACGACGAACGGCCAGTGGTTGCTTGAGTGTGGGCATGATGACCCAGTCGACCGGGTTGGGAGGCAGATGCCAACGACCGTCCTGGATCATCTTAACCGCCGCCTCGTCGCGCGGAAAAGCGAGCCAGGTCCCATACGTCTCTTTGGCGTTCATCAGCGTTTCTTTACCGCCCGATTCGGGAGTTCCCTCGACGCAGGCTCGCGCGTCGCAGAACCCGGGCGCAAAATAGGAAGCCAGGAACACTTCGAAACCGTGCAGGTCCTGCTGCGGCGTCACATCGATTGTCAGGTCGATCGTGCCGGGATCCGTCCAACAATAGGTGGCGCGCAGGACGAAGGGGCGTCCCTCCTCGGCCAGCGACTCGATCACCACGCCCCCCTGCTCAGCCCGCACTGCGCGCGCAGGCCAGTCCCAACCGCCGCCGCCATGTCGCTGACCATCGGAGAACACACGGTAGATGTTCACCACGCCGTGACCACCAGCCAGCTTGCTGCCGGTCAGAACATGCTGCAGTTCGTGGAGGCCAAACGACAACTGCGCTGTCCGCAGACGACCCGTCAGCAATCCGGTATCAAATAGCCAGGTCCCTTGATCCGACGGGCTGAACTGGAGCGAAGCGGTCGAGCCGGCGGCTCCATCGTTGACGCCTGCCGTCTGAGCTGCCACATACGACGGACCGACGAGAATGAGCGTCAAGGTGAGCAGGCCGCGGACGGGAAGCCGTCCCGCGCGGTGAAGAATCGCTACCATAGGTGCCTCGGCAGGATAATCAGGTGCAAAGGTGTCAGGAGCGTGCATGACGGCCAACTACCCTCACGGCGTGTGCCTGTTTCCCTAAGCGACCAATTCCCTAAGCGACCAACGGCCGGCACAGGATGTGAGCGCAGTTGCCCGTTCTGACTGGTAGCCCAGCTGTCCCACATGGCAGACGCCAGGCCAAGCCTCTCGCTTGCGCTGCACCAGTCACGATTCACCTTACCGCAGCCGCCGCGTCGAATCAACAACGGGTCGCCCCACAATGGGTTGCCTGAAAGATCCGCACTGGGCCGTTTATCGCGTTGGATTCGGTTGCGGGTTGGGGCTCGGCAACTGAGCGCCAACCGAGGCCCGCCACGCAGAGAGCTGTTCGCGCAGTTGCTGCGCCACGTCCGGCCGCTCTGCCGCCAGATCCTGTTGTTCACCCGGATCAGCTGCCAGATCATACAGTTCGACGTGCTGGTCTTCGAAATACTCCAGCAGTTTCCAGTGGCCCTGCCGCAGGGCACTGACCGGCGTCGTCGTGGCGTAGTAGTGCGGATAATGGAAATAGAGCGTCTCGCGTGAGAGCCGGGCGCGAGGGTCTTTCAGCAGCGGCCGGATATCCACGCCGTCCAAGGGAGCTGGTAGCTGATCCTGACAGCCTGCCATGCCCAGCAGTGTGGGATATAGATCGCACGACAGCACCGGTTCGTGGCACACCGTACCGGGCGGGGAGTTGCCCGGCCAGCGGACAATCAGTGGCACACGGATTCCGCCCTCGTAAAGCGATCCTTTTCCTGATCTCAGCGGCGCGTTACTGGTCACCGGCATACCCGGCTGAAGTTTGCAGATGCCAATGTAACCGCCGTTGTCCGACGCGAAAACCACGATCGTCCGGTCGGCGATTCCCTTGTCGTCCAACTTCGCCAGCACCCGTCCTACGTTTTCGTCCAGACTGGCGACCATGGCCGCAAAATCGGGGTTCACGTGCACGCGCGCTGTCGCCGCCTTCTCCCGATACTTCGCCACCAGCTCCGGCTTGCCTTCGATCGGCGTGTGGACGGTGTGATACCAGAGGTTCAAATAAAACGGCCGGTCTGCCACACGATCGATGATCTCCAGAGCCTTGTCGGTGAAACGATCGGTCAAATAGTCCCCCGGTTCACCCGGCTCCAGATCGGGCACATACCGCCACTGCGAAAAATACTCCCCGCCCCGGAACGGATAATAGAAAGTAGGGGGCGCGCCCCAGAGTGTGCCACCGACATTCACATCGAAACCGTGCGCCTGGGGATAATTCTCCGCCGACCCTAAGTGCCACTTGCCCACGTGAGCCGTGTAGTAACCGGCATCGTGCAGCACCTCGGCCAGAGTGCGTTCCTGTTGCGGGAGATCGGCGCAAGTGATCGGCTCCAGCAACTGCCGCTGCCCCCGTTCAGCCGAGGCTTCACGCCAGATGGTCATGTGCAAACGCGCTGGATGTTTGCCGGTCAACAACGACGCGCGCGTTGGGGTGCACACCGGCGAGGCGGCGTAGGCATGGCTGAACCGCACTCCCTGCTGCGCCAAACCGTCGATCTGTGGCGTCTCGTGCAGATCACTTCCGTAGCAGGCCAGATCACTCCACCCGAGATCGTCAGCCAGAATGAACACAATATTAGGAGCACGTTGGCTCGCAGGGGCCGCAATGCTGCCAGTCGCACATGACAGCCAGGTGGCGCAGGCCGAAACGATCACGACGACGATCTTGTGTGGCACGATCTGCTCCCTTCCACCGGCGGAAAGCGGTACGAGTCGTACGTCGGGCAAGCGATAGGGACTGTCCGGTCGGTCGAGATGCTGACCATCGCCGACCAACGGAGATCATTTTTTCTCTATGTCCATCTTGATGACCGTGGGACTGCGCCGAGGAGCGGTTCGCGTGTTAGGACGAAACACCAGCTTCAGATCGGGCTGTGCTTCGGAACCCGCCGTGCGCTGCGTGCTCGTGAATACCACTTCGCCACTGGGCTTCTTCTCAATGCGGTTCTTGGCCGTCACCTTCGTCCCGTCGACCGTTCCCTCCATCGACCCTTCACTGACGGTCTCCGAGACCTTCTGCCAGGGCAGCGTGTAGACCATGCCATCCGACCCGATCCCCTGCTCGGTCAACCATCCCGTTGAGGAATCCCATCCGCTGACCATGTTCACGTGAAACAACTCGCCCGATACGTCGATCGACACGGTGCCCAGCAGGCAATGTCCATCCGGAGAAAGCTCCATCCTTGACCTCCCTTTCACGGCCGTATCACCGATCGTCCCTTCCACTGACCAGTTGCCAATCAGCAGGTTCATGAATGATGTGATCTCGGTCGGTCGAGTCATCTTGCCGGCAGGTTCCTTGGGAGCCTCTTCCTGCGCAAACACGAAACGGCCACCTAAGGTGCACACCAACAAGGCAATGATCAATCGTTTCATCAGCTGACTCCTGTCTCTCTAGTGGCAAGAACTTCACGCTCACATGAGGCCGTCCAAACTCGCTGCGACAACGCGGGCCGGAAATGACGAATGACGAAGTACCCAATGACGAAGTACCCAATGACGAAGTACCCAATGACGAAGTACCCAATGACGAAGTACCCAATGACGAAGTACCCAATGACGAAGTACCCAATGACGACAACCCCCGCACTCTGCTGCCGCAACGAATGAGGGTTCGCAGCTTCCCATGTCATGCTGGCAGCATTCTCCCCGCCCGTCGCGGTCCATTTGAGGTAGAACCAGATACTCCAGCAGCCATAGAAATAGACGAAGCGGTGACGGCTGTCAATGAACGCCCCCCTCTGGAAAACCACCCAACCCAGCACATTGGCTGAGACACCCGTCCGGACCGTCAGCGATTCCAGCGCGGCCAGAAGCGTCCGGTCCGGTCCCTATACCGCCGATACTGGTCGCCAAACCGCTCGATCAGCATCTGTTCTTCCTTGGGCGTGCGCCAGGCCAGCAGGATCAGTACCAGCAGACTGGTCGCGCCAATGAGCCCGTTGGCCGAATGGACGGTCACGGCCAGCATGAGCAGGGCGGCTGTGACGTAGAACGGATGACGTACCCACCGGTACGGGCCGACGGTAACCAGATAGGCCTGCTTGCGCGTGACGACCGTATCCGTCAAGTTACGTCCCAGGCTCGAAAGCGTCCAGTACATCAACCACGAGCAGCACGCTCCAGCCGCCACGGCCACTGCTCGCAACGCCACAGGCACAGGAAGACTGGCCCAGCTGACCCAGCTCGGGACGAGAATATAGGCCATCGTCGCTGCCCACAGTGCGACGCCGGAGAGCCGCAGGACGACAGCGAACAGATAACCTTCTTCTCGATGCGAGATGCCATCGCCGCCCGACGCTGCTTGGCGACGGTAGTAGACAGTGACCAGCATGGTGAGTGCAATCACACCGACCAGTGCCAAGCGAAACGTCTGTTCCTCGGACATAGTCTGTCGTCCTTCCTAGTCGGGCCACTCCTGCCACTGACCACGCGGTGAGCTACCGACGTTGCATGTCACTGGTCGCAATCTGAGGTCCTCCTTAGTGCACCGCCCCCTTCGTGGGTACCAACGGCAATCTGTGGTAGCAATTATGATCTTCTGGCGATTCGTGCGGCAGCATACGGTCGGTTTTTCCCTACGGTCGCGACGGCCTCGTCCCGGGCAGTCAACCAATGCGGTTGTGCGTCTGGTGCTCTGTGAGCGCGGAGAACGAGCTTACGTAATTTTCCGTGTGAAGCTGGCAGCCACGTCAAAGCTGGCACGAAGGGCCCGACGATCACGTTGTCACGACGCGCTACTGCTCTGTGACAGCTGAGAATTTCGGTGCCACGGGCTTTGCGTGCTCCTCCGGCTATCAGGCAAGGCTGCTCTGGCGGAGCCAGTGGCACCCCACGCGAAAGCCAAGCGGTCACTAAGCGCTAGCCACAGGAGGCATTTTCCTCAGCATTCGTGTGTCTGGGGCTTTGCCCCACCTCCTTGTGGTCGCTCACCGCTGACTCGCAGAGGGAGCGAAAAAAACGCGGCCGAATCGCGACAAATTGCGGCACCTTGGGGACGTTTCGTTGTTAAAGATATGTTAGTCGTGCGCGTCTGGGCGGACGGCCCTTCCCGGAACAGATGGGGCGCTGTGAAGCTCAGATGCTCCGCAGATTGGATCTTGTGGCATCAGGCCCAGGGGCCTGCCCGGTTCAGGGCCTGCGCGTCGAATGATCGGTTTGCGAAGCGGCAAACAGCATCGCTCGCACGGCTCCTTGCTTGTCTGAGGGTGTGGCAGCGGACGGGAGCGAGGCGGGAATCGGAACGGGAAGTGTCGGAACGGGAAGTGAAGAGGCGGGGGACCGGTAGCATGTCGAGGCTACCCAATTTCTTTATCCTGGGAGCGGGGCGCAGCGGTACTACGTCGTTGTATCAGTTGCTGGCGCAGCATCCAGAGATCTTCATGTCGCCGAACAAGGAACCCACTTTCTTCTGCGATTTCTTCGGGATGAAGAATCCCTGGGAGTATCTGCAATTGTTTCGCGGTCATACGCGCGAGCCGGTGGTCGGTGAGTGCTCGCATGCGTATTTGAGCTGCCCCACATCGGCCGAAATGCTCAAGGCCTACGTGCCCCAGGCTCGATTCGTGGTGGTCCTGCGCAATCCGGCCGATCGCGCGTATTCGCTGTACTGCTGGATGACAGCCGCGGGTAACGAATGGCTCCATCCGTTTGAGAGAGCGTTGGCGGCCGAAGACCGCCGGGCTGAAGACCGCCGCTTCTACCGCAAGAATCCGCAGTACTTCTACAATTACCTCTATTTCCGCTCCGGTCTCTACGGCCGTCAGGTCCGGCGTTACGCCAGGCTGTTCCCACGGGAGCGGTTTCTGTTCGTGCGGTTTGAAGAACTGCAACAGGACATTCGCAGCGTCCTGCAGCGTGTGTGCAACTTCATCGATGTCGATCCCGACTTCGAACCGGGCGATACGTCGCCAGCCAACCGCAGTCACGATGTCCGATCGGCCAGACTGCAGTTCTTCCTGCGTCGCCGTTTGGAGCCGCTGCTCGTGAAACTGCGATTGGGGAAAGCACGCCGGGTGATCGATCGGGCCGCTCAATGGAACGTGCTCGAGAGCAAGCCGGCGCCGCTGTCGCCCGATACCCGACAGCAGCTGATCGAGCTGTATCGCAATGACTTGGAGCTGCTGGAGAGCCTGACCGGGCTCGATACGTCCACTTGGCGTCAGGCCCCTTCGACTGCGGCCCCTTACCGCCCTGTGGTGTCCAAGAGGCCCGATCCTCACCTGCAAGGGTCGGGGCCGTATCGACTGAGCTGAGCAGCCGACGGTAAACCGCAGACGATCCGCCAGGCAGCCACCACAAGAAGCAGGCAGAGAAGGCGTAGCTTGCGCGACAGCCAAGCCATCCCGGTGGACCGCAGGACCCGAGTTTCTCCACTGGGTAATGGGAAGAGAGAGTGTAATGGGAAGAGAGTGACTCGGCCAACAGGCGTCAGGTCGGTGCTTCTTCCTTGGACCTTGGACATTCCTTGTTCGATATTCTGCGCTGCAGACCGCTGGAAACGCAAATTCCCTGGTCTCACCGCTGCACGTCTGCTCTCTCAACTGTCGCACTGTGGCATTGTGGCATTCCCGCCCCACTTCGCTGCGGTGTGTCCCTGTCCGCAGCTGCGAATCGCGCCGACCGCGACTGCCGCGGCCGCTCCTTCCGCGCCATGACGCGACGACAGCCGCTCTATCCCTGGTGGCGGGAACAGCGTAAGCTAGGGGCCATTTGAGTCAGGCCTTTCTTCTCCCCCGAGGTTCCGCGGTCGCTTCCGGCAACCAGCGTTGTGAGGCGCCGACCAATCGATACTGATGAGCGGTCTTACGAGCCAGCAGACGATCACGATCCGCAACCTGCTGAGTGACACGCTGATCTATGGAGCGGCGGGTGTTGCCAGTCGGGTCATCGGCTTTCTGCTCCTGCCGGTCACCACGGCCATTCTCGATCCCGACGACTACGGAGTGCTGGGCCTGTTCGGAGCCACGGCCAGCATCCTGTGGTTGTTCAGTTCGGTGGGAGTGCCTTCGGCCTTCTATCGCTTCTACGCCGAGACCACAGCGGCTCGGCGGCGGGCCCGCCTGGTGGGATCGTCCTTGCTGTTGTGCCTGCTGCAGTCACTGCTGGCGATGTGCTTGGGCGTCGTCTGGGGCTCCCAGGTCTCGGTGAGTCTGTTCGGCATTGAGGCGGCGTGGCCGACGATCCTGCTGGTCACCAATGCGGTTTGCACGACGTTCATTGCGTTGGGCACAGCCCGTTTGCAGGCGGACGGGCTGGCCTGGCGTTACCTGATGGTGAACCTGACATCCGTACTGGGCTCTCGTGGCGTGGGCTTGATCCTGTTGCTGCTGGGCTATGGTCCGTGGGGCTGGATTATTGGCGAGTTGCTGGGCCTGGTTCTGACGCTGCCGTTGCTGGCTGTCCTGGCGTGGCCGAGTGCATGGCCCCAGGTGGACGCCCGCGTCATGGGGCGTACGTTCTGGTACGGGCTGCTTCTGACGCCGGCCTTTGTCTCGCAATGGCTGATGGTCGGATGTGACAAGCTCATCATCAAGGCCACGCTGCCACATGCCGATCAGGCGATCGGGTTCTATTCGGTGGGCGAGCGGATCAGCTCGATCGTGATGTTTGGCAACGTGGCCTTTGCGCTGGCCTGGCGGCGGTTCGCCTTCCGCAACATGGTTCATCCGGAAGGGGTTCCGCTGTTAGCGCGAGGGATGAAGCTGTACGTGCTGGCCAGCGGTGTGGCGGCGATGGCCTTGGCCCTGTTGGGCGACGATCTGACCCATTGGCTGATCCGCGCCGTGTTTGCGGAAGGGACGGTGGTGATCGTTCCCTTGACGTTGGCCGGTGCGTTGGCAGGATTGGCTGATACCGCCAACGTGGGACTCCATCGCGTCCAACGTCCGGGACTGATCAGCATGATCAATGTGGGGGCAGCGGTTTTGAATGTGGGGCTGAATTTCTGGGCGATCCCTCGCTTTGGGATTCTCGGCGCGGCTTACACGACTCTGGCGTCGCAGGCGTTGCGGACAAGCGCCGTCTGGGTTGCCTCCCAGGCGGTCTTTCCTTTGCCGCTGGACTACGCCGGCACCGGCCTGGCCTTGAGCTGGCTGGCGGGAGTATTTGGTCTGAGCTGGTTCGCCGGTGCATGGTGTATCGAGCAATGGTCATCCCCCTGGGGCTGGGCCGCGGCAACGGCGGTCGAGTCATGGGGAGTGGTGTGTGCCGTGGTCGGCCTGTGGTGGCTCCCTGTTTTCGACCGGGAGGAACGGGCGGCGATCCTGCGCATGCTCCGGGACGTCACTCGACGCCGCGGCGGATCCGAGGAACCACGTGCGGGCGGATAGTCGTTGTTGCCGAGACGTTCCAGCCGGGGATCGTCCGGCACAGCGCACGGAACATCCGACCGCAGGCCAGGAAACATCCTGCTCGCCGCGTAACCGTTCACAGAACGACGTTGATTTGGCCGCGAGTTGGCACAGAAAGTCGCCGTTCGCTCCGCGAAAGAATCGCTGCTTTCGCGGAGCGAAAGGCGACTTTGGCGGACCGTGAGCGGTTACCTGGCCGCGAACCCGGCGGTCACGGAGGTGGTTTTCTGACCTGATTGAAGCGGATCGCCTGTGCCCGCTCCGATCGCTCTTGATTCCGGACGGGACTTGCTGCAGAATCGGAAGCCGTGGCGGCAAGTCGAATATCTGCTTCACGCCTCTTGATCACGTCGTCGGGCCGCAGCGACCGGCGATCTCCAAGAGCCCGCACCTCCGGGAGCCGGCAGAGCCAAGTTCCTCGCGGAGCTGACGTTGGGCGAGCCTGTCCGCCAGGTACCACGCTGAATTCATCCGGTGGAAACTAAGGGATGACAACCGGTTCACTTCCCACGTTCCGTGACTACAACACGGAAGGCATGTTTGACGAGTTGATTGACCCACAGGGCCGTCCACGTCCGGGAGCCGAGCTGCTGATCGAGAAGATCAACTCGCTGGAAGAGGGTGAATTGGTCCGGCATCAACAGGCGGCGGAGCGTCTGTTGTTTCGGATGGGGATTACCTTCAGCGTCTACGGGGATTCTCAGGGCACAGAGAAGATCTTTCCCTTTGACATTCTGCCGCGAATTGTCGCCGCGCAGGAATGGGCCACGATCGAACGAGGGTTGCGACAGCGGATCGAAGCGCTGAATCTGTTCATCCACGACATCTATCATGAACAGAAGATCCTCCAGGACGGGATCGTGCCTCGTGACATCGTCCTGGGAGCCCGGAGTTATCGGAAGATCTGTCACGATCTGAATCCACCTCGTGGTATCTGGTGCCACATCACCGGCACTGATCTGGTGCGTGATCGGGACGGGTGCATCTATGTGCTGGAGGACAACCTGCGTTGTCCCTCCGGAGTGTCCTACGTGCTGCAGAATCGTCAGGTGATGAAACGCAGTTTTCCGCAGCTCTTCGAAGCGTCTCGGGTCCGGCCAGTGGTCGACTATCCCAGCCACTTGCTGCGCACGCTGACCCATCTGGCCCCCGCGTCGGTCGCCGCTCCCACCGTGGTCGTACTGACCCCCGGCATCTACAACTCGGCCTACTTCGAGCACTCCTTCCTGGCTCAGCAGATGGGGGTCGAACTGGTGGAGGGGAGCGACTTGGTGGTCCAGGATGGCTTCGTCTGTATGAAGACCACGGCGGGCCTGCAGCGTGTGGACGTGATCTACCGCCGGATCGACGACGACTTCCTCGATCCCCACGCGTTTCGCAGCGATTCTCTGCTGGGCATTCCCGGGGTCTTCGAAGTGTATCGTCGCGGCCGAGTGGCATTGGCCAATGCGCCGGGCACCGGCATCGCCGACGACAAGGTGATCTATGCCTACGTCGAGAAGCTCATCCGCTACTACCTGGACCAGGACGCGATCATTCCCAATGTTCCAACCTACGTCTGCTGCGACCAGCAGCAGTGTCGTTACGTGCTGGAACATCTCGACCAGCTGGTAGTCAAATCGGCTAACGAATCGGGAGGCTACGGCATGCTGGTCGGTCCACATGCCACCCAGGACGAGCGTGGCAAGTTCGCCGATCTGATCCGTGAAAACCCACGCAATTACATCGCCCAGCCCACCCTGACTCTCTCACGTGTGCCCACCATCGTCGACCAGCGACTCGAGGGCCGTCACGTTGACCTGCGTCCCTACATTCTCTATGGCGATGAGATCTACGTCTTGCCCGGGGGACTGACGCGTGTGGCCCTCAAGAAGGGCTCCCTGGTCGTCAATTCTTCCCAAGGGGGTGGGAGCAAGGATACCTGGGTGATTGCCGAAACCCATCAGCAGTGCGCACAGTCGAGTGCCGCAAGTCCATCCCCGTCGCTCTGAGGTCGCTGTTATGCTCAGTCGTGTTGCTTCGTCGATTCACTGGATGTGCCGCTACGTGGAGCGGGCGGAGAACCTGGCGCGATTTGTCGATGTCACCTTCAATCTCATGCTCGATCTTCCAGCAAACGCTCCCGAACAATGGCTCCCGCTGGTCAACACAACCGGCGACAATGACTATTTCGACGAGCATTACGATGGGCCGCGGCGGGAAAACGTCGTGCGATTTCTCTCCTTCGATAGCAAATATCCCAATTCCATTCTTTCCTGTATCCGGATGGCCCGCGAGAATGCCCGCACCATTCGCGAGGCCATCTCGTCCGAAATGTGGGAACACCTGAACAACTTCTACCACATGGTGAAAGGAGCGGCCGGGCGGTCCGATCTGCTCCAGTCGCCGCAGGAGTTCCTGCAGGAAGTGAAATTCGCCAGCCACCTGTTCTGCGGCATCACCGACGGAACGTTGTCACACGGCGAAGGTTGGCAGTTCGCCCGACTGGGACGCAAACTGGAACGTGCCGACAAGACGTCCCGTCTGCTCGACGTCAAGTACTTCCTCCTCTTGCCCACCATCCACGACGTCGGAACCCCCACCGATGACCTGCAGTGGTCGGCGGTCCTGCGGTCGCTCAGCGGCTTCGAAATGTTCCGCAAACGGCACGGCCAGATCGTGCCCGATCGGGTCGTGGGCTTCCTGGTCCTCGATCGGCTCTTCCCGCGAGCGATCATGCACTGTATCGACAGCGCCAACGAGGCGCTGCACGCCATCTCCGGCTCGCCCGAAGATACCTTCTGGAACCCGGCCGAAAAGCGACTGGGGCAACTCCGTGGCGAACTGGCCTACTGTACCGTGAGTGAGATCATGTCCACCGGCCTGCACGAGTTCCTCGATTCACTGCAGATCCAGATCAACGCCACGGGAAACGCCATTCACCAGGTGTTCTTCTCCGGCATCGCCAACGGCAATCGCCGATCTGCCTACGTGGAATCGTGAGCAGGCGGAGTCTTCATTCTGGTTGCCATTCAACCAAGCCGGTGATTTCACGACCATGCCGTCTGCCGTCGGTAGAATCGGCTGCGTGAGCAGTTGCTTCTCTCCCTACCCCCTGCCCTTCCTGCGGGTTGCGATCGGTTGAGTGAGCCAGATGTGCCCGCCCAAGAGCGAGCGGCATGGAATCTGCCCAACTCCACAGCCAAGGTGCGCAATCTCATCCCTGCGGCCTGATGCTCCACACCCGGAAAGCTCGCATCAGTCACAGCCTCTTCGGAAAGCGTCGGGCGTTCCAGTAGGGCGGGAGTTCCAGGGTAAGACCGGGCTCGGCCGATCCGATCAGCCGACGGCCTGTGGCAGTGATGATTGCTGGATAGATCATCGCCAGGAAGAAATCAGCTCAGCGTATCGGCCAGCGGGCGAAGCACAATTTCAAACACATACCAGGCCAGCAGTAGTGGCATGACCACGGTGACCAGAAAGAAGACGACCGTTGTGACGAGCTTGCAACGACGGGAGAAACGGGGGCTGATCCAAAGCAGTGGCAAGGCCAGCGGTCCCAGGCAGAGCAGCAGCACGACGATCAAGGGGCGGTTGTGGAGGAGGCTGTGAACGGTCAGGTCTGAAGTCGCACTCAACGGGCCGCCGCGTGGCATGCCGCGGGTGGACAGGCTGGTCATGTATCGTGGTGGGATGACCGCCCACGATTCACCATCGTCGACGATTTCCGCGACCATCAGGTCTGTCGACTTCCCAGTCGGACAGCCGCAGCAACTGCAGTAGTTGGCACTGCCAGACAATACGGCTCCACAGCGACCACAGCGATAGTCCACCACCATCAAGCTACTCATCGTCTTTGCACCCCACAGCATGGTCGCAGGCAGTTCGCACCTGCCAAGTTGCTGGTCTTGCTGGCAGAGGACTTCCCAGGGAAAGTCTAGCATTCTCCTGGGAAGCAGGATGAGCCTCCACCGTGGCGGGTGTCAGCGGGCGCCCAAAATAGGCCACTCAAAGGCGCTGGAAAACCGGCCATCTTAGGCGTCATCGAATCTAGCTCATTGTCAGGATTTCTCACTGGGAGGAGCTGAACGATGGCGAATCATCTGAAGACGGCTAAGATCAACACAATTCTGACTTTACATGCACAAGGTGGGTCTAGCGGCAGGTTGCCGAGCAACTGGGAGTGCACCGCGACACGGTGGCCCGGCACCTCCAGGCAGCCACCTCCCAACCGGCCGCAGCGGTCGACACGTCGCCCAGGTGTCCAATCGCCGTGTCTCATCGCGCCCTGTCCACCACCACACGAGCGATGCCACGCAAAAGAGCCTGGCGCCGGATGAAGGTAGCACCGAGACAAACCGCCAGATATCGTCCTGCGCCTGACTGGAGATGAACAGCGGACGACAGCGGTCACCGAAGCGAATGAACCGCAGAATATCGAACAAGGAATAGCCACTTTCCAAGTGGAGGAGTCACGTCTGTTGACCCTCCGCGATCGCCCGACTATCGCTCATGCGATGCCTTGCCTTATTTTCTTCATTCGGCGCTGCTTGTTCGATATCCTGCGATCTTCTGCCGAGTTTGAAGGTGGAAAGTGATCATGCGAAGTATTGATCGTCAGCAGGAGGACGGATAGATTTCCATGCCCTGGCAACGGCACTCGAAGGGATGGAAATCATGCGGCAGTTACTCTATCGCGACACGACCGGCTGGATCGGCTCGCTCGGCCTGCTGATCGTGCGCGTGGTTATGGGCGCGGCCTTCGTGCTGCACGGCTGGCCGAAGATCCAGGACCCGTTTGGCTGGATGGGGCCCGATGCGACAACGCCCGGCATTCTGGCCGCGTTGGCGGCAGTGGCCGAATTCGTCGGCGGTCTGATACTGATCCCCGGCCTGCTGACCGTACCGGCAGCCGTGGGAATCGCCGGGGTGATGGTGGGAGCCATGGTCACGGTTCACGGGCCGCTGGGACATCCTTTTGTCAGCCGAACGGGTGGACCTTCGCATGAGCTGGCTGCCATCTACCTGGCCTGCTCGATTCTGCTGCTGATGATGGGAGCAGGACGATTCTCGTTGGATGCCATCCTGCTGGGCAGGCCCCAGAATATCAGCTCAACAGGCGATTAGCTCACCAGACCGCTAGCCCACCACACCAGGAGTTCACTTGAGGACCAGTCATGGACCAATCACCGTCGCCGGCCAGGCAACAGGAACTCACCGATGTCCCTCTGCACAAGCAGGCCACTCCTGCCCATCCAGTGCATGAACTGATCGCTCGACGATGGAGCCCCTACGCGTTTGCCGACCGCACGGTCTCCGAGGACGACCTGCGTTCGATCTTTGAAGCCGCTCGCTGGGCCGCCTCGTCGTATAACGAACAGCCGTGGACCTATCTGGTGGCCACTCGCCAGGATCCCAAGGAGTTTCAGACGCTGCTGTCCTGCCTGGTGGACGGGAATCAGCCGTGGGCCCAGTCAGCTCCAGTACTGGCATTGGGCTGCGCCAATCTGCTGTTTTCCCGCCACAACAAACCCAACGCTGCCGCCATTCACGATCTGGGACTCGCCAGCGCTAACTTGACATTTGAGGCGACTGCCCGCGGACTGTCGGTGCATCAGATGATCGGGATTCTGCCCGAGCGGGCTCGAGAGTTGTATCAGATACCCGAGCATGTCCAACCGTTGACCGGCCTGGCAATTGGCTATGTGGCCGATCCGTCGGGACTAGCCGATACCTATCGACAGCGTGATCTGGCGCCGCGTCAACGCAAACCGCTGTCCGAGTTCGTATTCGGCAGTCCGTGGGGAACCACGTCGTCACTGTTGGAATGAGGCCGCCCGTGGTTGTCTGTCCGCCTCCCGACTACGGACTCGCAGGGCGGTGGCAGCGGATCAATCGCTCCGCCGGACAGAAGAACGCTCTTTGTCCTCCCATCGCTCGCGGCGACTCGAACGCGGCTCATCGCCGTGGTCGGCAGATTCCTCAACTGGCTCATCGGCACATCGTCCCGTGGAATGCCTGCTGCTCACAACACAGTGACCAGCACCGCAGTCTGCGAGTGCCACTTCGACATGATATGACACACATTTGTCACATAATGCAGACATTCTACAGCTATTGACGAGCGCCGAATGGGGAGCGCTGGCGAAGCGAGTGCCACACGGAAGGGATCCTCAGGTTGGGCAGCGCGACAGTTTTGTCACTGCCACGGGGGTTTTACGAGCAACTCGGTCTTGTCGTCGCTGCATCACTTGACGAACCGAGCCATCTGACCGAGACTATCGCAAGCGTTCCTGTTGGCCAGAGCGGCCTCGCGATCGTGGTGCCACCAGGTCGCGTACGGCGTCCTGGTTGGTGCGCACGGTGTGCAATCGGGAGTCACGAAGCTATGCAACACCCATCCCAGCCTCACTCGCTGCAGTTGCTCTTGGCCACCCTGGTCTGCTGGTCCGGCTGTTCACCAGCACCGCATCAGCCCGTATCTCAGGCCCCTTCGGCCAAGAAGGTCGTCACCGTATTTGCCGCGGCGAGCACGATCAGCGCGTTGGATGAAATCAAGGAGGCATTTCGGCAGCAAAGCGGAATTGAAGTGCAAACGAACTACGCCGCATCCTCCACCCTGGCGCAGCAGATCGTCAACGGAGCGGAGCCGGACATATTCCTTTCGGCCAACATCGGCTGGGCCGATCACGTGCAGGCCACCATGCCGGTCGCGGGGCGAAAGGACCTGCTGGGAAACCGCCTGGTGATCATAGTACCCGATCGTTCGACGCACCTTCCGCAGACACCCGAGGACCTCCTCGATCCGGTTTTCGCTCACCTGGCCCTGGCCGACCCTGAATCGGTACCGGCCGGCAAGTACGCCCGGCAGGCCTTGGTAAAGCTCGAATTATGGGAATCGCTCGAGAGTCGGGTGGTCCCTGGCAACGACGTGCGCCAGGCGCTGACGTATGTGGAAACCGGCGCGGCCGAAGTGGGAATCGTCTATACCACCGACGCGGCGGTGAGTCGACATGTGCGAGTGGCGATGGAGATCGCTCGGGAACTCACTGAGCCGGTAGTCTATCCTTGCCTGTTGCTGCAACGACCGGTGGAGAACCCATCTGCGGTGGCACTGTTCGACTATTTGTCATCTTCCGCAGCCAACCAGGTATTCGAGCGGTTTGGCTTTGTGGTACTATCCCCTGCAGCGGACATTGTCCCCTCCGATTCTCGCTCTGATCCTCAGCCACGTGAGCCCTGACCTTGTACTTGCTTGGCGCCTTGCTCTCTGCGGAAGAATGGACAGCCTTGCGGCTCAGTTTCCAGGTGGCCTCTTGCTCGGCGATTCTGGGTCTGCCGTGGGCCGTGGCGGCAGGTTACTGGCTGGCGCGCTATCGCTTTCCCGGCAAGTGGCTGCTCGAGGTGCTGATCAACCTGCCGCTGGTGCTTCCTCCGGTCGTGGTAGGATATCTGTTGCTGATCAGCTTTGCGCCCCGTGGGCCGATGGGAACGGTGCTCGGCTGGCTGGGCGTGCGTATCGTGTTTACCTGGTGGGGAGCGGTGCTGGCATGCGTGGTTGTCAGTTTCCCGTTGATGGTGCGCGCGATTCGCATCACGTTCCAGGGGATTGACCCGCGTCTGGAAACTGCTGCGCAGAGTCTGGGAGCCTCGCCGCTGCGTGCATTCTTCACCATCAGCCTCCCGTTGGCGCGACATGGCTTGATCGCCAGCTGTGTGTTGGGATTCGCGCGCAGCCTGGGCGAGTTCGGCGCGACGATCATGATCGCCGGGAACATACAAGGCCAGACGAGAACGATTCCTCTGGCCATCTATACCGCCGCGAATCAGCCCGACGCGATGGACCGATCGTGGCGACTGGTCGTGTTGGCAATTCTGCTGGCCTGTGCGGCGTTGGTGGCCAGTGAGTGGCTGGAGCGGAGACGACCTACCGATGACGCTGCTTGAGTTCCGCTGCCAACATGCATTTGCGAACGGATTTCGTCTCCACATCGACTTCCAGCTCGACCACCGCTTCACCGCACTCTTTGGCCCCTCGGGCGCCGGCAAGACGACGATCCTGTCGATCATTGCCGGGTTCCTCACGCCTCAGCAGGGTTACGTGCGAGTAGGAGACACTGTGCTGTTGGATACTCAGCAGCGTCTCCGACTTCCCGCTGCTCGTCGCGCCGTAGGTGTTGTCTTCCAAGACGCTCTGCTCTTCCCCCATCTGAACGTGGAAGCCAACCTTCGCTATGGCCAGCGATATCGCAAGAACCAGGCTCGATCCATCGCGTTTGAACGTGCGGTGGACGTGTTGGAAATCGGCCACCTGCTGGCACGCTTCCCACGCAATCTGTCCGGCGGCGAACGACAGCGCGTGGCGTTGGGACGTGCCCTGCTGAGCGGTCCGGAACTGCTGTTGATGGATGAGCCGATGGCGTCACTCGATGCGCCACTCAAAACGCGGATCCTGGCCTACCTCGAACAAATCGTCGCCCAGTGGAACGTTCCGACACTCTACATCACGCATTCCCAGGCTGAAGTCCGCCGCGCAGCACAGCACGTGATCGTGGTCCAGCAGGGACAACTGGTTACCGCCGGCTCGCCGGACGAGGCGTTGGGGCAGCCGGGACCGTTAGGCTGGGGCAACGACGCAGGCCCGACCAACCTCGTCCGGCTCGACCACACTCAAAGCAGCACCGGAGGACTGATCGGCTGGATCGGATCGCAGGCTCTCTCGCTTCCACCGCAGACGCCAGGGAGCCGCTTGCCAAGCTTCGTACAGTTCTCTCCAGGCGATATCATCGTTTGCCGACGCGACATTGCAGACGTGAGCGCCCGCAACCATGTGCGAGGTCGTGTCTGTCGCCTCGCGCCAACCGATCAGGCCGTGTTCGTGGCCATCGACATCGGCCCCGTCATCTGGGCAGAAGTCACTCCCGCGGCCGCCCGCGAACTGGAACTTCATCCCGGCATGGACGTCGTCTGCCTGGTGAAGACCCATAGCCTGAAATTGATCGACTAACCAACTTCTTCCGTGCTCGTGCTGGCACTCGCAGGGCCGCTTCCCTCCAAGACCATCTCTGCTTCCTGGCGCCTTGGCGTGAGTCCTCCTCCTTTCCTCGCAAAACCCTTCACTCGACTGCCGTCAGTTCGATCAGCGTTGCTTGCAGTGCCGTGGCAATGGAGGGGCGAATTCCCTGCTGCATGATCTCGGCACCGCGGATTGTCTTGCCCTCATCGGCCAGCGGAGTTCGGCCCTGGGCGCAGTGGATCTCCGTAAGGCGATACTGCCGCTGGGCATCGAGTCCCTGTGGTTTCACTGGGTCGAGCACACCGTCGCGCAACTGGAACACAAAAACGATCACGCGAGATCGATCAGCGCTCACATAGTTCTGCACACCGCGCGCCGCGTCGTGCGGCCGCTCCACTCGGTACAGGTCGCCCAGGTGTACGACCTCGCGGATTTTCTTGTAGGTCTCGATCGCACTCCGACAGATCGCTCGATCCTCTGCGGACAACGCCGTCACATCAATATCCATGCCGAAGCGGGCGCTCATCGCCACACTGGTGGCGAAGTGCAATGGCCGATTGCCGGCGTGCGTCACATGGCTGCAGATGGCGATAGGCGGAAAGAAATACGAGTAATCCCACTGCATCATGACACGACGCAGCGCATCGGTGTTGTCACTGGGCCAGAACTCTCGATCGGCCGGCAAGAGCAGCGATGCCGAGGCCATCCGCTCCAGCGTGATGGCACCTGCTTCATGATGCGTGATCTCAACCCATTGCTCCACCAGCCCCCACTGCGGATAAGCGCGGAAACAAAGCATCACCTCCAACGGAAAGACTGCGTCGTGCAAGTGAATCCGCAGCAGTTCCGCGCCATCAGTCTGAGACTCGCGATGAGAAGTGACATACTTCAGCAAAGTCGACCGATTACCGTCGGCGTGGACCACCTGCAAGGCCGGTTCGAAGACGAACCCATATCCTCCCTGAGGATACGCCAGATCCGATGATTCATGGCGGAAGTCCTCCCGGCGCGCACCCAGCGGCAACTGATACAAGGTGCCGTCGTCTCCGACCAGAAAGCGCAACGGAAATGAAGTGCCAGCGACCGAAAGGACATCATAGGGCTCCAGCGTCGTGGGCGCCGGCGCGTCAGGCTGCATGACGAGCGTCGCTTCGGCCCAGTCGGCATGATCATACCCGGAGCCGTCCCCTCCGTCTTCCACGCGCAATTCCAGCACCTTGACGTCGCGTACATCGAGCTCCACTGGCCTGGCGGGAGTCGAACCCCATATGTCGCCACTGTCCCAAACGACCCGGTGATCGGCGAGTACCAGAAACCGAACGCGACCATGTCCTTCCGCCGTGTCATCGATCCCCACCACACTCCGGAAGCGAACCGCTTTCCCGTCGAGCTGAATGCGCAGGCGGCTCGGAGCGTGCGTGCCGATCCCATGATCATACGCCTGTCCCCGGATGCTCAGCGGCCTGCCGCCAATGCTCCGGTCCGGCTTCGCCTGCCCCCACCCAACCGCCATGCGTGACAGATCCAGCGAGGACACGCGCACCGTCCCGCCCGCGCCGTCCGCAGCGTGCACTTCGGCCGACGACGCCACAACCGCCATCGCCACCAAACTCACCAGAACACAAGCCCTGCCCAGGTTGCCACTGCCACTCCGCATATCACTCTTCTCCCAACGGTTCGGTTACCATCGGTGCGCGTAAGCCACTCCCCCACCCACGGAGGCAGCCACCGACACGCCTCCAGCGCCTGGCCGATGCTGCCGACGGCCACAGCCTAACGGATCGCCGTCCCAATCCAAGCGCGAACTTAACCAAGAAAAACCATCGGGCTAGTTGCCAATTCCCGCAAACTGAGGGAGAATGCGGCATAATCATTGCGGGATCAGGATCCAGGCACAACGGTTGCCGTTGTCCACCGACCAGTCCAACTTGGACGGACCGCTGTCTTCTCCTCCAGTAAGGCATCGCGTGAATTCACAGGAGATCGCCTCCATGCGCCCGTCTTTCATCAACGCCGTAACCTTGTTCTGCTGCGCCGTCGCCGGACTGCTCAATGCGTCCCTCTGCCAAGCCGATGTCGTTGAGTATACGCTCGATAGTGAAAGGAGTGTGCTAACGCTTTCGGGCACGATGATCACCGATGTATTTGGCACGCTCTACAGCGACAACATTGAGGGCCAGATATCGGCAGATTCGCTGGTCACTACGTACAGTGGAACGATTCGTGCGTCTCGAACGGGTAATGTTCTCTCGTTCGATGCTGCGAGCAGTATTGTAGCGGATGAGAATGTGGACGCTCCATTTGAGCCCGCGACCCTTGGCGTAGTGGAGAATTACGGTTTCGCCGTTTTCTATTCCAACTTTCCACTGACCGGAACTGCTGACATCAAAGCGGCTGTGCGAAATATGACTTTGGACTTCGGCGGTCTCTTGGAGATTGACTCGGCACCGAGTCTCATGACCATCAACCTTCCTACAATAGAGATCGACGATAACGATTTTGTTACTGCGTACTCAGACCTGGGCCAGAATGCTGTAGCCAATGAGTCGGCGAACCTTGTCACACTGGAAATTGTCGACAACAAAGAATGGCTCACCATTCCAATCGTGCGGGAGGCGGTCGCGGTCGGTATGGTCGGGACCGCGTATAGTGTTCAGCTCAATTACACCCTTACGGGCGAGTTAAGGGCGTATCGAGCCGTGCCGGAACCGGGCACATGGGTCTTGCTGTCACTCGGTCTGTTGGGACTGATGGTGGCTCGCCGTCGATTCGGCGCCAGTTCCAACTGACGCTGGCCGCGACTGCGAACAGGGCGATCTTTCCTGGCCTTGCATGTCCCCACCGCCGACGGCACGATCGATCAGTAAAGTGGTTTCTCACGGAGACACAGAGACACGGAGATACATGAACAGGCCATCGGCGCTGCTGCTGTGATTGTGCACAGCATGCTCTGACAGTTACTCCGTGCCTGCGTGTCTCCGTGAAGCTAAACTGATCACGCTCATGGATGCGCGCGAGCCGGTATATGCCAACTGGTTCTCTGCGTCCGGCAACATCGACTCCCGACCGCGCAAGCCGAAACGTGGTCAGGCCGCGGCTTTGTAACACGCCTTCAGCGTAATCCTGCGGCCAGTGCTGATGTCACCTCGCGGCACTGGCCGTGCCGGCCAGCATGTCGGTGGCGGCATCAACGAGAAAGTGCAGACCGAAACCCAACAGGACGATGCCGCACACGCACGATACGAACCACTGCGCGCGACGGCCGAACAGCTCCGAACCGGTATAGCCGGCGAGCGACAGGACTTCCAGCCAGATAAGATCGCACAGCCAGTGGACGATGGCAAACAGCACCAGGACGAATAGGCCGAACGTCATGGCCTGCAGAGCCAGTGAGAGTCCGACCGTGGCCCACCAGATCAGGAAATAAGGATTGGCAATCGTCAAGGCAATGCCGATCAGCAACGGATGGCGTTCGACTTGTGTCACAGAGCTGTCATTGGATCGAATCAAACTCAGCAGCAGCTGCAATCCCATCATCACCAGCACGATACCGCCCGCGATACCGATCCCCACCTTGGCCGTGGGCGACGTCAAGAAACTCCCGGCTCCAGCCGCCAGCAACAGAATCAGGGGCATTTCGACCAGGGCATGGCCGACGGCGATCAGCGCCCCGGCATGCCGGGAGCGCACGCCGGCCGCCAAGGTGGCCGTGGTGATCGGCCCGGGCGCCATCACGCCAGACAGAGAGATCGCGACTGTCGTCACAAGAAAGCTCAGCATCACCTCGCCACTTCTCGGCTGTGGATTCCTACTACCGTGTCAGGTCGCCCCGCGTTTGGGCAACGAAGCATCTGCTTGGAAAGCACACGCCAGATTTCGCCGGACCGGCATCTCTGGCCATCATTGTAAAGGAGCGACCGCGCGGCGGACACCTGGAGGAAATGACGAATGACGAAATACCCAATGACGAATGCAATGACGAATGACGAAGGACCCAATGACGAATGCCTCATCGAGGCCCTCGCCCCACTGCGGGCAGAGTCTTCGAGCGGCGAACATGCGTCACGAGTCCGGTGTCGCACGATCCGAAGCCTCACTGGCGGGGGCCTGCGGCGTAGCGTGCCTCGGTCGCTGTCGCAGCGAGTAGCCGCAATACCGCACGTAGAGTAGAGAAACAACCACCAGCAGCGACTCGACCGTTCCCACTACTGTCAACACGTCGGGACTGTAGTTGAAGATCCGCCCCACACAGAAGCCAATACCTCCCGACACAATCACGGCCACAATGCCGTAGTAGATCGGCACTCTGGTGCCGAGCGTCATCCCACCGGAGAACACACCTACGACACAGAACGTACTGGCAATCACCAGCACATCGTTGAAGTAGTCTCGATGATGGCTCAGCCACGGCTGCACCAGACGTCCTGCCGCGAAGAAGATCCCTGCCAGGAACGTCAAGAAGAGAATGTGTCGGATGGAAAACTGCATTCGAAGCTGAGTGAGCGGCGCCCCTTGCTCCCGAAAAACAGCCACGTCCAGCAGACGAACGAGGGACATAATCACCAGGCTCAACACCGCCGCCAGGATCACATCCACCAGCAATTCATTGGCCCCAACGCTGAGTTTCACCAGGATGCCGAGGTAGACAGCTCCCAGAGCAAATCCAATTATCCGCTCCCACCACCTCGCCAGCGTCAGACCACCCCAGAGTCCCAACAGACTGGCTTGACTGAAAAGCAGCCCCACGTAAAAGGCCCCTGTGAGTACGGTCGCCCGCGACTGCGAACGCACCTCCAGAATCGCCATGACGGCCATGCCCAACGCAGCAGCGATCAAGTGCGTCAGAATGAGCCAGCCGAGATGACGACGAGTCCCGGTGCCGTTCAGTTTCACTCTGGCTCCAGACATGCAGGCTAGATCCTTGTCGCATGACGCGCCACCTTCCCCGGCAGCCAAGAGAACGTACTTTCTCGCCGCTCGGGCCCCAGACGATTCCCCTTCCGCGCTTCCGACCGGCGCGAAGTCCCCTCATGATATCCGGCTGTCACGCCCGTGTCCCGGTAATTCCGTCAGAATCCCCCCTGCTGCGTGCGATCCTCCCGCCGTCGACATCATCTCATGTTCTTCGGTTCCTTCAGGCCACGACAGGCCGACGGACCGTGGAGCGTGAATAGGATTGCGACAATGCCACCGTGCGACAATGCGGAATACCCGGAAAGCAGACACTCAACGCCAGGGGGCGTTTGAACCGCAGAACATCGAGCACAAAATGTCCAATGCCCAAGGGAAGAGGCAAGCGGTGTCAGCAAGGGCAACCCTGCGGCGGGCACGTTCATCGCGGCGATGGAGCTCGTTGTGGCATTCTCGCACTGTGGCATCGTCGGGGACGATATGAGATCGTGCCTTGGCGGGCCTTTTGGCACTGGGCCTGGCCAGTGCCACGCAACTGACGGCCACAGAGTCTCAGTTGTTGTTTGAGATTGGCGCGAGTGGTGCTCGCGTCGTTGGCTCCGTCGATGAGGGGCTGCTGAGCCGCGCACTTCCGTCGCGATCTGCGGGACGTTGACCGGGCGGACAGCTGGCGCCATTCTTCTTGGAACGATCTCGAGCCACGTCGACCTGCCCCGTGGTCAGCTTGACCGAGATTCGTCTGCCGCTGAGTGATGCTTCGTGTCCGTGCCCATCACCATGTGACGTCAGCTGAGCGTCAGCTGTGCGTGATTCCAGAATCAGCAGACTCTTGCCTGAAACAAAGGTGACCTTTTCGGCCCGCGCCGAATATCCGTCTGCTTCCACCACAACCTGGCCGGCGCAGCGCACCTGAAAGCCGCTGTCCCCTCCGGCATTGCGTGTCATCTCCAGCGGACTCTCATCACTCGATGACACCCGCAGCCGGGTCAACGCTGATTCACTACGCCTGGCGACCGCGGGTCCCCAGGAAACGATCGCCAAGAGAACGGTAGACTGTTGCATGTCGTTGCATACCATGTGCCATCCCTCCATGGACATCCGCATCAGAACTGTCATCCAGCGTCCTGCCATCGGATGCAATTCCTGTGCCGCCAGGACGCGGGAGCCATCACCGTTCGGCTCCAGCACACGATTGCCGGTGATTACGGCAAGAAGACGCCAGTCACTGCGGGACAAGCGAACGTCCGATGAGCCCGCTCACTGCAAAACTTACAAGTGAGTTTCCAGGAGGGACATCATCGGCACGGCCGAGACGCGTCAAGGTCCCACCAATCGATACGTTCGTTACACGAGCGTCATCTTGCCCGGTGGTGGCCTGTCGCTTCGCAGCAGGATCTCACTCGACTGCCCTGCAAGGCACCACCCAACCTGACGCGATGTGCCTGCTCTGCGCCCTCGTGTACACACTCCACGGACACCGCTGCTGCGGAAACTCCACATCAACCAACGCGAACACGTTGTTTGGAGGTTCCCACCGCTTTACACTGAGGGCGGTGCCGCCACCGCTGTTTCATTTCGATCAAGGAGCATGGCATGTTCGAGAGACGTTTTGCACGCACGTTCTATGGTCTTCTGTGCCTGGTTGCATTAGCACCAACTGCCACTGCCGATGAAGGAACGAGCCCGACCATCCCCGCATTGTTTGATGCAGTCAGGCATGTTTCCATCACCACGACATCAACTCCGGGAGGTTACTCCGTTACGCTGCTGACCGATGCTGACTTTGAAGAATTCCAGCAGAAGGTCAAACTCGCGCGAGAGACGTTGGAAAAACTCGACGTGAAGTTGCAGAAACTCAACGAGTCGCTGGAGAAGCTGGAACGCGACAACCAGGAAGGCCGGCTCGCCGTCCGGCAGGAAATGGTCGCCACACGATCCCAGCAGAACACCTGCCGCACTACCATCTCCTCGCTGCGGCGCACCGCCGAGGTGGTCGCCGTAAGCAATCAGCTGCTCATCGTCAAATGGGCCAGTGGACAGAAAGCAGCCATCCCCACACACTTCATCACCAACATCATCATCGAAAGCGAACCGGAGGCCGATCAACCGGTACCCGAAGCAAAGGCCAACGAGCTCCCGTGAGGACGAGCTGCTGGCAGCGATCCCGGGAGATTGAACCGAGCGTCAAGCACCAGACGAGATGGGCAGTCGACCAGCAGCGTTCGGTACGCCATGTCAGCGCCCGAACTGGCACTCCTTCGCGCGTGATACCGTTCGGCGCGATACTGGTTCGCTCGCTCATTATTCGTCATTGGGCATTCTGCCATTCGTCATTGACATTGCGGCACTCGGCGGAACCGAATACCAGCTGTCGATCTCGGTGGATGGCGGTGCAGCCGTGTTACGCGACATCACGGTTGGACAGGGGATTGAATACGCGAATCAGAACGTGGTTTTCATGGGGTCGTCTAGCACCGGGGGAATAACTGCGTTTGATGTGGATTACTACAGTGCCGTTCCCGAGCCGGCCACTTGGTGCATGTTAGCACTGGGTGGATTCGGCCTGCTACTGCTGGGCCGACGTCGCAGCGTATGCTCGGCGTAGAGGCACTGGTCTTGTCGATGCCGCATGGGGATTGATGCTGCACGCAGTGGCACAACGGTGCCACTGCGTGTTACGGCACCACTCGAGTGCAACAATCGGTTGTGGCAAGCATTGCCGCGCCCTTGCCAATGCTCGTCCCGCATGTCGCCTTTCGTTGCTCGGCAGGCGCTGTTTCCATGAACAATCTGGAACACACTCATGCTTGGCATTCTCATCGACGCCGTTGTTCTGATGGCGTTGCTCAAGGCTGTCAAGGACGAGGATGCCGGTTTCGGCATCTCTATCGTGGTCGCACTCGTCGCGTCGATTGGGACCACGATTCTGGCGATCGGGCTGACGTCGGTGCTGGGAGTCGCCGGAATCGTACTCGCGGCCGTCGTCGCGACGGTGGCGCTGTTGCTACGCAGGTCAAGCACGGTAGCCAAATATGGGTACTGGAGCGGTGATCGGAAGACGGCCAGCCAGAGTGACAGTGGGAAGATGCGGTCCGCCCTTTACGTGGAACTTCCTTGTGAATACATCCGGGATCTGACACTTGACTCGCATGGCTCTACGGTGGTTGCCAGCCGGATCGAGCGTAACACATCCTGACCTGGTCTTGGCGGCGGGGATTTGCTGCGCGTGAATGGTCAATTTGGGCGACGTTCATGAGCGCGGGCGTACGATCAACAGCACACTACGGTAATGTATACACGGTCTACTCCTGTACCGTGCACAAGCGATAGCCCTCTCAACTGTTCCATCGATAGCCGGGTGGCGTGACTTGTGTCTCTGATATGGAAAACAGTGTTCTAGCCGCTCCTATGCCAGGCTCTGCGCAATCTGTCCGGAATGGTAAGAGGCAGGTCCTGGATGCCAGACGACAATGTCCCACTACCCTGTTGAGGATTCGGAGCTTCGAGGCACATGTGAATTGTCCGTTACGGCGCTGATTCGCAATGCAGAAGTTGCCATTGTCCATCGCAACAACTGCATCTGGCGTTTTCCCCTCCTGGAATGACCCATACGAGTTTCGGTGACGTGTTGGCAAAGTGGCAGCGCGAAAGCACGCGAGACTCTGGATCGTGGTTATTTGCCGCCACGCTCAGTCCGCGTCAGTGAACGGGTGAAGCAAGCGACGCCCCTGCGGCTTTCGGCGGCCCGGTAGCAGGAATATTGCCTGGCTCTGTCGAGCCTCAGAAAGGTGCGGGACTGAGGCGCCATGCAATAGCCGCTGCGATCGCGGGCCTCGGCGGTCGCAGGACGCCTATCCCCGGAAGAAACGCCGCGTCGCAGTTGCTGAGTTGCTCGCTTCCACGACGGGGATCCGCCGGCCGCGTCGCAGTACGCAACCGTTGCAGAGTCGCTCTGCCGATCGCTCTTTCGATTCGCTGCAGGGCATCGCTCGCAGTTTTTCTGGTAACTGGATTCTCGGCAGACAGGAGATCGTTCAGTAACCGGACGACCAGCTGCAGTTGGGCATGGCATCGCTCCCATTCCTCCCGCGCTCTCGGGAGGTAAAAGGGACTGGCGAAGTCAGCGATCACAAACTGGGCCAAGCCATAGTTGGGATCCGACAGCCGTGTCGCCAGTTGCTCCGTTGCCGCGGGCGTCCCCTGTTCCAGGATCAGTCTTGCAGCGACGCTGCATGTGGACGGTGGCTGATCAAGCAACGATGCGAGGAACTCGTCGTCGTTGCCCCCGAGCAACTCGTTGACCAGCAGGATCGACACGCTCGATCTCTCGAACGGCTGCTGTGCGACATTGCGGATCGCTTCCAGCGTTTTCGCTCGTGCTCCGGGAGCATCGAGGATCGCGAGTGCCACCGCAATCTCGGGCAGATAGTGCTGGCGGGTCCGCGCTTTCTCGAGCGGCTCGATGGCTCTTATGTCACCGAGTCTGGCCAGGGCGAGCGGCACCTCGCCCGGGAGATTCAGCTCAAAGGACCGCACGACGAGTATCAGCGGTTCGACGGCCGACGGTTCGGTTCGCCGGCCGAGCACTTCCGCCGCATCCGCCACGACTTCCTTCGTCTGGCAATTGAGCGCACTCAACAGCTTTTCGACAACCCGCGCGTCAGTCGAATGGACGAGCGATTCCTTTTCGTCCCGTGACAGCGTTTGGGAGAGATCGAGCTTCTGCAAGGCGGCGTCCAACGGCGACATCGCTCCCATCTCCTTCAAAGCGTCGATGGCCGGCACGGCGGTCCAGCGGTTGCGGTCCGACTGCAGCTTCGTCAATGCTGGCACTGCAGCCGTCCATTTGAGCTGTCCCAGGACCTTGCAGATCTGAGCCTGATGCGAGGTGCTCATTTGGCTCGTGAGCTTCGCCAACAGCGGTGGTCCTACGGCGTCAGCAGGATGCGTGGCGGCTGAGCGGATCGCGTTCTGGCAGACCGGGTCCATGGCGTCGTTCAGTGCCTTGATGATTGCCGCCGTCGCACGCTGATCTGTCGATTCGCGCAGCACGGCAATGGCAAGTGAGCGCACCTCTGCATCCGCGTCTTCCGTGGCCGCGAGTATGAGGTCCAGGAGATCTCCGTCCAGTTTCAGTGGAGCAGCCAGCGGTGCCATCGGCACCGGCCCTCGCGCGAAATACCAATCGCTTGGCAGGCCCCCGACACCAGCGATCAACGACATGAGTGCCGCTGCGCGGACCTTCGCCGCGTCATCTCGCAACGCTTGGCTCAGTGCCGTGACGACATGCGGATCGTCCATACTGCGGACCAAACATCGTGCTGCGGTGGCACGCATGTCCGCCGCTGAGTGCGAGATGTGTCGCAGCAGAACCTCCTTGCCACCTGCGCGCTGTCCCAGGATCTCCAATACGGCCGTCGCTTCATCCATCCCCCGCGGGATCGAGTAGAACGATTCAGGGATTGGGCCTGCACCGGCGCGATAAATGATCGGCGGTATGCCACACGGTCCGAGCTTGCTCTGCAACACTCCCTGGAGCGTCATGGCGCTGTGTGGGTCGACGAGGCAACTCGTGGTCGTCATAGAAATCACAAATCCTTCTCCTGTCGCGAGCAACCGTTCAAGTTCCGCCACGAGCTCACCGAGGTTGATCAGGTTGACGCGCGAGCCCACTTCCAACACGGATACCGATGCGTCCGCAGCGGACGGGCGGACCTTGACTGCCAGCGCCGCACGTTCCACCTCCCGCAGATCCAACGACATCGCTTCCTGCCCCAGCGGCACCGCGAGATGCCAGTCGCGGGTACGGTCCGGCTGGGGTGACGACTGGGGTGCCATGACTTCACCCGGGACCGGGAAGGCCAGCCAGCCGCTCGCCTGACTGCCGGGTGTGAGTTCACCTGCTTCCAGGCAGACGATCTGCGGCAATACAATATTGGCGAGCGTGCCGTCGCTGGCCAGCGTGTGCAACGGTTGGTAATGGGGATTCTGCTTCGCCTCCTCGACCGACAATGGCTTCAGCGACGTGCCGCCTACCTGGAGCGAGATCTGTGCCCCGTCATAGCGAAGCGTCTCATTACTGTTGTTCACCATGGTCAACTCAAGGTAGATCGCGGGCCGTGCGCGGAACACCAGTTGCGTGTTCCGGACACGCAGATCGAGCGGATTGAATGCGGCTGGAGCCGGAGACGTTTCGTCGATTCCCGGAGGCATGACGGTCTGCACATGTCCGGCAAAAACCCAGCCACGCCTCACACCGCCCTCTGTCTGGCAGGTCACAGCAATCCAAGGACCGGACCGGCGAATGGCCTGGTAGCGGTCGCCGCGCTTGGCCGACGTCAGCACGTTATCTTCCACTTTGATCGGCGTGGCGTCGACAATCACCTCTACTTCTTCGCCGGCGACCGCCGTCACGCACAGCAGCCATGCCAGCACTGAAAGCGGCGAGAATGCTCCATGAATCATGCAATATCTCCCATGCGTTACTCGGCTCCTTCGCGCTCGCAAACAGACGAGTCGCGATTCATCACGCCGTGCCGCTTGCTCACTCCGCGGGGAGCAGCTTCAGACGCTCCCCCGCCGCCTTACGCGTCGCCGGATTCCCGCTCGTCTGCAGGCCGCACAGCAACTGTCTCATCTGCCGGACCATCTTCTGTCTGACTTCTTCGCCCCCGACGTGCGCCTGGTATGCGGCGCGAGTCATTAAAACCTTGAGGACCTCTTCTGTTTGTGCATAGTTTTCAGCAGATAAACGCTTCTGCAACGCGATGATCGCCTCGGGAGTGCCGACATCCCAAAGTCCGGACGCCGCCACACGACAGAGCTCCTCACTGTCCAAGTGTTGCTCCAACACGGGAATCGCGCGGTTGCCTGCGGCACGCCCGAGCACTGCGAGGAGCGAATTCACTTCGCCGCGCGGTGGTATCCCGCCGCCCGTGATCTGCTGTGTCGTCTGTTCGAAGATGTGTGGAGCATCGAGCAGCAGCAACGCTTCCACAATAGCTGCCCGCTTCTGACCGTACGAAGCTTCGAGCATTTTCTGAAGAGGCTCGATCGCCCGCTTGTCGCCCAACTTCCCCAATGCTACGTAGACGTCCGGACTCCGCAGGTGCTCGCGATCCATGGCCCAGGCCATCAAGCGATCATACGCCGCCGATTCGCCCATATCCGCGAGCGTCAAGGCCGCCGTCCAACTCGACTGATCTTGCGACAACATCTCCTTCAGCCTGGCGACGATGTGTTCATCCTGTGCTTTGACAAGCGCGGCGCGTTCGTGCGGCTGCAGGTAGCCAGCCCGCTCCAGTTTCGCAAGTGCGGCCTCCACGTCTGACAACGCGCCCATGTCGTGCAATGCGGCAATGGCGGACTCTGCTGAGATCCCGCGCTTCTGTGCCACAACCTCCTTCAACCGGGGAATCGCCGCCTCATACTTCAGTTGGCCCAGGCTCCGACACACTGCGGCGCCGATTTGGTCGTTATCGACGGACGTCATCAACATTTCGGCGACGGCCTCCGCCGGCTGAGTTCCAGCCGCGGCGGCTGCCGCTGCGCAGACGGCCAAGTCAGCGTCTTTGAGTCCTGAGACGATCGCTCGCGTCGCCCTCGAGTCCTGGCTGTTGGCAAGCACATACATCGCTGCCGCGCGGACGGTGGCCTCGGAGTCACCGGCTGCCGACAGCATCAATTCGAGGAGATTGCCCTCCAACACTCTCGTGGGGGCAGGAGCTGAAGGCGGCCACAGCGCTCGATTCGAAGTTGACGTGCCCTGGAAATACCCGTTGAGCGTGTGAATCGCCCCCGCGCGCACAGGATCGTCCTTCTGGCTGATTACCGCGACCAGGGCGTCGATGACGCCCGGCTTTTCGACATGTTCGCGCAGTTGCGCCACCGCCGCTGAACGAACTTCCGCCGACTCGTTCTTGAGTTGTTCAATAAACACTTTCTCCGGATCGGAACGCTCACGCAGAATGTACATGACGGCGTCCGCCTCGCGGGACATCCCGCGAAACGTGCCCCCACCCACAAAGACGCCGTGAACCGTCCCGAACAGCTCGTGCGGGTAAACCCAATAGGCTGGCACATCCCGCCAAGGCTTCTGCGGACGGGAGTTCATGATGCGAGCCTGGGCAATCTGATCCACAAAGAGTTGTTTTTCCGTGAACAGAACGATGAACCCCGTTTGTTCCTTGAGGAGAGTCTGCAGTGGCACGGTCAACGCGTCGACGTTCAAACCATTGAGTCGCGATCCTATCTCGATCACGGGAATCGACGCATCGATCGTGCATGATCGTTGGTGGGGACCTTGAGCAAGTTCTTCCTTCCGCAGGTCCATTTGAAGAGCTTCTGCCCCTACCGGAATCGAGAGCAACCATGGCTCAGACAACGGACCTCCGGCCCCAAACAGGCTCCCCGTGACCGACTGCGGCAGCTCGAACGCGAGCCAGCCGACGGCATTACCGCCAGCGAGGAGCTCTTGCGATTTGAGTACAGGCAATTCACTGAGCTGCTTGAAGTCTTGGAATCCGTTGGCATTGGGAATAGCGATGGTCGTGATCGAGGCGGCCGGCGGAACGCCTGAGACTGCCGCCGGCTTGAGCACGGTATCGCCAACTCGCAATTCGGACTTCTCGACATCCAGGGCAATCGCCGCGTCACACAAGTTGGCGATGGTGACGCGGAAGCAGATCATCATCTGCATCGCGTTGCCACCGTGCCCGGACGGGAATTGCAGATAGTCAACGGTGATGTGTGCCAATCTGGGAGCGGCGGGAGCCGTCGATCGCTCAGTGATGCCTGGATCAATCACGGGACGCACAGAGGAAGCAAGCACCCACCCGCGCCGCAGACCGTCAGCCGTCCGGATTTCCACACCGACCCACGGGCCTTCGCGACGGAGAACCGGTAACCGATCGCCATGCTTGAGGCGTGCAATGACTTCTTGGCCCGCCTTCACGGACGCTTCGGGCTTACACACTTCGACCTGTTCGCGCTGCGCGACGACCGGGGGAGTCTGCGCCTGCTCGTCGGCCTGCGTACATCGCACACTGGTGGGAACGGCGAAGGCCACCGCACCGAGCCAGAACAAATGTCCGACACTGATGTGAACCGGCATGGCACCCCTTTCTCATATGGGATACTGTTGGACGTGATCGGTCTCTCCCAAGGGCCGGCAGT
>JBGSHS010000352.1:0-3353 GCA_041752115.1 Pirellulaceae bacterium | reverse complement strand
TGCCGTGGCTACACCCGCGGTGTTACCACCGCCAGCGTACGACTCGGGGCCAGCGTATCTGGCTAGGATTTCGCTGTAAGACTCTTTCATTCTCAACTCCAAACCGGTTTATCCCGACGCTTTCCGAGCACGAGCACGAGTGGGAGTGGGAGTGGGAGTGGGAGTGGGAGTGTGGTATACTTCATTGCCAGCCGCCTCGGGAAACTGCAGCGTTTTGCCGTTTGGACTCACTCCGTTGTGTGCTATCGAAGGCTCTCCGTATGCACCGCGTCATATTGATTTCCGCCATCACTCTGTTGACCAGCACGCCATTGGCCGCCGTGGAACCGCCCCGTCCTCTGCTGCCCGTTCCTACTCCGCAACAACTGCGCTGGCAGCGGGCAGAGATGACGATGTTTCTGCACTTTGGAGTCAACACGTTCACGGATCGGGAGTGGGGTGATGGAACCGAGGACCCGGCAGTTTTTCGGCCAGCCGCGCTGGATTGCCGCCAGTGGGTCCAGGTCGCGCGCGATGCTGGGTTCGGCATGATGATTCTCACCGCCAAGCATCATGACGGGTTCTGTCTGTGGCCCACCAAATACACCGATCACAGCGTCCGGTCCAGTGGTTGGCTCGGCGGTCAGGGAGACGTCGTACGGGAGTTTGTGACAGCGTGCCGAGAAGCCGAGATGCCCGCCGCCTTTTATCTGTCGCCGTGGGATCGGCACGAGCCTACGTACGGTGACAGCCCTCGCTATAACCAGCACTTCGTCAATCAGCTGAAGGAACTGCTGACCACCTACGGTCCCTTTGCCGAAGTCTGGTTCGACGGGGCCTGCGGCGAAGGCCCTAATGGCAAGCAGCAGGTATACGATTGGGACAGCTACTACGGAGCCATTCGCCAGCTTGAGCCGACAGCTTTGATTGCCATCTGCGGGCCGGATGTGCGGTGGGTCGGCAACGAGTCGGGAGTGGCACGGCCGGGTGAATCGAGCGTTCAGAAGGCGAATGAACACCAGAGGAGTGACGGCGGCGAGTTCGCCTGGTATCCCGCCGAATGTGATGTGTCCATCCGCCCTGGCTGGTTCTACCATCCGTCGGAAGACGACAAGGTGAAGAGCGTCGACCATCTGCTGGAGATCTATTTTCAGTCGGTTGGGCGCAATAGCGTGCTTCTGATCAATGTGCCACCCGATCGGGACGGCCGCCTCTCGCGCTTTGACGTGGAGCGTCTGAGAGAGTTCCGCAGCGCGCGGGATGACATCTTCCGCACGGACGTCTGTGCAGCGCGTTCGGCGAAAGCCGACAGCGTGCGAGGCAATGACGCTCAGTACGCTCCGGACCAGATTACCGACGGTAATCTGGATACCTATTGGGCGACTGACGACGACTGCCGGACGGCGTCCGTTGAAGTGACGTTGCCCGAGCCTGCGATGATTAACGTGATCAACGTTCAGGAGTATCTGCCGCTGGGCGAACGCGTCCGGCGGTACTATGTAGAAGCCAAGGTCGGGGATCACTATCGCACAATCGCACGGGGGACCATCATCGGACAGCGGAACCTGCTGCGCATTCCCGCTGTCACCGCATCGGCATTGCGACTGGTGATCGACGAGGCCGCGGCCTGTCCCGCCATCTGCCAGTTCGGAGCTTACTACAGCCCACGCGTTTCAGTCCCACCCGGCTCGGGCTCGCTGGCCGCCCATCAACCTGCCAGCGCATCGAACGTGCATCCGGCCGGCACGTCGTACGGAGCTGATCGTGCAGTCGACGACGATCCGCAGACCCGCTGGGCCACGGCAGACGACGTCACCCAGTGCTGGCTCGAAGTCGACCTGCAGGAATCGAAGACGATCGATCGCGTGACGATTGCCGAACTGGAACCGCGGATTTCCCAGTTCCAGGTCGAGTATCGCCTGGATCCCCAGCAGCCTTGGCAGACGGCGATGAGCGGCAAGCAGGCGGGAAAGCAGTTCTCGGCCGATTTCTCGCCGGTAGTCGCCCGCTATGTGCGGCTGCACATCCTCGACGCGACGTTTGCCCCGACGATCTGGGAATTTGGAGTCTACGGGCCCGAACAGTAGCGGGCGGCAGGGATGTTCTCGATTCTACTCCTGCTCGTGCTCGTGCTCGTAATCGTGCTCGTGCTCAGCGTCCGCGGTGCTCGTGCTCGATAGCAGGCGGTTACCACGAACGGATGACCATTCGCTCTTGGGCAGGCCGGATCGCCGAGCACGAGCACGAGCAGGAGCACGAGCACGAGGAGGAACAGGAGGAAGTAAGCGTGAGCGCGAACAGCGCGAGGGGGGCTTTTTCTTCTGCGTACTCGTCCTCCTACTCAAATCGCCTGTGCCAAGCGGGCCGTGGCTTCGACAAAGCGGGCCGTGCGGTGAGATTTCCTGCGCCCTCTCTTGCCTACCAAGCCCCTCGAAATCGGCTTATACGCTGCTATAGAGTGATATGAGCCTGAGGTGCACTGAGCACTCGCGTTCGGCTACCGCAATGAATCGAGGTCCCCAATTTCCCGGCTCCTTCCGGCAGTAGTATTCCCGCTGGCTCCGTGCCAGTAGAAACGCGGTTTGGCAGCTTGGTTCTCGGGTTCATCGTTCCGGCTGTCGTTCGACAGCCGGCTGGTCACATTCACTCCACACAATGGGATGCAGTCATGGTGTACCAGTTGCTAAAGACGACAGGTTGGGGCCTCTTCCTGATCACCCTCGTGAGCTCCACAACATTCGCGCAAAGCAACGACTGGCTCAGTGTCGGGGGGGACCGCGGCTGCATGCGACACTCGTCGCTGACACAGATCAACCGGGAGAATGTCGACCAACTGCAGGTGGCGTGGACCTATCACACACAGGAAGTCGGCCCCACCATTGAATGCACTCCGATCGTTGTCGACGGAGTGCTCTATCTCTCGACCGGTCAGCTGAAGGTTGTGGCCCTCGACGCGGCGACCGGCGACGAGCTCTGGAAATTCGACCCGCTGGCGATCCCCGGGCCCAAATACTCACTGGCCTCGGGGGGAGTGAATCGCGGCGTGGCCTATTGGTCGGACGGACAACCGGATGGTGCTCGGCGGATTATTCATGGCTCTGCCGAAGGAAAGCTCTACTCGCTCGACGCGCGGACCGGACAGCTTGATCCGGCGTTCGGACGAGGGGGAATCAAGGACCTGCGTGAGGACCTGGAAGTGGATTTGGCGTCGCTGCCGTATGGCCCCACGTCGGCACCGGCGATCTGGCAGGACACGATCATCCTGGGGTTTTCCTGCGGTGAAGGGCCTGGCCCTGCGGCGCCGGGCGACGTGCGCGCCTTCGACGTGCGCAGCGGCAAACCGGTCTGGCGTTTCCACACCGTGCCACGGCCGG
>JBGSHS010000351.1:0-15009 GCA_041752115.1 Pirellulaceae bacterium | reverse complement strand
GCGTGTCGGGTTCCCCCTCAGGGGATATCTGCAACGCTTGCAGCCATTGCTGAAAGCACTGCTGAAATACCGCAGGCGGCAACAGCCCGAGTATGCGTCGAAACGTGTCCTTACCTGGTATGCCGTTCGGCAAGGCCAAATGCCGTCGCAGCCAAGTCGCATTCAACGTCGCCCACTTCGAAATGGCGGTCGGCCCGTCGGCATTCGCAATGATCGCACAAATGGCGATCACAATCACATCTCCCAAACAGTGAAGCCGATTGACCGTCGATCGAGGGTCTGGCAAGTCATCAAAGAACCGAAGTATGTTAACCGCATCCTGTTGACCGATTGCAAGCATGGAGAGTCCTTTCGTGAACGACGCACAATGTCACACGAAGGATTCTCTCATAAAAAGCATTACCGCGCCAGCCTGTTTTACCCAGAGTGCGCACTGACCCTGGATCCGCAGGGCCTGATGGTAACGCGGAAGCGTCAGCTGAGAGGCAACTGGGTGAATCGTATGGGTTCGCTGACATCCGCCGGTCCCATTCCGATAAATCGGTCCTTTGCTGACACGCCAAGAAATGCTGCCGAGTGAACGTACTTGTCGGCGTTGATCAGTGACGTCCTGTGGTTCGCCAACTGCGTTTCTCAATTGTCCGAAAGGTCGGTTCATTCCACAATTCAATCAGGTAGCCCCGAAGGCGCAGAAGCTCATCGTCGTTGTCGCCTCCTTCAAATGGCCGAACGTAGATCGCGTTACCATAGTTTCTCGCGACCTTACTGCGAGTATCATCGACGATTAATATGCGCTCTAGGTCATACCCGCGCCTCTTGACCTTTTTTAGATCCTTGATGAACTGCTCCTCCAGTCGATCCGGGTGCAGTCGTTGGACGCAGCGAGTCCGACTCCAGACGAATCGCCAGTCTACTTCATCGCGAGCCAGTTGCTTGGCGACCGCTTCAACGTAATCGGGTGATGCGGATGACCAGACAGCCATGTCGTAGCAAACGGAAACCGTGTTGAGGAATGCTCTAAGGTAGGGCCGTTCGTAGATGTGAAATGGCCCTATGCGGAAGTCAGCCGGACGGTGAAGTTCGACCTGAGAGCCGTAGATGAGTGTCTCATCCAGGTCCAGTATCAGCAACGGGCGTTTCGCGAAATCTGTCATTCAAGCATGGACACACTGTTGTTCGTCTCGGTTCGGATCTGTTTGCGCAGGAAGGAGGCTGTAGCTGCAAGAAAGGTGGCATCTCGGGACTGCACTGCGAAACACCGTCGTGCAGCGATTGTGAGCGCTAGACCTCCGTTCTTGCTGTCACCTCCCCATCCTGGCAGGATTCTACCTCCGCGTAACCTCTTGCTCAATAACGATCAGTGGGGCCGGCTATACCGATATACGCTCGTGGGTGGCAGCTCACACTCCTCTTGGCACCGAACGACAATCGTCTCGGTGGACGGGCCCCACGTGACGGTGGATTTCTACTCTGCCGACCCCGATCCGTCGACGCCCGGCTTGGAAGATCTGGATTTGCGGGCGACACCGAGGCTTGAGTTCTCCAAACGTGAGTCATTTGGCTACAGCCTTAACGGTAAGAAATTCCTCGTGCCCGAGACGAAGGCTGTCAGCGACGAAGAAAAGGCCTCGTACACCGTGGCATGCGACTCGTTTGCAGAAACAACCGCGCGCATTCTCGATGGGTACAATACCAGCACCGCGTGCGATCATGCTCGCCGACCATTTACCAAGTTGGTTGCCATTGGCTGGACCAGCGCTACAGACGATCAACTGGTCAGTAGTAGATTCGCCTTGCGCGGCATGGCAGACCTGGGAGGGAGCGTCACGGACTGCTTCGTTCTGTCCATGAGCTATGCCCCCAATCGAACCGGATCAGTCCCCATGGGTGAGGGCGGTCTTGGTCTCGTCACACTCGATGAATCTGGCAATTGGGTCAAAGCCGTAGCCAAGAACTGCGGAGGCATTAACCGATTCATCGCGGGTCCGTGGAACTCGAGCTATGCTCTGGGAACATATGGAGTGGATGCGAAAACGAATTCCGCCTGGGCGGCCGGGTGGCACTGGCTTCGCCACGGCTGAAGCGGGAATACGCTCGACGCTTTGGGGAAAGCCCGTGCAGATTCGTCGTCGGGAGATTGTGTGTTACCCGTTTAATCGCTGTTGGACGAATGTGCGTGCGCATCGCGGATCGGGTTCGCCACGTCGTCGGGCCGCCAATTGACCTCGATCAGACGCGCGGCACTGGTCAGCACCACAGTCGAATGGAATACCAGCGCCACTTCAGCACTGGCCGAGCCAGTGCCACACGCCACTTCAGCACTGGCCGAGCCAGTGCCACGCGGCCACTCGACGGGTAAGCGTGAGAAAACCCCTGCAAGTGTCGTCTTGCCTCGGCGGAAGTTGCCAGCGATAATGTCTAGACAATGTGAGGGGACTAACACCAGTCTACTGCCCGGGAGCTATCTCGCATGAAACCACGCTGGCTTCATTTCGAACAGCTCGAGCTGCGAACCTTGCTGTCCACGGTGGGCGTGGAGGTGCCGACCGGCAGTTCCGGCGAACCGACGGCCCCCCTCGTCGCAATCGATCTCGAGGTAACCGATCATACAGGCCAACTGCGCACGTCGTTTCAGACGGGCGAGAAAATGCTGCTGAACATCTACGTAGAGGATCTGCGGGCCGACGCCCACGGGGTGTTCGCGGGGCTGCTCGACGTGCTCTTCGATGATCGCCTGGTAATTCCCAGCGGACCACCGATCTACGGTGAACAGTATCCGAATTTTCACTTGGCTTCTGATGGAACGAGTGGCGTTCTGGATGAGATCGGCGCAATCGGCGGGCTCAACGAACCTGGTCCCGGTCGTTACTTGCTGATGCAGGTGCCGCTGACTGCCATCTCTGCCGGTTAAATCACCTTCATCGGGGACCCGGCAGATCAGTTGCCCGATCATGAAGTGCTCGTCTTCGGAAACAACTTCGTGGTCGACCCCGCGCAGATCGAATATGGTTCGGTCACCGTGCAGATCGTGGGATCGCCCTGGCCGGAACCAGTCAATCGGTTTGACGGAGCCGTATCGAAAGGCCCCATTATCCTCGTTGAACCGGTGACGGAGATTCCTGATGGCAATCCAACCGAGCCTCAGGATCCGCCTTGGATCGAACCGCCTGTCCCCACAACTTACCCGGGCGACGATGGCGCCAGCGACATTTCGATCGAGGATGTGTTGGCATCCGAAAGTGAATCCACACGCGTTCAGTTCATGTTGGATATTTCCGCTTCACTTCTCCTCGATTCGGTTCACCGTGTGAGCAGCCTGTCCGAATGGGGCGTAGTCACGCGGCCTCTCGGCACTGATCTTGATCTCTCCTCCGGCGTCCTGGCAGCGAGAGCAATGCACGCGGGTCTTGCCGGCGGCCTGGTGGGGCCAGCTCCCGCAACCGTCGAACCAGCCCTCAGTTTAACCGACGATGGCGCGGGTGACTCGGGGATCTCCGGAATGATGGGTGAGCTCTCGTGGACAATGGACTTTCCCATCGGAACCGCTCCGGCACAGAACGGGTCGGCCCATGCGGCTTCCGTGTTTCAAGACGATGTCGTGCTCATGCAACTGGCATCCGGGGATCCACTGCTTCCGTGGGTGAGCGACGATCCTGAGCTCGGACCGTGAGCAGATTGCCATGCTTAGCCGCGTGCTGAGCGTCGTTCGCCGCGACGGCGGCGTGTGCCCCGTCCCTGTTCAGGCCCCGACAGCCAATTACGAACGGGCACCACATCTTGCTTGACACTATCGTTTGAGCGAGTCCTCAATTGGCGCATGAGATCGTTATCCCGGGTCAACACCTGCGTGATTGCGGATCTCCTTGGCCGCTGGATACGGAAGATCGATTGGGTGAGTTGACTTCTGAGCAACGAGAAGAAGGGCCGGACTGTGGGAGATAATTCACATTGAGCCTGCAACAGGAGCGGCCAGTCCATCTGAGATGGATCTGCCGCTCCCTTTCCGGATCCCGGTAACGGAGACTGCGGAGAAGTCGCCGCGATAAACTGTCTGAGTGATGCGTGCCGGGAGAGTGGAGGCATCGCTCACACGCGACCGATCTAGAAGTTCAAGTACTTATTGAACCTCAGTCGGAAATGCAGCAGATCAACCGTGTCCACATCGTCGTCTCCGAGAAAATCGAAGTACGATTGGTAACCCGCCTCACCAGCCAGTGTGTTGAAGGCGTGGCGGAACCGCAACAGATCACCCGTATCTACGTCACGATCACCATCAGCATCACCGAAGAAGCGGAAGAAGGAATCCGCTTCCTGGTTACCAAAGCGGAAGTCGCCAGCCACCGACTTCTCGCCAGTGAGTTGCAGGCCGTTGGAGGATACTTTGGCCGAGTCGATCAGCAGTTCGTAATTACCATCAGCCAGGGAATTGCCGATGTCTCGACTCACCACCGATGTGCCGTCGAGGAACGAGAGTCTGGCCACCGTCTTGCCGTTCTGGTTGGTGGCATCTACCTGGAGTGCGACGTACTCACTCGTGGCGCGGTTCCACAACTGGAAGGCGCCGCCAGCGATTTCGACCACACTGGCGAACGAGACTTGCACCTCGGTGACCATGGATCGTTGTGACGATCCGTCATTGACGACAACAGACTCCACTGTATCGACGATCTGATACAGTGTCACCGTGTGGGATACTTCATTGGATACGACGAGTAGTGGCACACCGTTGGGACTCGCGTCGGCCGAAATGAACTTCAGGCCTTCCGGAGCAATGTCGCTATCGATGCGAACGTACTGTACAAACTGGGTCGCCACGGGATCGGTGACATCGAACACGAGTACGCCGCCGCCCGACCGCTCGAGCGCCACGAAAGCGTAGATGCGACCATCGATTTCGCCGACCGTCACGCTCTCCGGCTCAGCACCCTTGTTGTCGCTGCGCGTGTCAAAGCCACTCGCATCACCTTTATCGGCGTTGAACAAATCGGGTGTCAAAGCAGCCGTAATCTCGGCAATCGCATCGCTGCTGTCAAACACCAGGTTCCCATACGAATCCCAGACCGAGAACGATCGGGCGCCCAGAATCTGCAGCCGGTCAAAGTCACCGTCTCCATCCAGATCGCCGTCAATGGTCGAGGCATTGAGACGCCCTAAGGCCGCATTCGCCTGCAGCTCCGCTGCATTGGGAAATACCTCCGGATCGAGAGTCAGGTCTCTGATGCGCGATACCTCACCACGATCGTCACCCTCGTTGGCCGTCACATAGTACGTATGCCCACTGGACTGATAGGATGCGATGCCATCGGGCATGAACATGCCGTACACCGGCCAGTTCTGCAGGTTGATGGCGTTGTCTCGGTCACTGGCGTCCAGCCGGTTTCCCGGCTCATCAAAGTCAATGATCCCCAGACTGATCAACCCAGATCCTGCCAGAGCGAAGTCATTGTCATTCAGAACGGCCATCCGGCCGCCGGGCAGTAACGTAATCCCCTCCGCTTTGTCATTGGGCAGGTACCCAAGTGATGGCAGGTTCAGCACCTTTACCTTGTCAACCGGCTGTATGTTGAAAGCCGCTAGTTGGTCGATCGTGTGCTGTTCCAATGTTACTCCACTGAGCGCAGGATACTCGCCCACCGTGGCGAGCGGGAACGGCTGCTCGCCTCCAACACGCGGATCGTAACCGACCAGCGGATCGAATGTGGCGGCATTGTAGGCAGGAAGTCCACTTGCCTGGGCGTAACGATTATAGGTGGTTACATCCCAAGTCGCGCAGGAACCTGACCACCCGTCAGCCAGCTCTCCCCACCCGTGCCATGCAAGTCCGGCGTCTTCGCCGTACAGGTATCGGCTCGTTGCGATCTCATGCTCGATATTCATGCCGTCCCCGATGAACAAGATCACGTGCTCGACACCCAACTCCAATGCGGCACGCCGCATCACCTGGTAAATTGCCGTGTTGTCCACGATCGAGGATCCCGGGTACCACGTTCCGGCGTAATCAGCGAACAGCTGCGAGCCTGCCCCACGTGCCGACAACGTCACGAGTTCATTCGTGTGGTTCGTCGTGCCGTAACTAACCTCGCCCTGGGGATAGGAAAACGCATAGGGATCTCCTTCCTGGGTCGGCAGGTTCCCCGCGCCCAGCACCGATTGAGTCCGCATATAGCTGTTGGAGTGGTCCGAAGTCACAATCATCAAGGTATTGGACCAGTCCATGCCACCGACACCATAGGCGACGGCGTCCTGAGCAGACAGAACAGCCTGATCAAGATCCCACACGCCACCGACCATGTTTTCAAAGTCGTTAGCATGATTGGACCAGTCAATGTCCCCTTGCTCCAGCATCACGAAGAACCCGTCGGGATCCGCTCCCAATACGCCCAAGGCTGCGATCGTCGCTTCGGCCAACGTCGGGTTCTCTTCGTTTCCTTGATCGACCGACGGACTGCCCGGCGAGTCGCTCACCTCGTGATACTCGAAGTTGCCACCAACCCCGCCGAACAAGCCAAACAGCTTCTCGCCGGCCGTCACATCCACGCTCCATGCGGCGGTCAACAAGGCGTTGCCACCATCGACGCCCGGTTCGCGGCCGACATAGGTATAGGCCGTGCTGCCGCCTTCCAGCGCTGATTGATCGGCGGCCGAGAGGTAGTTGCCGCCCCAGTCACGATTCCCGCCACCAATGACCACTTCGGGCTGAACCGCGTGAATGATCTCACTGCCGATCTGCGTGTAGTTGTTGCGGCTCACATTGTGACTGACGAAGGCGGCCGGTGTGGCATGGGTGAAGGGCACCGTACTGACCACGCCGATGGAAAAATCTTCTTCGGCGCGGAGCGTTTCGGCGATCGTCGTCAGACTGCCGCCGGCCGGATCGCCGGGCAGCCAGGCCAGGTTGCCATCGTCCGTCTTGTAGCCGGTCGATATCGCCGTCCCGGCCGATGCCGAATCGGTCGCCGGCTCTTTGCCCCCGATCAGGCCGAGGAAATATGGGTCGTAACGGGAACCGTCCAGCAGATTGGTGGCACCCTTTAAATCGATCTCAAACACATACTTCTTGCTCTCGGCGGTCGTTCCCGAATCGCGTTCCACCACCAGGAACTTGCCGTCGCCGGCGTAGACCGCGTCACCAATCTTGTCCACTTTCGACGTCCGCACCGCCGGATCCTCCAGCAGGTAGAGGTACTCGGCGACCGGCACTCCCGTTTGCGCGTCGATTCCCAGGATCCGGAGCACGTCAGAGCCGTTCGAGGTGGCCTGATCGGGATTGGCCAGCGGGCTCTGAATAAACGCGTAGACAATATCGAGGTCCGTATCGTACGCGATCGCCTCAAACCCTCGATTGCTGACGCGGTTGGAGTACTCCATCGGCAGAGTCTCGGTGCCGTAGGCGCCGGCAGTCTTCGCAGCCAGGTGCGCTGTGCCGACTGGTACAAACCGGTCGATCAACTGACCGTCGGCACTGAAATGATAGATGGATGGCCGGTATTCGTCAGGCATCCAGAAGGTCCCGTCGGGAGCACGCACGATCCCCTCAAGGTCGGCTCCGAAGGGATCGTACGGCAAGCAGTTGCCATCACTGTCTACCGGCGTCTCGTCAACTCCGGCAATATTGGGCAAGCCGGTGATCGGCCGAGATCCGCCGGAACCGTCCGGTCGAGTCAGCAGAATCTGGTTCGTAATCGTCACCTGACCCGTGACCGGGTTCAGTTGAAACTCAACCACTCGCGCCTGATAATCGGGAAGCAGGAACGGGCGTTCGCCGGCAGGCGTCGGATCGCCGTTCGGCCCTCGATCCGGAACCGTGAGAAACTTGAGTTGACCGTCGTCGGTCGTACCGTCGAACCACAGCCCCGACATGCCTCCCAGCTGAATGACGTCTCCTCCTGAAGTCACTCCCAACTCGGGAAGATCGGTGAGCGCATACTGCGTCAGATTTGCTTCCCCGACGCTATGATCCTTCAAGCCCAAAGGCAGGATGTCCCGTATTCGAGCACCCGCGATGTCCAGAATGGCAAAGGAGTTGGCCTCTTGCAGCGTGACGAAGGCCGTGGTTCCGCTGGGATCCACAGCGATGTACTCCGGTTCCACGTCTTGGGAGACCGACTTTCCGGGGAAGATTCGTACGCCGCGACTGCGGAGTTCCTCTTCTCGACCGTCAAACTGGCTGAACCCCACCGTTTGCACCGAGGCACTGGCAACTCCCGCCGAAATGTCGATGATGCTGATCGAGGCGAGCGGATCCACTCCGGACGCCGGTTCGCCCTCGTTTGCCACCAGCACTTTCGAGCCGTCCGGGGTGAACGTCAACATGTCGGGCAATGAGCCGACGATCACTTCCCCAATCTGGATGCCATCCGCATTGAGAAACACGACGCTCCCCGGATCGGTCATGGGGCTGGCAGGTACGGCAACTGCAATAACACCGTTGTTAGCGGCTACCGAAGTTGCGGCGAGTGGAATCGTCGTGATCTCCACCAGGTGCTCCGGGTTGCTGGCGTCGATGATATGCAGTTGGTCACCTGTTACAAACAGACGCTGCGAAGCAGCGTCATAGGCGGAGATCTCTCCTCCTTCCGGCAGATCGATCGTATCCGTAGGAGACAGATGAATGGGAGCCATGGTCAGGAGTTCCCTTCGTTCCAGGGACTCGAGCCGAATGGATCGTTGTACACGGCGCGACGATGTACTCTGACGGCGATTCTCCCAAGGTAGACGGCGGGCCTTACGACTCATGGATGAACTCCTTTTACGTCCGTTTTGTGGGTGCGTTGTAGAACGGCGCAAACTGCGCACTGTGAGTTCGGCGCTGGCGTCACGGAGCGCGGGAACGGGGCGGGTTGCCAAACACCCTGCGAATCATGCAGAGCCTGAATGGTGGTGCGAATCTACACCGGGATTGTGAAAGGCGTGTGAAGAACTGGACACGAAGACATTAATTATTCGTCGACTTCGCTAACAGTGGCTTCGGGCGCAGATGGAGAACCCGTCCATGTCTGTGAGTTCTCGAACACGACCAGGCTCAATTGTCTTGAAACCGCGATGGCCGGCGGATGCAGCCTAACCGCCTCCGGCCCGATTGCACGGAAGGCGAGCTGGCGAAAACGGCTAGCGTCAACGTAGAATCTCGAGTTGCTCCGAAAGAAAGCCGCCCTGTGACGAACAGGTGCGGCTGAGCCTCTCCGCCCGGTGGCTGGACCGTTTCTGACGAGTTCGCCGAGCGAGACATGGTGGAACCAGATGGATCCGCAGTGCGCGAGTTGACCGCTGCACCCTTGCTCGGTCGCGATCTGCAATGTTAGCCATTGCTGCCAAGTGTCAAGCCGCCACGAGCGCTCGCCTGGAACGTACTCCCGGGTCAGGATGCACGACAGTACCCTGAGCGAATTAACCATGGCCCCGTCGGCCGATCGGTATCAACTCGTCGACACATCCGCTGCGCACGTCTTTCTGCGGCGCGGGATTCCCTTGACATCCCGCGCACTGGAAATCGCGACCGGTCGCTTACCGGGAACCTGCCGAGTGATGTGGCGTTGTGGCCAGAACCTGAACGACAGCGAGCGTTACTGAATCACGATGTTGTCCCCCGGTCCGCCGTCGAGGATATCGACCCCAGGACCGCCAATAAGGACATCATCTCCCTCGCCTCCCAGCAGCACATCGTTTCCATCTCCGCCAATCAGTACGTCGTCTCCGGTCCCTCCGTCAGCCACCAGTTGAATGGCATCAGCGGCAAGTCCCGACGCTTCCACCACGTCATCGCCACCGAGCGCATTGATCGTCACCCGATCGTTCGCAACTTCCGCTCCGGTGATCCGCACTTCGGCAGCCAACCCGAACACGCTAACTTCTCCGGCGCTGCCGGTGACCAGGATCACGTCATCAGTATTGGTTCCCTGGACGATGACGTTGTCAGGCTGCGCGTCGCCGCCTCCTTGAGATGCCGCTAGATTGAAGTTCACCAGGGTGACATCGGTGCCGCTCAGATCGTTCACGACCATCGTGTCGGCACCTCCCAAGGCGTTGAAGTCAATCTGCTCCACATCATTCAGGTCCATGGTGACGTTGGCGATGTTTCGAAAGAAAAGCACACGTCCGCCGTTGGCCGATATGTCGATGTTCTCAGACACGTTGGCGCCTTGGAAGACGAGCAGATCGTACCCTGCTTGTCCCTCGACCGTATCACTGTCATCGCCCGGATTCCAGATCGTCGTGTCATCGCCGGCTCCCAACAGGATCAGGTCGTTACCATCGCCGCCGATGATCAGGTCATCGTCTTCGCTGCCAATCAAGACGTCCGCCCCCAGGCCTCCGTTGAGCTGAAGGCCGATCACGCCAGCGGCCAAGCCAGATGCATCCACGGTATCGTCCCCTCCCAACGCATTGACCACAAGTCGATCATGGTCTCGCTCCGCCTGGAGCAGTCGCACTTCCAGCGTAAGTCCGCGCACGGTGGCACTGGTTCCACTTCCACTGACCGTGACAACGTCGGCTGAATTCGTGCCGGTAACCACCACCACATCGTCACTCGCATCGCCTTCGGCACCGCCGCTGGCAGCAGCCAGGTCGACCTGCAGCAGAACCGTGTCGGTGCCGGACAGGTCGCCGGCATTGATAGTGTCGCCACCTCCCAACGCATGCAGATCAATCTGCTCCACTCCATTGAGGTCCATCGAGATATTCCCGACATTGCGGAAGAAGAGGACGCGCGATCCGTTGGCGAAAACGTCGATCTGCTCACTCGCATTCGAGCCATTGAAGATCATCACATCCTCGCCGTCTTGACCTTCCACAACGTCACTTCCATCGCCGGGATCCCACTGGAACGTGTCGTGGCCGGCGCCCAGCAGCGCAGTGTCGTTCCCCTGATTCCCGTCCACGAAGTCATCGTCATCACCGCCAAGCAGCAGGTCCGCTCCAGCACTCCCCAGCAGTTGATCATCGCCCGCACCACCATCCAGAATCAGAGCGACAATGCCCGCTGGTAGCGTGGCAGCCGTCAGTTGGTCGTTGCCGCCCAACGACCGGACAATCAACGCGTCGAGGTTTCCTTCCGAATTCTGTACCTGCACGCTGGCTGACAATCCGATGACGGCGTACGAAGTGCCAGTGCCCACAATCTCGATGACTTCTTCAGCGTCACTGCCGACGAGAGTTATCGTGTCCGCCTGAGCATCCCCGGTGGCAGTGCCAAGCGTCCCCGCCAGATCCACGTTGAACTCCCTGAAGTCTGTACCGCTCACGTCGCTCATCGTGATGGAATCTGCACCTCCGAGCGATCGCAGATCAATCGTCTCCACGTCATCCAGATCCATGACGATATTGCCGAGATTGCGAAGGAAACGCACGCGACCGCCGTTGTCAAAGACTTCGAACACCTCACTGCCCGCCGATCCATTGAAGACCATCCGGTCATTGCCATCCTGTCCTTCGACGACATCGCTGCCATCTCCGGGATCCCATTGGAAGACGTCGTCACCGGCTCCCAGCAAGATCACATCATTGCCCTGGTTTCCGTCGATGAAATCATCGCCGTCGCCACCCAGGAGCAGGTCAGCCCCGTTTCCGCCAAGCAAGACATCATCTCCCGCACCACCGTCCACGGTGATCTGAATCAGCGCGGCCAGATTACCGACGGCCGAAACGGAATCGTTCCCGCCGTTGGCGGACACGATCAGGTTCTCGCTCGTGCCAATGTCGAGTGAGAATGGGGCAGGGCTGATCCGGTCGAAACGGACTCGTGCTCCGTTGGCCGTAATGGCAAACTCCTCGCTTCCGCCTCCTCCTTGTACCTCCACCGTATCAATCCCACCTCCGCCTTCATTCAAGTCGGTATCATCGCCCGGGCCCCAGATCATGCGATCGTTGCCTGTTTCCCCGAAGATCTGATCATCACCGTCTCCGCCGATCATCGTGTCGTCGTCAGTTCCCCCAAATAGAAAATCCGCTCCGCCTCGTCCGCTGATGAGATCATCCCCCTGTTGTCCGAACATCAAATCGTCGCCCGCACCACCGGTCAAGGTATCGTTTCCGGCCCCGCCATAGATGTTCGCTCGTGGCAACGCACCGTTGGCTTCGTTCAACGTAATGGTGTCATTGCCGCGTTGGCCAAACACGTGAATCAGCGCAGTGTTGGCAACCGTGGCGGTTGCGAGACGAATCGGGACAGCGCCGCCGTTGACTTGCAGTACTCCAGCGGCGTTACGACTGATTTCAATCGTGTTGTCCTGGTTGTCTCCGAGCACTCTCAGGATCCCGGTACGCAGCGAAAAGCTGGCTGTGACCGCCAGGAGACGCCGCGACTCCAGCAATTCAAGTGATGGAACAAAACTGCGCCGCTTCCGCTGCAAAGCCCTTCGAGCGATTCGCTTCTGACCTAAGGACCGGAAGAACCGTGACATTTTGCTGTGCTCCTCATTTCACGTGACGCCAACACTCTCAACCTACGCCTACTCCGAGAGCCCCTGGCAGACGGTCAACCAACATGCCAGAAAGCTACCCTCCCCAACACCAAATCAACTGTCCTGTGGAAACCTGCTGAAGAGCCGAGTGCCAAGAGTCACTCGGCGGCATACTCCAACCCAACTCCCGTCGAGTGGGCCGCAAGTGCGTGATGATCGATCTCGGGAGCGTGAGACCGTACTGCGAAGTTCTGCCCGTTGCCGCTGCCTCTGCAGCTTGGCCAACGCCAACCCGGCGTGGCAACTGGACGAGGAGCCTGCCATTTTGACTCGGTTCGCGTGCAGGAAACCCTGCCACGCCAATGCCCAGTCGCTACTGCCCAGCCGCCACTGTCCAGCGATTGTCACCCTGTTTCTAGCTTTCGCTCGTCCGCCCGCTACTGAAGTTTTTCCCGCTAACCGAGAAACGTGCTCTGCAGAGTCTGCGCAGTATCACGAGCCACTTGCTGCGGTACCGGAAACGGCGATTCGCCTGCCGTGCCGTCGCCAGGAGTCGTTGAGTCATCCCATTCGCCCCGCCCCGCTGCGCAACGCCGCTGGCCGGGCTGGTCCCGGCGAGGAGCGGCACGCGCAATGGACTGAGACGCGGAAGACGATCGCACTGGCAGCCCATTCGCAACTCGCCGTGCCCTCGGAGTTCGACGTCCGCACGGGAATTCGCTGCCACACGCGTCACTCACCCCCCGCAAGAGATCATGAGGTACTTGACAGTGATCACGGTGGATCGCCAAATGACGTGACGTTCGGCAATCGGCACACGCACCAGGTAACCGCATCGCTGCAGCTTCATTCGTCCGGCCGATCCGCCGCAGCTCGAAAGCCTCCGTTTCACCGAGGAAAGCCGATGAACGAAAACGCCTTGGGCCTGCAGAATTCGTCGTTCGAAAACACTGGCACCCTCTTCACTCCGGTCGGCGTCGACGAACGCATTTCATCCCTGGATGTGATCCGAGGTGTCGCAGTTCTGGGCATCCTGTTGATGAACATCGTGGCTTTCGGTCTGCCGCTGGGGGCCTACTCGGATCCGTCAGTCGCTGGCGGCGCGAGCGGCCTCAACCTGGCTGCCTGGATCACCACCAACATGCTGTTTGAAGGCACGTTCCGCACACTCTTTTCCGTGCTGTTTGGTGCCGGCGTGGTTCTCTTTACAACACGAGCCGAACGGCGCAATCCGGCCGGCGCCGCAGACCTGTACTACCGACGCAACCTGTGGCTAATATCACTGGGCGTTGTTCATGCCTATTTGCTACTGTGGATTGGCGAAATACTCTACGCCTACGGACTCACGGCGCTCTTCCTATTCGTGTTCCGACACGTGGGACCGCGCAAGCTGCTCGTCCTCGGTCTCCTGGTGCTCGCGGTGCTTGTACCCAAACGGATCTTCCATGCGCATGAAATCAACACCACTTATTCCAAGTACGCAGCGGCGATGGTGTCGTACGAATCCGGCGGCCAGCTCACTCCCGCCGCGCTGGATGCCATCGCGGCGTGGCGGAAGATTGAAATGATCTATAAGCCGACACCCGAAGACGTACAGCAAGAGATTCAGTTGCACCAGGGAGGATATCTGACACTCCTGATTGGACTGTCGTATATCAATGTGCTCGTGCAAGGGGAATATTACTACCTCTGGAACTTCTGGGATGTACTGGGAGCCATGCTCCTGGGAATGGCCGCACTGAAGATGGGTATCCTGTCAGCGGAGCGATCCTACCGATTCTATGTCGTCATGATTGCCATCGGATACGGACTGGGCCTGGCCCTGAATGCCTGGGAAACACAGGCGATCATCGCCAGTCGGTTCGATCTGTTTGCGATGAACAAGACCCTCTATACATACGATCTGGGAAGACTGGCCGTCGCGGCCGGCCACCTGGGTGTCGTGATGTTGATCTGCAAACGGCAACTGCTGACGTGGCTGCGCATCAGCCTGGCGTCCGTCGGCCGGATGGCGCTGACCAACTATATCATGCAGACGGTGATCTGCGTGACGGTGTTCTCCGGTTTCGGTGGGGGACTCTATGGCGAACTGCAGCGTTACCAACTCTATTACGTCGTCGGCGCAATCTGGGTAGTGCAAATGGTCATCAGCCCCATCTGGCTGCGCTTCTTTCAGTTCGGTCCGCTCGAGTGGTTCTGGCGCAGCTTGACTTATTGGAAACTGCAACCGCTCTGGCGGCGGCCTTCTCGGCCTGCGGCCGAATTGCCGGCGCCCGATCCCGGCGTGATGGTACCCCAGGCGGACGGCGGGTACGGAATCTAACAAGGAAGCGCCCGCACGCGCTGCTCGTGCTCGTGCTCAGCGCCAGCGGTGCTCGTGCTCGTGCTCAGCGCCAGCGGTGCTCGTGCTCGATGCCCTGGCGGTCAGATGAGTGCGACCGTTCGGGCTCTGGCCAGACCGGATTGACGAGCAATCGCGGTAGGGACCGCCGTCGCCGGCGGCCCCCCGCACAGATCCGTACGTGAACGATTAGCTCATACGGCTCCTGTCTTGAGTCGGGCGCGAAATCGGTTGTCAGGCCAGGGATGGGTGATCTGGGGTTGGGGA
>JBGSHS010000350.1:0-36911 GCA_041752115.1 Pirellulaceae bacterium | reverse complement strand
TGGTCTCCGCCGGTCCTGCCGGAGGTTCCGGTGTCGCAGCTGCGGAGACGCTGGCGGGCGGAGCCTCACCCGATTCGGCCGGCGATGCGGCTGGTGCCTGCCGGGTGTCCGTCTTCGGGACACCCGCGACGCTGGCCATTTCCGACTTCTGTGGCGCGACCGTAGAACTGGGCCGTGCGCGCTGCAGGCCGTTGATCACGACCCAGTCGATCGGCTCAATGCCTGACTCGATGACGCGTAAGTCACCCGCCTGCAGGCCGAGCGCAACCGGACGATACTCGACGACGTTCTTGTCATTGACCACCAATAGATAGTCACCGCGCTGGTCCGTCCCAATCGCGCGTTCCTCGACGAGCAATTTCGGCGTCGGATCGCCAATCTCACCGCGCAACCGCACGAACAGGCCGGGCAGCAACTCGCGATTGGCATTGGGGAAGATCGCGCGACGCCGAATCGTGCCCGTCGTGGGATCGACCCCCAGGTCGGTAAAATCGAGGTACCCCTGGTGCGGGAAACCGTTCTCGTTCTGCAACGCCAATTGCAAGGTCGGGGGCTTCACCGCCGGGTCGGGTAACTTCTCCTGCCGGACCAGTGACATGAACCGCAGGATGATCGACTCGCTCACCGTGAAGTAGGCGTAAATCGGGTCGATGTTCTCGATCACCGCCAGCGGCGTCTGTTCCTTCGTGACCAGGTTGCCCACATCCACCAGATGCCGGCCAATGCGACCGCCGATCGGAGCGCGAATCTCGGTGTAATTCAGATCCAGCTGAGCCTTTTTCAGAGCCGCCTGAGCCGATTTGACATTGGCCTTGGCCGTCGCCAACTCCGCACTGTTCGCATCCACCTCCTGCTCGGCAATCGCCCGATCCTTCTGCAGCTCCAAGGCCCGCTCCAAGTTCGCTTTGGCCAGTTGCTCGAGTGCCTGCGCCTTCTGCAAAGCCGCTTCCGCCGCCTCCACGTCCGCTTCGAAGGGAGCCGGTTCGATCACGTAAAGCAGATCCCCTTCCTGCACGTACGCACCGTCGTCATACGCTATCCGCTGCAGATAACCGGTAATCCGGGCGCGGAGCTGCACCGACTGCCGAGCCTCCAGCGTGCCGGTGAAGTCCACCGTCTCGGCCACGGGAGCTGTGACCGGCAGCGCCACCGTGACTTCCGGTGGCGGCGGCGCCACAAATGCGTTCGGCGGTTCACAGCCCACCAAGGTGAATGCTAGAAGTATGCACCCTGCCGCCCACGGTACGCCCGCCTGACCGCGCCTCATGGCTCCGCTCCCAGTCGCCTCTTGACCCTGTGGTTGAGTTGCAGCACAATTAACTGACTTGCTGGTCCGATAATAGACTGAGAAGGGCGTTTTGTCGATGCCTGGGCGCTTTCAACCGTTACGAGGACCGGGTCGACCGACCGATCCCCACCTGCGGGAACGCCGGTGTGAGGAGATCCTGCGAATTGCGACGGACATTTTTGCGCGCTGGGGCTTTGCCGAGACCGACATGCAGGTGATTGCGGACCGCCTGCACGTGGGGAAAGGAACGATCTATCGCTATTTCCCCAGCAAGGAGCAGCTCTTTCTGGCCGCGGTCGACCGAGGGATGCGGCAGATGAAGCAGGCGGTCGACGCCGCGATTGCACCGATCCGTCAGCCGCTCCAGCGCGTTGCCGTGGGCATTCGGACTTACCTGACGTACTTTGATGAGCATCCGGAGATCGTGGAGTTACTGATTCACGAGCGGGCGTTATTCCGCGATCGGCGCAAGCCCACCTATTTCGTTCACCGTGAAGCCAATGCGCGGGAGTGGCAGGAAGTCTATCGCCAGCTCATTCGTGACGGTGTGATTCGGGACACTCCGGTGGAACGGATCACGAACGTCATCTCCGGGTTACTTTACGGGACGATGTTTACGAATTACTTCGCCGGGCGGCAGCATTCGCTGACCAGCCAGAGCCAGGACATCCTGGAGATCGTCTTTCGCGGTCTGTTGGTCGACAGGGACATGCCCTTGGAGTAGGGACATGCCCTTGGAGTAGAGGGCACAAGACAGTTTCTGGGAAGCGAGCGGGGGCTCTTTGCGAGCTTTCTCTTGGTGTGCAGGTTTCTCCTCTGTTTTCCCGCGTCGGGCGAACGGTTGACACTCTGGCGACTCTCGTTGCGAGATCGGCTATAATGTCGCTCGTTTGGTCAGTGGTATCGACTTTCCGACGAGGGGGAAACTATGTGCCGCATGATACGACAGCTCGTGCTCTCGGTCGTCATTGCGCTGCCATGGGCAGTCCAACTGCGGGCTGACGATGTGTTGACGCCGATCGATCTGCGCCATGTGAAGCTGGGGGGCGAGTTGGGACGCCGCATCGATGTGACGATCCAGAACAACCTGTTGGTCCTCGATGCGGAGGGTGATTTTCTTGAGCCGTTTCGCCAGAAGGCCCTCGAGGGCGGATACATCGGCTTGGGCAAGCTGATCGACGCGACGGTCAAGTTCGCTGCCTATTCGCAAGACCCGCGTGTGTTGGTGCTGAAGAAGCATCTGGTCGAGGAGACGATGAAGACGCAGGAACCTGACGGATATATCGGGATCATCAAACCGGGGCAGCGTCTTCACGGGCTGTGGGATGTGCATGAAACGGGTTACGTGATCTGGGGACTGTTGGCCGACTACGAATATTTCGATTCACAGACGTCATTGCACGCGGCACAGCGTGCAGCCGACTATATTGTTGAGGGTTGGTCACAGATTCCGGACGATTGGGGCCAGCAGACAGGGGTAGCGACGAATGTGGCGGTCACCGGGCTGGAGCGAGCGATGTTGAAGCTGTCCCGGCTGACGGGCGACAGGAAGTACCTCGACTTCGTCATCCGGCAGCGAGCACTTCCGGCTTGGGACAAGGGGATTGTGATTGGTCGGCGCCCGCTGATTGAGGGGCATATCTACGCCTACGTCAGTCGTTGTCTGGCACAGCTGGAGCTCTATCGCATGCAGCCCGACGGTCAGCTGCTGCAGCAGACAGACCGAGCGTTGCAGACGCTGCTGCAAAATGATGGCTGCCTGGTGACAGGTGCAGCGGGGCAATGTGAGATCTGGACGAAGGACCAGGATGGCCGCGGCGATCTGGGAGAGACTTGTGCCACGGCCTATCAACTGCGTCTCTATGACAGCATGCTGCGGCTCACCGGTGAGTCGAAGTATGGTGACGCGATGGAGCGGACAATTTACAACACATTGTTTGCAGCTCAGTCGCCCGACGGTCGCCAGCTGCGTTACTTCTCGCCCGTGGAAGGCCCCCGAGTCTATTGGGAAGGGGATACCTATTGCTGTCCCTGCAACTACCGTCGAATTATCGCGGAGTTGCCGATGATGGCTTACTATCGTCATCCGCAGGGTGTGACGGTGAATCTGTATGGGCCCGGTGACGTGCAGACGTGGGTGGGGAGCGATGTTCCGGTGACCCTGCGGCAGGAAACGACTTATCCCAACGCAGGGACCATACAGATCAGGGTGGAACCTGAGCGGGAGGTCAGTTTTTCGCTCGACCTGCGCATTCCCAGCTGGACGTCCGGCGCGGTGGTCGAGGTCAATGGTCAAAAGATTGACAGACCGCTGGTGCCAGGGACCTATTGTCGGATCACGCGCAGCTGGAAACCTGGAGACCAGGTGAGACTCGACTTGCCGCTCTCGTGGAGGCTGGTGCGCGGGCGGCAGCGGCAGGCCGGACGGGTGGTTGTGATGCGGGGGCCACTGGTGTTCAGTCTTAATCCAGTCCAATTGCCGGAGTTGGCGAAGCTCGACGCGGCAGATCTCGGCTATATCACTCTCGATCCATCGACGCTAGCCGAGCCGATTGCCAGTGACGAGGTACGTCCCGACGGGATCGCCTGCCGCCTCAAAGCGTGGAAGCCCGGTTTCTCTCTGGCAGCTGAAGGAGACTTGGACCTGGTATTGACGGAATTTCCCGATCCGAACGCTCGTGTGACTTACTTCCGGCTGCGCGACGACAGCCTGGCGGTGGATGACGAGTTGTTTGGCGACACGACTACGGAGAGTGCTCGGCAATGAATGTATGGCCGTCGTTAATGACTTGCCTCGCCCTGGTGCTGGTGACCTTATATCCGGCGATGGGGCAACAAGATGGTGCCAACGGCTCGTCCGCATCGGCAGATGATGCCGTGCAGCAGCTGGCTCGGGAAGTGCGCGATCGAGGGTGGATTCTCTATGCGGCGCGGTCAGCGCAGGGAGATTGGGATCTGTTTCTTTGCCGGCCCGACGGCTCTTCCATCCAGAACATCACTCGTTCGCCCGACTTCAACGAGTTCTCGCCACTGTTCTCCCCTGACGCGGCCCGCATCATCTATCGGCGCATCGCTCGGTCCGAGACGATCGACAATAACCAGCATGGGATGCAGGGATCGCTCGTCCTGGCACGCAGCGATGGTTCTCAGCCTACTGTGCTGGGCGGTGACGGAGAGCTGACTTGGGCCAGTTGGAGCCCGGACGGCAAGCAGATCGCCTGCTTGACAAAGAAAGGCATCTTGTTCATCGAGTTCGATACCAGAAAGGTCCTGAAGACTCTGCCCCGCAAGGGGTTCTTCCAGCAGGTGACCTGGTCACCGGACGGCAAATGGTTGGTAGGCGTGGCGAACTCGTTTGGCGAAGCGTGGAGTATCGCGCGCATGGACGTCGCCACGGGCGACGCCACGGCAGTGAATAAGGTGCAATGCTGTACCCCCGACTGGTTTCCCGATTCCCGGCACGTCATTTTTTCGTGGCGGCCCGCCCGTCAGGATGCGAATAACGGATACGGTTGGACGCAATTGTGGCGAGCATCGGCCGACGGCAAGTCACGCCAGTTGGTCTATGGAGAAGATGGTCGTCACGTGTATGGCGGCAGCGTTTCACCTGACGGGAAATTTGTGCTTTTCACCGGGAACATGCAGGAGGATGGTGATCCCGAACATGGCGGGGGACCGATGGGGTTGATGCGGCTGAGCGACGCTCCGATCATCGGCGGCGAGAGCCGTGCACTGCGCGCCGTTCATCCGCAAGTTGCCGACGGCCCGGTGCTCATCCTGCCCGTCGGTTGGGAACCGACGTGGACCTACCATGAACTGCCTGATCTGCGCAGTCCAGATGGCGGTGAATCCTCTCTGCTGCCAACCTCGCCGTCGCAGGTGCAGTCTCTGTCAGCGGAAGTGCGCCGCCATGGGTGGATCGCTTTCAGCGCTCTTACCCCACGGGGTGATTGGGACCTGGTGATGATGCGTCCTGACGGTTCGGAACGTCAGACGATGGCCGGATCACCGGACCATCACGAAGTGGCTCCGCGCTTCGCGCCGGACGGGAAACACCTGCTCTGGTACCGCATCCCGGCTGAGGAGCCAGTCGACAACAACACCTATGGGACGTATGACCTGATCATTTCCGATAGGAAAGGTGGGCAGCCGGCAGTGATGGGACGCGACTTGGCCTGGGCCGCCTGGGGACCCGACAGCGAGCAGATCGCCTGCTTGGCTCGCGACGGAATTCGAATCGTCGATCTCACCACCAGAGAAGTGATTCAGCGATATCCGCGCCATGGCTTGGTGAGTCAGTTGGGCTGGTCCCCGGACGGAACCTCGTTCTGCGGCACCGCCAACGGTCTGGGCATGTTCTGGAACATTGGCGTCGTCGCGGCCGACACCGGCAAGATCATTGCCGCCAGCGAAGTTGATCGGTACAACTGCACGGGCGACTGGATGCCGGACAGCCGGCACGTGATTTACGCGCGCGGCATCTCGCCTCCACACGACGGACGGGCCGAATTGTGGCGGGCCAACGCCGATGGTTCCGGCCAAAGTCCGCTCTATGCGGAGGGGGGACGACATGTCTACGGAGCCTGTGCATCACCCGACGGCAAATACCTGCTGTTCACTCGCAGCCTGGCAGATCTCGGTGAGGTGGCCAGCTCGCAGACCACCATGTCGATCATCCGAATGGCTGACACGCCGATGCGCGGCGACGATGCCGACTCGCTGGCCGACAGGTTCAGCGGTGCGCACACCGGGCCACGCCTGGATCTGGGACCGGGTTGGGAGCCCGCATGGACGTTGTCCGCCATGGAGATTTCCCCATCCGATGGAAGGAAGAAGCCGTGAAGTACCGATGGTCGGACCCGACGTCTTGCCCCCCAAGAACCACTGCAGGGCTTTGTCTCGTGCTGCTCGCTCTCGGCTGTCTACCTGCCTGTCAGAAGCAGACGCCGATGACGCCAGAGGGCAGCACCCCGGCCAGGCAGCGGGATCCGGAGCTCTCGGCCCGTGGGGCCATCGAACTGACCGCCCGTCTGAGCGAAATCCCCGAAGGAGCGATTTTCCAGCGGGATCTGTACAATTACACCACGATCCTGAAGTACGAAGTGCTCGAAGTTCAGCGAGGGGATGTGCCGACCAAGACGATCTATGTGGGGCACTACAATCCGTGGTTGCCGCGCAGTGAGGCGGCGGACAAGCATGTTTCCGAGATCGGCGGGAACCTGAAGCAGTTCGAAGCGGGACAGGTGCACCAACTGGCCTTGGATGTTCCGATCGATGACCACTTCATGGGAGGGATTGTCAACAAGTACTTCGGGCAAGAAACCGGTCCACTTTACTGGGCCGTCTGGACCAACCTGGCCGAGGATTAGCCTGCGTATGGTCTTCAGTACGTACCTCTTCATCTTCTATTTCCTGCCCTTGCTGCTGGCAATCTACTATGCACTGTCCTGGTTGCTGCAGGCCGCCGGCGCGTCGACTGATCTGATCTCTCGAGCGCGCAACCTGTGGCTGCTGGTGATGAGCTACATCTTCTATGGATGGTGGAATCCGTGGTTCATCCTGCTGATGCTGTTCGTGACCGTAGTCAACTACGTCTGCGGTTGGCTCATAGCACGGCCGAAAGCGTCTCCACGTCAGCGCTTCTGGAGCGTGACGGCAGCGGTGGTGATCAGTCTGGCCACGCTGGCATTCTTCAAGTATTTCACTTTCTTTCAGCTCAATGTGAACGGGATTCTGGAGGAGCTGGGAGTGGCAAGTGTGCCGATCGTCCAGGTGATCCTGCCGATCGGCATTTCGTTCTACACATTTCAGGCCTTGAGCTATAGCATCGATGTCTATCGTGGTGTGGCTCCGCCAGCGCGGTCCCTGGCCGACTTTGCCTGTTACATCGCCCTGTTTCCCCAGTTGATCGCCGGGCCGATCATCCGTTACGTGTCGGTTGCGGGACAGCTGATTCGTCGTTCCCACACTCTCGATTATTTCGCCTCCGGAGTCGCCTTGTTCATTCTGGGCCTGGCCAAGAAAGTGCTGCTGGCCAATCCGATGGGAGGAATCGCTGACGCGGCCTTCGCGGCAGACTCGCTGCTCGCGATCGATGCCTGGTTTGGTGTGGTCGCCTACGCCCTGCAGATCTACTTTGACTTTTGCGGCTACTCGGATATGGCTGTGGGGCTGGGCCGGATGCTGGGGTTTGACTTCATCAAGAACTTCAATGCTCCGTATCTGGCGGAGAGCATTACGGATTTCTGGCGACGCTGGCACATCTCGCTCAGCACGTTTTTGCGTGACTATCTGTATATTCCTCTGGGCGGGAATCGTCACGGTGCCCGTCGGACCTATTTCAACCTCGCCACGGTCATGATCTTTGGCGGATTGTGGCATGGCGCCAATTGGACCTTCGTGGCCTGGGGTGCGTACCACGGGTTCTGGCTGTCGCTGGAACGAGTGCTGGGCAAGAAGAGCTGGTACGGTCGATTGCCCCGGGCGGTGCGGATCGGTCTGACCTGGGTGCTGGTGTTGTTGTCGTGGGTTCTGTTCCGCGCCGAAAATATGTCCGCGGCCATGCGATATTTTGGTCTAATGTTCGGCGCCGGCAGTCAGCACGCCGGAACTGTTCTGGTGGCCGCCGAGCTCTACACGCTGAGCAATCTATTGCATGTCGCACTGTGCGTCACGCTGATTTTCTGGCCGTGTCAGGCGCACGACTGGAGTGAGCGAGTCAGTGGACCGAAAGTGCTGGTGCTGGCTCCAACGTTCGGCCTGGCCCTGTTGGCCATGTTCGCCCAGTCGTTCAATCCGTTTCTCTATTTTCAGTTCTGAAGAATGGCCATGCGTGCTGCGTCTCATCTCGTGCTGACGATCGGTTTTCTGGCCATCATCCTGGCGCCGGCCGTCGTGCAATGGGGAGCTGACTGGCGACGCCACGAGTTTCCTCAGTCGCTGGAGGTGCTTACGCAACTACCCCGTTCCTCGCAGTTGCATCGATACGAGCAGCGACTGGAAGATGAAAGCCTGACGGTGCGGACCCTGCGTCCCTGGATGCAGTATGCGCAATTCGCCTTGCTGCACAACCCCGGCGCCAAGGCTCTTCGAGGACGCAGCGGATGGTACTTCTACCGCCCTGGTGTCGAGTATGTCACACAGCGGGCAGCGCCAGAGGAATCAGCCGGTGATCCTCTGCGTGCTATCTGTGATTTCCGCGATCAACTGCGGGCTCGCGGCATTCACCTGATCGTTGTGCCCGCTCCGAACAAGGAGAGCATCTATCCTGATCAGCTCACCCGTCGGGCCGAGGGAAAGACCGGGGTCATGGCCCGTGCGACACAATCGTTACTGACTCAACTCCAGGCCGCCAACGTCGACGTGGTCAATCTGTTCGAAGTGTTTGGTGCGGCTCGTCAGGGTGCGCACGAGTCCGGCGGTGGTGCGCTCTATCTGCACCAGGATAGCCACTGGTCGCCACGTGGCGTTTCGCTGGCAGCTCAAGCCGTGGCGGATCGCATTCGACAACACATCGGCACAACGCAGCGTGAAGTGATGTACCAGACACGGCCGGTGGAACTGCGACGGCTGGGTGATGTGCTGGAGATGTTGCGCGTTCCGTTGATCGAGCGGTCGATCGAACCCGAGTCGATTCTGTGCCAACAGGTGGTGCGATGCGACCAGCAGCAGCTGTATTGCGATCAGGTCGGCGCTGAGGTCCTGGTGCTGGGCGACAGCTTCCTCAGGATCTACCAGCTCGACGAACCGGGAGCAGCCGGGTTCATCGCTCACTTGGCCCTGCAGCTGCAGCAGCCTGTCTCATCCATCGTCAACGACGGCGGCGCGTCGACGCTGGTGCGGCAGCAGTTGTATCGGCGTTCCGATCTCCTGGCCAACGCGAAAGTCGTCGTATGGGAGTTTGTTGAACGCGATATCCGCTTCGGCATGGAAGGCTGGCAAATCGTTCCGCTGCCGCGATAAACGGGACCATCCACCAAGGTGACAGTGCGGGCCGGGTAACCAACGGACAACAGGCAACGGACAACAGGCACTCTGCGCGCGGGCTGGGACGAGTGGAGAGGCTCACGCAATGGCGCAAAGGCGCACGTGAAGAGGGTGGCGGTGTGAAAGGGCGAGGGAAGGCGGCAATGCCCAGCCGGTCAGTGCCATCGCGTGCTGCTTGGCACCCCAAAGACAACGGCAGAATGCCGAACAAGGAATGTCCAATTGCCAAGTGGGAGAACCATGCTCGCCGCCGCCGGCGATTGTTCGACTGTCGTTCACGCCATTGCCTCTTTTCCTCGGTCATTCTGCGGCTGGCTGTTCGAAATACTGCGGTTCTTGGTCGGATTCCGGCCCGACAGTAAACGCTCTTCGCGGGGTTGAACGGGTGGCAGTCCCCCCTGTTTCCCCCCCACGAGACAGCTTTTTTGGCGTAATCTGGTGGCCGCCACTTGCGTTTTGGCCTGGAATCAGTTCAATGCAGCCAGGAGTTGGGTGCAAACAACTGGGACCTTGAGTGTGAGGCGGCCGTCGCGTCTGGGCAGTGTCCAAGTAATCTGAGCGATCTTTTAATCTGAGCGATCTTTGCCTGATGCACTGCGAAGCGGCATCTGTGTGTTGGGGCGACGTCCCGCCGGTTGGAGGCGAGTGGCGGACACAGCCAGCCACTGGAAGTGCGTTCTCGCTAGGTGCTGGCTCTGCTGGCGGAGGAATGGACACGCAGCTGTCGTCGCACTCGGCAATGATGGAGGAACCGATGAGAGACTGGAGTGAACGCTGGACGCTCGTGGCGGTGTTGGTTCTCTGTGCAGCGACATGTGCGCCACAGCCAACGGCACAGGGGGGCGAGTTGTACGTTTTTGGCGACAGCCTCTCGGACAACGGCAATCTATTCACCTTTGTGGGAGGTACGAGCAGTCCCATTTTCAGTCCCGACCCCGCTGATTCGCCTCGCTTACCGACGCCGCCCTATTATGCAGGTCGCGCTACAAACGGACCGGTATGGGTTGAGTCACTGGCGGGGAAGCTGGGGTTGGCCTCGCCGCAACCGTGGATTTCAGGAGGCACTAACTACTCGTTCATTGCCGCGGTGACGGGGGCTGGATCGAGTTCACCGTATCCCATTCCTACCATCACAGGGCAAGTCGATATCTTTCTCAGGGACTCCATTGCCGTGGCGCCCGACGATCTGTTTGTTGTCTGGGGCGGGGCGAACGATTTCTTCTACGGTCAGACGGATTGGACCGTGCCCGTAAGTAACCTCGTTAATGCCATCGAGCAGTTGCACGATCAGGCGGGCGCGAGCCGCTTTCTGATCCCTAATCTGCCGCCGCTGGGTCGAACTCCGACCGGGGCACTCTTGGATGCTGATCAATACGATTTCCTGAGCGAGCAATTCAACGTGCTGCTCAGCACCGAACTCGCCACGCTTCGCGATTCGTTGGGCGTGACGGTCTACGAATTCGATGTGTACGACCAATTTGAGCAGATGCTGGCTGACCCGGCGGCCTATGGACTGACCAACGTCACACAGCCATCGCTTGTACTGAATGAGGATCCATCATCTGAGCTGTTCGGATATCCGACGTATCCCTACACACTGCAGTATGATCCTGACGAGTCGTTGTTCTTCGACGGAGTACACCCGACGGCGCTAGGGCATGAGTTGCTTGCCCGTGCCGCTGCCAGAGCGGTACCGGAGCCCGGCGCACTCGCATTGATGCTGGCGGGAATCGGCCTTCTCACCCTGCTGAGCATCACGACTCGCCGGCGACGTGCCGCCGGCATTTGCGAGCCGTGCTGAATCCAACCACCGTGCTAAGTCCGACCGGCGCTACATGAAGGGCCGCCGGCACGGCGGGCGTTTCTTCAGGGGACAGCGGCAAGCGTGCCACCTCAGCAGCGACGAACCGAGCGGTGCCGACGGCGGCGTTCGGCCATGAGCGGATGCCGGCGCTGCGATGCTACGGCGATGTCATGTCCAGCTGCTCCGGCTCGAGAAGCGCTGGCTCCAATTGCTCGACCGCCGTCAGGGCTTCTGCAGCGATAACGTCTCCTTCCTGAAGTCCCTGCACAACCTCACAATATTCGGCCCCTGTCACGCCGAGCACTACGGCTCGTCGCTCCCACACGCCGGTGTCACGGCTTTGTACGTAGCAATGGGTTTGATCGTCCCAGCGGAAGGTGGAGGCACGCGGTACCCGAAGGGCAGTGGGGAGACGATGCACATGAATCTCGACCGTAGCCTCCTCACCCAGACGAAGTGTGGTTCCGTCCTCAGGAGTGACGATGACCTGGACCTGATCTCCCTCCGATTTCAGATCGGTAACGCGCGCCGGAATACCTGGACTCTGCGGGTTGTCGAGATAGATCACGGCGGTGGCATCAACGTGGATCCGCCGGGCCTCCGTTGACGGCACTGGCGAGTCGATCTGCACGAGGGAGGGATCGTACAGCGTCAGGATCGGCTGTCGCTCATCGACGACCGCTCCGGCACACACCAGAGCGCCGTCGGCCGCGGAGGCATACATCACAACTCCCGCATGGGGAGCCGCGATCTTGCACTTCTCGATCTGGTTGTCAAAGTGATCCAATCGCGTCTGTGCCTGATCAAGCGTCTGGCGGGCAGCGGCGCGCGCGGTGGCGAGCTGCTGCAGGACCAGCTCATGATCGTGCTGCGACTGCAACAATGCACGCTGTGCAGACTTCACCGCCTCGTCGATCTCCTTGGCTTGCAGTGGTTGTTCGTATTTCTTGGTGATCTCGAGATCACCCAGCGCCTGGCCAAGTTTCAGGATCATGAGCTGATATGCGTATCGCTGATCGTCGGGCGTCGTCGCCTCAGCTCCCGCGGCGCCGATTGCTTTCATCGCGTCGGCGATTCTGCTCAGCAGCTGCTGCACCCGCACGTTTTCGGTGTCCGCCACCGTTTGCTCCGTCTTCTCTGCCACCTTCGGTTCGCGCGCGGCCGCGAAAGCGGTTTGCAGCAGTTCGAAGTCTTCCAACAGCGTGAGGGCATTGGCCAGTTCGGTTTCCCGCTTGGTCACCTGATTCTGGAAACCTATGTCGGCCTGCTTGTAGGCGGCTTCAGCTGCCACGACTTTGAGCTGCCAATCGTCACGCACCTCTTTCAGCAGCGCACTATTCAACTCCACCAGCAGAGCTCCCGAGTCCACGACAGATCGGTCGGGGACCATCCACAAGATTTCGCCCCCAGTCGCGTGATACTCGCCGTAACGGACCGGCTCGATCTCATTCAAGACCGTGGTGACGCGCGCTGAAGTCACCCGGCCCGGCTGCACGACGAACTCGAGCACCTCACCACGATCGACGGTGCGCGTCGGGAGGTCAGAGTCCGGTGGAGTCTGATGCATGAAAAAGAGCCACAGGCAGAAAACGCCGAGCCCGAGCGTGGCGGCTGTCAGCAGGGCCGCGCGCCGCGAAACCCCCGACGTCATTGCCGAAGCGGACAAACGACGCCGTGAACGACGTTCCGAGTTCGATGCCTGTGACTTCATGAGTTGTCTACCTTGACCCGCTCACTCGCGATCGATTCGCCGCTCGGCTCGCGCGAGAACCTCACGGAGGTTCTCAAGAACGCAAGAAGGGAGGGAGTTGGCACGCGCTCTTGTCCCGTTTCGGACAAAGTCCACAGGAACCATGCCACAGCGACCGATCCAAACGGCGTGCGACCACACCATTGTACCGCATTGTACCGCTCAGACCATGTCGCAGGAATACTCCAGGTTACACCCTACACGGAGGGGGACGTCCGCACGGCGTCATCCGCTCGACCATATCGATCGTACTCTTGTCGCGGCGCGCGCTCGCGGATCCCCAGCGGACTCACTGCGCCGCATCGGTCCGCTTGCGGTACAGGGAACCACCCTGCGACGACACCAACGTGCGACGCTTCACACTCGCTGCTATAGTAAGCCGATGGGTGTCGAACGAGCCGCCTGAGCACTCCGTGGCGGGGCTCCGCAGCTGCGGTAGCCTTGGGCTGGTGGCAGCACTGGGTCCCAGGACCGCGAGCTCGGCGCCCTTCTGCCCAGCGACGTGCTGAGCAGGCTTCGAGAGCGGCCACTTGGTGGATTGTGACCCGCTCCGACGAGCTGCGCACCCTGACGAGCTGCTCGATGGGAGCACCGTGGACGCCAGGGCGGCGGTTCTGGATGGGTAATCTGTGAGGGTGGTAATGCCCGGCACGGCTGGGAATCATTGAGTCTTGAGCAGGAGTCACGGCGAGGTGAACGATTCCTATGTCACGCAACACCGTGGTGGAGATGCGGCCTACCAGCGGTACTTGCAGGGAATGGATGCATCGATGCGTCAGAAAGTCGCTCTCACCGCAGCCCATTTGCTGTGTGAAGGAGATTTGGCCGACATGGGGATGGGATCCGGCAGCGGCAGCTACGCTCTGGCGGCGCTTTATCCGGATTTGCACGTGACCGGAGTCGATGTGAACCTGGAGATGGTTCAGCGTGCACGGCAGCGGTATGTGCTGCCCAATCTCACGTTCCTGCAGGGTGACGTAGCGGAGCCCTGTTTTGCCGCGCAATCGCAAGAGGCGATTCTCGATTCGTCCGTATTGCATCACGTCACAACATTCAACGGTTATGATCCAACGGCGGCGACTCGAGCGCTCGAAGTCCAGGCGGGCCAGTTGGCGGAGCACGGGGTCTTGATTGTGCGGGATTTTCTCGATCCTGGTCCGGGCACCGTCTGGCTGGATGTGCCGACAGACGACGGCGTCGATGGTTGTTCATCCTTGAGCGACGATCCGCAGCATTGCAGCACGGCAGCGCTGCTGGTCCGCTTCGCCCGCGATTTCCGGCCGTTGGCCACGACCGAAGCGCTGCGGGGGTTCTCGCTGCGGGAAGTGAAGCCCGTGGCGGAGTGCCCGCTGCGAGCCAACTTCCAGCGTTTCGAGCTTTCGCACACTCACGCCGTCGAGTTCCTGTTGCGCAAGGACTACCGCCGCGACTGGTCCACGGAAGTCCAGGAAGAATACACGTATGCGACTCAGGAGGAGTTTGAGTGGATGTTCCAGCGTCTGGGGCTGCGCGTCCTGGCCTCGACTCCGATCCGCAACCCGTGGATTGTGGAACACCGATTTCGCGACAAGTTCGAACTGTGGGACACCAGCGGGCTTCGTCTCGACGATCCGGCCACCAATTATGTGATTGTCGGTCAGAAGGTGGCCCCAGGGGTTGGCGTGCGCATGTCGCAGGCGAAGGATCAGGCTCGGCTCAATTATCTGGAAATAACTCACTTTCGCCGCGTGGACACGCAGCAGGTTTACGATCTCGTGCGCCGTCCTCATAGCACGATCGATGTCATTCCCTGGTTCGAACGACAGGGTGAGGTTTTCGTGTTGGCGCGCCGCAGCTACCCTCGGCCGATACTGGCCTCGCGGCCTCGCGGTTCGCGGCCGATCGACGGCAGTACACCCTCGGCCTATCTCAGCGAACCGCTCAATGTACAGCAGGGGGACAAACCGCTCGGGCAAACCGTGGAAGAACTGCTGAGCCAGTTCGCCGACTTGAGTTCCGAACACATGCTGCAGTGCGAGGCGGGGCATACCTGCTATCCGTCGCCTGGAGGCCTGCAGGAAGAGATCCGTTCGCTGCTGGTGGAAGTCACCCCGACCAATGTGCAGAGGCAACTCGACGGTCGATCGGGGTTCAGCACATCGGGGGAACTGCGTGCCATCGAGGCCCGCCAGGCGTTGCGAGCGGCACAGGTCGGTGGACTGCCGGAGTGCCGGCTGGAACGGAATATTTACGACCTGTTGCTGCGTCGCCACAAGGATCCTGGTCCCTGGATCGGTGAGACGATCACGTTGACACCATGCGTGAAAGCCGTGCACATCACCCGCTGGGATGATCTGCGGTGTCGACCACACCGACGACGCTTTCGACGCGTCAAGGCTGCTCAGAGCAGTCGATTCCTGGACGTGATCTGTGCGCAGTTCGATGAGCACGATGCGGCGGGCAATGTGGTCGCCAGTCAACCACTGGAGTTCGTGGTACCCAGGCCACTGAGTCTCAATACGATCGCCGTGGCACCACTCTGCCAGCAGGACGGCGAAGTTCTGCTGGGCCTCGATGACGATGATCTGCCAGCTGCCCAGTGCTTCGTGGGCAACAGCGAACTGCTGGTGGCGCCTGCCTGGCGACTTCCGCGAGACGTGACGGGTATTCGGGCGTCGCGACAATGGATCCAGGAACGACTGTTGGCCGAGTATGGCGCCGTCGTATCGTCGGTGTGGGAGCTGGGAGGCCCCTACCATCCGTCGCCGGGCGTGACCCCCGAGCTGGTCTTTCCACTGGCCGTCTGCGTGCGGCAAATGGATGCCGCTGCCAAGCGGCCTCTGCACTGGGTCCCCCTCAGCGAATTGGTGCTGGGGCGGAGCGAGCTGCGGGATGGACATCTCCTGACGTTGGTCCTGCGCGCCGCACATGCCCTCCGCCCCACCCCTTAGCCTGAACGGCCGCCAGCTACTGCCCAGCCGGACGTCTCGCCTGCTATCCGACCCGTCCGTTACCCGGCCTGCCAGCTGCGAATCGCATCAATCGGGTAAAGGAGCATGAGGATATTGAGCAGCAGGCTGTCGCGAATCCAGAGGACGCTGAGTAACTCGAGCGCTACAAATAACGCCACGGCCACCCGCCACGAAAAGTGCCGAGCGAGCCAGACGCCAACGAGACAGGCGGCATAGTCTCCGAGTGAATTGATGATGCTGTCGCCAGAATAGTCGAGCGAAATGGTTGCCGTACGATAACGCTCAATCATCCAGTTGGTGTTCTCGGCGATCTCCCAGACCGCTTCCACCACCGCCACCAGCACAACTCGCGCATCGAGCGACAGACGGCGTCCCCAGCACGCGGTCAGCAGCAGGTAGAGCCCGATGCCATGCTGAATATGAGAGAGCGTGTACGGATCGACCAGATGCTGTGAGCAGTGGCGACTCCATACATCCCAACTCCACGGCCATAGATCGCCACCCTCACACCACCAGACGCGTCCCATCAACACGCCGTTGAGCACGATACCCAGTGCGATCAGCACCACCACCATCACGCTGCGCCGTGACAGCTCCCAAGCCGCCGGCGTCTCACGAAGTGGTTCTGCGGTCATGATGGATTACCCGTTTCCAATCAGCCATGGCCACCGTCAGCTCCGATGAGACCCGTGTGAAACTCCCCGTGGTACCCAATTCCACCTGCGCCTCGCGTTCTCGTCCCGCCAGAGCCAGTTCCAGCACTCTGGCGGCAGCCAGATGGAATTCGGCATGCAACGTGCGGACCTTCTGCCAGTGCGGCGATTGACGGTCCGCTTCCGGCAACGCATCAAGCCACTGCCCAAACTCACAGTCGACGTCCGATCGGATCTCGGCCACCGACTGTTCGCTGCGGTGATTCTGCGTGGCTTCCCTCAGAAAGTGCTTCCAGCGGGCATGCGCCGCAATGGCCTGATTGATTGTGTCGGTATCGACCATCGAAGGCTCCCTATCTCTCCGCTCGCCAGTGCATCGCGCATATTCTATCAGAGCCGACGCCGTTTGTATCGGTCAGGGCGTAACAAAGCGGGCCCGGCGTTTCCGGAGGGGGCCGGCCCGCCGGCGATTTTTTCGGCTCGTCCGGAGTTGACTTATATGTGACTCGCATATATGCTTGATGCAGATAAGGAGCGATCATGAAGAAGACGTTTCGGAAGGTGCAGTCGAGTCAGCAGGAGCGGGAGTTCCTGGTCGGCTACGATGCCGCGCGATTTCCCCATCCCTCGGTCACGGTGGATGTGGCGCTGGTGACCGCCGCCGCCGGGCGGCTGCAGGCGCTGCTGATCCAGCGCAGTGAGCATCCGGAGCTGGGGAAATGGAGTTTGCCCGGAGGGTTTGTGCAGATGACCGAATCGCTCGACGAAGCGGCCACGCGCGTGCTGGAGAACAAGGCGCAGGTCGGGGGGATTTTTCTCGAGCAACTCTACACGTTTGGTCAGCCGGAGCGTGATCCACGCACACGGGTGATCACCGTGGCGTACTATGCCCTGATCGATGCGGCGAAGGCGAAGCCGGAGGGGGACACGGGTGAGGTGAGTCGGCTGGCCGAATTGAAGGTTCCGTGGTCGGGGGAGCGGGGAGGCGTGGTGCAGGCGGTGGATGAGGAGGGACGGATTCTGCCGCTGGCATTCGACCATGCGGAGATACTCGGCCTGGTCGTGAAGCGTCTGCGGGGCAAGCTGAATTATGCTCCGATTGGATTCGAGCTGTTGCCGCGTGAATTTACACTGCGGCAGTTGCAGGTGATTCACGAGACGATTCTCGACCGGCGGATGAACAAAGACTCGTTTCGCCGGCGCATGTTGGGTTCAGGGCTGATCGTGGCAACGGGCAAGCTGGAGGCGGACGTCGGGCATCGGCCGGCGGAGTTGTATCGCTTCCGCCCCAAAGCGGTCGGGCCGTCCGTCCGATAGCCCGATACCGTGGGCGATTCGGCGACAGCTCCCGGAAACGACGAATGTCGAGGTACCCAATGACCAGGGAAATCACTGATCTCGCATGCCGAGTCCATAGGTGACCTGGAAACTCAAGGCGGCTCGCTCCGGCGACTGTATGTTCCGCGGTCCCATGTTCGTCATTGGGTATTTCGTCATTCGTCATTGGTCGCGTCACGTTAGCGCCGTGAGAGCGAAGCCTATTGTGGGAGGGTCACGTATGGATCTCAACGAGTTGCAGAACCTGTTGGACACCGCGCAGTGTGTGGAAGACCTGTTCGGCACCGACATCGCCGCAGGCTTTCGGCGATTGGCACGCATCTGTCATCCCGATCAGTTTCCGGCAGGCTCGCACGACGCTCAGTGGGCGAGTGCTTTGTTCAAGCGGCTGGGGGATTGGCGGCAGCGGGCGAGCGAGCGAACACGTCGCCGCGTTGTCTCGCCGCAGCGCGCGTATAGGGTGGAGCGGTTTGTTGCGTCGGGCGATTGGTGCGACGTGCATCGGGCTTCCAGTGGCGGAGAAGACTTCCTGTTGAAGATCCCCCGACGTCTCGGTGGCAACAACCTGCTGGCCAAAGAGCGCGAGGTGCTGGAGCAGCTGAACGAACGCAGCGGCACCGATCTTTATGCTCGGTACTTTCCCGCGCCGCGCGAGACGTTTCGTGATGGAGAGCGGCGGATCAACGTGTTTGCCTGGCGCGAGGGGTATTTCACCGCCGAACAGATCCGGGCCCGTTACCCGGCTGGCCTGCCGGGCCATCATCTGGCGTGGGCCTTCCGACGGATTCTGGAGGCGTTGGGATACGTGCATCAGCAGGGTTGGATTCATGGCGCCGTACTCCCTCCTCATCTGCTCTTTCATGCCCAGGAGCACGGCCTGCAACTGGTTGATTGGATTCACGCGCAGCGCCGCGGGCTGGTTGTGGACCTGGTCCCCGACCGCTTCAAGGCGTGGTATCCGGGCGAGTGTCGACGGAAGCTCGGCGCGGTCCCGGCGACCGACATTTATTTGGCTGCCAAGAGCCTGGTCTATCTCTCGGGAGGCGATCCCATCCAGGGGACGTTTCCGGCGACGGTTCCCGATCGCTTGCAGAGATTCTGGACCGGCTGCCTGCTGGAATCTCCCGCCATGCGACCCCAGGACGCCTGGAAGTTGTATGACGAGTTCTCGGAGTTGTTGGAGGACCTGTACGGTCCCCCACGCTATTACCCTCTTGATATGTCTTAGACATGAAAGGAGCAGACGATGGGAGGTACAGCCTGGTCCGACGCCCACTACCGAAGTCGAGCCGCGCACTTGCGAGCGACGGGGCGATCTGCCTTCGGCTACGACGAAGACATTCGCGCGGGTCGTTGTACGGCGGGGGTCCATGACCAAATGGATCCGGCACGGCTCAAAGGAGGCTGCCGCGAGTCGCGCGACAGCGATCGGCATCCGACGAGCAACGCCGTTGCCGTCCTGTTCGACGTCACCGGCTCGATGCAACAGGTTCCGCGCATTCTGCAGAAGAGCCTCTGCACGCTGATGGGGCTCTGCCTGCGCAAGGGCTACCTGTCCGACCCGGCCATCCTGGTCGGCGCGGTGGGGGATGCCACGTGTGACCGCGTGCCGCTGCAGGTGGGCCAGTTCGAGTCGGGAAATGAGATCGAGAACGATCTGAATCGGTTGTTTCTGGAAGGAGGAGGAGGCGGCCAGCAGACGGAGTCGTACGAGCTGGCTTTGTACTTCCTGGCTCGCAAGACGTCGATCGACTGCCTTGAGAAACGTGGCAGGAAGGGCTACGCCTTCTTGATCGGTGACGAAATGCCTTATCCGCGAGTCAAGCGGAAGGAGGTGAAACAGGTGTTCGGTGACGTGCTCGAGGCGGACATTCCGTTGCGTGCGATTCTGGAGGAAGTTCGGGAGAAGTATGAACTCTACTTCATCCTGCCGAATCTGACGTCGTATTACCACGACCGCAAGATCTTCGGGCACTGGCAGAAGCTGCTGGGCCAGAATGCTGTGCGACTGGACGATCCGTCGGGGATCAGCGAACTGATTGCGGCGACGATCGGGTTGGCGGAGGATGCGGTGGCCATTGGTGATTTGACGAACGACCTGGCCGATGCCGGAATCGACGGCAAGGTGGCTGCTGCCGTGTCCACGGCGCTGGCGACGGTCGGTGCGACGAGTTCGCCGCGACTGGATACGCATGGAACGGGTCTCGGTCGGTTCTAGCGGTACGGTGGCGAGATGCGCGCACGACGTGCGCATCTCGTTCATTTTCGTCTGGGCCAGTGGCCGAGGAGGAGGCAGTAATGAAAGCGATCATCACGGTGGGGCTGGGCTTTGGAGACGAAGGCAAGGGAGCGACGGTCGACTATCTTACTCGCACCTTGCAGGCAGATCTGGTGGTTCGATACTGTGGTGGAGCACAGGCGGGGCACAATGTGGTCCTGCCCGACGGACGTCGCCACAATTTCGCGCAGTTTGGTGCCGGGACGCTGGCTGGGGCCGCCACGTATCTGGGACCCCGCATGGTCATCAGTCCGTCGACGGTGGTTCCCGAAGCCGAGCATCTGCAGGAGTTGGGCGTTTCCAACCCGCTGGCCAGGCTGTCGGTTCATCCTCAATGTCTGGTGGCCACTGTGTACCACAGCTGCCTGAATCGACTGCGCGAGCTGGCTCGAGGAGCCGACCGCCATGGATCATGCGGGCTTGGTATTGGGGAGACTCGCAGCTACTGGTTGCGATATGGAGCAGACGCGATTGTGGCGGAAGACCTTCGTGATCGCCGGCAACTCACAGCCAAGCTGGCGCTGCTGCGCGATCGCTGTCTGCTTGATATGCAGGAACTGCCGAAGTTGGACCGCACCTGGTCGGCTCTGCTGCACGAATCGATGCCCCCGGCGGAAGCCGAGCATCTGATGGCCGCGTCCGCGGCTCTGTCGCTGCGCGATCGATTGCCCGACTGTCGCACTGCCATCTTTGAAGGGGCACAGGGTATCCTGCTGGATGAATGGCGCGGTTTTCATCCGCATACGACGTGGAGCACGGTGACTCCGCAGCACGCGTGGGAGATACTGGCGGAACTCGGAGTCACCGACGCGCCCGTCTGGGGGATCACGCGAGCCTACATGACTCGCCACGGTGCCGGTCCGTTTCCCACACACGACGCGGAGTTGACGCGCTCGCTGCGTGATCCAGGCAATCCGACCAACGACTGGCAGGGAACCCTGCGCAGTGGTCCGCTGGACCTCGTGCTGCTCGACTACGCCTCGCGCATTGCACAGGTGGACGCCATCGTCGTTAACCACCTGGATCAACTTCCGGCGGAGCCGAGGATCTGCACGGCTTACGCCGGTGTGGAGTTGCTGGAGATCCCCGGCAGTATCCGGGAACAGGAAGCACTGACGCGGCAACTGCAGCGGGCCGTCCCCCAGTACCAGCGCACGTCGCGACAGGAAATGCTGGAACGCATCGGGCAGATCGCTCCGATCGCGGTCACAGCGGACGGTCCCGCGCACGGCGACCGCCGCACAGCGACCTGTCCTACCGGGCATACCAGGCGACGAGCCGTTCGAGCTGTTGTGTGTCCGACATGACAGAGGCCGCGCGCACGGCTGCTCGCAACCCTTCGCCCCGCTGTAAGGCAACGACCACCTGCACCACGTCCTCGTATTGCGGAGCACGTGATCCGACGACGAGACGCAACAACCACATGGCCATAGCGTACGACAACGCCAAGGTGCGATAGCTCTGAATCAGCGACTCACGCGTGGAGATCAACGCGTATTGATGCGATATCGCTTGTGTTTCGAACAGCTGAGTGAGTGGTCGTGAGACTTCTTCGGGCAGAGCACCCAAGGGACGCTGCAGGTCCTCGAACGACTGCGCGGCAAAGGCCGGGTGGAGTTCGCCGGGATTCCCCTGCCCTCGCACAAAATGCGCTGATGATCGGAGCAGCCTCCACCATGCACCCCAACTGGACCCTTGGGGAAACCCAGGAAACGATCGAGCGAAATGGACACCGATCTGACGCACCAGCACCTCGGTGGACCGAGCGGGTGGCCGGCGCTCGCGATCACGAAAGTGGTCTGCAGCGTTTTCTGGAGCCGCCGCTTCGAGCATCTGCACTAACTCCTGCCACGAGGACTCCTCGATGCGCCGCAGTTTGCACTGTTCCAGCAGTCGGCAGAATTCCAGGCCATGAATCACGCGGCGAACCAGCGGCATGTGCCGGTCCGTCAACAGTCGCGTCAAGACAGCGGCCGTGGCCAGGAATTCGGGCCAACCGCGCTGCACGCCTCGTGCAATGACCGGTGGATGGAGTCGGGCGAGCGTGAACTTAGCTGCCAGACCCGACTTCTTGAGTTGGTGTACCTTCGGCCCGAGATTCGCTCCGCGGTCAGCTGCTGCCGAGGGGCAACTGCGTCGCAGCGTGATCCACGCGAACGGACCAGAGGGAACCACTTGGAACGGAAACATCTGGCAGACGAGCGGTTTGGCCTCGGCGCCATGCAGTTCATGGATTCGACAGCGCCCGGCGGGAGTCAGGAACACGCAGCTGCCATCGGCCTTCTTGGCCAGCACGTACCGCGTACCCCACAAGTTGGCCCGTCGTGTGGTTGGCACATGACGAAAATCGGGATGATCGTGCCATCGCTGCTCGCGAAGTCTCTGAAGATCATGCGTTCCCAGTGGGACAGTCGTGCCGCGGCAGCATTGCGAGCAGCCGTGACAATCCCAATGTTCCGCGATCGGGAGCAGTCGAAAGGGGACGGTCATGGCAACTCCGCCAAAGGGAAATCGAATGTGGCCCGGATGACTTGCTCGCCTGGCATTGGCCTGCTGTTCTGGCCTGCAGCACTCGGCTACGGGACGCCCGGCACTGCCGATCGCACCGGTTGCCAACAGGCGTCGAACACCGCAAGACGGCGAGGGTGTCAGCGTCAACTGTGTCTGCGTCAACTGGGGCACCGGACTGTGGTGACCGGTTCAGTATCGCGTATTTCACCGCGAAATCCAGATTGGTGCAACGTACCGCCTTGAACGAGAGGATGGGCGCAGGTAGTGATGAGAAATGGCGGAGAATCCACTCCCGGGCGGTGGTCCCCGTCGTTGCATGGACTGGCCGCCGCTTCCCGGACCGATCCACGGTCCCTCTGCGATTCCCACGCGGTACACTCCGTCTGATCCGTCTGATCCGTCTGATCCGTCTGATCCGTCTGATCCGTCTGATCCGTCGCAAAGCACGTTCAGTCAATGGCTTAGCGGCAGTCGATTGGCACAGGTAGTCCGGCTTCCCAGCAGGAGACAAGCCGCCTGAGGCGGCGTCACTGGGCAAGTTCCTTACCACGTGAAGATCAGGAGGAATTTCCGAAGATATCGCTCAGGTCATGTCCGACGGTCGGGCGGGCTGCGACGGCAAGGTAAGGAGAGATGATGCACTCGGGGGTCAGGTGCCGAAGGAATGAGTGCCACACGACCCCAACGCGGGTGTCCGGGCGTCGGAGCAGGTGCCGAGCGACGGCCAGTACTTGGACCGAGTACTTTTCGCGACAACGATCCCTGACGTCCGGCTACTGGCCGGTTTATCCGCGGGTCACCGATTGCCAGTCGCTGTCGGGACAGGCGACAATGGTTGGCGGATGGCTGGCCGCCGAGCATTGCATTGTCGTACCGGGCCAGAATGAACACCGACGGAGTCAAGGCGATTCCTCCAGAACTGAGTTAGGACTGTCTCCCCATGTCTGCCGAACCATTGATCGCGGTATTTGTCGATTTCGAGAACTTGGCGATTGGCGTGCGCGATATGAAGTCGGGGGATTTTGAGATTCGACTTGTGCTGCGTCGCCTGCTCGAGAAGGGACGCATTGTGTTCAAGCGCGCGTATTGCGACTGGCGCAATTACTCGGACGCGGTCCGCGACTTTCACGCTCAAGGGATCGAGTTGATCGATATTCCGCAGAGCAAGATGAGTGGTAAGAACAGTGCGGACATCAGGATGGTTGTGGATGCCATCGATCTGTGCTATTCCAAGGCTCATATTGATGCCTTCGCGCTGATTTCGGGTGACAGTGATTTTTCGCCTCTTGTATCGAAGCTCAAAGAGAACAACAAACGCGTGATTGGCTGTGGCGTGAAGAGTTCGACCTCGGATCTGCTGATCGCCAACTGCGACGAGTTCATCTATTACGACGATTTGGCTCGGGCGGCCAAGAAACCGCGGCGCGTGGCGCGCAAGAGCAAGACCAAAGAGGACAAGAAGGAGGAGGCGATCGAGCGGTTGCTGGAAGTTCTCGAGTCGCTCGAGCAGGATTACGACCCTGTCTGGGGCTCGGCGCTCAAGCAAGCGGTCCGCCGCGTCCATCCTGGTTTCACAGAGAGTTACTACGGATACAGTAGTTTCTCCGAGCTGCTGCAAGACGTAGCGGCTAAGAAGCTCGTCGAGCTGGAATACGATGAGAGCCGCGGCAACTACCAGATCCACCGCATCTCCACACCCTCGTAGCCGTAGCACGCCCGTAGCACGCACTGCAGTGCGTGACCGCCCCTTCCAGGATCTTCACCTTCCTCCGCACAGCACTCGCTCATCGACCCAGCAACGGCAGAGTGACGAAGTCAAGCAGCTCTCTCGGGCGACCTCAACCGGTCGAATGCCGGGAAGCGGAAAACCAGCCGCAAGACAGACACCCAGCGCGGGCTCGTGCGAGGGGAGCTGCTCACGCCAAGGCGCCAAGGCGCCAAGGACAGGGGTGAGACGTGGCAGTGGCGAGTGAATAGCTGGCCCGAAAGCCTGCCGTTGGTGTCAGTGCATGAACGCACCTTCGACGCTATGTGATCCCCTTTTGCCCCGACGACTATTTCAGACGATCGCGATACTTCGTCACGAATTTGTCGAGTTTCGGCCGGATCACGGCCGCACAGTATGCCTGTGTGGGGTGGGCTGCGAAGTAATCCTGGTGATACGGTTCGGCCTCATAGAACTTCCGGGCCGGTTCAATTTGCGTGACGATCTGTGCCTCGAACGCGCCCGCCTGGTTCAGTTGATCGATCGTCTCGTGCGCGAGTTGCTGCTGCAGGTGATCGTGGCAGAAGATGACAGAGCGGTACTGAGTGCCGACATCGTTCCCTTGACGATTCGGTGTGGTCGGATCGTGCGTTTGGAAGAAGATCTGCAGCAGATCTGCGAACGAGATAACCGCAGGGTCAAATGTGATTCTCACACATTCGGCATGTCCGGTCTCTCCGGTGCAGACCTGCTCATAGGTCGGGTGAGCGAGAGAACCGCCGCTGTAACCGCAGACAACTTCGTGAACGCCCTGCAACTGACTGAACACTGCCTGAGTGCACCAGAAACAGCCACCGCCAAGCGTGGCGACATGTTGGTCCTTGTTAGCTGCCATTGTGTTTGCTTCCTCAGTCTGAACGATCGGGTCAACGCAATAGTGTGGTGCGCAGCAAAGTGACAAAACCTCGCTCAGCTGGCTCCGACTGGAGTCGGAGCGTCGCGGAGCATTTCAGTACGGGTTGGGCAAATGGTCGGGAAGGGGAGCTTGAGCGGCTGGTGTACCTTGGAGGCTGGAGTGGTCAGCCGGCAGAGTCCATTTGCCAAATCCCGTCGATTGCCGGGTGACGACACCGCCATTGAGTTGTTCGACAATCAACGCTTCGATTCCCGGCAGTTGTTCCACCAGCTCGAGTCCCCTGTCGGGCCCCAACACGCTCACTGCCGAGGCGAACGCATCGGCATCGGTGCCATTGGGTGCGAGAATCGAGACGCTGCTGCGGTGCGTCAGGCCCAGTCCGGTGTGTGGATCGACGATATGCGAGTAACGGACACCGTCGATTTCGACAAACTGAAACGCATCGCCCGATGTTGCGATCGCCTGGTGGGCCAGATAGCCGAAGACGCTCGGCGGAGCGGACGGCTGGAGGGGGGCGATTCCAACCAGCCAGCCAGGTTGATCGGGTGGCGGGCCGCTGGCGGCCATATCGCCGCTGGCATTGACGATCGCCCGTTCGATCCCCAGCCGATTCAGTTCAGCCAATGCCTGATCAACCGCATACCCTTTGGCAATGCCGCCCACATCGAGTCGCATATTGGGCTTGAGCAATTCGACCGTTTGTGCCTGCGAATCAATGACGAGCCACTGGTATCCGACCGCTGCAACTGCTTCGCGGAGCCGGTCTGGTGGAGGGAGTTGTTGCAAGCGTCGAGCGCGTCGCCATAATTTGGTGAGGGGGCCCACGGTGACATCGAACGCACCTTCGGTCAGTTTGCTGACTCGCTGGGCGCCGACGAGGACTTCGAGCAAGTCGGGGCTGACTCCGACTGGTTGGGGGGTTGGAGCCGTGCTGCTCAGGCGGCTCAGCTCACTTTCCCCTTCGTAATCGCTCAGGCATGCCTTATCGAGTGAGGCGATGCGTCGAAAAGCGGCTTCGAACGCCCGGTTTGCGACATCTTCGTCGGGAGCGTACAATACTATGATAAACTTCGTGCCCATATGAAGTTGTGAAGACTCGAATCGTTCGAGATCCTCCGAACCACAGGTGGCCAAGGCCACCCCTGCCCCCAAGAGCCATGCGTTGAGTATCATGCCTTGATGCCCTGCGTTGGCGCTGCTCATCTGAAGCGATGCGCAGACGGTGTCGTTTTCCCAAGAAAGGACCGCATATCTATGTCTAGCGTAAATCGGCGTCCCCGCCATGTGCAACTCATGATTCAAGGATTCACTTGGTTAAGCCTCGTGTTGCTTGTCGGCGCACCGATGGGTTGGACACAGCAAGCACGCTCCGTGCTGCCCGTTGATAACGCTGACGCCGACAAACCGGATGCCATGAAGGACTATGTGGAGAAGATCGAGCACACCGACGCCAAGATCGAGATGGTGCCGATTCTGGGGGGCGAATTCCTGATGGGAAGCCCCAAGGATGAGGAAGGTCGCAAGGATGACGAAGACCCTCAACATCAAGTCAAGATCGAACCGTTCTGGATGAGCAAGTACGAGATTCGTTGGGATGCCTTTGAGGTGTGGATGTTCGACCTGGACATTCAACGCCGCAAACTGCTCGGTGGCGACGAGACCGATCGTGACAGGGCTTCGTTGGAGTACCAGCTTTCCCAGCCGACCGAACCCTATACCGACATGACGTTCGGCATGGGAAAACGCGATTTCCCGGCCATTTGTATGACTCAGTTTGGTGCCCGTACATTCTGTCAGTGGCTCACACTCAAGACGGGACGTTACTATCGACTTCCGACCGAAGCCGAATGGGAGTATGCCTGCCGCGCCGGAACCGACACGGCGTATTCATTCGGCGATGATCCGGACGAATTGGAGGAGTACGGCTGGTACTATGACAACAGCGACGAGAAATATCACAAAGTAGGACAGAAGAAGCCGAATCCGTGGGGGCTCTACGACATGCACGGCAACGTTGCTGAGTGGGTTCTGGACGAATTCGTCACCGATTTCTATGGTCAGTCGAAGGGGGTCGCCGATAATCCGCTGGCCATCCCCACGAAGCTGTTCCCGCACGTTGTGCGAGGCGGATCATGGGAAGACGATCCCGAAGCATGTCGCAGTGCGGCTCGGGCAGGTTCATCCCCCCAATGGCAGGCTCAGGATCCTCAGATTCCCAAGAGCATCTGGTACCACACCGATGCGCTGCACGTTGGTTTCCGCATTATTCGCCCGTTGGCGGAGCCGTCGGAGCAGGAGAAGGCCGAGAAGTGGGACAAGATGACTCCCGTGATCGACCGCAAGAGGGGACGGTAACCGGAAACTGACACTATCCGGCTTGCTTCCGGCCACCGCTTCGGGACAATGAGATGGGTCGCTCGATTTGCCTGCTGCCGCGCACGAGTTGGCGGCAGCGGGCGGGCCGATGATATGCGGTGGCCCGGAAGCTGCACGACGTCATCAGCACCCGCCGTTTCGTGCAGGTCCTTCCCTGGGTCAGCGCTTCCCTCGATCAATGGTGGGTGTACGGAGGGCGGTTTCTCAAATCTGGTTGTGCGGCTCGGGAGAACCCAGGCCGCCGGAGTTCGGCTGAGATTGAACGAGTCGGAGTCAGCCTGTGCGTAACGAGCAGGAATTCGCGCAGAAATCACGACGAGACTTTATCCGAGCCTCTTCGCTGCTGGTCGCCACGGGTGCCGTGACGGGCACGTTAAGTGTCGCGCGGGCGGTGCACGCTCTGGGCAGCGATGTGATCCGCGTCGGGCTGATTGGTTGTGGCACTCGCGGCAAAGGGGCTGCGATCCAGGCGCTGGATACTTCGGGTGGTCCCGTTCGCCTGGTGGCCATGGCCGACGTGTTTGAGGATCGAATTCAGGCGGCCTATCGGCAGCTCAAGAGCCGGCATGCCGACAAACTGGATGTGCCGGCCAAACGGCGTTTTGTGGGGTTGGAGAGCTATCGAGGAGTCCTGCAATCCGACGTGGATCTGGTGATCCTCGCTACCCCTCCCGGCTTCCGACCCTGGCACTTTGAGCAGGCGGTGGCGGCAGGCAAGCATGTCTTCATGGAGAAGCCAGTAGCCGTTGATGCGCCGGGAGTGCGACGCGTCTTGCAGGCGACCCAGCTGGCGAAACAGAAGAATCTGGCGGTTGCTGTCGGGTTGCAGCGGCGTCACGAAGAAGCCTACCGCGAGACCGTTGGAAAATTGCAGGACGGTGCGATCGGTGATCTGATCACGCTGCGGGTGTACTGGAACGGGCAAGGTGTCTGGACACGCCCGCGTCAGAAAGGGCAGAGTGAATTGGAGTATCAGCTGCGCAACTGGTACTACTTCAATTGGCTCAGCGGAGATCACATTGTCGAGCAGCACGTACACAATCTCGACGTGGGCAACTGGCTGCTGAATTGCTTACCCCTCGAAGTCAACGCGCAGGGTGGCCGGGAAGTGCGCCGTCGCCGCTCCGAAGCGGATGCGGATTTCGGCCAGATCTTCGATCATTTTTTCTGCGAGTACAGTTATCCAGGTGGAATGCGCATGTTCAGTCAGTGCCGCCACATGCGTAACTGCTGGAACAACGTGTCGGAACATGTACACGGGACGAAAGGGTATGCCGATATCAGTGGCGGCAAGATCTACGATTCGTCCGGACAGCGCATCTGGCAGTCCAAAGCGGCGCGAGGAGGGCAGCAGCAACAACAGCATGACCTGTTCGCTCAACTGCGTAGCGGTCGTATTCTCCAGGAAGGTGAGTATGGGGCGCAGAGCACGATGACGGCCATCCTCGGCCGCATGGCAGCCTACTCCGGGCAGACGCTTTCCTGGCAGGACGGATTCGACTCGGCGCTGGCCCTGGCCGACGTCGACCGGCTCACATCGTTCGACTCGCCTGCTCCGGTCCTGCCGGATGCCAACGGTGAGTACCCGGTGCCCGTTCCGGGCATGCCCTGAGATGGCTGACACGCGCGGCCCTGGGCTGCCCAGCCGCACGGTTTCCAGGCACTCAACGTGTGTGCGCGCTGTGGCTGCGGCTACTGGGATTAACAAGGTAAGCAATCACGAGTTACCCCGTGCCGAACCAGCTTGCCTGACAGGCTCGACGCGACCTGCCCTTGGCTCTGCATTTGATTCGCTGGACTTCGTTCTTCATTGGGTATTTCGTCCTTCGTCATTGGCCAAACGCCCTTCGCGGGATCGTGCTCGTTGATGGCGAGCGCTCTATGGTTCCCATTGGCGCAGGCGGGTAACGAGTTGTTCCACTTCGCGGCGATGTTTTTCGAACAGGCCGAAGATCACCAGGATGACCAATCCCACCGAGATTCCGAAGACCCACCAGGGCCAGGTGTGGTGGAGGACGCGCCCCGCATTCCAGACCATGGTGACGATCGAGAGCAGCAGGAAACTGGCACCGAGGTAGAGAAAGGCGCGCACTCGCAGCAGGATGCCGGCAAAGATACCGGCGAGCGACAGGCTGGTCAGGATGATGGGACGCAGCCAGTCCTCGGATCCAGCAGGCACGAGGAGCCGCATGAACATCTCACCTGTGGAACTGAGGTAGATGATCATCACACAGATGTAGCGGATGGCTGTCAGGGAGCTGTCGCTCAGCCGATCTCGATTCCAATAGGCGGCCACGAGCACGGACAGGGCGGGTGGAATCATCCAGAACTGCGGTTGAGCGGTGAGCTGGAAACCGTGGTCGGTGAGGAGTGCCCACAAGGCTCCGTTTCCCATCACGGCGGCCGCAATCCCGGCGACGAACGATCGACGCGTGACACTCATAAACACGTAGATCAGGCCCGCGAAGAAGAGCACCAGCGGGTAATTTGACTGTGAAAAAGCCATGGCGGTCAGAGCGGGAAGGATCGGCAGAAAACCGCCGGTCCGTTGCATCGGTTCGGCAATCACCTGCCAGCCTCGACGGTGGCAGAATTCGCCGATCGACACGCTGATGAAGGCAATGCCCATGACGATGTAGGGCCAATACTGTTTGAATATTCCCAGGCTGAACAGTTCGGGTTCCGCCAGGTAGATATGGGCACACAACGTGGCCGCAATGAGTTGGGCTGCGTATACATACAGCTCGCGTCCTTTTTCACTGAGCGAAAGAGGATCTCGTCCGGGCAGGATCGCCATACAGAGCAGAGCCACGATGAAGCCCGCCAACATGACGCTGATGGCAATCACTTCCGCCGTGCCGATCGGTGCGCCGACTCCAGGCCGAAACTCGACCGCTTCCAGTCCCAACACCAGAGCCAGATTGGCCACTGTCAAGACTGCCAGTACGCCAGAAGTTCTTCGCAGTGGCTGGTACCAGTCATTGGGGCTGCCCAGCCAGCGCGCCAGCACGAGATTGTAGATCAGTGTCATGGCGGCCAGTACGACCAGCAAGCGAGCCGTATACGCCAGAACGGCTGAGTCGCCCGATGAGCGTGCCACGTCCGCCCAGCCGATGAAGACCGCGGCGACCACGATCAGGAACAGCGACAGACTCTGCATGGCGATGCGACGATGCTGCTGAGCCAGACAACCCACTCCATAAGCCAGCATCAGAGGAGCGAAGGCCACCGACATCCGCATCGCTCGTTCTTCGGCCACAAAGACCGTGATGAATCCCAAGCCGCTGACGATGAGTGTGGCTACCACATTGCACGTGGGGAGCCAACGCGATACGTTTTCGAGGCGGCCGATCGGATCAGGGATCGCGACACGCGTCGACCATTGCGCCAGGTTTGCTCCCCACCGCCAGATGTGGCCCGTCAGTGCCACGTAAGCAGCACTCAGCAGACACCCAGCGACAATCGATCCCTCAGCACTCCAGAACCGAAGCTGTTCACACTGGTTGACGATTAGAGCAATCAGCACATATCCCCACAGGTAGGATGCCACGAGGCTCACCCCAATCCGTCGATCCCAGCACATAGCCGACAGCAGCAGCCCCCAGGCAACCAAGGCTCCCACTCCCCAGGGACTGGTCACCCTCAGGCCGTCAGGCCCACCCGTCAAGGCGATTGCTGTCGAAAGTCCTGTGCCGCCGATTCCGAACAGCATCATCACAATCAGGCTCGCCATGGCCGCAAACAAGTGCACTCGGGCCAGCGGAAACTGCTCATCCATCTCGGTGGCGTGCCGATGCTGGTGCCACAGGTCCACTGCGAACCACCACAGGCCGACTACACTGGCTGCCAGGACGTTCACAAACAGCAGCCCGAACGCGAACTGCTCGTCATGGACCGGAGCCAGATGGAACCACATCACCGATGTGGCAAAGAGGAGGGTGAGCAGCGACAAATAAGCGTACAGTTGCTTGCGCCGACGCAGTGCCTGAGCAGTGAAGAACGTGAAGAGGCCCGCAGCGATCGCACCGGTCCATGCCGGCGCAATCGGATCCTCCGCACAGCCTCGCACCAGCAGGACGCACACCAGCAATGCGACGATCGTGGCGGAGCCACTCAAATACCCCACCCAAGGACTGCCGTCCTTGCGCAACGTGCGCCAACTGGCGATGCCCACGGCGATCAGGGCCGCACCAAGCCAGCCAGCTGTTACGACGTGATAGGCGATCCATTCGACGGGCGGATCGTACGTATTGGCGCTTGCGGCGGCCAGCGACAGCAGACCGCAGGCAACTGCAACCGCCAGCGGACCGAGATAACGTCGGGTATGACGGTGGTAAAAGGCCAGCTGGTAACCTAGGGCCGGGACGACGATCGCCACCGCCAGATAGCTGGGCCATTGTCCCAGATACTTCACCATGGCACCAACTCGATCCGGGTCAACGAAGATTTCTGCCAGGGACCAACCAAAGAGTGTCAGTGCAGATGCCGATGCGGCAACTGCCTGCAAGTCAAGCAGTTGACTGCCCAGGGCACTTCGCGGACGATCGATCCACCGATTCAGGCCCAGCCAGACTAGCAGATAGCCCCCCAGGCCGCAGGTGGTCCATTGTACCAGCGCGACATATACCTCGGTTCGGACAACGCCTGTTTGGTCGAGTGCCGGAATCACCACTGCCATCGCAATGAAATACTGCAGCAGCAGTGAACCGAGCAGCGCGAGCGGAGCACTGCCGTCGCGTGCTGCCATCACGAGTGCCGAAATCACGAGCAGACCGAAGGGGAGTCCATAGAGAATCGTCTCAGTCATAGTGCCGAAAAAGGTCCCAGGCAACGGGCCATGGAGAGGCGTTTGCTGCAAGGCCTGCCCGAAGGCCAGCGTAGTGAGCACGATCACCGGTGCCATTCCCAGCGACAGGGCAAGACGGCGAATCTGCAGCAGATGCACTTCCCGGTCGGAATCTGCGAGCGGCCTGATGCTCCACCAATGCTCGATCGGCTTTCGAGCGGCAAGCAAGGCTGTCCAGACAATTGTGTAGATGGCGAAGGACCAGCGCAGCGCCGAAGCTACTGATAGTTGAGGCTCGAAGCGACCGGCCCACAGCAGCGGAGCAATCGCCGTAGCGATCACCATGCCTGACAGACGATATGTCGTCGTACGTTCGGTCAACAGCAGCCCGAGTGCGATCATTGCGCATCCCCAGGCGATCCAACTGCCCGCCTGCCACGCGATGGTATGCCAGGCATCGGTCATGAGCGGACTGCCGGGGGCGACCCACCCGAGCTCACAGAGCGCGCCGATTCGGCAAGCGGTCATTCCAACCACGGCCAGGCCAGCCAGGATGCCGGTCATCAACACCAGGTCGACGGTGGGCCACGGCGGCTGGACCAGCTGATGAAAACGGGGCCAGCGACGCGAGACGAATCGCGTGAGAGTCAACACGGCGCACCACCCACTCAACACGGCCAACTGCCACTGCCAATGCCTCAAGTCTCTCAATGGCTCAATCGACCAGCTCTGTCGAGCTGCGCAGGCAGCCGTCGAAAACCCAATCGCCACCGTCAAGGCGGCTTGAGTAGCGGTGACCAGTCGGGCGTCGCGACTGATCCCCGCCGCAAGGGCCCAGACCGTCGCTATGCAGGCCGCGTAAACGGCGTGTGTGCCCAGGCCGGACGGGGCCGGGACTAACACGAACGGGACCGTTAGCGCTGCAGCGGTCACGCCAATGGCAGCCACCGGTTGCAGCACTTGAGTCCGAAGCTCGCTGCTCGACGGCAGATCCGCGGATGTCCCACGCCATTGAGACCATAACAGCAGCCCCAGTCCATACAGTTCCAGGATCAATCCGTGGGCGAGAAATGAGACCAGGATTGGCCGAGTCAAGCCGATATTCCACGACGCCAACCACTGCGCGAACCAGTGGTTCACTCGGAACAGATGGATGATGGCAATCAGCGTCAGAGCCGCTCCGACCGCCGTCGCCCACTCTCGCCTTATCTGTGGGCAGACCGCCAACGCGGTGGCAGCGTAAGCGATGAAGAGGAGCGTTGTCCAATTCGCATCGACCCCTGTCCAGAAGCCGGCGTACAACGCGATGGCCAAAGACCCGCCCGCCAGTCCGAGCCCGCTCGCCAGGTAGACGTTGCCTTCCTCGGATCGACTTCGCGTGAGGCAGACAAGGCCGACCGTTGCGCTGAGGATCGTCGGAACCAGCAATACCAGGGCACTTCGCCCCATCACCAGCACCTCGATCAACTCCTGGCCCGTCAACGCGGCATCTGCAGGGAATTGGCCCCGAAAATGGTGAAACAGCAGCAGACCACCCAGCGACGCGGCGGCAACTCCGCCCGCATGCAACAGCGGGATACGGCCCAGGATGGCGAGGGAAAACAACGCGCCGGCCGTGACCATGCTGACAGCGACAAGCAAGGGGGGAGCGGGCCAGGCCAGGACGAGGGTCCCGATCATCAGCATGCCGCCGAGTATCGCCAAAGCGGTTCCCACCGTACGCGTCTCAGCCATGGGGCGGGCCGTGCTGCGATTCTGAATGGCAATGCCCAGACTCAAGACGGCGGCGGCCGCCAGACTGAGCGATGGGCTCAGCCACGTCAGCGTCTCACGTACCGCACCGCTTACCCAGGCCTGCAGACCCAGAGGGACGGCGAGCGAAAACGCTGCCACACCCAATACGACGTACGTCTGCGTGGCGCGAACCGGAGTTAATCGCGGCCTGAGAGCGACCACACGCAACTGTGCCAGACCGGCCACCATGAAGCTGGCCAGCGGCAGCGCGAACAACGCTGTTGCCACCAGCCATGGCCGCGATGTCTCGACATCCGCCAGCCGGTTGATCACCATCTGGCCTGCCGAAGTGCCTATGACAGCAACGGTCAAACGCCACCAGCCTTCGGGAAACAACGCCTTGGCGGAGAAGGTCGTAATGACGCCGTAGCCGAGCAGTCCGGTCAGTACGGCTGCGATATAGAGCGGACTGGTGACGGGTGTACGATGCTCACCTGCTCCGCCCATCACGATGCCCGCTGCGAAACTCAACGGTACCAGCAGCGTGGCGATGATCAGGACACCACGACTGGTCGATCGCAGTTTCCAGCGTTTGAGTGTGTACAGGCCTGCGGCATGTATCGCGACGGTTCCCAGCATGAAGAGCAGCGCGGGAAAATACTGGATCTGCTGGCTGATCTCCGCCAGCTTGGCGCGCAAGCTGATCACCAATCCGATGGCGCTGCCGACGATCAGAATACCACTGGCAAGTTCTCCCCAGCGGATGTTCTTCTCTTCCATGAACGACTGCAGCATATCGGCCATGGTGCGACGCGGTGAAAACCTCCCTGGTGTACCGACCGTGCGACTCGACTCCGGTTCCGGTGCGTCGAGTGGATGGACCACAGTGGCCAGCGGTGTTGCGTTGTCAGCGGTCGGTTGGAACACGATCTCGGCATCAACGACTTCGGCGTCCATTACACCCTGGCTCATCGCAGCTGCCGACACCTTGTGTGGAAGTGGCGGGGGGACTGGTCGAGTAGCCGGCGGCGGACTAACCGGTACCCTCGGAGCAGGTACTGGCGGAGCAGGTGGCGGCAACGACGCCTCAGGGGCCGTGCGGAGTCGCTGATCGACGCCGTCTGCTGTCGGGAGTTTATGAGCCATGCTCTGCAGGGCTCGCGTCACCCGCCGGAACTCATCATCCTGAATCTCGCCCCCTACGTGGAGGCGGCTGATCAGGCGCATCGCCTGAAAGACGTCATCACGCTGTCGGGCGATTGTGCGATAGCCGCACAACGCGCACACTCCCTGCTTGATGCTCGACAGGGCACCACAGCCACAGCAGCGGGAACTACGATCTGGATCAGCTTGGCCGACCGAAAACAACGCGCGCAGTATCGCCGCTCCCAGCAGCCACAGGCCATGTCCCAGCGCTATGACGAGGAAAGCGACCACGACCAATATCACCAGCGGGATCAGTACCTCCATCATGTGGTACCTCAAGACTTGTGGTGCGAAGGGCGAGCGGAAACAAACGCTGAGGACAATGTCTGGGGTGAACGTCAAACGGGTCCAACGCCCGACACAAGCATAGCATTTCCGGCTGGCCGACAGGCCATATGATCGCCGCAATTCGTCCCATCCCTACCGCTGTCGCTGGTGGTCTGAGGCTACGGCGTCTCGGAGTCGGATTTACCCAATCGAACGCGCCCGCCATCGCTCGCTCTGGTCACGCAATTTCCGCGCGTCCCGGCCCCCGGGACTTCGAGTGAGGAGCCGCCACGGTTGCGGTGCGATCCCCACGGGGATGATGATGTCCGCATGGGGTGGAACCCCTCCCGTATCGACTTGCGACTGGCGATGACGTAGAGTCTCAGGTTTGAAGTCCGTGGGGTGCTGACAGGGGGAAAGGTGAGGGCTGATCCCGACTGGGCCCGGTGCTGGCAGCGTGTGGGAACGCCAGCGACGGATCGGCCTGGCGGGCACGCGTATCCGGGGCCTCAGCGCATTGCTTACGACCTGTGAAAGGGAGAGCAACTTGATGGAGTATCTGATCGCGTTTGTGGCATTGACGTTGATGGAGATTGTGTTGGGAATCGACAACATCGTCTTCATTGTCATTCTCTCTGGTCGACTGCCGCAAGAACAGCAGAAGCTGGGCCGACGCATCGGCTTGCTGGCGGCTATGGGAATGCGTGTGCTCCTGCTGTTGTTTCTCAGCGCCATCCTGCACATGGACCAGCCGTGGTTTCACCTGACCGACCTGGGAATCCCCCAGGCCTGGCTGTCCGAGCATGCCGAAGTGAATGATGTATCAGTGCGCGATCTGATTCTGCTGGCCGGCGGACTGTTCCTGATCGGCAAGAGCGTGTTTGAAATCCATGAGAAGATCGAAGGACATGAGATTCAACGAGACCTTCAGAAGCATCCGAGTCTGACGTCGGTGGTGAGTCAGATTATGGTGCTCGACATCGTCTTCTCACTCGATTCCGTCATTACGGCCGTCGGGATGGTCGATCACCTGTGGGTAATGATCGCCGCCGTCATCGTCGCCGTGATGGTCATGCTGGTGTTTTCCGAGACGGTGAGCCGTTTTGTCGAACAGAATCCGACCCTGAAAATGTTGGCGCTCAGCTTCCTCATCCTGATTGGCGTCGTGCTCGTCGCGGAAGGGAGCGGCGTGTCGATGAACAAGGGGTATATCTACTTCGCGATGGCCTTCTCGCTGATCGTCGAGTTCCTCAACATCCGAGTCGGACGGTTGCGACGCGATAAGGCAGCGGCAATTTAGCCTGCGCCGCGCAGGCGACGTTTCCCGCTGGCCGCGGTCGCGTAGACCGGTGGCCGCGGTCG
>JBGSHS010000349.1:0-48285 GCA_041752115.1 Pirellulaceae bacterium | reverse complement strand
CGCATTGGATCGTTGGTTGCCAGGGCAAGCTCGAGCACGAGCACCGCTGGCGCTGAGCACGAGCACCGCTGGCGCTGAGTACGGGATTAGCACGGTTCTGCCGCCGCCGCCCGGATCCTCCTCCCGCCGCCCCTCAGGATCTCGAGGAAGAATGACTTCGGTCGTGGGCCGGATTTCTCTGCGCTGGGCGAGCGTGGCTGCCAGAGAAACGCCGGGTTCGTTGATCCCTCGTGCCTTAGTACGGCCGGTGTCTTTGTACGGCCTGTGCCTTTTTAGGGGGCGTCGCCAGGACTGGTGGCTCGGTATCGCCAGGGCGAGTGCCCGGTTCATTCCTCCGGCAGCGTCCGCTAGAATGTCCCTTTCTTTCCTTCCCACAGGTGCCTACCCATGCGCAGCGACACAATCAAGAAAGATGCCATTCGTGCTCCTCATCGCAGCCTGCTGCGAGCGACCGGTGTGATTCGCCAGGAGGGCGACTTTGGTAAGCCATTTATTGCCATCGCCAACAGCTTCACACAGATTATACCCGGCCATGCTCATCTGGATGTGGTGGGAACCAAGGTGCGAGAGGCGGTGCGTGCCGCGGGAGGAATTCCCTTCGAGTTCAATACGATCGGTGTCTGCGACGGGATTGCCATGGGGCACGTCGGCATGAAGTATTCGCTGGCCAGTCGCGAGCTGATTGCCGACTGCGTCGAGACGATGCTCAGAGCGCACTCGTTCGATGGCATGATCTGCATTCCCAACTGCGACAAGATCGTGCCCGGGATGCTCATGGCTGCCGCCCGTGTGAACATCCCAACGCTGTTCGTGTCAGGCGGACCGATGAAGGCCGGTGTCGATCCGACCAGCGGCAAGACGATCGACCTGATCAGCGTGTTCGAAGGCGTCGGGCAGCTGTCGGCGGGCAAGATTGATGAGGCGAAGCTGACCGAGTTGGAACGACATGCCTGCCCGACGTGCGGCTCGTGCAGCGGCATGTTCACGGCCAACAGTATGAACTGCCTGTGCGAAGCGCTCGGCATGGCACTTCCCGGTAACGGGACCATTCTTGCCACCGACCCGCAGCGGGATCAGCTGTATCAGGCTGCGGCGGCTGCTGTGCTCGAGCTGGTACGGCGGGATATCAAGCCGTCCGATATTCTCACGCCGCAGGCGTTCGAGAACGCCTTTGCACTCGATATGGCCATGGGGGGATCGACCAATACGGTGTTGCATACGCTGGCTGTGGCCCATGAAGCGGGTGGCCAGTTTGAGTTGAAGGTGCTCAATGACGTAGCCGAACGAGTGCCGCATATCTGCAAGGTCTCTCCGGCCGGAAAATATCACATCGAGGATGTAGATCGGGCGGGTGGCATCAGTGCGATTCTCAAAACCATCAGCCAGAAGCCGGGCACGTTGCATCTCGATTGCCTCACGGTCACTGGCAAGTCGTTGGGCGAGAACATCGCCGCTGCCAAAGTGAACGATGGCGACGTGATTCGCCCGCTCGACAATGCGTATAGTGATCGAGGTGGATTGGCCATCCTGTTTGGCAATCTGGCGCCGCAAGGCTGTGTTATCAAGACGGGCGGCGTGGCGCCGTCTATGATGAAGTTCACCGGACCGGCCGTGATCTTTGAATCCGAAGAAGAAGCAGCTTCGGGGATCCTGCAGGGGAAGGTTCAGGCGGGTGACGTGGTTGTGATTCGCTATGAAGGGCCCTGCGGTGGTCCCGGCATGCAGGAGATGCTCGCCCCCACCTCCAACATCATGGGGCGGGGGCTGGGTGAATGCGTGGCGCTGATCACCGATGGTCGTTTCAGCGGCGGGACGCGCGGAGCGTGTATTGGACACGTGAGCCCGGAGGCTGCGGCGGGAGGGCCGATTGCCCTGGTCCATCCCGGCGACAAGATCGAGATCGATATTGCGCACCGACAGCTGACGCTCCTGGTTGACGAAGCGGAGTTGCAGCGGCGACGAGCCAGCTGGCAGCCACGTGAACCGAAGATCAAGCACGGCTACCTCGCCCGCTATGCCATGCAGGTCACTAGCGCCGACACCGGCGCCGTCCTCAAGAATCCCACGATCTAGTCGCCCCGAGGTGGAGTAAGAAAGACAAAAAGATCGGATGACAAGAACATCTTCCTGTCATCCGATCTTTTTGTCCCTTTGCAGTTGGCGACGGCTCGATCATGAAGACCTGGCCCGACGCTCAGCGTGCCGGGAGTTCCTTAATGCGGACGTTACGGTACCAGACGCGTTTGGCTTCATCCTGAAAGCCGATGTAGCCTTCCAGCGGTCGGTCCTTCAGTGGCGTCTCACGCAGGTCGAGATCAATCACCTGCTCGCCATTGAACACCACTTTCACTTGATGGCCCTGGCAGGTGATCGTGTAGTGATTCCATTCCCCTGCCGGCTTGACCATGTTCTTGCTGGGGGCCATCGCTCCGATCACGCCGCCGCAATCGTGATTGGTGGGGTTTTCTACTCCATGCGTGTCGAGAATCTGCACCTCGAAGCCGGTATCCACCTGGCTCAGTGGATCCCCAACGCGGAGGAACACGCCGGAGTTTCCTCCCTTGTTGATTTTGAATTCCAGGTCGAGAACGAAGTCTTGGTACTTGCGTTGGGTCGTGAGATACGCATCATATCGTTGCCAACCCTCTTCACCGGGGCGCGGATAGAGGGTCACAATCCCGTCATCTTCCACTTTCCAATTGCCGGTCGTCTTCCAGCCCTTCAGGTCCTTGCCGTTAAAGAGCGACACGAACTTGTCGTCACCGCGTACCGCTGGCGCGGGCAATAGAACGCAGAGCGCTGCGATGGCGCTCCAGCAGATCGTCGACTTGCAGCAGACCATGATGAACTCCAGCTAATCAGAGAGGTTGTCGAGGGGGCAAAAGGGACTCAGCCGCCATCGTGAGTCACCCGCGCATTCTCTCAACTCCAATCCCACACGTCCAGCGAGTTTTTGGCGGACCGTCAAGAAGCTCACGCCAAGGCGCAAAGGAAGAAGAAGGACGTGCCGAGATTCCGGCCTTCCGTCGGTCCTCCTCTTGGCGCCTTTGCGCCTTGGCGTGAGACCTTCTTGAGCTGCGCAATCGGGGATCAGCTGAACGTGTAGACGCCAGGCAGGGCGACCGGAGGCGTCGGATAGGGTCCGAACGTGTAGTCGACCGGTCCCAGGCGTGTGGGTGAATTGAGCGCCGCTTCCCAGGTGATTTCCTGGCCGCTATAACACGCTTCACGCCCCATGATGCCGGTGAGCGTGCTTTCGGCCACAGCCTGCGCTTCGTTCAGTGGATTCCCGTCCTGAATGCTCTGAATCAGGTCCTGGTGCTCTTGATCGTAAGGCAGGTCCTGCGGCTCGTTGCGACGCGGACGGGGAATGTGCCATTCGCCGTCTTTCTTCGACTGGATGTAGTTCTGGCAGTTGCTCATCCCTTCCGTTCCGAGCACGAATTCCTCCACCATACTCTTGCAGTTCTTGATCTGGCGACACTGGCTGAACATCGAAATGCCGCCGGGGTACTCAAACTCCACCGCGAAGTGGTCGAAGATGTTGCCGTATCTGGCATCCGTTCGGACCTGGCGACCGCCAAGTCCCGAGACGGCGCGGATGGGGTGTGTGCCCAGCACCCAGTTCATGACGTCCAGGTTGTGGACATGCTGTTCGACAATGTGATCTCCGGCCAGCCACGTGAAGTAATTCCAGTTGCGCAGTTGCCACTCCATGTCACTCCATTGCGGTTCATGGTCGATCACCCAGATCTCACCGCCATTCCAATAGCATTTGGCATATACGATATCGCCAACGGCACCGTCGTGAATGCGGCGAATTGTTTCCTGGTACTTTCGTTCATGTCGCCGCTGGGTGCCGGCGACGATGCCGAGCCCTTTCTTTTTGGCAAGTTCACCGGCCTGCATCACCAGTCGCACGCCGGGGGCATCGACAGCAGCGGGCTTTTCGATGAAGACGTGTTTGCCTGCTTCGATCGCCGCCATCAAGTGTTGGGGGCGGAAGTGAGGGGGCGTTGCCTGAATGACATAATTGACTTCCGGCACTTCGAGCAGTTTCTGATAGCCGTCGAAGCCCGTGAACTGACGATTCGTGGGCACTTCCATGCCGGCCTCGGCCAGGTTCGCGCTGCAACGCTCGAGTCGATCCTGGAACAGGTCGGCCAGCGCTACGACCGTGATCCCTTTGCGCTGGGCTTTCGCTCCCTCAGCTACGTCTTCGGTGTGATACCCTTCGTCAGGATAAATCACTTGGGTGGCGGCGCCAATCGCGTTCAATGCCGCGCCGGTGCCGCGCCCGCCACATCCGATCAAGCCGATGCGGATCTCTGTCTCGGTTTCTGCGGGTGCCGCATGCACCAGCGGCAGACAGGAGAACGCCGCCAGGCCAGCCAGACCTGCCGAGGTCTGTTGCAGGAACTGCCGTCGCGACTTCGTGGAGTGCTTTTCCATCTTGCGCCTGGTCATCAGTGTGTGAACTCCCATGCAGGAAGAGGTGTGTTAGCCAGTGTTTCCCGGAGGGTGATCGAACGGCCTCCCGAGAAACTCAACATGCGTTTCAATGATTATAGCCGCAGTCGCATCTAGCGTGCCACTTCCGAAGCACGCCGAACGTGATTCAAGACCGATGCATTGGTGTCCGTATGCAGCACAGAAGAAGGGAGAGCGGCATTGTCGCTCGGTTCGGCGGAAGGTTGAAGCTGTGAGGGAATACACAGCGACCTGTGGTTGCCAGCCAGGTGGGGTGTGGCACTCCTCGGCCAGGTGCTGGATTTCACCGACGCCTCCTTCGGGCATCCCGGGCCCTGGGAAGTACTCTGGAGGTTTCATGCAAAGCCTGCCGGGCTTGCCGGCGAGGCCCTGGCCCATGCGGTCACGCTCTCTCTTCTGCAGTAGGTGTTGCTGAGGCGGTCGGTCGCAAGTATTCTGTTAGATGTTGATTTCTCCTGCTGAGAGCCTGACGATGACGCGATTAATCCGACAGATTGCAGTTCTGCTGCTGCTGGTCAGTTTCGCGTTGGCTGTGGGACACTCATATCTCTTGGACGAGCAACCTTGTCTGCAGCGTGATTGTCCGTTCTGCCAATGGCTCCACGTCCTGACAATCCAGGAAATTCCTGCGATTGTCGAAGTGGGGGTGGGACTTGTTCGTCCGGTATCTGCTGAGCTTCCGCTTGTCTTCAGCGGCAAGCCTCATCGAGCGCCGTTTGCGGTACGTGCGCCCCCTTCTGTCTAGACCGTCTCGTCCGTGCCCCAGGACTATCTGGGGATGGTGTTGCTAGCGTCATTCGCCCGATGCGCACCGGGTGGCAATCGTGGAGCGATCGCTCGACTTGGTTCTCAGCCATTGGTTTGGTTAGGGGGCCGATCGGGCCGATCACGGATGACCACCTGTCTGCAGCAACGAAAGGTCTGCCATGAGAACCAAGCTGGTATTGTTGATTGTGCTGATGACCGTGACTCTGCTCGTTGGTCTGATCAGTGTTTGGCCGAGGGTCTTGCCGGCGGAGGAACATCATGCTGCGAGTCCATCGTCGGAGCCTGCTGGCATTGTGCAACTGTCCGAGGCAAGCTGCAAGCTGGCTGATGTGAAGACAGCCAACGCCCAAGAGGGGAACGGTCGCGCCGTACTCAAAGCCATGGGTAAGGCGGTCACACCGGACGCACAGATGGCAATCGTGAGTTACTCCTTTCCTGGCCGCATCGCCGAGGTCCGTGCCAAGGTTGGTGATTGGGTTGAGAAAGGGCAGAGCGTGATATTGTTGGAGAGCCATGATGTGGGAGAAGCGAAGACGGATTTCATCAAGGCGATGGCATCGCTGGAACTGACAAGAGTTAACCGAGACATCGAAGAACGCCTGATGAACGATGGCACGAGCGCCAGAAGAGGGCTACTGATGGCCGAAGCCGAATATCAGTTGGCTCAGGTCACCGCGGACGCGGCGGAGCGGAAACTGCATGTGCTTGGCTTCAGTGAGGAGCGTGTGAAGGAGATTACGACGAACCACGAGATCAATCCGACGGTCACGCTCACGGCGCCCATCTCAGGCAAGGTGGTCGCCAGCAAGGCGATTTTGGGCGGCATGGTCGATCAGGCCACCGAAATCCTGACCATTGTGGACCCTCGCCTGATATGGACTCATGCCGAGGTCTTCGAAAAGGACTTAGCCAAGGTGAAAGTCGGCCAGAAAGTGGAAATCACCGTGCCGGCTTATCATGGGGAAGTGTTCCGCGGGACCGTGGGGCACATTGGTGATCAAGTCAACGAAGAGACTCGCACGATTACCGTCAGGACCGAGGTGGCGAACGAAGACCAGCGACTGAAACCGGGCATGTTCGCCAACGTCAGCATTCTCCTCAACGGTACCGAGCCGATGGTACTTGTCCCCTCGGCTGCCGTGTTGGATGACGGGAATCAGAAAATCGTGTTCGTCAAGCAAGAGGGCGGTTTCATACGCCGGGAGGTCGAGACGAACGTGGTCGAGGGGGACCAGACGCAGATTGTCAGGGGGCTGCAGGCAGGTGAAGAGGTTGTGGTGCAGGGAAACCACCAACTGCGATCCGAGCTGCAACGCGAGTTGCTGGAAGCATCACATAGCCACTAACGCACCTATAGGCTCTACCCCATGATTCAGGCTCTGATTGACCTCGCCCTGCGCAATCGTCTGTTCGTACTTCTGATCACCGCTCTGGTGTCGCTCCTCGGCATCGTTGTCTATCAGCAGATGCCCAAGGACATCTATCCCGATCTCAACGCACCGCTGGTAAACATCATCACGTCGTGCCCTGGCATGGCGGCGGAAGACGTGGAGCGGATGATTACGTTCCCGTTGGAGAGTCTGATGAACGGGACACCGCATGTGCTTCGAGTACGGTCGGAGTCGACAACCGGCGAATCCGTGGTGACGGTCGAGTTCGACTGGGGTGTGGACATTTATCTGGCACGTCAGATCGTCGCCGGCAAACTCGAGATTCTGGCTGAGCAATTACCCGCCGGCGCGTCGCGGCCGATCATGGGGCCTGTTTCGTCGCGGATGGGGGAGGTCTTTGAATTCGCGGTCGTGGGAGAAGGAGTGGACCCGATGGAGCTGCGGACCGTCGCCGACTGGACGATCCGTTATCGGTTGTTGGGAACCGAAGGAGTTTCCTTTGTGGAGAATCTGGGTGGCGTGGTGCGACAGTACCAGGTTTTGTTGAAGCCGGAGTTGCTCCACCACTACGGCTTGACCGTCGGTGAGGTCCGGGAGGCCATTGAGAAGAGCAATCGCAACTTCTCCGGCGGCATCATCACCGGTAAGACACAGGAGTTTCTCATCAAGGGCGAGGGGAGGATTGACTCCCTGGCGCACATTCAGAACACGGTTATCACTTCCCGTAAGAACGTGCCGGTCTACGTCAAGGACGTGGCGGAAGTGAAGGTGGGGGGGATGTTCGCGCGGGGCAGTGCTGGACTCAACGGCCAGGACGCTGTAGCTGTGATTGTGCAGAAGCAGTACGGTGGGGACACGCTGCAGACAATTGCGAACATCAAGCAATTCCTGGCAGATCTCGGGCAGCGACTGGGATCGGGCATCGAGACTGTCACCTACTACGACCAGTCGAAGCTGATTGTGGGGTCGCTGGAGCACGTAGGAATTGCGATGCTGGAAGGAGGCGTTCTGGTGCTGCTTGTGATCCTGCTGTTTCTGGGGAGCATCCGAGCGTCGCTGATTGCCGCGTTGACGATCCCGGTCTCCATCCTGCTGGCACTGGTTCTGATGCACGTGGCGGGTATTTCGCTGACCGTCATGGCTCTGGGTGGTCTGGCCATCGGAGTGGGGAAGATGGCCGGTGGTTCGGTGATCATGGTCGAGAACATCTACAAACGGTTCCAGAATCCGACCGCAGGGGCAACGTCGATCGGTCTCGCCTCTGAGGGAGCCAAAGAGATTGGCTCGTATCTGTTTTCGGCGAATCTGATCATTGTGCTGGTCTTTCTGCCACTGCTGACCCTGGAGGGAATTGCCGGGCGGATGTTCCGGCCCACGGCGTTCGCCTTGATTGCAGCCTTGTTCGGGGCACTGCTCATTAACATTACTCTTCAGCCGGTGCTGATGTCGTTTGGGCGGGTCAAACCGAAGAAACGGCGTACCGAAAATCTGCTGGTGGCGCTGGCTACGCGCATCTACACCTGGGTGCTTGAAATGTCGTTTCGCTGCCGTTGGCTGGTGCTGCTCCTGGCTGTCGCCGTGCCCATTGTCGGTGCGGTCTATTATCCCAAGCTGGGAAACGAATTCGTGCCGTTTCTGGATGAAGGTTCCATCATTGGAACTACGGTCATGCTCCCAGAGACTTCGTTGGAGGAATCGGTGCGAATCGGCAAGAAGGTGGAAGATATCTTCCGGACCTTCCCCGAGGTCGTGAACGTCTGCCGCACGACGGGAGGTGCGGAAGAATCGGAGCACGTCCATCCGGTCAACCACAGCCACTTCATCCTCGAACTGAAACCGCGCGAAGAACGCGAACGCGGTTACCTGGAATTGACGGAGGCCATGCGCCGCGAACTCGACGAGGTGCCCGGTGTCGTGTACATGTTTGAACAGCCGATAGCCAACAAGCTGAGCGAGATGCTGACGGGTATTGAGGGGCAGGTTTCTCTCAAACTATTTGGTCCGGACCTGGCCGTACTGAACGACAAGATCGAGGAAATACATCATGTGATGGAGGACGTTGACGGCGTCGCTGACCTGCAGGTGGAGCATACGGCGGGCATTCCCTTGATCGTCATCAAGCTCGATCGCGAGGCCTTGGCTCGGTACGGACTGAAGGTGGACGAAGTTGCGGAGTTGGTTGAAACGGCGCTCAACGGTGTCGAAGTGACCGATGTCTGGGAAGCAGAACGCACGACGACCGTGCTGCTGCGACTGCCCGAGGAATACCGGCGCGGCGTGGAAGTCATTGAGAACCTCCTGGTTGATACGCCTTCCGGCCAACAAGTCCCCTTGTCGCAGATCGCGCACATCGACCGCAGCGAAGGTCCGCAGACCATCTTCCGCGAGAGACTGTTGCGACGCAAGGTGATTCTGTGCAACGTGGTTGGTCGAGACGTCGGAGGTTTTGTCGAGGAAGCAAAGAACAAAATCGAGCGCGAGGTAGAACTGCCGGAGGGCTGCCATTTCGCCTTTGGTGGTCAGTTTGAGAGCCAGCAGCGCACGACCCGACAACTGATGTGGATGATGTTGATCGTGGGGTTCAGTGTGCTCGTGGTCCTGTTTGCCTCGCTGGGGTCGCTCCGCCAGTCGCTGCTGCTGCTGTTGAACGTCCCCATGACCGTCAGCGGTGGCATCCTGGCTCTGTACCTCGCTGATCAGACGCTGAATGTGTCCAGCCTGATCGGCTTCATTGCCCTGTTTGGCATCGCCATTCAGAACGGTGTGGTCCTGGTGGGCAAGATCAATGACCTTCGTAGGGGCGGAGAGGAGTTACACGAAGCCGTGATGCAAGGTTCGATCAGCCGTTTTCGCCCGATCTTGATGACCGAATTGATTCTGATCTTGGGGGTGCTGCCGTTGGCGGTGTCACAGAGCACGGGTTCGGAAATGCACCGGCCGTTAGCGATCGTCTACATCGGCGGCTTCATTGTGGCGATCTTCTTCGAGCAGATCATCCTGCCCATTCTGTACGAAATGTTTGCTGGCAAAGGGAAAATGGCCAACGCTGCCGCTTGATGCATCGACCTGACATGAACCATAGCCGCACGACTTGATGGGACCAGCAGCCAGCGCCAGGGACCCGACACGCGGCACCGATCGCGCCACCGGATCACCGCATGACCTGCTCGCCAATGGCCGCGTAGTACTGATAGAGAGACCGCCAGTATTCGGCGCGCGTCGTGATGTAGATCCGATACGTCTCGCGGTAGTTCCGCTGCGCGTCCAGCACGTCCACCAGGGGGCGGTCGCCAGCCTCGTAGGCTCGCTCGATCGAACCGAGGACCTTCGTCGCCAGTTGCAGATCCTCCTGGGCGACCGAAGCGGCATTCTCTTTGGCCGTGATCAAGGACTGAACGGCCTGCACAACCTCCGCACGCAGTTCCACCATGCCGGATTGCAGCTCGAGGTTGCTCTGAGTCACGGTGGCAGCGGCGCGCATGCGATTTCCCTGGTTGCGATCGAACAGAGGAACGGTCATTGTCAGGCCGGTACCCCACATCGTGGCGTCCGGCGCGCCGATCGATTGCTGGTACTGGTGCGCGATCCCGAAGTCGGATGTCACTTCGGGCCAGGCATTGCGTCGGGCGACAACCACCTCCGCCTGAGCCTGGGAGACCTTTCGCCTCAGAGCCATCAGGTCAGGCCGGTTCTGTTCGGCGACTGCCAGCGCCTGTTCCACGGGCAAGGGCTGCACATTCATCTGTCCGCCGAGAGTCCCAACGACGTCGAAATTGGGATCGGCATCAATCGCGCCGAACGTGGCGCGCAGCGTCGCTTTGCTTACTACCAGCGCCAATTCTGCCTCGCGCAGATCGCGTCGTCGCGACAGAATGTCCAACCGCAGTCGGCTCAGTTCCACTTGAGGGCGCCCGCCACTCTCGACCGCCCTTCGAGTCACTGCCTCGGCATGTTCCAGGTTCTCCACGTTGAGCCTCGCCAGTCCCACCAGTTCCCTGGCTTCCAGGACATCGTAGAACGCGACCGCCGTTTCTGTGACGCGCTGTCGCACCAGATCGAAAAACTCTGCCTGCGAAACATCGACGCCAATTGCCGCGCTGGCGATCGCGGCCGCACGTTTGCCAAATAGGAACCAGTCGACTGGGTAGGCCATACCCACGTCAAACTCCGACGGGCCGGCCGGAGCTTCGGGTGTGAATGGCCGGTCTAAAGGGAGCAGCCCAGCGGCGACCACCAGTTCGGGATTGGGCAGCAGGCAGGCGGTTCGGGCGTCCCCCTGCATTTGCCGGATGATGGCCATGCCAGCCTGCAACTGCGGATCATTCCTCAGGCAAAGCGCAATCGCCTGGTCAAAAGTCATTCCAGAAGGGTTCTTCGGAGTCGGTGCCAAGAGCGTCTCGGCCGGCTGAGGCAAATTGCCGTCCTCGTCCCTCGACAGGACCGCCCGAGATTCGGCGGTACGGGCCCGGTCCAGTTGGATTGGACGCGAGATACCGGGAAGGCCCAGGCTCTCAGGTATTGGCGGGACCTGAGGCGATGCAGGTACGGTCTGGCCATTTGCGTCCGAAACCGGCAGAGCGCTGAGTTCGCACACCACCGCAACCAAGGCAAGTCTGCAGAGACCCAACACCGTGGACAAGAGCTGCGTCCTGTCTCTTCGTGTTACTCCAAACAGTTGTCGATTACGCATCGCAAATCTCCGGACGTCCTGGTCAGTGGCTTCGGAAGCGACAAGAAGATGGCTGGTTCACTTGCTCGGTGCGCGGCCGGCAGATCCAAACCGAGGGTTTGACCATTTCACGGCCGTCACCCACGGTTCATGGCAGGAACCCGCCGAACAAACCAACGCGTCGCGAAATGACGTCACTTGGCAGTTCGTACATGAACCCCAGGGAGGCTGAAGAGCCCCTTCGCTGGAAAGCCGTTCGACGTGCATGGCGATCGCCAATCAACAGCGCGGACTTCGCAGAAGGTCCGCGATTGTTGGCACGGGCCAACTATTGACTCGCTTCCGCTGGCGGGGCACGGACCGACACCAAGCCGTGATACGGTTCACTTTGGCACATCACAGGCGTTTCGCACATGTGCCACGAACACACAATGTGCTCAACCGGCAGCACGGGAGCGGCCAGCGCGGAGGATGACAAGCCGAGAGCCCAGCCACAAATGGGACATGTATCGGGTCGGTGCTCGATGCTCGAGAATAATGCGCGGTCGACTACGACCAGCGCAAGGCTCGTGGCCAGCAGCCATAGCGCCGCCCAACAGATCGCTCGTCTGATGTACGGTCGTTCGCTCATGGCCAGGATACTCCGGATCATCACCGCGTGTGACTTGTCCGATGGGCTGCCACAACACCGGATCGCGGCAAGATCGGCGACTTCGGCAAGGACCTACCCTGCCTCATCGCTCTCTTCGATCGGGGGCCGCGGACGTCCTGTCTCCGGTTACACAGACCGGCGTCCACACACTGTAGCGCGCGCTCTGCTGTTCAGGGGTGCGCCATGTCTCTTTGGTATCGGTTAGCGAGGTTGCGACTGATGAATGGAGTTTAATGGATTGCCCGGAAATGGGGATTGTGACGGCTGGATTGTCGCCATTAGCGGCATACGGCGGCGGTCGTCGGGCAACCGTTCATGGTTGCCGTCACGCCGTTGCCACAGCGAACCGGTAGTGAAAACCGGCAACGGGTACTGGCAAAGCTGATCAGCGGGTCGTTCCAACCCAGTTACCGCCACCGGCAGGCCCTGGCCAGGCTTCTCTCGAGAACTGGTTTCAGAACGGGTGGCTCCCCCTGGGGTTTCGACCCTGAGCGCCCTTAGGAAACCAGTACTAGCGCCACGTGGGAAGCGGAGTGGCTCGCTCAAGTTGATCTTCCATGAGCTGGCGAGCATGGCGGTGAGCCGCCTCCCAGTTCCCGTCCAGGCCTTCATTGACAATTGACGCCAGCCACCTGGCTTCCCGAGCACTCAGTTCTCCTCGGCTCAGTGACTCGTCGACCATGGCTGCAAGTTCCCGCAGCCTGGATTCGCTCTTCTGATTACAGGCGGCACACACGGCCATGGCGAACTGATAGCCTTGCTGGGATGTGGTGCCGTACGAACGCCCCAGTAGCCAGTACAAGCCACTCGCGACGACGAGCAACGCGGCCAGCACAACCAGCCACGGTTTTGCGGAGGTTAGATTCATTCTTACAGGGCTCCCCAGTCCACGATCTCGCCTTCATCCATGCTCGAGAGCTCGGCCCAAATCAACAGATTGATGGTTTCGGAAATGAAACGAACGGCGCCGTCTCCCAGGCAGATATTCCCGCCCGTCGGATGCTCGGCGTACATTTGACCCACGTGAAGTGTGGGGAAGTTGATAGGGTGAATGATCGGAAACCCGGTAATGTCCAGTTCGCCCCCCGACGGGCCCGCGTGAACAAGGGTCAATGTGGCCGCCGCGTCGGATCCATTCAAAGGTGATTGCAGCCGCGGGTGCACATAAGCGCCCGGAACCACACCGGCCCAGCACTTATCGCTGAGTCGCGAAGAGTGCTCGCCGAGACAGATCGTGTTGCTTGTCCCGTCGGTGATTCTCGCGATGCGGACATCCGAGTTGCGATAGAACGGGCCGTCGGCGATATTCGCTGCATTACCGTTCACCGCTACGACCTTTGTTGTCCCGGTGTAGATATTGGTGAACACAACACCCGTAGCTGCCGAGCCGCATTCACCCCAGCACGACTCCTGACCATGGCTTGCCACATAGTGAGAACGACCGAGCGTGATTTCGTGTCCATAGCGAGACATGGGCGTACCTGACGCGTCGCGGACCACAAACGGCTGTCGATCGCCGCTCGATGACGGACATAGTAGAAAGGGAATCCTCACGGCGACGGAATCGGCGTTCACAGGATCCCAGATCGGACGGTCGAACTGGATGGACTGGGCAATCGACGACTGCTCCACATAAGGTAACAGCATGGCCGTCCATCCCCATCCGGGAGCCGCATCCCAGGTGAGCGAGTCGATCTGGGACCAGGGTGGGCCGGAACCATCGCTGGTGGCGTAGGTGCAGTATCCCGACGGAAAGCGCTGGTGGGCCAGATGATAGTTGTGCAGGGCCAGGCCGAGCTGCTTGAGATGGTTCGAGCATTCCATGCGCCGCGCCGCCTCCCGCGCGGCCTGAACAGCCGGCAGTAGCAGGGCGACCAGGATGCCAATGATGGCGATCACCACGAGTAACTCCACCAGCGTGAAACCGCCGCGACCGGCGGGGACCGTCGACGGCTGAGACTCTGCCAAGTTCATATTCTAGACCCCTTTTCATGCGGATTTCTGTCAGGTCACTTCAAAGGCCCATACCGGTGCCCTTTGGGTGCTGGCCATGGCGAGCCGGCTAGCCGCCCGCAACCGGGCGCAGGAAATGCGCCGAGTGGCGGGCTCGCTCGCGGCTGAGTGCGGTCAAAGTGTAGCCTGTGCTACAAATCGGAGGAATTGTAGTCGGCGCTAAACTTGTGTCAAGCTTGTCCGGAGAGTATTCTGAGTCCTTGTTTCGTTTGTCACTCACGGAAACGGATGGCTGTCGATGTCCAAGTCGCGAAAGAACATGGGTCGCCATTCGCGCATCCGGTCGGATCATGCAACGGAGGTTGCGGAGGACTACGCGGAGGCGATCGCCGAGATCGTCGAATTGCAGGGAACGTGCCGCGCCGTTGACCTGGCCAGACACTTCGAAGTGAGTCACGTTACGGTCAACCGTACGATCAGTCGTCTGGTGAGGGACGGCCTGGTGAAGACCGAACCATATGGACCGGTTGCTTTAACGGCGGGGGGGAAGCGATTGGCCCAGGCGGCCAGGGGCCGCCACTCTGTCGTGTTCGACTTCCTGGTCGCGATCGGTGTCGATCCAGGGATCGCCAAAGTGGACAGCGAGGGAATCGAGCATCACGTGAGCGGCGAAACGTTAGAGGCCATGAAGGCGTTCTTGCGCAGGCCGGAGGGCCGGTAACAGCGAGGCAGGCGATTCGACGGCCAGAACGCTGAGGGTGGGGAATAGGGGAGAGTAAGGCATGTCGCTAGTTCGTCTGATCTTGGTGGGTGGCTTCTTGGGCTCCGGCAAGACAACGACGATCGCTCGTCTGGCAAGGACGTATGTCGCGCAAGGGCTGAAGGTAGGGATCATTACGAACGATCAGGCGACAGACTTGGTCGACACGCACACGCTGCGCGCTGCTGGCTTTGACGTCCGCGAAGTGGCCGGTCTGTGCTTCTGCAGTAATATCGAGGGTCTGATGCGTGCTGTTGAGCAGCTCGAATCCAATCAGCAGTCCGATGTTATCCTGGCCGAGCCCGTGGGCAGTTGTATCGATATTGTGGCCACGGTCGTGCAGCCGCTCCAGCGTCTGTTCCCGGGCAAATTCCGGATTGGGCCCTATGGCGTCATTCTTAAGCCAAGTCACGGGCGGAAAATCCTATCAGATAAGCGTAGTGCTGGGTTCTCACCAGGAGCGGCCTACATCTTTCGCAAGCAGTTGGAAGCAGCGGATTTCGTGATCCTCAATCGGATTGACGAGCTTTCACCGGACGAGGTGGACCGATTGGCCGAGTTGATCGCCACGGACTATCCGGCTGCTCCGGTGGTGCGATTGTCCGCGAAGACGGGAGCAGGCTTTGAGACGCTGCTGGAAATGCTCGATCGGCAGGGCGAATTCGGCCGCCGCATGTTGGAGGTGGATTACGACGTGTATGCCGAAGGTGAAGCGGAGCTTGGCTGGCTCAATAGCAGTCTGCGAGTCGTTGCACCGGCTCCGTTCTCACTGGATGACCTGTCGCTGGGAATTGTGCGGCGACTGCAGCAACTGCTGGTGGCATTCGGAGCCGAGCCGGCACATGTGAAGACGATCAGTATGGCAGTCGACAGTTACTCGGTCGCGAACGTCGTGAGTAGTGATACGCCAGCGGTGCTGTCTCGGGAGTCCCATGCGACGACTTGCGAAGCTGACGTGATCGTGAACGCTCGAGCGGCTGCTGCGCCCGGCGCTCTGGAGGAGCAGATGCTTGCGGCGGTGGGAGTGACGTGCCAGGCGCTCAGTGCAACCGCGGACCTGTTGAACACCCGAAGTTGCAGTCCTGCTCGCCCCCGTCCGACCTATCGTCGCACTGACGACATCACGCCCGTGACTCTGTCGCTAACGCCGTTGCGGACGGACCGGCCTTGAGGGTGACATTGAGGCGGGGCTTGTCGTGCCGTCGCAGTCTCCAGCGCTCTCCCAATGACGTCCTGCGTGGTGAGCGTTCTCCCCTCGGTCGTATTGCTCAATCCCTCGCTGAATATGCAGAATAGTCAGCAGTTGGAGCAGGAGCCCCAGTTCACACCAACTGGACGACCAGCCGCTGTTCTTTCGCGTCGTGAATCAATCCGACAGGCAGCCGATCGCAGGCTAGTTCAGGCGGAACATGTGTTTCCTGTGCACACCGCTTGCAACCCGGTCCAACACCCGTATAATGGGCAGTAATACGAAAGCAGTGTGCGTAATACTGCCGTCGCTCTCTGCTGGTTTCTCGGGAAGTGACGGGAGGTAGTACTGGCGTCGTCTCAATTGTCGCATGTTCCATGATGAGGTACCGAAGATGACAGTTGCTTTCCCCCTGTTGCGGTTCCGCTGGGCCGTCGCTTTGTTGACGGCAAGTGTTTTGGTCGCGTTTTCGGCCCGGCCATACAGCACTTTCGCGGATGCTCCGGAGTTTACGCCGACTCAGCACAGTGAGTATCAGGCGGTCTATGACGACGGTACCAGTGCCTGGGTCACCGGTGGATACCGTCCGATCGAGATGGTTGGTGTGGTCATCAACAACCCGTGGCAGATGTTGAACTATGAAACCAGCTCGTCGCCTGAATGGCAGGTCTTCTTCCAGGCGGTTGAACCGGGAGACTACGGCGGCACGGCCATGTACATGCGACGATTCGCTCCGGCGTTTCTCGGCGGCGCGAACCTGTTCGTAGGCACGCAATGGAACGAGGAAATGGCGCGGTTGAACTACCCGGTCTACGAACCGACGGGCGAGCTGGTCTCGGAACCGCTGCGGTACGGAGACCTGATCAGGGTTCAAGCGAATGCTCCAGGCCTCTTTTACGGAGGCAAGATGAACATCAATACACAACATTCCAGTGACCCGCTGAAGTCCTTTTCGATCACCATCCTGGAACGAGACTGGGAGCCGACAGCAGCGCAGATTACGTTGGCCGACCTGAAAGATGACAGCGACGGTTTCATCTTCGACGAAAACCGATTAGTGGGATGCGAGCATTATCAAGGCAGTCTGGTGCACCTGGATAACCTGCTCCTCGACGATGATCCGGCGAATTGGTACCTCAATAACGTTGTCACCGTACGGCAGGGTGATCTGACGATGCCATTGCAGCTGGGCATTGATCCTGAACTGGGTTGGATCGATCCGTTTGCATTGACGACAACGGCATTCAGCGTTACGGCTATTCTCAATCAGGAATCGGGTGGCGGACCACACACGGGAGGGTATCGGCTCTGGTTAACCAGTGCTGATGGCCTGCAGTCCGTGCCGGAGCCCAGTTCTATCGCCTTGGCCGTGATGGGGTGCATTGGGATGATTGCCGTGGTTCGTCGACAAAGACGACGTATCACTGGCTAACTTAGGCGTCGGTCGTTCCGGTTGGTGTGGATCGCTTAGGAGCTCGAATAAGACCGTTTGTTCAAGGCGCTGCGAGCTGATTTCGCCCCCCACCCAGTCGAGTTTCACGTTTTGTTGGAGCTCCTTGCCGGAAAGCGTGCTCGGTTGATCCGAGGCCGGGGCAGCCTCGGGGCCGAGCGGTCGTGTTAACGCAGCGTATCGTTATCTGTGCGGCATGATAAGACGCCGGGGCATCGCACCACCTCAGCGTGTGACGAGAGGAAGGTGGATTATGCGTCGACAGAAACTCGGATTCACATTGGTCGAGCTGTTGGTGGTGATTGCGATTATCGGGCTGTTGGTTGCGCTCTTGCTGCCGGCTGTGCAGGCGGTTCGCGAGGCAGGAAGGCGTGCGCAGTGCATCAACCATCTCAAGCAGATTGGTTTGGCATTGCAGACGTACCACGATACGTACGGCTCCTTCCCTCACGGAAACATCAACCGCACGGCAGGGAATTGCCCGGGAATGGAAGAGCCGGCGCAGTCGTATTCCACGCGGTTTGGCAACTGGGCGATCGCGATTCTTCCCTACCTGGAGCAGGCGGCCTTGTTCGACCGGTATGACCTTCGCTTCCATAACGAATCGCCGCAAAACGAGCAGGTGCGGACTGCTTCAGTGCCCGTGTATGTCTGTCCGTCTGATTACGAGGCGGGCATCCCCGCAGTGCCCGCCAGCGGGCCAGCGCGATATGCGGGGGCTCGCTATTCGCCAGGATCCTATCGCGCAGTTACAGGACGCGGCGATGACGGCTACAACTTTCTCGATTCGGAAATGATGTTCGACTACCAACGTCAATCGCGGGGAGTAATCCATATTACAGGCGTCTGGAAATACGGTACCGAATCGCTGCGAGACGTGTGGGACGGAACCAGTCACACGCTGCTGGTTGGTGAATCGACCACGCGAACCGCACCACAGTATCGGACATTCTGGGCCTACTCGTTTGCCTATTACTCGCTCTCCGCGGTCACTGCGCAATCGCGTACGCTATGGGGGGATTACGAGCGGTGCGTGGAAGCTGGCGGCGTTGGTGGCGAGTTTCCTTGCCGGCGCGCCTGGGGTGGCCTTCATCCGACCGGAGTGAATTTCGCGTTCTGCGACGGGTCGGTTCGATTTGTCGAGGAATCGGTCGACATGGCATTGCTTGCCGACCTGGCCACGATAGCGGGAGGTGAAGTCGCATCCCAGTGAGTCTCTGTGCCGAATCGTTTGAGCTGTGTCAGCCGTCGGTGTTCGTCGCGATTCGTGTCTGCGAAGCTGAGCGACGAATCGCCTTTTCCTGCGGTACGGTATCTGTTGTCAGGAGCTACGGCGGGGTGCTCTACTGCGTGGACGGGCGCAGATTATCCAGCAGTGCGCGACCCGCGCAGGGCACGGAGAAAGAACAGGTCCTCGCGGTCGATGTACTCATCAATCGCCAGGCCCTGTGAGGAAAGCAGTTCCTGGAAGTGGGGTCGTGATGGGAGGTGGTCGCCGCCGACGGCTCCGCCCACCTGATCGTGGAAGGAGTTGATCTGCGCGCTCCCGGCAAGATGCATGATGATCAGCCGGCCCGTGGGACGAAGGGTACGCGCCAGAATCTCGAGGGCTTTCGCCTGATCGCGAAAATGTGGGAAGGCGTGAAAGCAGAGGACCGCATCGTAGCAGTTACGGCCCAGGCAATCGCAGCAGACATCTGCTTGCCGAAATTCAGCTGCAATGTTCTTGGCAGCAGCCTGGTGCAGCATGGCCGACGCAAAATCAATCGCGACGAGTCGACCGGGAGCGATCTTCGACGCCAGCCACGCGGAGATCTGGCCGGTGCCACAGCCGACTTCCAGAAGCTGTTCGCCCGCTGTGAGTCCAAGCAAATCCGCATGACGGGTCAACTGCCGGACTGTTTCCTGGGGATCTTGTCCTACGCGGTCCCAGCGATCAGCCAGCTCGTTGAAGAAGTTGACTCGTGCATCGTCAGCGTGACTGACACTTTCAGGTGGCTCGTACATGCTGCCTCCTTCCACATAACAGGTGGTTGCTGTATTACGTAGCTGGGATGCATAATACCGGGTACCGAGGTCTGTCGACAAGACGGATGGACTGAGTGAAAGCGAGAACACCGTGGAATGAGAGTTGAGATAATGACCTGTATGCGATGGATCGATTCGTGGGTGCTGGGCACGTGCCTCCTGCTGCTCGCCGCAATGTCGGGTTGTGATCGCCCAGGGTCCCACGACGGAGATCCAGGAGCGACCATTCCGGCGATTGCCGCGTCGAGTTCCTATCTGGCGTCCGCGACGCGCGATGTCTTGGGATCGGAGGAGCCAGTCCTGGTGTTGGCTGAGCCAGGCATGTGTCCGGGGCATTTTGACTTGCGGCCAAGTCAGGTTCAACAGTTGCGGGGTTGTCAGATTCTGTTGCGATTCGACTTTCAGAGTTCCCTCGATCAGAGGATTCTCGACGGTTCTGATACGGGACCGCAGGTAGTGGCAGTCAACGTTCCTGGCGGGATGTGTGAACCGGAGAGTTATCTGTCGGTGTGCCGTCAGATCGCCGATGCCATGGTGCAGCGAGGGCGACTATCGACGGAGCAGGCCGAGCAGCGTTGTGCGCTGATTTCCCAGCGGCTGCGCGAACTGGCGGAGTGGGCACATCAGGAAGTGAGCCATGCGCAGCTGGAGAATGCCGCGATCTTGTCGAGTGGTCACCAGGCGGCATTTTGTACTTGGTTAGGACTACGGGTCGTGGCAAAGTTCTCCGGAGTCGATTCGGCGCAACCGAGCGAGGTGGATCAGGCGATTGCCGCGGGGGAAACGGCAGACCTCCGGCTCATCATCGCCAATCGCCCCGAAGGACGCCAACTGGCCGAGGCTCTGGCGGAGCGTTTGGATAGCCGCGTTGTGGTGTTTGAGAACTTCCCGAAGAGCAACGATGTGGAGGCATTTGACGAGATGGTGCGAGGCAACGTTCGGAGTATGGTTGAGGTCATTCAGCCATGAGTTCCGCGGCAGTCGAGGTCAATGGTTTGCAGGTTGTGCGTGGCCGGCGCTGTATTCTGTCGTTGGACAAGTTGGTGATCGAAGCGGGCCAGGCCCTAACAATCCTGGGCCCGAATGGTGCCGGCAAGAGCACGCTGCTCAAATGTTGTGTGGGACTGAGTCGTATTGCGACCGGAAGCGTGCACGTCTTCGATCAACCGGTCCATCGACTCGGGGCCGTGGCCTTGACCCACCTGCGCCGACGCGCCGCGTATCTTGCTCAGTTGTTGGCGCCGGGCAGTGAATTGCCGTTAACGGTGCGGGAAGTCGTGGGGATTGGCCGAACGGGGCGCGCCGGGTTAATTCGACCGCTGCAGCGGAGCGATTGGCGGCTGGTCGATCATTGGATCGAGCGATTGGGGCTTCGTTCGGTGGCGACGCAGCTGTACAGCGTGCTTTCGGGTGGTGAGCAGCGCAAGGCGCTGTTGGCGATGGCGATGGTGCAGCAGCCCGAGATGTTGCTGCTGGATGAGCCAACGGCCAATCTGGATGTGTTCTGGCGCGAGCAGATCGTGCAGACGTTGGACGATTTGCATCAGGATGGCGGCCTCACGATTCTCCTTGTGTGCCACGACTTGGAGGCCATTCCCAGTTGCGTCCGCCACGTCCTTGTGTTGCGTGACGGCTGTGCCGTAGCACAAGGTCCGGTCGAGGAAGTGCTTCAGCCGACGCTGATTGCGCAGTTATACGGTCAGGGACTGACCGTGCTGCGCCATGGAACTCGCTTCCTGCTCGCTCCCACCGCACAGAGAGGCATGTTGTAATGGACTTGCTCTTCTGGGCTCCCGTGTTGTGTGCTGGCATTGTCGCGGGAGCGTCCACTGGCTTGCTCGGCGGGTTCATTGTCGGCATGCGCATACCTTTTCTCGGCATCTGTGTGGCTCATGCCGCACTGGCGGGAGCCGTTTTTGGCGCTCTGGGTGGGCTCACTGGGCCCTGGCTGCTGGTGCCGGCACTGGCGGCTGCCGCTCTTTCCGCCATGTTGGTGGGCGTGGTGGATCCGCAAACGGTTCGCACGGACATCAACGTTGTCCTTGGTATCGTCTTTTCTTTGATGATGGGGCTGGCCTTTCTGGGACTGGGGTTGTTCAGTGTGTACGGCGTGTCGGACAACGAAGTCCGCAACCTCTTGTGGGGCAGCCTGGCGTTCTGCCGCTGGCGAGACGTGCGAATCATGGTCATCGCGTCAGTTGTCGAGTTGCTGTTTGTCCTGGTTTTCTACAAGGAGATGCGAGCCATCCTCTTCTCGCGGTCCCACGCGGCCGCGGCCGGCATTCATGTCACGTTCGTCTGGACACTTTTCTTGCTCCTGGCCAGCCTGGTGCTGACCGTCAACTTTCAGACTGTAGGCGGCCTGATGATCTACAGCTTGCTCGCCAACCCGGCTGTGGCCGCCACTCGCCTCGTACGCGGTTTCGGCCGCACGCTGTTTGTCTCGGGTCTCCTTGGCGCCGCCAGCGGACTGGGAGGCCTGCTCATCTCGGCGCTGACCGACTTGCCTACCGGGGCGATGATCGTGATCCTCTCGTCGCTCCTGGTCGGAGTGGCGGCAATTGTGGGCCGATACCTGCGAGCCAGGGAACTGCCACAATCGGTGGCGGAGGACGTGAACGTCACGTAAGCTCGAGGGCGAACGCGAAGACGCTGGCGGCGTAGGCCGCCAAGGTGGCCAAACCTCAGAATATCGAGCAAGGAATAGCCAACTTCCAAGCGGAGGAGTCGCGTCATGCAATCCTCCGCGATCGCTCGACGGTCGCTCACGCAATGCGCGCGCTTCCATCTGCCAGTTGCGGTCTTCTGTTGAGTAGGCTATGCGAGTCTTTCCGGCGCCCCGACTCGTGTCAGGAAAGATGACACACATCGGACATCGCTATTCGACTGCAGGGTCACCACCACGGCGTTGTTTGTTTTCCGTCAGGTTTTGATGAACGGGTTCACTGCCGGTTCTGGGTCGACTACCATATGGCATGCGGTGGACCAATACGCATTGCTGCGAGTCAATATTCTTGGAGGAATCATCATCCATGACAGATCACCTATCACGCCGCAACTTCCTCCGCGCTTCGACGACGGCGGCCGCGTTGGTGGCCGGACAGCGTCTGCTGGGAGCCGCTGAGCAGACCGCGGAGTCGGAGCGAGATACCGGAGCTCGCGGACTCCGTTTCGTGCATCTGACCGATATCCATGTGCAACCCGAGCTGCGAGCGAGTGAAGGGCTGGCGAAATGCTTGACGGCCGCAACACAGCTGGACCCGCGTCCCGATTTCATCCTGACCAGTGGTGACCTGGTCATGGACGTTTTCCAGCAGGACGAACGGCGAGCCCGCGAGCTGTTCCAGCTTCTGAAGAAGGTGTTCGACGATTCCACCGATCTGCCTGTTTACCACGGTATCGGCAACCACGACGTGTTCGCCTGGGGTAACGAAAAGGTCGAGGAAACCCATCCCGGCTATGGAAAGAAGTTGGTGTCGGAATGCCTCGAATTGCCCAATCGCTTCTATCGATTCGATCAGAAGGGGTGGCGGTTCTTTGTGTTGGACGATATCCAGCCGGCGCCGGAGAGAGCTTATCAAGCCTACCTTGACGAAGCACAGATGGCGTGGCTGGAAGAAGAGCTTCGCAACAAGCCGCACGACATGCCCGCGGCCGTGGCGTGCCACATTCCGATCCTGACGGTCACGGCCTTTGGCGATGTCGAGCAGGATGCGTACCGGGTGCCGACGAGCGTCATGTGCCGAGACGTTCATCGGTTGATCAAGTTGTTTGCGACGCACAACGTGCGTCTGGCGTTGTCGGGCCACTTGCATCAACTGGATCGCATCGACTTTCGCGGGGTCAAATTCATCTGTGACGGAGCGGTGTCGGGCGCGTGGTGGAAGGGCCCGCACCAGGGGTTTCAGGAAGGATTTGGAGTGCTGGACCTGCACGCCGACGGCTCGATTGACCACATGTACTTCGACTACGGTTGGGAGGCGAAGGCGGATTAGCCGCCCCTGCGTTCAGATCATATTGTGTGATGGAAGACGATTCCGCTTGCCACCGCTGGCACTCGGATTGTATTCCGGTCAGTGCGGCCAAGGTCGCTTTCCTGTCGCGGTTGTCAACTGATGTCGGGCAATTCCCACCCCTTGCGGCGCGGGCGATCGAGCAGGGCATTCGCCTCCGGATCATCCACGATCTGCTCCTTCTCCGGGTCCCAACGCAGCTTTCGGCCTACTTCACGCGCGATGTTAATCAGATGGCCCACCGTCACTGTGCGGTGGCCGATCTCCACGTCAGCCGTGGGCTTGGCGCGTGACTTGATGCAGTCGAACCAGTTATCGATGTGGCCCTGGGCGACCCAGCCGTCTCCTTCCCATTGAGCCGCCAACTGAGGGTCGGGTGGGTTCTTCACGAAATCGGCCGGATTGGTGGTGAATTTGTTGCGGTTGATCTCGATCTTGCCGTGTTCACCAAGGAAGATCGCGCCCAACAGCGGACCACGTTGTGGCTCCTTATAGGCCTCATATTTCGACTGCACTTCAACACCGTTGGCGTAGCGAAAGTCGATCCGGGCGTTCATGCCTGTTCCTTCCACGGGCCAGAAATCGACGGGACCGGAGTCGTCAGCTCCCAGAGCATACTGCACCATGTCCAACGAGTGAGCCATCATGTCCGTTCCGGCCCCCGAGTAGTCACGCCAGTTCGTCCAGCAGCCTCCGAGGTTCTCCGACCAGTGAGCTGCGAGAAGGTGATTGTACGGATGAACGGGAGCAGGCCCCTGGAACAAATCCCAATTAAATCCCGTCGGGATTTCCTCTTGAGGAAGGCCCTCTTTCGGATAGGGCATCGGTCCACCAAAGGAAACCGCCTCCACTACCTTCAATTTGCCGATACCGCCATCACGGACCAGTTCGCACGCAAACCGGTTCATCTCCATCGTGCGCTGTTGACTTCCCGTCTGCACCACGCGGCCGTACTTGCGAGCCGCCGTGACCAAGGCTCTCCCCTCCTTGACGTAGTTGGACAACGGCTTTTCCACGTAGACATCCAGGCCGGCCTGGCAAGCCAACATGGCGGGCAGCACGTGCTGATGATGCGGAGTGCAGATCAGCACGCCGTCGAGGTCTTTCTGCTCGATCAGGCGGCGATAGTCTTCATAGGTCTTCCAGTGAGCCTGATGCTCCTGAAGAGTTTCGGCGATTTTTCGGGCATCGCAATCGCAGATGGCAGCCACTCGGCCTTTGCCAGGCAGATTCTTGATGTTGCGGATCAGTTGCTTTCCACGGACCCCCACCCCCACGACGCCCACGACGATTTGTTCGTTAGCGCCGGGCGCGCCGGCAGAACCGAGCACGTGGCGAGGCACGAAGTAAGGGGCGGCGAAGGCAGCGGAAGAGCCGAGAAGAGTGTGCTTCAAGAACGTGCGGCGGCTCGTTGCGGAAGAGGCGTTCATGGCTGTCCTCATGCTGTTGTGACGTGCAAAGACATTCACAGATTCCAAAAAGGATGCGTGAGAAATACGCGGTTGTCGCGATTCACGCGTCGGGGGGGCGCGCTGCGAACCACGGGATCCGTGGGAGTTAACTGCCCTCGGCCGCCCCTGCATCCGCGTTTGCACGCCATCAACTCACTATAGTGGTATTGAGCAAGTTCGCCACCGTGACGTGCGGACTCCCCGACCGCGCACTCATTGGCCAAGCGGTGCGCCACGGCGACTTAAGCCTCAATTCCATTGACTGGCACGCAACCTGCCTTCCCGCCGTTCCTCGCGCCTCGGGCTCTCAAACTCCAGCTTCTGAAGCGGTTCCGACTTCACGGTCGAGCAGGGATGGATGGATACGATATGCATTAGCTGCGGATAAATCGCGCATTTCTCGGCAGCGCGAGTCTTGGCCACGGCGCCGAGCACTTGCTGCGGAGACTTGGCTGTCGAGAGGTTGGGGCTCCAGTCGGGATAGAGGATTTCGCAGGAGCGAATTCACCCGGGTGAGCACAAAGTGAATGGAGGCAACTTGCTCCGTTGCATCAGCCGCTGAAGCGACTCATGCCCTTTCTTCATAATCGCCAAATCAGCGCTGAAGTTGGTGTTCCTGACCTGGCGGAAGCCGCGGCGACGCGGCGCTGTGTACAGCGCGCCAGTCACCAGCGTCCCTGTCTCCAGGCCGAGCTCCTCACCGAGGGTGCGCCGAAAGGCCGGCGCGAATTGCACGAGTTCATTTGCATTAGTTGCGCGCAAAGTACTGAACAAAACAGTTCTTTGAGAAAGCTACTTGACATGGGTTATCGTCTGCACCACGCTGGTACTGCGGTTCGCTGCGACCGAACGGTTCGACGGCACCATCACTTGATCGGCAATCACCGCCATAAGGTGATCGACTGGGAGGACTCCCGGTTGAATCGGCTTCGCCGGCCCAACGTAGGGGCAGAAGGATTCGAGATTGAGAAGTTCTCGGTCCACTTCTTGGGCCTGTGCAGCGTGTGTCGCAGGAAGATTAACAAGTAGAAAGCATCCACAACCCGCTCACGGACTATCCAACAACCTCCACACGAGAAGGGACGTTCCATGTCCACTCAAGACAATCTTCAGGCCGCCTTCGCGGGAGAAAGCCAAGCCAATCGAAAGTACCTTGCCTTCGCCGCCAAGGCCGACGCTGACGGATATCCACAGATCGCCAAGCTCTTCCGGGCCGCTGCCGCCGCCGAGGCCGTTCATGCATACGCTCATCTGCGGGCCATGGGAGGCATTGGTGATACGAAGACAAATCTCCAAGTGGCTATCGCCGGTGAAGCCTACGAGTTCGAGGAAATGTACCCGCCCTTCATCCAGGAGGCAGAAGCCGAAGGACATAAGGCAGGTTTCGTTTCGATGCGCAACGCCAACGCCGTCGAGAAGACACACTTCGGTCTTTACAGCACGGCGCTAGAGACCCTGGAGGCGGGCAGCGATCTTGCTCCGGCAGCCATCTACGTGTGCGATATTTGTGGCCACACCCACGTGGGCGAGGCCCCTGACAAGTGCCCGGTCTGTGGAGCGACGAAGGCGAAGTTCAAGGAAGTCAACTAAGCCGCAGCAGTCTGCAAACGCCGAGTCTCCGACGCTTGTGACTGCACATCGACGCGCGCTTCAACGGGAACGAGCTGTACCAGCGGGAAAGACTGAGAGATGGCTGGAGCGTCAGAAAGGACTCTGGCATTGCCTGCAGCCGAGCAAATGCCGCATTCCGCCTCATCGTATACGGGATGGGAGAGGGGTGCACCTTCCGTGAATCCCTGCTCCGATGGTGGAGACGACGTGTCGGGAGCGATACCCAGCCAGACGATCGTGTCGCCAACTTCCACACCATGGCCACACCCAGGCACCCAGTGCAGGGCGTCGCCGGCGGCGCCGATTACCAGCAGCAACACGACGAGCAGCCATGTTGTGCAACGGCTCAGTAGCAGGTGCGTAGAGGACATTGGTGCGTTGGCAGGTAATACAAGATAGCGGAGCACCACCCATCGGCACCGACTCTTATTTGGATCGCATGTCAACAAGTGTTGTTTGCACCGAAGCTGCTGCGCCAGGCAATTGCAAGTGGGGGATGGGTGGTTCCACGGAGAGGGGCTTGGTCCGTTTCCTGCTCCATTTTTCCGTGTGATAATTGACAGCACACCTGGAGCTCTTTCGAGTTCTGCGGCCTGGTGGCCAACTGCACGTGGCTGATAGGGGTCGGGCGCGAGGAAAAGGCGATGCGCAGCCCGTTTCTTTTTGTCCCATTCCTCGACGGCTTCAACGCCATCCACGACAACGTCGCCGGCCGACTTCCTAGGCTCTTTGAATTGCGGACGTCGAGGAGACAGACCCAATATCGTTCGGCACGAGATTTGCCAGTCGGCATTTTTTTTCTGACTGGGCTGGCTAGAGCTCCGCTCGTGCGGTGCATCAGATGGTCGGCTACCGGCGCTGCCCTCTCACTCTTCACGACCCCCACGAGCTCCGCTCGTGCGGTGCATCAGATGGTCGGCTACCGCGCGCAAGTCATCTCCACGCGGCGTTGTGTACCGAGGCGGACACGGCACCGCTGGAGATCGCGTTTTGCTATCAGAACAATCTCGCGCATCTGCTGCGACTGGGACGCGACTGGAGCTCGGGGTTCTACGTCGGTACGTTCGGCGAGTACTCGATGCAGGCGGTGAGGAATCGTTTGCCGGCGCCGTAGCTCACCATCTGATGCACCCACGAGCGGAGCTCGCGGGGGTCCAGAATGTCAAGGGCGAGCGGCGCCGTAGCTCACCATCTGATGCACCCACGAGCGGAGCTCGTGGGGGTCCAGAACGTAAAGGTCGAGCGGCGGCGTAGCTCACCATCTGGTTCACCGCACGAGCGGAGCTCGTGGGGGTCCAGAATGTCAAGGGCGAGTGGCGGCGTAGCTCACCATCTGGTTCACCGCACGAGCGGAGCTCGTGGGGGTCCAGAATGTCAAGGTCGAGTGGCGCCGTAGCTCACCATCTGGTTCACCGCACGAGCGGAGCTCGTGGGGGTCCAGAATGTCAAGGTCGGGCGGCGCCGTAGCTCACCATCTGATGCACCCACGAGCGGAGCAGCTTGTTGAAGTATTTGAGCCCGGTGATATCCGACTCTTTGATCTTCTTTTCCTGCGTGGACTTGTTTGACATGCCCTGTACAATGGCGCACCCGACGATAGCTAGCAAGCCCAATCTTCACAAAATCGGGCTAGCAAAACCTGTGCCGAACACTATTGAGACAGACTTCATTTCAACCATGTTGGGGAACGTTTGCCTCTACCGGGCGACCAAGCCGCAGGCGGACGGTGGTTGAAGGGTTCGATCGGGGTGCATTTCAGTGGGGTGGCAACGACGCCGACGACCCGATGAGCCAAGGTCAGTGCCGATCCACAAACCGGTGACGATCGTCGCTCACTCGCGTGGTATCCAGGGAAAGGTGACATACTGATTGCGAAAGGAGCCGTCGTCGTAAAGGTCGACCAGCCCGTAGCCGGTCTGGCACTCCTGGTTGGGACCCTTCCACCAGCCGCCACTGACGGCGCCGTTGCAGCAGTACCAAGTCGAGTTGTACAGCACCTGATCAACCAGGTGAATGTGGCCTGACAGGCAAAGCTTGACGTTGGGGTGTTGCGCGAACAAGTCCTTGATCCGCCGCGCGTCCAGGTGCATCCAGGCACCTGGCACGACCCAGTCACCGGTCTCTTCGTTCTCACCGTCGAAGTAGGCACAGGCGGCCAGTACAGGAATATGGCTCAGCAAGAGCACGGGCATCGTGGCGGGCGTCGCCTGCAGCACACCGGTCAGCCACTCCAATTGCTCGTCGTCCAGGCCTCCCTTGTAGCCGCCGTGGCCTGGACGTGTGCTGTCGAGGACAATGAACCGCCAACCCGCCTGGTCATATTGATAATAGCGGCCGGGAAGTTCGTATACGTCAACCGCCCATTGCTTCCCATCGACGGGATCCATGCGCAACACGTCGTGATTTCCAATGCACACGTGGTAGGGAAGATCCAGTTCGTTCTTAAGCGTCGATTTCCACAAGGATAGCTGGACCCCTGCTCGCTCGGCCTCTTCCGGCTTGTCGACGTTCATCACGTTGTCACCGCCGAAGAGAACCAGGTCGGGTTTGTCAGTCTGGTTCTGCAGATGATGGAGTGCGGCCGCGAATCCCTCTCTGGCAGCTCGCTCGGGCTGCACATGGACGTCGGTCAAGTGACCGATCCGCAGCACACGCCGAGCTTCGCCTGACCGTGTCCTGCCGCTCGCGGAGTCAGGTACTGATCCCGCGGCCACGAGAGTGGCAGAGGCTGTCAGAAGTTGACGCCGTGAAATGGACACTTCGCCGTCGTGTTGCTTGCGTGGTCTCTCCACAACAGGTCCCCCGTGATAACATAAGTTCACATATCACTCAGACGCCTCTGCCAGAGAATCAACTCGTTCTTATGATCACGGATTTCCGTCCGAAGACAACGTCAGTTGTTCAACTATACATACGTTTCTAATGCGGCGCTAACAGGTGGTCAGTCAATGCCACAGGAATCGTGCCAGCCAATGTGCGTTGTTAGCGGCTCCTTCGGTTCCAGTCACCGGGGCGACAAGCGTGATCGTCTCCCGGTCGACCCAGTGTGGAGTCGGTTACTTCTTGCAGAGCTGCCGGTTCGGCCTGGAGCAGCCAGTGCGATTCGATCCATCGGGAGGAGACTGCCCGCGAGAATGCCACCCCGTGCGTGTTCCCACCACTTCGGAAAACCACGCATCGGCCACTATCGATCGGTGCGGCGGACGTCGTAGCAGCAGAGGCGATCGTGATACCGCAGGTAGAGCCGTCCGTCGAGCAGGACCGGATGCGCCCAGGCGTCCGTGACACGGTCTGGCACAAGTTGGAACTTGCCGGCCGTTCTGAGCTGGCCTTCGTCAACAGCCACCAGGCCTGCCGCTCCACGCTCATCCAGAATGTAGAGCCGGCTATCGGCGTAGATCGCGGCGCCGGTCGTGAAATCCTTCAGTTGGCTGCGCGCCAAGCCGGTGTTCCAGTCGATACCCATCCACCACTTGTTCTTGCGGTAGCCGGCCGCAAACAACACGTCATTGACCACGACGCCACTTCCGGTGACCGAATCCAACGGGGATTGCCACGCCAGTTCGGGTGTCATCCGCTCGCCCTCGATCGTCAACCGGTAGTTCCTCCCCTCTTCGCTGTACGGTGTGACGAAGAAGATCGAACCGTCCTGATACAGCGGCGTCGACGCGTTGACCTTGTGTGGGTTCTTCAGCGGTACCGTCCATAGCAACTGGCCACTGTCGGCATCCACAGCGAAACCATGAGCTGAACTGCAGTTGGCAATCACTCGGCGTCCGCCGTACTGGAAGAGTATCGGAGATGAATACGAGGTCAAATCGTCTTCCAGAGGTGGAGTTGTCCAGATGACCTGGCCGGTGGACTTGTCCAAAGCAGCCATTAAGGCCTGCCTGCCACCGGGAGTGACGATCAGCCGATCGCCGTCCACCAGCAAACACTCGCTCAGCGCCCATGTGATGTTCTGAGCGTCAAACTTCTGGCAGATGTCGAGACTCCACAGCTCCTTTCCCGTGTCGGCGTCCAGACACACCAGGCGCCCGTGGGCATTCAGGTGGTAGAGTCGTCCTGCCGAGTAGCAACAGCACGCGCGAGCCCCTGGAAACGAGTCTTTCCAGGCCGCGCCATTCTTCACGCGCCAAGCGAGATTCCCCTCCCGATCAAAGGCGAAAATCACCAGATCATCTTCCACGTCGCCCGTAATATAAATGCGTTGGCCCACAATGATCGGTGATGACCAACCGACACCCAGACCGTCAACTGCCCATAACAGACGCGGTCCACCCTCCGGCCACTCGGGAAGCAGCCCTTGCTCGCTGGAGATCCCATCGCGCCGCACGCCTCGCCACTGCGGCCAGCCGGGTTCGGGCGAAGGGATTAAGCCGTCGGCAGCTTGGGCCGAACTGATGGAGGCGGCAATCAGCGCCAATAAGGCACAGGTGACAATGAATCGTCCGGATCGAGCCGATGTTGTATTGCTGCGCATGAAACGGTGGGTGGCACTGGCTGAGCGAGCGGACGAGACTTCGCCACAATCCAAAGAGGTTGATCGCGAGCGGAGCCAGTGTGTTGGAAGCGGGTGGAGACGATGTATCACGCGAATTGGATTCCTGGTTACTCGGAGACGGTTGCGGAGTGTAGCACGTAGCACGCACTTGAGTGCGTGATTAGCCCTGCCCACAGCTCTTCCCCTGGTCCAACGGTTCGGCGGGTTCTGTCGCGGACTGAAGTCCGCGCTACGTTCGCGCTGCAGCTGGGTTCACTGAGTTTGGGGGCATGTGCCGAAAGTACAATAGTTCGCCGGATCTACCATGTCCATCCGCGGGCGTTGTTGCAGCAGCGCGTCGATCGCCTGAAAGCTCTCCAGGATTGCCCGATAGTCGGGATCGTCCTGCGAGGTGAACACTGCCTGACCACAGCGCTGAGTGCCGCCAGCTGCCTGAGCCAATGGTGCCAACAGGAAACTGTTGTTCTGGACATTTGTGATACGCACAAACGGTTCGCGTGGAATGCCGTTGGGGCTGGCGTGGCACGAGGCACAGCGTCGGCTCGCCACGTCGGCCAGCACCCCCTCCAGATCGCTCGGCACCATTTGCCGACACCCGGTCAGCTCATAATGGTTCGACTCCGACGTCCCGTAGTAAGGAACGTTCAAGTCGATCCAGGCAAACACGCGACGCTGGCTCACGTCGTCCACCTGGACCCGAATTCGTCCTTCCGCGTCGGGATGTCCGCTCCAGACGATTTGAGCCAGCCGGCTGGCCGGCGAACCCCAGTGGCCGGGCGCTATTTCGAGGATGTTCGCTTCGTAGCCGTTAAACGTGGGGATCCACTTCGTGTAGGGGTTCTTGCCCGGTTCGCCCTGTCGGGCCAGTGTCTCGTAGGAGACATTGAAGAAGTCAGTCTTGTCGCCGCTCAGATCGACGCCACCATCGCGTTGTTGGGGGTTATGGCACTCGACGCAGTACTGGTTGAGCACCGGCTGCACGATGTGTGCATAGCTGAACCCGGACACGCCCCATTCCGGTTCGGTTAACGGTTGAGGTGGCCGCATCGCAGCCAGCGGGCGCGTTGACGTATTGGGAGTGACGTGGTTGCGATTCGCATGGCAGCCAATGCAGCTCTGTCGCTCGCCGGGCATCAGGTGGGTAAAAGAACGCATCCGCTGGACCGCTCGCCCTTGCTCGTCAATCGCCATGAAGTAGATGGGCACTTGCGGTGGAACCAGGAAGTGGGCTGAGCCATCCGCTTCGACCTGGGCATAGCCCCATACTTTCTTGGGTGCATAGGTAGCGCCACACGAGACGACCGGGAACTGGAATCCAAACGCGCGTCGTTGCACATCGGCGAATTTGCTCTTTTCTACTTCCTGTACGACGGCAATCTGTGCGATCCGCCCAGTCCCTTCCGGCAGATCAAGGCCCTGGCGGACATCTTCGATCAACACGGAAGCCAACTGACCATCCGACAGATCATAGCCGGATGACCGGAGCGGAGGTCGGTGACGCGCCATGACGGGTCGCGGTGTGAAGTAACCGAACGACTCGTCGCGGCGCAGGATGGTCGTTTGTTGCGTGCCTGCATAGTCGCGCAGCAGAATGGTTCCACCGCACGACACGAGAAAGTACTGATCGTCCACCGGAAACGGACTCTCATAGGGACCGCGAATATGATTCCCGTCGCCTCGATCGACCAGTCCCACATTCACTTCCGGCGTGATGTTGCGAATTGCGTCCTGCGAGTTGGACCCTAACTGCGGATCAACGATCCCAATCGCGCCGCGGCACGGGCCATTATGTGACGTGAGCACACACAGGATCTGGCCGGTCCCCGGGATCTCGTGCGCTTCCATGAACGTGGCCGGGCTGAGAACCCGATTTCCGAACAATCCGCCGAGCCCTGTGCCGTCGGGATTGATGGTCCAGAGACTCTGGATCGGAATTGCCGGCCGATCGACATATTCCCAGCGACTGTAGAGCACTCGGCCATCCTCCATCACGGACGGCGTGAAATCGTTGAGGTAATTGGCCGAGAGTCGGCGGACATTGTTTCCCTGCCGATCGCAGCGATAGAGGATCGGAGTGGAGGAAGTCCAGCAATAGGCAAAAGCGGGTTTGCGATCCGACAGAAACGCAATCGAGTCGTCCGGCAGCCAGCAGGCGTTGAGATTGTTGGAGTCATGATCGGTCAGTTGAGTCAGTTGTGTGCCGTCGACGTTGATCGTATAGAGCTGCAGCTTGTCCGGCATCGTCCGTTTCCAACTGAACAGGACCGTCTGTCCGTCATACGAGACATTGGCGTCCAGGACTAACCCATCGGTCGCGTCGATGAGTTGCCGGAGGTGAGGTTGGCCATCGGCCAGATCCAATACGTAGAGACCGCCGCCCGGTCGCTGCCCCTCGACGTGATACGTATAGACGTGCGACGGTTCGACCGCGTGGCGGGCGACCAGAACCAGTTGCTGGAATCCGAACGTGCCTGCCGCCAGGTGCTGGGCCAATCGCTCGCTTTCGGGCAGTGGCGACTCGGTCACCACCCGCTCCGGCTGGGGATAGACGGGCGGAGAGAACGAGGCGAAGTAGGTGTCATCTCGAGGTTGACTGAAGACTTGAATCTCCGCGGCACCGGGGTTCGATCCGCCGTACGAGTTGAGGAACTTCAGAGTCAGGGTCGAAGTGGTAATTGGTTCCGGCAAGCGAATTCGCTGGGGGCCGTGGCCGGGTTTCAGTTCGCCCTGCACCAGCGGCTCGTCCGGAGCATCTCCGACAAGCTCAAACTGCTTCCAGTTCTCAACCCACTCGAAAGCCGTGCGACCGAAATAGACCAGTTCGGCTATCTGAACGGGAGCGGGCCAGGTGAACGTCAGCTGAACGCCGTGGGGATGTTGATTCCCCTTAGCGCACCAGGCTTTCCCCACGTCAGCGCCACTCATCGCTCCAGGGACATTGCCGTCCGCAACGAACTGGCCGAGATACTGGTCACTGTGCACCGAACTCGCTTCGATCCTGGCTTGCGGAGCCAGGTTCTCAGCGGCCTCGTCCGCAGCTATGGCGGCCGGGCTGAGCACACCGAGGACCAGCAGGCCAAGGAGACCGCGGTAAGAATGCCGACCGGCGAAGCTCCACAGGGACTGATTTCTTGAACGGTTGAGATAGCTCATTGCTGTCCTTCCCAAACACCTCAGCAGACAACCAAGAGACGGTCCCATTATAGCGTCCGAATACCGTCTGCTGCTACATCAGCCGGGACGCTGGATGGCCCTCTGCATCCACGTGTATATTGGCACAACATTGGGATGCATCGGAACTTGGGCGGAGCCGCAAACAATCCCCCCCAGCAAGGACCTGTCATGGAAACGCACTTCCTGCCTTTTCGAAAGCGGATCATCGGTATCAACCAGACGTTTGAGTCTCCCTACGGCACTCAGCGGATTGTCTACGCCGACTGGATTGCCAGTGGGCGCTTGTATGAGCCGATTGAACGTACGCTGCTGGAGCGAGTTGGTCCGTTTGTGGGGAACACACACAGTGAGCTCACGGCGACCGGAGCGGCGATGACCATGGCGTATCAGTACGCTCACGAGATCATCAAACGACACGTCCACGCGTCCTCTGACGATGCCATCATCACGGCCGGATTCGGCATGACAGCGGTCGTCAACAAGTTCCAGCGGATCCTGGGGCTCCGCGTGTGCGAGCAGTACCAGCCTCAGATCAAGCTGCCTGAAGCAGAGCGGCCGGTGGTTTTTCTGACTCATATGGAGCACCATTCCAATCACACGTCCTGGCTCGAGACGGTGGCGGATGTGGTGGTGATTGAGCCCGATCCGGCCGGATTGGTGAATCCCGACAAGCTCAACCCGTTGCTGCAGCAATACCGACATCGCCAGCTGAAGATCGGCTCGTTCACGGCAGCTTCGAACGTGACGGGGATTCAGCCCGATTACCACCGGCTGGCCGCCCTCATGCACGAGCATGGCGGATACTGCTTTGTTGATTTCGCGGCCGCAGCTCCCTATGCAAAGATTGACATGCACCCAGCCGATCCTGCAATGCAGCTGGATGCGATCTACTTCAGTCCGCACAAGTTTCTGGGTGGTCCCGGTACGTCCGGTGTGCTGGTGTTCAACAGAGAGCTTTACCATCGGCAGGTTCCCGACGAGCCGGGCGGTGGCACGGTTGACTGGACGAATCCGTGGGGGGGGCATCGGTTTGTGAATTCCGTGGAGGCCCGTGAAGACGGCGGCACTCCTGGCTTTCTGCAGGCGATCAAGACGGCGCTCTGCATTCGTCTGAAAGAGGAGATGGGGGTTGAGCAGATGTTGTATCGCGAGCGGACGATGTTGGAGGCGGCGTTCTCTGCGCTGCGCCGCATACCACGCTTGCATCTGCTGGCCAGTCAGCACGAAGAGCGGCTGGGGATTCTCTCGTTCTATGTGGAGGGGATGCACTACAACCTGGTCACCACTTTGCTCAATGACTGTTTCGGCATCCAGGTGCGTGGCGGGTGTTCGTGTGCCGGCACCTACGGGCATTATCTGCTGCACGTCGATCCGACCCGTTCCCGCCGTATTACCGACTTGATTGACCATGGCGACTTGTCGGAGAAGCCGGGCTGGGTACGACTCTCACTGCACCCCACAATGACCAATGATGAGCTGGCGTATATTCTCCATGCAATCCAAGAGGTCATTGAACGCGGAGAGACATGGAGCAGGGACTACCGATACTGTTCCAGTACCAATGCCTTCCATCACAAGGACGAAGCGACTCATCACTATGTCTGCCCGGAGGGCTGGTTCAGCCTGCACGAATTGTCGTGCTGAAGCGATGAATAGCGGTCCCGCGATGCACTGGCTGGTCCGTTGTCACGTCTCCCAGGCAGGATCACTTCCTGCCGTCGCAGCAATCCGCGGCGGCTGTGCCGGCGTCCAAGATGGTCCGCCGGGCTCAGTTGTTTTCAGCTCAAATGTGGAATCGTCTCAGCGACGATTCAGTCCGCTTCCGGGAACAGATTCGACTTGACGAGCCTTACTTCCCGAGTCCCTTGGGAATCTCGAATTTCCAGCGTGATTTCCTTGCAAGTCGGGTCCGTTGACAGGTTGCTCAATTCTGTTTGTGTGTACTCGCTCGCCAGTTTCTGTCCGATGCGATCGACACTGTTCCCGACCCGGATCCCGAGTCGGTCGGCAGGTGCGCCTTCCCATAAGCCGGTCACCACAACACTCCCGTTCTGTTCCTTGCTCAGGGCCATGCCAGTATGAAACACATTGTGAGGGAACGTTGCCTCGTCAGAGCGCTGCAGGGCCACCGTTTCTGCCGGGTAGTCGATCGTCACCACGAACTGCGATAGGAACCGGAATCCCAACAGCGCCTTGTCGCTTTTGACAGAGAACGTCGGATATCGCTCCATAGCTTCTGTTCCCACCTTCAGGTTCTTGACTCGTACCAACAGGTCTTGTCCCCCCGCTCCAAGAAGCCCGCCTGTCATGGCGCCCCTTGATCTCAGTCGCTCAGATGACGGATAGTCCAGTTGCTCCAATAGCGCCGTGGGAAGACCGATATCGTGGGCGCCGGTATCGACAATTGCCTGCAGTTCTTGGCCATCGACCTCGATAGGGATAGCGATTGGTGCAAACTGAGGCCGGGTAGCTGCCTTGATCATAGTTGCGGAGTGTGACCTGTACGGGAGAACGTGAGCGACTGCCGACGATAGTCGATCTGGACGCAAAACTGGCGCAGGAAATTGTCGCCGATAATGCCGCTGATCGGGACGCCGGCGTGCTGGCTCAGTACGCCAAAATCGATGGCTCCGGCAATAACGTTGGTTACGGTGATCGATCCGAGACGAATTTTCTCGAGGGAGTGGATCCCCATCTTGCCAGCACGACCTGAAGAGTCGGTGGCGGGCACTTCCTGGAGCAGGGGGAGCTGGAGGTCTCGGGCGAGTGAGAGATCGATCATCGTCAAGTTCATTCCGGTGTCGAACAGGAACTTTGCAGCCGGGCGGTCGTCAGGTCCGACCTGGACGTCAATCACCAGGAAGTGGCGGGCCTGAACAAAGGGGACGACAACTGATTCCCCGTCTAGCTCACTCACCGAAACACCCTGCACTGCGCTGGCCGCACTCCACGAAAGGTGCAGATAGAGGGTCGTCACGAGGCAGACAAAGAAGACGAATCGCATGGGATTCTCCTGAGTAATATTCAGCGGCGAACGTTTGCGGCGAGACTTTGTCCTTGGAATCCAGTCGATTCCTCGTTTGCGCCGATCTGCGTTCCCAGACAGCTGGCGGGAGCAAGCGTTTTGTGCCACGTCATGTGCGGCGATCCATGAGTCCAAAGAATACCAGAACCAGGACGAGTCGTCAGTATCGCGTGCCCGGCTCTGGTTTCCGACGAACAGAGTCCTTGTGGTTGAGTGTCATTTGCTTCTCCACACTGCACCGGGCATCGCTCTCGACGACCGCACAGGCACTCTTTTCGCATAGTGACGGGCCCATTGCCCTTGCGAAACTACTTGAGGAAATCGCCGCTTTTCGTGTCCGACGGCCAAACTGCAAGGCGACCCGCACCATGGCTGTCACTCCCGACGCCCCGCGGGGGCTGGTTGTTCCTGCGGGGAGCGAAGGGTAGAACAGATAGAAACTCCGCGCAGGCCAGTCGGCGACCTGCGGCGCAGGACTGGGCGGCGGATGAGCCAAGAGAAGATTCGCGCCATGTCTTCACAGGTGTCCTGTTCGAGATGTGATTCCGTGTCGGTGACGAGGGAGAAAATCAATGCTTCGCGCAATGCTGATCGGTGGATTGCTGGTGTTGCTGGTATGCGTGTCAGTTGCTCGAGGGGCCGACGACGTGAAGGTCACGCCGGACGTGGTCTATGGGCACAAGTTTGGACTGGCAATGACGCTGGATGTGTATCGCCCGACGGAGAATGCCAACGGCGCCGGCGTGATATTCATGGTCAGTGGCGGGTGGTATTCCCAATGGGCGCCGCCGGAAAAGCTCCAGCCGCTGTTCCAGCCGCTGTTGGATGCCGGGTTCACGGTGTTTTCGGTGCGACATGGGAGCAGCCCGAAGTTCTCCATTCCTGAAGCGGTCTCCGATGTACGACGCGGCGTGCGGTACATCCGGGCCAACGCGGACGAGTTCGGAATCGATCCCGATCGCATCGGCGTATTCGGCATGAGTGCCGGTGGGCATCTGTCGCTGGTGCTGGGGACGACCGGTGACGACGGCGTGGAAGATAAGGAGGATCCGCTGTCGTCGACGAGCGACCGCGTGCAGGCGGTTGTGGCCTACGTGGCGCCCACCGATCTGCGGATCATGGTGCGGGACGCGGAAGGACGCTTGCCTGCGTACGAACGCTTTCCCGCGCTCGACCTGGATCTGGAGGAGGCTGCGAAGTATTCGCCACTGATCCACGTTACCCACGATGATGCTCCCACACTGTTGATCGTGGGAAAGAAGGATGAACTGGTGCCGATGCAGCACAGCGAGAACATCTTGAAGGAGCTGCAGGACAAGCAGGTACCGGCCGATCTCGCAGTATTTGAGGACTCCGATCATGGGCTGCGTGCGGCCGATGCTCAGGAAGCCATGAAGCGCCAGGTCGCCTGGTTCCAGAAGTATCTCGCGAAGCAAGAGGATGCGCAGAATTAGCCGGTTGCGGGTGAGCCTGATTTCGAGCCCGAGTGCGGCTATGGCGCATGTTCCTGGGAGGCGTTGGGTATGAGATGGGCACTGCCAGTAGTTTTAACCGTCTGTCTGCTCGGTTATGTGGCGCCGCTTGTTGCTCAAGAAGCGAATCCAGCGGCAGGACATGATTCGGAGACGTCGGGAGGACTGCTCCTGCGCGCCGAAAGCCTGATGGTGCTGCCTCGTTCGCAGCCGGTGCTGCACGTGCGGGTGGCCAATGCAACGGCGGAGCCTTTTGCCGGACAGGTCAGCGTGCAGGTGCCCTCCTCCTGGAGACTCGCAGCATCGTCACAGGACGTGCAGTTGAGTGCGGGGGAGACGCGGCGGCTCGCATTCTCCGTGGCCGCTGCCAACGACGATCCAGCCAACTGTTACGAAGTGACGGTCCGCGCTGCCGGGGAAGGTAAGCAGGCGGAGCGCCGACAGGGTATCGTCGTAGCCAGCGCCCCCTACTTCAAGCCGACCATCGATGGGGATCCCAGCGACTGGAAGGATGCGATACCCATAAGCTGGAGTGTTGCCGGACGGCGCACGACAGTTGCCACGACCTGGAATCGCCGCCAGTTTTCCCTGCTGATTTCTGTCGAGGAGACGATGCACGTGAGGCTGGGAAACTCTCCCTGCTTCGATGCGGTCCAGCTGGCATTGGCCGCTCAGGATACGGTGACCAGTTGCGATCGTGATGATGCAGCCGACCGATTCGAATACCTGATCTGTGCCGATCAGCAGAACGGAGGATCGGCTTACCAGCTGGCAAGTCCAGGCCTGAAATTGGCTGACACATGCCAGCCGCGGACGCTCGCCCCGCTGCTCAACAAGGAGGTGGAGGTGGCAGTTCGCCGTGATGCGAATGTGACCCATTACGAGATCGGCCTGCCGGTGTCGGAGATCCGGCCACAGATCAAGCCGAGTGAAGGACGAGAGTTCTTCCTGTCGCTACTGATTCACGATCCCGACGGGACCGGAATCCGTGATTGGGGAGAAGCGGCGGGGCTGTGGGAATCGCAACGCAATCGGCTGGCCTGGAGCGATTGGGAGGGGGCACAATGGGGAGACAAGCCGCCGATGGACTGCCGAGTCGAATGGGGCATGTGCAGTTCGAAATATTGAACTGACTTGGGGGGTCGTTCAGGCAGCCGGACGCGGCGTGCAGACGACGGCGTCCGGGCCGCAATCGACCGAGCCGGTATGTGTGTGAGATCTTTCGTTTCCTGGATCGCGAAGAGCGGATCCGCTGGCCATTTGTCAGTTGCTGATAAGGGTAGGAAGATGAAAGGCCGGGATAATTGGCCCGGGTGAGAGTTGGGAATCTGTTGCATAAGAGAGCCGATGTGGTGAGAGTGGCTCACGTCTTTACCGCTTCGCGGTAAAGAAATGGATGGTTGCTGGAACACTGTCCTTCCTGAGGAACAGATTCCGTAACTGCGACCAGAACGATCTTTCCGGGCCTTTCACGTCCCCATGATAAGGGTAGAGTGATGAGACGTTTAATGCAGACTGTTGGGCTGGTTTTGGGTGTAATGGTTGTAACTCCATCCTTCTCGCACGCTGACGAAGATCTCTTTGATGCGCCACTCACACAACCGGATGGCCAGGTAGTGATGCGAGTGGTGATGCAGCAGGATGATGAGGGTGATCCGGCCGCTGCGGGCAAGGCAGCTGCCGAGGCCTTGCAGCGAGCCATGCAAGACGTGCCGCTCAAAGCCGTGCTTGTCTCCGAGTGTTTTGAAGATCAGGACAACAAAGAGAAGGTGCTGCAAGGGATCTGCAGTGTGATGGACCCGAAAACGGTCTTCGGGGGAGCGACCTACGGATCGTTCACTCAGGACGGCTGTACCGATTTCGATTCGGTCTGTCTGATGGGAATCGGCGGTGATGGCGTAGGAGTGTCGGCGGCGCTCGTGCAGCAGATGGGCACCGCCAAACTCACGTTCGACGGACATGAAGAGGAGATCAAGCAGTTGCTGCACGTGGCGGGCAGCTCGTTGAGCAAGAAGTTGCGGCGAGGGGATCACGATCGCCTGCTCGTGCTCGTTCCAGACGCTCATTCGCCCAAGAATCAATTCCTGGTCGAAGGGGTGCAGCAAGTCGTGGGACCGGGGTTTCCGATCACCGGCGGGTCGGCGAATAAGAACGCTGGTCAGACGTTTGTGTATTTCCGCGGCCAATCGTATCAGGACAGCGCGGTGGCACTGATGCTATCGGGGAATTTTCAGGTCGCGATGTCCGGCCGCTTGGCCAAGGACAAGGATGCGGTCATTCGTTCCGCACGCGAAGGTGCTGCGGAGGCGCTGAGTCGTTCGTCAGGGGCGCCGCTGGCTGTTCTGGCCTATAACTGTGCCGGGCGGCGGAGCAAGCTGACCGATATGGACGAGGAGCTTTCTGCCATCCAGGAGGCAGTGGGGTCCGCGGTGCCGCTGTTCGGATGCTATAACGCGGGCGAAATCGGCCCGGTTGATCCCCAGGAAAAACGTTCCGATGCTCTGTGCGGTGGCAGCGGCTGGCACGTCATGTTCACCGTCATCACGCCGGGTCGGTAGAGGACGGAGACAAAAAGATGGGGGACAAGAAGATGGCAGACAAGATAGTGGCCCAGTCGATTTTTTTGTCCCTCGATCTTTTTGTCTAAATTGTCTCGCGAAACGACTGCACAGCTAATGGTAACTCCGATCAGCGTCCGATCGGGACCAGCACGAAACGGCGCAGATTGCCGATGGAGGAAGTCACATCGTTTCCGGCGCTCAAGATGGCTCGACTGGTTCCGGCCGTCAGGTTCACCTGGCCGATGCTGGCCTGATGGTAGTTCTTTGCGGAACCGGTTGACGGAACCTGACCGGAGATCGTTTCGTGGCCAAGGGAAAGCTCAAAAGGCTTTCCTGCTTGTTCATTGCTGGCCGACCACTCGACCCAGACCTCGTACCTGCCGTCCTTTTCGACTTGCAGCGGCCACTCGATGCGATCTTTGCCGGTCAGGCATGTGAAGGCGCCGACGTCCGGCAGGTAAGTCACTTGCGGTCCCACGCCGAGTCCGGACGCTGCATCGAGCACCAGCTTGCCATCGTCGCCAGGGCCGACTGGCAGGACCGCATCGTAGAGAAACTTCTTGGGAGTGATTTCGCCCTGCTCGAGGATCGCCAGATCTTTGAACATGGTGTGGTTTACCACTCCGCTGTGCATCTGCAGGGCAAACACTCCCGCCTGCTGGCTGATCTTGTCGTCATTGAGATCAGCTGTCTTGATGCCGTTCACGTGGACACTCACTTTGGGACCATGTGCCGAGATGATCATGTCGTTCCAGGTACCCTCGCGGTAGCAGGATTTCTCTTCTTCGGGTTTGGGCTGCTGCAACCAGCCTCGTCCGTAGCTCTCGTAAATCCCACCGGTGCCACTGCCGCAGGGTCCTACCTGGATCTGGAGTCCGAGTGTCTTGTCGGGTTCTTCCATTTTCGTACGAACGAAAAAGCCGCTGTCACCGCTGGTGCACCAGAACTTGAAACGCACGGTGAAGTCCTGATACTGCTGGTCGGAAACGAGATGTCCGTAGAGCTTTTCATTATTCGAGCGTCCGACATAGGCACCGTCTTCGACAGTCCACTCGCCCAGTCCATTCTCATGCCAGCCTTCGAGTGTCTTGCCGTCGGCAATGGGCTTCCAGACGGGCTCATCCCCGCGCAAGACATTTGCGCAGATCGTGCCGAGGATCAGGGCCAAAAAGCAATAGAGAATAGCATGCAATGATTTCATGGTGTGCTCCTCTGGCGGCGGCGAGAGACTTCGTGCGCCGGTTCAATCGCGGGCAAACGGTACAAGTTGCGGGAACGGCAAACTGGCCATCAGCCGGAATTCGTTCCCACCATTGTGCCACATTTTCCGGGCGGTGTCATAGCCCCGGTCGCAAATCGCGAACGTCACTGCAGTCCACGGCGTCTCAGGAGTGGCTCAATGCCCGGTTCCTTGCCGCGAAATCGTCTGTAGAGCTCCATCGGATCTTCGGTGCCGCCACGTGACAAGATGTTGTCCCGGAACGACTTGGCCACCTCTGCATGGAAAATGTCACCCGTTTCCTGGAACGCTTCGAAGGCATCGGCATCCAGCACCTCGGCCCACAAATAGGCGTAGTATCCGGACGAATAGCCGCCGGCAAAGATATGCTGGAAGTAGGGGCTGCGATACCGTGAGATGATCTCGGGAATCAGGCCGATCTGATCCAGGCTCGTCTTCTCGAACTGCAGCACATCAATGTCCACTTTCCCTTCAGTCAGGGTGTGCCAGTCCATGTCGAGGAACGAGGCGGCCAGGTACTCGGTCGTGGCGAAACCCTGGTTGAAGAACCTTGCCTGTCGGATCTTCTCGATCAGTTCATCGGGCATCGGCTCGTTCGTCTGATAGTGCCGGGCGTAATTCTTCAGCACGGCCGGCTCGATGGCCCAGTTCTCCATGATCTGCGACGGCAGTTCGACGAAGTCGCGGGCGACTTCCGTGCCGGTCAGGGTCTTATAGGTGCACTGTGACAACAGGCCGTGCAGGCCATGGCCGAATTCATGAAACAGAGTCTGGACTTCTTCCAGCGACAACAGCGATGGTTTGTCGCCAGCCGGTTTGGAGAAATTGCCGACGTTGTAGACGACCGGGCGAATGTCCTTGCCTTCGAGCTTGTGCTGCTGCCGAAACTCGCTCATCCAGGCGCCGCCGCGCTTGCTGTCCCGAGGGAAGTAGTCCACGTACAGGATTCCCACATGCGTGCCGTCGGTTTCCTGCACTTCGAACACTCGCACATCGTCGTGATATACGGGCATGTTATCGTGTTCGATGAAGCGGAGCCCGAAAAGCCGTCCGGCGACGTCAAACACCCCTTCAATCACGTTCTCGAGCTTGAAATAGGGACGCAGCATCTCTTCGTCCAGGTCGTACTTCGCTTTCTTCACCCGCTCAGCATAGTACCACCAGTCCCAGGATGCGAGCTGGAATCCACCCTGCTCGTCGTCAATCATCTGCTGCATGTCGGCAACTTCCTGCCGAGCGCGCTGGATGGCCGGTTGCCAGACGTCCTGGAGCAGCTTGTAGACTCGGTCGGGTGTCTTCGCCATGTTCTCTTCGAGCACATAATGGGCGTGTGTGGGATATCCCAGCAGCTTGGCTCGCTGCACGCGCAGTGCGGCCATCTCGGCGAGTATCTTCTTGTTGTCCAGTTCGTCGTCGTGGTTGCCGCGGTTGATGTACCCCATGTACAGCTTCTCGCGCAGTTCGCGCCGGGGAGAATACTGCAGGAACGGAATCAGGCTCGGTTTCTGCAGCGTGAACACCCATTTGCCGTCATGACCTCGCTCGGTCGCTGTTTCAGCGGCCGCGGCGATCACCGTCTCGGGCAGCCCGGCCAGGTCGGCCTTGTCGTCAAGAACCAGTTCGAAACGATTGTTCTCCTTCAACAGGTTCTCGCCGAACTTGACCGCGAGCACCGAAAGCTGAGCGTTGATCTCTTTGAGCTGCTGTTTCTGAGCTGCAGCGAGGTTGGCACCGCCGCGAACGAATTTCTTATAAGTTTCCTCCAGCAGTCTCTTCTGCTCGGCAGTCAGTTCCGGCTTGTCCTTGTTCTCGTAGACCGCTTTGACTCGCTGGAACAGCAGGTCATTGAGCAGGATCTCGTCACGGTGTTGAGAGAGCTTCGGAGCAATCTCCGTGGCGATCTCTCGAATGGCGTCGCTGGACATGGATGATTCCATGGCATTGAAGACGGCCGATACTCGATCCAGCAGGGCTCCGCTGCGGTCGAGGGCAGCGATGGTGTTTTCGAAAGTCGGCGTGGAACGCTGCAGGAAGATCGCCCGGATTTCCTGCTGCTGGCGCTTCATGCCTTCCTCAACAGCCGGCTGGTAATGCTCGGCCTTGATGGCATCAAACGGCGGAACTCCAAACGGGGTGGTCCACTCCTCCAGAAACGGATTGGCCGCTGATGCGACGGTAGTCATGAACGCCCCGAGCAGTAAAGACGACAGAAGTAAAAAGGACGACAACAGTGTGGCACACTTCATAGGGGAGAATCTCCGACGGGGAAATGGATGGCGAAAGTCAATTATAGTCAGCCTTCCGGGGAGCAAAACCGGGCCTGGTGCCGTCGACAGGTTACGCCCGGACAGAAGCGGGGTGGCGCTCCCGCGGCGTATGCTCGTCCGTCGAATAGTCCACGAAATCGGTCACCGGCCGGCCATGGACCGTACGTGGTGTACGAACGCCGCCGGACCCGGGTTCCCTCGCGATTGGAAGGATTGGCGGGGGATTCGCGGCGTTCAGTGACGTCGTAGTGGCGCCCATCGCGTCAGGGCTCAGGGCCGAAGGATGTCGATTTCCGCGGCCGAGGCAAATGGCTGGCCGCGCACCTCCGCGCGCGCCACGAGCCTCACGAACCGGCCCGTGGCCGCCTGCGAAAAGCGGACGATCTTCTGCTCCGCCGTGTCAGGCCACTGACCGGTCGCCAGCGGCTCACCCCACTGCTGCGCGTCGTTGCTGACAAATATGGCATACTCGGCGATGCGGCCGTTGGACATGTCCTGCCGCGGCAGGTATGTCAGTCCCTGAATCGGCTGGGCGTTCTTCAGGTCGATCACCAGCTCATGGGGATGGGGAGTTGCTTGCTCGCCCCACGCTGTGTGCCAGATCGTCTCCGGATTGCCATCGATGGCCAGCGAGGCTTCATAGCCACCCTGTTGGCTGTCGGCGGTGACCGTCGCTTCCAGTTGCTGAAGCCAGGACGGCTGGCGCAGCAGAGGCTCCAGATCGCTGAGCTCGATGGCGACGCGCGGAGCGAACCGATCGCTGGCCATGTAGTCGAGCAGGCTGTGTCGCAGCTGGCGGGCAACGGGCCTTTGCTCCAGTTCTTTCTGCAGATCGATGCTGCATAACAGCAGTCTGCCATTCCCGACGTTGGCTTCCCACACCAGGCCGAGCTTACGGCAGGTATTCCAGTCGTCAATCACTTGTACAATCGGCTGCAGATGGGCGGGGAGACTATCGAGAACCATCGGCTTGCTCCGATTGCAGAGATCCCACCATTGCCAGTCGCTGTGCGTGTCGGTGGGGAAGCTGGCCAGCGCCGGGTGTTGTGGATCGCAGAGAATGCCCAACGTATGAACCTGTTGCGTCGGGAACCACAAGCGATTCCAGAAGACGGCCTCGAACGAGCCGGCGGTATCGCCCGCCACGGCGTAGCGCGGAAGCAGCAGCAGAACGTTGCCGCCGGCCTCCAGTCGCGAGCGCACCTGATCGTCCAGCGAATGGGCGATCAGGACCGATTCTGATGCTCCCGTGTCGACCTGCTGCGGGTAGACCCACACGTCCCAGTCGTTGCCATAGGCCGTTCCCTCAATCGAAACGCTCAGTCGCAAACGGCTGGCATGGCGGACCCCTGAGAGGCTGCAGCGCAGCGGTCCCACTGGTCGCAAGCCGCCGGCCGCGAGATCGACGTCGGTCCATCGACCTTCACCGATCGACTGCCCGCTATCGCTGCGCAGCGACCAGGCGACGGTCCGATCGCGCAGGTCTTCGGCGGAGTACTGCGAGACCTCGATGTCAGCCGTCAGCGTTTCGTTGTTGGTCCATACGCGGCGCGGCAGTCGAGCAAGGGGAACAACGGGTCCGCAGAAGCGGCGAAACGCGTCGGAAGTGACGTAGGGCTTAGGGTCCCAGAACGGGTCGAGTACACCGATGAGCGCGGTTCCTTGCCCGGGGAAGTCATGCAGATCCAGCAGTTGGAAGCCACCCAGACCGGGCGTACGCAGCAGAATCTCAATCTCCTCTTTGTAGAGCAGTGTCTGCAGTGCCCCCGACGCCATCAGGAACTCCGATGCCTGCTCCAGCAGTCCATGCTCTTGCAGGAAGTCACTCACAATTTCGAAGTTCTTCGCCTGCAGAACGCCGGTGTACTTCTTCATCTCGTCCAGATTGGGAAACACGCACCACTGGCCCGTCTCATGACTGACCAGGGGAACCGCGTGTTTCTGCACTTCCGCGCGATAGTCTCGGACCGTGTCCGGCGCCGTGCGATTGAAAACTCCATGCTGGCGCAGCGGATGATGCATCACGTGGTACTGATTCACGTCCAGGTACGGCCAGCCGGCCGCACACGTGACCAGCTGACGAGGCGCTCGCTCTTTGTAGTGGTTGACCCAGGCGGTGAGGTAGTCTTCCCCTTGATGCAGCGGGCCGGGGCCAGCCGGTTCGTTGCCGTACGCCAGCAACAGGAAGGAGGGATGGTTGCCATACGCTGTCAGAATCCGATCTGCTTCGCGGTACAGCCATTGGTCGATCGGCTTACCGTCACCGACACTGGTACTGCCGTTGGCCCATGAGGCGCATTCGATTTGGAAGTAGAATCCGAGTTCGTCAGCGGCCTGGAAGGCGGCATCCGGTGGGCACCAGGAATGGAAGCGGATGTGGTTCAGGCCGAACGCCTGGCACTGTCGTATGACTCGTTTCCACGAGTCGACGTCGGTGGGAGGAAATCCTGTCAGCGGGAAGATGCAGCACTCCAACGTACCACGCAAGAGGATCGGACGGCCGTTGAGCTGGAACTCAGTCCCGGTCGCTTGAATCTCCCGCATGCCGAAGGTCGCCGACCGCTGGTGCTGTGAGCTACCCGAAATCGTCGCGGTGACCCGGCAGAGGTTCGGCTCGTGTTCGCTCCATAACTTCACGTCGTCGCTCAACGGCAGATTGATCGTATGAGTTGTCGACTCGCCCTCCACCAGCAGCATGGTACTGGCCGCGGCCAGCGGCTGCTCGCCTTGAAACGCGGACAGGTCTAATGGTACGTTCTCGGCCGCTGCTGAACGCTTGTCCACGCGCACGGTAACGCGCGCCAGGTGCTGCTGCAGGTCGGGGTAGACCTGGAGATCGGCAATCCAGATCTTCGGTGTCGTCCGCAGTTCAATCTCTCCGATGATCCCGTTCCAGTTCGTCTGTGTGTGATCGGTCACGCTGTGCGAATTGTCGCCCACGTCGATTGTCAGGCGATTGTCGACACGAATCGTCAACGTGTGTTTGCCAGGCGTGAGCAGCTCCGTCAGATCGAACTCGTGCGGCACGCTCAAACTCTCGCCGCTGCCGGCCAACTGGCCGTCGACCCAGATTTGTGTGAACCAGTGGCACCGCTCCAGATGCAGAATAATTCGCATACCTTCCCACTGTGGCGAAATCGTCACGCTGCGCTGGAACCAGACCGGGCCCTGGTAGTACCGCTGTGGTTGAAGCCAGAAAGGCATTTTGAAGTTGGCCGCATCGCGATACGGAGCGTACCGCGGCATCTGCAACACTTCCGGTCGAACCGATCCGGTCCAGGCGGTCTCCAGTGTAGGCTGCTGACCATAGCCTTGCGACTGAATCGAACCTGGCAGGTGAATGGGCTCCGCCAACGAGGTGGAGAACCACTGCTGGCCGACCCCCTCATCTTCCGGATCCAAACGCAGCGACCAGGCTCCAGCCAGATCCATCTGCTGTGCCGCCCACACGTGCGGCGTGCCGCTGATGTTCAACGCCAGACAGCTCAGAATGAGGGCCCGTACGGGAAGTCGAGTGATCATCGTGATAGTCCTTCCAGTCTTCGCGGAACCTGGCCGGCTCCGTCAGTGCGATTAGTCAATGGCGGCCATCCGCGTGCGCCCAACATTGCCACGC
>JBGSHS010000348.1:0-11753 GCA_041752115.1 Pirellulaceae bacterium | reverse complement strand
GCCGCGCCACTCGAAGAGGCGGGGTCCGAGATGTAATCTACGCAAGCGGGGTCAGGAGCGGGATAGCGACGGGCTCGGGCGGGGTCAAATAATCTGAACCATCGGCCGGTTGATCCGGTCAGCTAATTTGCGCCCCCGCAGGCTGCGAACAGGGCGTCGAAGCTGCCACAGGGAAAGCAGATGGTGAGCTACGGTGCCGCGCGCCCCTTCCTTCCCCAACCCCCGCGAGCTCCGCTCGTGCGGTGAAGCAGATGGTGAGCTACGGTGCCGCCACACGATTCCTCACCGCCTGGCCTGCATCGAGTACTCGCCGAACGTACCGATGTAAAACCCCGTGCTCCAGATGCGTCCCAGTCGCAGCAGATGCGTTCGGTTGTTTTGATGGCGAAACGCGATCTCCAGTGGTTCCGTGTCCGAGTCGGCTCGCAATGCCGCGTGGAGATGACTGAGCATGACCGACAGGCGAGCCACCGCGTGCCCTTGGCGGTCAGCGATCCGCAGGAACGCAGCGTGCACAGTTGCAGTAGCTGACCGTCTGATGCACCGCACGAGCGGAGCTCGTGGGGGTCGACGGCGTATGCTGATGCTCGAGCGGCTGGCCCGACGATCTGCTATGCGAGCCTGGTGATCTCCGACTCTTCGATCTTCGCTTGTTTGACACGGTGGTTCGACATGCCCACAAAATGACATATCCGCCGATCACTAACTGGCCCCGTCTGAGAAAATGCCGGCTAGCAACTCTCGCGCCGAGCGGTATTGAGTCTGCCTCCGTTCTGGCAGCGTGGATGAACTCGACGCTCACCCATCCAGCCACAACTGAGGCAGACTCCGTTTCCCTCAATCAACACTGCCACGATCGGTCGTATCGGTTGCAGCATTTAATGGGCCTGTTGACCTGTCGACCAGTCAACGCTGCTTCGTGGTGGTCGCAGCGTCCTTGACACGGGTCCCGGGCGGGGGTATGAGGAGACAGCGGAATCCACCGCCAACAGGTTTGTGATTCCGCCCAGCACTCGAGCCCCTCGCCAGCACCGGCAACACCATGATCCATCCCTTCTTCTGTTACCTGTACATTTTCCTCTCGTTCTTGTTGTCGTTCTTGCTGTTCATCCCTGGGCATGTGAGGTTTGACAGGTATTTCTATTTGCCGGTCGTCCTGCTGATCACGCTGTATACCATTCATGCGATGGTCACAGACAAACAGGTCTACACGAAGCGGAGTTTCCAGCAATCCTGCTTGACAGCCTCCGGGAAATACCTGTTCTGGGGACTCGTTCTTCTGGCCATCATCGCCCTGTACAGTTCCCCCCTCTACCGCGACATGACGACCGAAACGCGTCGGTTCTTCAAGGACTTCCTCCGTGCTTTTGCTGTGTGCGGCTGGCCCTATTTCTTCCTGGCTGACCAGTTTCGATACTCCCTGGCCAACACCGTGGCAGATCAATACATGACAACCTCGGTGCTGCTGAGATGCCTGATGCGCGGGAAGCTGACAAGGTTCTGGCGCAGGCTGACCAGCCGGCCGAGCAAGCGGATGTTTGTCTCCGCCGCGTTGCGCGTGCATTTCGTACCGGTCATGGCCGAACAAGTTTCTTCCGGCATTACGAATTTCGTTCTGCGTTATCGCGCCCAAGCAGCCCAGTTGCATCTGGCATTCACCGAAGATTCACTTCAGACCCAACAAACATTCTTCGCCGTGCTATTCCTGCTCACCGTCCTGGCATGGCTCGTCGATTCCAACAATGCGACCATGGGCTACTTCTGGGAGTCTCGTTTCACCAAGACTCGGTTCCGTGAAATGGACCCCTATCTGATCCATTGGGTCATTACCTTATCGTGCTACGTTCCCTTCATCTTCCTTGTCAATAATTACCTGGTGACGTTCCCGCACATACCCGATGGTTCTGCCGCGATGTTCACTAGCGTGCGAGTTAATCTGTTCATCGATGTCACGATGACAGCCGCCCTGCTGCTCTATATGGCGAGCGGCAGCGCTCTGGCATTCTCGTTTTCTAATCTGTCGTACAAGAGGATCCAGACCAGAGGCCCCTATCGCTTCATTCGCCATCCGTCCATTACGTTCAAGATTATCTGGTTCTCTCTGGCGTTCTATCGCTTTTCCGCCGCTTATACCTTCGGTTGGTTTCTCTGCTATCTGACCTGGATGGGAATCTATGTGGTGCGAGCTTTCGTGGAGGAGCGGTTCCTCCGTCGCTTCCCTGAGTATCAGGCGTACATGCAGCAGACAAAGTACCGCTTCATTCCAGGCATTATCTGACACCGCGGGTGATGACCCTCAATTGCGACAATGCGTATTGCGAGCAGACACCCTGCGCTGCGGGGCACCGGAACCGCAGAATATCGAACAAGGCATGTCGCATCGCCAAGGGAAAGAGCAAGCGGCGCCAGCACCCACTCTCCGGCAGCGGGAGCCGCATCGCATCACCATTGAGCATTGTCGCATTGCTGCCATGTCGCATTCCCTGTTTCCGCACCACTTCGTGACGGCCAGTCCCTCTCCGCAGCAGCGAATCGCGCCGTTAACAGCTGCGAGCCGCAAAACCTCTCAAGCCTCAAGCCTCACCCCCTTTGAGCGTGGCCAGTCGATCTTGCAGGAACCCCCTCTTTCAGGTACTGTCCTGCATCTGAAGTCGGCCTGGAGGAAGGGAGTCGGCCTGAACGTCGTGGTGCTGCCGGCTGGCATGGGCCCACTCGTACTCATTTCCACAGCAGCGCAGCGTGTTTTCGAGGGCATGCCTTGGCCGCGCGGTACCGAATTAACTGCACTTGCGTCGATGCTCGTTCGCCCGTCTTTCCAGGAGTGTGCGGGACACTCCTCTGCTTAGCGTTGCTCTCGGCCGGCTGTTCGCGTGCGGACATCCTGTCTCCGTTGCGGATCAGCCGGCACAATGCCGTTGAAACGCCTCAGGCTGCGGAAGATGTGCAGCCACTGGGAAACCTGGAGCGTGCCGAGCAGGCTTTGCAGGAAGGCGCACGTCTGCTCGAGCAAGGAGTTCCTTCAGCGACAGCCAGCTTTCTGAATGCCACATCTCTGTGTTGGCAGGTTGTCAGTGCGGCGGGGGCATCCGATGATCCGCACTACGGTCAGGCGGTAGCCGTCTACCACCAGGGCCTGCGGCAGCTGATCGTATCATCCCAGCGATTTGGCCAGTTGGATCCGATCCATGGCTTGACCTTCGACACGGCCAGTGGTCCGCAGCGTGTCCCGCTTCGATATCATGAGTTTGCCTGGCGACCGGAGGATTTCAATCTCTGGATTCCCGTGGCGGACTATGACGATGCCCATCTGGTGCGGAAGCACCAGCGAAACGGATGGGGAGTTCCCCTGGTCTGTGTGCGACAGCGTGACAGTCAGGAACGCTTTGCCACACGGTCACTGCCATTCGCCGCCACGGCCATACTGCGACCTTCGTCCCAGGCTGCTCCAGAAGATAGGCAGCCTGCCGCAACGTTCGTGCTGGATGTCTTCAATCCCTTGGCGATCAGGTCACTGCCGGGGAGTGCCGGTGAAGTGCGGCCGCTGGCAGCCGATGTGTCGGCTCCGATTGCCTGGTTCAACCAGAACTCACCGCACCTGAATTACCAGGCATTCATGCATCCCGATCAGCTGCAGCGCCGGGGGCAGCTCGTCATGCTGGAGCCCTATCAGCCGGGCAAGATTCCCGTCATCTTTGTTCACGGCTTGCTGTCAGACCCGCTGACCTGGAACGGGCTGATCAATGAACTTCGTGCGTCAGACTGGTTTAACGAACGTTACCAGGTCTGGCTCTTTGGCTACTCGACTGGGCGGCCATTCCTGCGATCGGCTGCAGACATTCGGCAGGAGTGTCATGCGGCAATCGCGACGTTGGATAGAGACCATCACGATCCAGCGTTACGGCGCGTCGTGCTGATCGGGCACAGCATGGGGGGCCTGGTCTCCAAACTGCTTGTCACGCAGAGCGACACGCTCCTGTGGAGCTCTTTCGCCATGAGCCCCTTGGAGTGCCTGGAAACGGACCAGATGATCCGCCAGTACCTGTCAGAGCTGTTCTTCTTCGAGCCACTGCCGTTTGTCGAACGAGCGATCTTCATCGGCACGCCTCACGGCGGTTCGCCGATTGCGCAGGAATGGATGGGGCGAATCGCCTCCCATCTGGTCACTCGTTCCCACGAATTCACGGACGAGTACGACGCATTTTTGCAACGCAACCGCGGTGCCATCCGGCCGTTCTTCGCCAGACATATCCCCACCAGCGTCGATATGCTCGAACCGCAGGATCCTGTCCTGCAGGTCATGCGACACCTGCCGGTCGCCCAGCACGTGCGGCTTCACTCCATCATTGGCAATGGTCACACCATGCTGGTGGGCGGGCCAGCCGACGGTGTAGTCCCCATCCACAGCGCTCATCATGATCATGTTGAGAGCGAGCTTCTGGTGCCGGCCACTCACCGCAAGCTTCAAACGCATCCAAACACCGTGCAGGAGGTGGCCCGCATTCTCCGGCTGCATGCCGATCCCCGGTCCAACCTGGTCGCGCCGCAGATCGGTGATTACTACGGGGCAGCTTCCAGCCCTGCTCTGGCCGTCGAAGATCCAACCTGAAGTCGCCTTCCGGCCCCGCCAACAAACACCTGGGCACCGCGTGCACCGCAGCAGCGGGCATCGCCAGACGTCATCGAGACGGCTCATTCCACGATTGGGCAATCTGCTCGAGCGTTCGGCCACGCGTTTCGGGCATGATTCGCCAGCCGAACACAAACGCGAGCAGGCAGATCGCCGTGAACACCCAGAACACACCGCCGACGGAACCAACCAGATCGCGAGAGATCCGCTCAAGTGAAGGAAACAGGTAGGCGCCGCTGAAGATCGTGATCCACAGAAACGTGGTCGTGATAGCAACGGCCTTGGCCCGGATGCGGTTGGGAAACAGCTCCGACATCATGAGCCACGGAATGCCGCCCAAGGCTATGCCATGTGGCACGGTGCAGAGCATAAGCACCATCAGAACAGGCAGCCCGGTGATATGGAAGTGGAACACGAAACCTGTCACGCACGTGATACCGGCCATGAGCAAAGAAGCGAACATCCACAGCGGTCGTCGCCCCACTCGGTCCATGAGCACCAGCGAGACGACTGTCATCAACCCCATGAACGCATAGGTCAGAGCGAACTGGAAGATGGCCTGCGCACGATCCTCTAAACCAGATGACTGCAACAATACGGGGATGTACCCCCCCATGACACTCCACCCCGTCCAGTTGTTGAAGAAGGCCAGGAGGAGTCCGATCAGCAGAGCATACCGCAAACCGGGCGAGAACAACTCCGACCACTTGCCAGACTCCTTTTCCAGCGACTTGCGAATCTCTCCGATTTCCCGTTGCGCTTCCGCCGATCCAAGAACTCGTTTCAACACATCGAGTGCCTGGCCGTACCGGCCCTTCTCGGCCAGCCAGCGAGGGCTCTCTGGCAAGAACAACACGAACCCCAGGAATACCAGAACTGCCAGAGCCTCGGAAGCAAACATCCATCGCCAAGGCTGCTGCCAGGCAATCGGAGCCACGCCGTCGTATTGCGGCAGACTGATCACCACGAGATAGCCGATGGCCGGAGCCGCAATGTGTCCCGCCACGATCGCCAGCTGATACATCAGTCCCAGTCCGCCGCGCCGAGCAGGTGGCGCTACTTCGGCAATGAACAGGGGCGAAGCGACCGAACAGAGCCCCACTCCTAATCCGCCCAACGCACGAAAGATATTGAACACCAGCATCGTGTCTCGATCGGTTGTTCCCAACAAGAGATCGGGCATCGAGGTCAGCACGGCACTGATGATGAGCAACAGGGCAGCGATGATCATCGTTTTCTTCCGCCCCCACGCGTCACAAAGCCACGCTCCTACGAACGGCCCCAAGATGCACCCCAGTACGGCACTGGATGTCGCCAGACCAAACTGCGATTCGTTCAGGTGAAACTGGTCGCGCAGGTAGATGTTCGCTGCACCGATCATCCCGAGATCGAAACCGAACAAAAACCCGCCGATTGCGGCCACAAACGCGATGACCGATGCGTTGTAGACCCGGGGTGCGGAAGCTGGCATCTGAGCGGGAGGGGTGGCCATAAGCAGTCTCACTTCGGGCGGCAATGACAGGAGAACCCAAGCCGGCCCAATATCGCAGACCGCCAACCCCTCGGCAAGTGTCCTGCCGAAGGTACTTCAGCTGGAACCGTTCGCAGCCACCTCGAAAACAACGGTCGACAACGATAGGAGATGGCGCTGAGTACAACCGAAGTGCGTCAGTAGCCAACCACAATCGACACCTGCCCCGAGATCCCCTTCAATCGCACGATTTCCCGCGTCACGTCGAAATCGCCCGATCCGCGTCCGTTGATCTCGACGCTGCGGATCGGTGCCGAGTGCGGATGACGCAGTCGCAGCACGATCTCCTCCGGCATCTTTCGCTCCGGCACGCTGATCTGGGCGGCGATGCGGCGGGCGTCCGTATCAGACTCAATGGTGTACGCGACCGGACCGAAACGCGTCGGCGCATGACTCACCTGGATGCTCTTGCCCTGCTCGAGCCAGGCACGGGGCGTTCCGCGCGCCAGCCAAAGGCTCTCTCCCACTTCCATCACCAGCAGGTTACGGAAGTTCTCCATGAACCAACCAGCCGTTCCATTGTCCGGTGCCGAACACGCATCAAAATTGCCCAGATGCCAATGCTCCCACAGCTTACCATCCGCGCCGACATTCGCCGCATAGGAGTTCATCCAGAACCGCAGGAAGTTGGGCACATCGTCCTGCAGCAGATAGGTATTGGCATTATGCGAAGCCTTCGGCAAGCTGACGAAACAATGCCAGAACCAGGCATCGTCGGTGGCAAGCCCTTTCTGCCGCCGCAGCTCCTCCCGTTCCCGTATCGCCTCGGCAGAAGTCCCCATTTCCTCCATCAGCAACACGGTGTCGAGCAGACGAGGGTCGTTCGCATCCATGACGGCATACGGCTCACACAGCGGCAGCGCTCCCATGAAGCGATCACAATCTGGATACTGCGGCGCCCCCAGCTCTGGCCCTGGCAGTCCGGCGGCATACGCCATGCGTGGCAGATAGCTGTGGTAGGCTCCGTCGCGGCCGAGCCGTACCGGCGCCAAAGCGGCCTCCCTTTCCACAATGTGGCGGATATCGCTACGAAACGCCTCTGCTTCGGCCTGATACTTCTGTCCAGCGTGGAGATCAAGCTCAGTCAATGCATCCGCAAAGCGCTGTAGACCCTGTAGGGCCAGAGCATTGTCCACGTAATACCAGTGCCAGTCGCAGCTGGGAATCGCGTAATCCCCTAACATGCAGGCAGGCATCAGTCCAGCCACCAACAAGTCCTGCCGATTGGGTATGTCTGGCAGGTACGTACGACGTTGGCGAATGATCCAGTCGGCCGCGGCCTGCATACGAGCGATTCGTTGCTGCAGCCATTGGCGATCGCCAGTCAGAAAGTAGCGATCGGCCATCGCGAACAGGAGCCGTCCCGTCGAAGCATGTGTGCCATCGTGACTATATCCCATGTCATGTCTTAGCGACGTCGCCCACTCGAACGCCCCTTGTCCGTCGGAGTAGTCGCCGTCCGACTTCGCCCCTGGCGCGTCGAGAAAATGCTGGTAGACCTTGTCCGCTTCGTCATGCAGTCCGACCAGGTCCATGTCGTGTGCGACTCGGGCGACTTCAAACGCCAGGCCGCCCCACATATGCTTGCCGCGCAGCTGCTGTGTGGCGGCTCGCCATGCCTCGGTCCACCGCTCGTCGGACAGCAACACCTGCATCGGAGGATCATCAACCTGTGGAAACGGGGGCGCCGAAGTCCCGGCCTGACAGGTCCACAATCGAACCTCCTGCATGACTTCATCCCACGATGCAGCTTCACGATGTTGGCGCACCGCTTGGACAACGCTTTGTCGCTTCTGGTCAGCCAAATCCTGGATGAACTGCCGGGCGGTGTGCCCTTCCCCGGCACGACAGACGAAGATACCTTGCTGTGGAATCAGAATGGGGCCAACGTCCAGATCACGAAGCCGTATGGTGAAACCGGTAGAACGGGACGAGCCTGTCCACACCGTCAACCGACTGTCGAGCCCCGCACGACTCTCAGGCGCGTAGAGTGCGGACACGGCAACTCCCCGTCGCTTCCCGGAAGCAACCTGCGACTGCCATCCCAGCGGCCCGGTCATCGTGGTTCCCGAGTCCTCGACCAACGGCGCCACTGAGCCGATCATGGCCACGTGAGCGTCCAGGTGGCCATCTAACCGGACCACCTCCTGGCCAGTTAGAAATCCCCACTCGATTTCCAGATCGATGCGCTTCCACACGCCCACGTCGGCACTGACCACACGCAGCGAAGGCACCGCAATTGCATCGACGCTGTTGTTTGCCGGAACATCGGCAAAGACAGCCACCATTTCCGTTGCCGCATCCACTCGGACGTTGTACGCCCAGTCCATCTTCGCCAGCGGCTCGCTCGTGTAAACCCACACACGTCCATCTGCTGATACCTCTGGCGCAGCGAGCACTCGATCCACCGTCCAGCCGAACCAGCCGTACGATGTCGGATAGACGCGAACCTCGAGCTGATCTGGAGCCGGAATCTTGTCGGCACTCACGGGCCAGTGCAACTCAACCTGATAGTGCGCCAGGCCTCCCGTCCAGAGCAATGCCGCCAGAAGCCGACCTTGGGGCGCCTGAGGAAACGGCTGGAGCAGATCGGGCATGTCGTAATAGATACTCTTGAGCTGATCGGGCGGAAGAGCCGCGGCAGCCGTGCGGTACACGCTGTCGATCCGATGGAGACGGCGCGGTATGAAATATGCCTCTGGTTCGTGCTGCACGGGCCGATCCGCACGCCAGGCGTACCCCCAAGGTGCGATATCCACCGGCTGTCCAACCTGTTCAGCCAAGTTCGCCAGCCGCTCTTCCGGCGACGCACTCACCGCAGCTGCAGTCCACCACATGCTCGTTACCGTGCTGGTCAGTGCCAGAGCCAGGCGATACCATCGTACGTGGCACAACATGTTTCCCTCCGTCAGATAGAGCCGGTGGCGACTGTCATCCGCTGAAGTGAATCTACCGCGCCGCCGATGGCCATACATCATGGCATCGATGGGATTCAGCACAGCAAGCCCGTGCGAAATTCAGTCAGTTCCTGCTGGACGAGCACCCGGTGCAGACGCAAGTGGGTATCGCCACGCCACGGCTTGGTGGTCTCAGCCGAACCGAGGCTACTGCCGCGGAAACAAGGCCGTATAACGTCGTATCTGCGCCGGGGACGGCGCCGAGTCGACGTGCGGACCTGGTGGGCCGAAAACGGCGCGCAATGCATCGACGTATCCGAACCCGGCCAGACTCGAAGGCATGATGAAATGCCCTTCGCCAAACTCGTTCCAGTTGGCCAGCATGAGCATCCTCCGGCCCAACGAGCCAGATGGCTGTGTCGGCAGAAACTCGTCCTTGGCCCAGGCGACCAATCGACGGTAGTCGTCCACCGACACCCAGCCATCGCCCGGATCGGGAGTCCCGTTCCATGGTGACGTCTGCCATCCCACAGAGACGCTTGGCAGCATCCGCATGCCCTCCTCCGCCGCCGCTTCGCGCTGCGCGACATTCGCTTGTCGCTGGCGGTTCGCATCCGCCGTTCCCCAGGTGTACGCATAGCAGTAGTCGACCCCCATGTCCCGCATATTCTTCAGCACATTACGGTCGGACGTGCGCAACTCCATCAACACGATCACGCCAGGAAAACCAGCTCGTACGCACTCGTCACGCAGCGTCTCGAGCGCCTGACGCGCCCCTTCCACACCCGCGAAATCGCGGAGAAAATTGCCGGGATAGTAGATGGCCAGGACCGGCTTGCCATCGACTTTCAGATAGCGCGGGTCTTTGAAGAAATACTCGATCCAGTAGGGAATCATATGCTCCTGCCAGTCGCTCGGATTCGTGTCCCCTGCGCCCTGATTGGTGTACATGATCGTGAATTTCTTCAGTCCGCTGTACCGGGCGTTGAAGAGCCCCTGACGGATTCCCTGCTCTAACACGCCATCCTTGATCGGCTGATTGACCGCATCGTTTGGTCGATACCAGCAGTACTGCTCGAAGTCGATGCCGTGCTCCACCTGCCACTTGATCTCCCAATCGGCCACTTCAGGATTCCCCTCGTCGTACCAGCCCAGCAGCGGCTTGCGGCGTTCCGCAAACGGATAGACATAGTCCCAGCCTGCGTAGGCATCTCCTTCTTTCCACAGCGAACAGCTTTGCACGCCGATCAGGTAGTCGTCTTTGTCAGCAACAGCAGTGGGCTCCGGCACATAATCGGCAGGATAGTCGCGCCACGGGTAGATCCGCACATCATCAATCCACATGGTTCCCGAATCGGACGTGGAGAAACGCGCACTCTGCAGCGTCTGGCCAGAGGGACAGAAGTCGACCACGGAACGAATCAACTTGCCGTTGACCCGGATCTCGGCCGAGCCGGAAGCTGGATCGGCAACGATCTTGAAGTCATACCAGAGGTTCTGTCGGTAGTCGTCCACCAGCGGCACGTGACTGCCGAGCGGGTTGACGTAGCAGAAATCGCCGTCTTGCGAGACGATCGTGCATCCTTCCGAAGAGCCGTGCCGCAATTCGGCAGACGCGCCGTCGCACTTTTCGGGCAACAGGAGCTTGAACTCCCAGACCGTGCGCGCGGTGCAAGGGGTAAACGCTCTTGTCGTCACCGCCTTCCCATGGAGTTTGAGGCTGAGCGTGTCGGGACCTGACGAACAGCGAAATGCTTCGACCGAAACCGCACCTTGCACATCCCAATCCGACGGAGCGTGGCCGTCAGCGCACGTCACGAAAGTCTCGTTCAGGGCATACCCCTTAGCCACTCGCACGAGCGGCAGGAACATCTCCCCCATCGCTGCCTCGCCGGTTGCGATCGATAGGTAGTCGATCGAATCGACAGGACTTACAAACGGCACAGAGGAGGCCTTGATCTGACCATCCACCTGCACAACAGCGGTCTTCGTATTCAGATCCGCATCGACGCGCACGCCGTATTCATGGTTCCAGGCGAGCGGCAACAATGGGACGGGGGCACTCGACGTCTCATAACACAGCTGGTCCTCGTGGACGACCAGTCCCACCGCCACGTCGTTCAGGTCGCGCAGCTGCCAGGTCGCTCCATTGAGTGGTCCAGGCAGCATGAATCGCATCTCCCAGCTGATGCGACCTTCTGTCTGCCGAGCCAGCTTGTGGCGAAGCGTAACGGCGTACTCGGGGCTGATATCTTGCAGCTTGAACCAGTCTTTGTGGAAGGCGAAACTGTCGGGCAGGAATCCGGCCGGACTCGATTCCCACCCGCCGCCCCGGGCGTCGGTATCCCAACCAGTCAGGATCGGCTCCGCTTTCCAGATATAAGGTCGAATGGCCCGGAACGTGCAGTCCAGAAGGTAGCCGGTGTGAACCTCACGGACCAGCGGCGCGTCCTCGGCAGCATCCACCCGCGCCACTCCCCCCCAACACAACATTGATCCCATGAGCACGGTAATTGATCGCACGTTCATACAAACCTCCCACACGGCAACGGAACATCTGGAGCAGGAGACCATTAGAACGCTTATCCGACCCCGTGAGAACCCGGGCTCGCCGATCCCGGTTCCGCGTAGCCATATCGCATGCGCCCCGTGGGCCCGTCGCCGGCGCAGGCGCAGAACCACTCCGGCAGCGATGCCT
>JBGSHS010000347.1:0-11897 GCA_041752115.1 Pirellulaceae bacterium | reverse complement strand
TCGGCCCTCGCCGCGCGGGCGCCGATCCCCCAGGACTCGTTGTCGGCGGAGAGCTCGCGCCAGGTTGCGGCATTCCGGGGCCTATCATGCCCGGTGGCATCGAACCGGGTGGCATCGAACCGGGCGGCATCGAACCGGGCGGCATCACGCTACTGCCTGGATAGCTGGAACCAGGATAAACACTGCCAGGACCCACGGCGCCAGGGTATCCGGTTCCTGCATACCCTGTATTGCCACGGTTTGCAGGCCGAGCGGGGCGGCGGGTGGCTTCGATCAACTGCTTGAGCGAGTCGCCATAATCGCCGGCTTCAATTCCTTGCTGCACGCGCTTAACGAACTCGTCCCCCAATTCACCAGCGGTTTGTTTGAGCGTCTGCATATCGGCGTTGTTGCTGTTCCCACTGCCGCCCTGACCGGGATAGCCCATACCCATGCCCGGACCCATCATGGGCATGGAAGGGGCACCACTGGTTGCCATAGGATTGGTGCGACTGCTGCCGCCTTGACCATATCCACCACCACGGCGGTTACCCGTTGTGCGCCGGGTGCGTTCTGGCAGCGTCTGGCTGGTACCCGACGGATAGTAGTTACCTTCGTAGTTCTTGGGTGAGACGGTAACTTCCACGCCGATGCCCCAGCGCACAGCCAACGTGGGGCGTTTCAGGCCATTGGACCAACGGAAGTTCTTGAGAACATCACTGGAGTCGTCTTCCAACGCCGCCGCATACAAATAGTCGAAGGCTTCCTTCTCTTGGCCACTGCGGATGACTCGCTCGGCCTTTTCCACAAGGGTTTCCGGAGTGGGTTCGGCAACTGGAGTGCCGGCGGCCAAGCTGCCACCAGTGCCCGCTCCCATCGGACTGCCAGGCATCCCCGGATATCCGCCTGGGCCTGGTGAGCCAGGCATACCGGGATATCCGCCTGGGCCTGGTGAGCCGCCTCCCATGGGCATGCCTGGGCCACCACCTCCCATAGGCATGCCGGGATAACCGCTCGAGCCGGGCATACCGGGATACCCGCCGGGACCGGATGAGCCGCCTCCCATCGGCATTCCTGGGCCACCGCCACCCATGGGCATGCCGGGGCCACCGCCACCCATGGGCATGCCGGGATAACCGCTCGAGCCGGGCATACCGGGATATCCACCTGGGCCAGGAGACCCGGAACCGGCCGCCATCGAAGAGCCTCCCATGCCGGCTGATCCAGCGGCCATGGGGCTCCGTCCCGTTTCTTCGGCCCCGCTGGACTCTTCCTCCGTAGCTTGCGTGTCCGATTCGCTGGAATCGGCGCTGGAGGAAGCGCTGGGAGCCGCCGGCGGACTGAAAGAGGGTGCGGGGGGCCCGCCGCCCGGTGATGTCCCACTACTGGACTGCGCGACGCTCGTACCCGAGTCACCACCGCAGCCAACAAGTGACAGAATGAGAACGACGCCAATACTGGTCACCAGAATTTGACGCATGGGGAGAAACCTCGCGGATTGGAGCGAACGGGATGCGCCGACAGCCACCATTATGCCACTTCTTGTCGCCGGTGTCGAGCAAGCTCTGGCGAGGCGGCGAGGACTCGACACATGGGAAACCCCGAACAAACGGCTAAGGAGCTCTGACAAAACCGCCCCTTCAACACGCTGTCAAGTGAGTTCACCTCCCTGACCCGGTCGACACCTGTGTCTTGCTAGAACTCCTAAGTGTTTCCCTGGACCGTGCCCATCGATATGGCGGCTTTGTCAAAGAACCCGTTGCTGGCAGCTACGGCATCGGAAGCTCTCCAACCGATCAACACGTGACTCTTCGACGAACTGACCAGGTACAAATCGAAACGACCGTCGGTCACTTGGGAACCGAATTTCTGTTTGCCCACCATTGTGATCCGCCGCACCGTGATCGGACCCCCTTGGAATCGTTCCAGCGTGGCGTCTTGCCATGAAGCGCCTGAAAAACTGCTGCCAATCGCCGCCACCACTTCCGTTTCCACATCGGTGGCCGACTTCTGATCAACCGGCACACTGGCGAAGTAGACGTAGGCCAGTTCCGCCTCCAACGCGACTTCATAGCTGAACGCGAATCCCGGGAGTTGAGCGAACGAGGGCTGCGCGTCCGGGTCCGTTCCTGTGAGGATCTTGGCTTTGTCATTGACGTACACCGGCAATCGCAGCGAAATGCCCGTCGATCCGCCTGTGGAGTCTTGCACCGAAAACGGCTTCGCGAAGACCGAAGCGGCTCGTTCGCCTTGCGTCTTGAGCGAACTCATCGTCTCCTGCATCCGCCGAGTATATTCGCCGCCGGAACAGCCGGCCATCGTCAGCCACACTATGCCCACCAGCATTGAGCCGACCCGCCGGCTTGCTGGCCGACTCCGCCAGAGAGACCCGTTCCACCATCCGATCGATCGCAGGCGTTTCCCAGCACTCACAGTGATTACTTTCTCAAGACGGCTGTTTCAGGAAGAGCGACACTTGATTCGCGTTACGTGATTTCAGCTGCCGGCCGGTCGTCAGGCGGCGGACCCCTCTGGAATAATTCTCTCTCGCCGGGGGCCTGACTGTCAATAAACGAGGGCCGACCAGCTCACAGCATACTCGCCTTCAGGGCGTCGGGCCATCAGCCAAAGGCACGTCTGGGCCGTGGGGCTGCCGGGTACTGCGCCACTGGCTCCACGGTTCACTGGGGTGGACGAAAGGGCTCGGGAGCGTGCGATGGCTGGGAGAGCTGGAGCCGCTCTCATGCGCGCGTGTGTCATGGGCAGCGTGCGGACCGCTGAGGACGGGCTGCCGCGAGGAAGAAATGGCACGATCGCCACCAATACCTGATTTACATCGGGCGGCACAAGGTTTAAGCTCGTTCGATCCGTTTCGCGGCTGTCGCCGTGGCGCATTCTGAGCGTGGCCCTTGTGGTGGTGGCCCTGTTGATCTGGGCCTGAGCGGTCCGTTCGGGAGGTGCAGCGGCTCCGGCTCCGGATGCGGCTGGAGTCTTGCGGTTGTTCCTTTGATCTTCCTTTTGCCATTGTGATGATGAGCCATGCCTACTTACAAGATGCCGAAAGTATCCCCCGCAGCTAAAGCACGCAAGAACGAGGTACTGCTGGTCGCCAGTGGCGATCTGCGTCTCTCTGCCAACCAGAATTGCTGGGCCGCCCAGGAGGAAATGGAACGCGCCTTGGCCGAAGCGGTGGCCGCCAATGGTTACAAGCTGGTGCGCGGCCACAAGTACGATGCAGCCGCCAAGCACGGTTTCATCGGTTCGCAGCGTCAGGGGATGGAGGTGTTTGCCAAACTCGACCCGACCGCCCCGCTGATCGTGGCCGAGGCTGTCTGGCAGTACTCGCACCACGTGCTTTCCGGCCTGCTCAGTCACCAGGGGCCGATTCTGACCGTCGCCAACTGGTCAGGAACGTGGCCTGGTCTGGTCGGAATGCTCAATCTGAACGGATCGCTCACCAAGGCAGGCAAGAAATACTCCACGCTGTGGGGTGAGGACTTTTCGGCCCCGGACTTCCGTAAGAAGCTTGGTCAGTGGCTGACCAAGGGCCGCATCCAGCATCGCACGAACCATGTTGTTCCGCTGGGCAAGGTGAAAGTGGGTGGCTCGGAGCAGAAGCTGGGAGCAGCACTTGCCGAGCAACTCAAGCGTGACAAGGCCATCATGGGCATTTTCGACGAAGGGTGCATGGGCATGTACAATGCCATCATCCAGGATGAACTGCTCAACCCGATCGGAGTGTACAAGGAACGGCTGAGCCAGTCGGCACTCTATTACGAGTCCACCCAAGTGAGTGATGCCGAAGCCCAGGAGGTACGCGACTGGATGCAGCAGCATGGGATGACCTTCGTCACAGGGCCCAAGCATGAGGAAGATCTGACCGACGCCCAGATTCTGGCCCAATGCAAAATGTATATTGCGGCCGTGCGGATCGCTGATGATTTCGGCTGCGATCTGATCGGCATTCAGTATCAGCAGGGGCTCAAAGACCTGATGCCTGCCAGTGATCTGGTGGAAGGGACCCTCAACAATGCGCAACGCCCGCCGGTCACGAGCCGCGACGGCAAGCGAATTCTCTATCGCGGTCAGCCACTACCCCATTTCAACGAAGTGGACGAGTGTGCGGGGCTCGATGCCCTGATGACCTTCCGCATTCACAGTGCCATGGGGCAACCGGTGGAAAACACGCTCCATGATGTGCGGTGGGGTGATTGGGATGCTTCGGGAACCACCCGCGACTATGTCTGGGTATTGCTGATCAGCGGTTCGGCCCCCCCGGCCCATTTCATCGGCGGCTGGAAAGGAGCTTCCAGCGAACGACAGCCCGCCATGTACTTCCCAAACGGCGGCGGCACGCTCAAAGGGATCTCCAAGCCAGGTGAAATCGTCTGGTCGCGGATTTTCGTGGAACAGGATCAGCTCAAAATGGACCTCGGGCGGGCTGGTGTGATCAAGTTGCCCGATGGCGAAACGCGGCGACGCTGGGAGGCCACGACCTCGCAGTGGCCGATCATGCATGCTGTCACCTACGGTGTGTCACGCGACCAATTCATGGCCAAACACAAGGCCAACCACATCCAGGTCGCCTACGCCAAGTCGGCCGAAGATGCGGATCGGGCCATGCTGGCCAAGGCCGCCATGGCCCAGGCCATGGGGATGGAAGTGTCGATCTGTGGCACCAAGAAGGACGGTAGCCCCTGGGACTGAACGCCGCTGCCTGCACACAACGAGCTTCGGACGTGTCCCGCTCTCACGCGGACGCGTCCGGTCACCGCGCATGACCGAGCCGTTCTGCGAAGGCCAGCAGAATCGGGTTGCGCGGACACTCACCACGTCAAGAAACACATGACCCCCGTCTGCAACAGCAGCGGGGGTCATGGGCAAACTTCACTTCAACTTCACAGTCACTGCCAACTTCTGGTGAGCAGTTCCTGAGAGGATTTTGAGCGTTAGTTGCAGCCGCAGCTCGGCTCGGCACCACAGGTGGGCTCACAGCCACAAACGGGCTCGCAGCAATGCTTGGCAGCGCACTTGGCACGCAGACGAGCCAAGAGGCCGACGCGCGGTGCACAGCATGGATCGCAGCAGGTCACTTCGCAGCCACAAGCGGGCTCGCAAGCCGGGGCCGGTTCGCAACCGCAAGCCGGTTCGCAACCACAAGCCGGCTCACAGCAGTGCTTGGCAGCGCACTTGGCACGCAGACGAGCCAAGAGGCCAACGCGCGGCGCACAGCATGGCTCACAGCAGGTCGGTTCGCAGCCACAAGCGGGCTCGCATGCCGGCGCTTCACAACCACAAGCCGGCTCACAAACGGGCTCACAGCAATGCTTGGCAGCGCACTTGGCACGCAGACGAGCCAAGAGGCCGACGCGCGGTGCACAGCACGGATCGCAGCAGGTCACTTCGCAGCCACAAGCGGGCTCGCACCCACACGCTGGCTCACAACAACCTTTGTGTCCGAACAGGCCAGCGCTGGCACTGGAGGTGCTGACCAAACAGAACAGGCCGACCGCCAACAGGGCGGGAAGAAAAATACGGCTCTTCATTGGGAGGGCTCCTAGGGTCCAACAAACACGTGTTACATCGCAATTCTCTCTGCACCCAGCCGCCGGCCCCGCGTGCTCTGTTGTGGTCGGCGGCCTGGCGAAGGATGTGGCAAAGATATCAGCAAGCCCAACTTGCTGTATTGCTTGGAAACGTATCGACTTCCCGGTTTATCTGTCTTTACCAAACATCATTTATTGCTGGTTTTGTCCATCTAGCCTGATCGGGAGATTCTAGCCGAGGCGACTGTATCGATTGAACCATTTGTAGTGCGCGAGCAACTCCTACAAACCACACCAACCGCCGCGGGATTTGAGCTCTCAGGCACAGCATGACTTTGCCGATTACTGCGACAGCGCAGGATAGTCTAATAGGGAAAAGGAATGGGTGCGTAGAGGGGGTGAGGCGAAATCGGGGAAAAACACCCAAAAATCTCACGTGTCCCGAATTGCCTATTTTAACATTTATTGCGCACGGGTTCGCAGAACGGAAGCGCGAGCCGACGGGCCGGCTCGCGGGGCACGTAGGTGGGACACGCATGGCGGCGCGGGGGACGAGGGAACGCCGGGAGAGGGTTGCGTTGTGCGATGCCGGTATCTCCGGTCGCGATTTGCGGGCACGCTGCGGCCAATGACGACACATCCAACGACGGAACAAGACGGCATCATTTCGCGTCGAGCTGGATGCGGGTTGGTCGAGTTATGGTCGCGGGTTGGTTCGGCAGGGGATTCGTCATTTTCTGGAGGTGCGGCTGCATCGTGCCCGGTGATTCAGGGGCGTCGGCGTTCAAACAGGGAATTGATCAGACTGATGAAGACCAGCGCCAGGGTGGGAGCGGCCAGGCAAAGGAGAATGAAGACAAAATGGGCTCCTCGCTCGCCACGCATAGCCCGTCCCAAGTAAGCCAACGGAGCGCTGACTGCAGCGATTACGGTGAAGGTCCTCAGGAAGCTGGACAGTCCGAATTGGAGTCGAGGCGTGGGGTGTGGGCGGTTGACCGACTCGAGCCGCTCGTCGGCCTGATTACCCGCGGAGGGGGTGGGAGGATGGGAGGAAGGACGGGCCATAGATCACCTATCCCAGCAAACGCTGATCACCGTGCCTGGTAGAACGTCTGTTGTGCAGGAGAACTGAAGAGCTTGAGCAAAACCGATTGTTCAACATGCTGCTGGCTGAGTTCACCCCCGGGCCCAGTCGACATTCACGTTGTGCGAGAGCACCTAAGGCGAATGATCGTGGGTCAGCGACGAGGACGACGCGACGCTGTCGAGCCCGCTCAACGCTACCCGCTCGACCGATGCGCACGATTCCTGAGCTAGCGATTCCTTTAATTTTCCCGGTTGTGCCGCCGATGATCATTTTAGCAGCATCGGTTGTGTTTGCGCCCTGCCATTTCGCAAACCCTCAGCCGGATGGTCGGTTTCCGCACACTCACCCCCGGCAGATACCGAGTCCGACCCAGACATCGCAACAGAAGGAACTTATCCGATGAAACGTGTGTTGCTTCTCCTGGCGTTTGTGACCATGGCGAGCATTGGATGCCAGACGCACAGCAATCTAGCCAAGCATTGTGGCCCAGGTGGCCACGGCCAATACGCCGCCTGTGGTGCGCAGGGATGCGGGGTACCGGGGTGTGGCGTCCGCAACTCTGCCGACTACGTACCGCAAATACCGCACAACTATGCACAGCAGGTTGAACCGGCCGGACCGCCCACCGGAACCTATGCCTACCCGTATTACACGACCCGTGGTCCGCGCGATTTCTTCCTCGACAATCCATCGACAATCGGCTACTGATTCTCATATCGGCTATCGGCCGACCATCCCGCAGCACAGTGCCGGTGCTCCTCGACGCGAGGGTGCACCGGTTTGTGTTTCTTGAGGGGTTGTTGTTGTTTCTTGACGGCCCGGGAACAGCATGCCGCCTGGGAACGGCAGACGGATGCGCCGGCACTTGCTTGCGCGTCACCCGATGCGCGACCAACGCCGACAAGGCGGCTCGGGACAACCGTGCGCAGCTGGGCGACCTCGCAGGAAATGCCGCATGACGAAGCGCCCCATGATGAGTGTCATGACGGATTTCGCACGCCGAATCAACCTGTCCGGCGGTCTCGACGAAATCTGCTTCCGGCTTGATGCGGCAGTACGCGGTCGACTTTCGCCACGGGGTATTTCGTCATTCGTCAATGGCAGCGACGCGGCGCAGGATCGCGGTCGGTATTAGCGGGGCACGGCGGGAGCGCCGGTGGTTCCCGACACGGGTTCGCCGAGCGACCGTGGCCAATAGTCGGCGGGTGGTGGTGCGTCGCGACGACCATCGGGGCGGATGTGGTCGAGCAGTTTTTCCTCTTGTTTGTCGTAGGCTACTCGGCCATTGACGATGGTCCAGCGAACGAGGGTCATATAGTGGAGCAGGTCGCCATCGGTGATGACGAAGTCGGCGTCTTTGCCTTCCTCGATGGAACCGACGCGATGCTCCACTCCCAGGATCCGCGCGGCATCGATGGTGATGGCGCGCACCGCTGCGTCCTGTGGGAGACCGCCCCGCACGGCGAAGGCGGCTTCCATGGGCAGATGCATGAGATCGCGTCCCGCAATGCCGCCCAGCGAGACTTGGGCGCTCAGCGGCACGATCGCCAGCGGCACTCCGCGCTCGTACAGGATCCGGGCATTCTCGATGGACGAACCGTTGGGGCGATTGACTTCTTCGTCTCGATCGGCGCGGGTACGGGGTGTCACGGCGGCGCGCACGCCGGCGCGGGCCAGTTCCGGGGCGACAATCCAGCCCTCGTGCGCTCCTCGCACCACGAGTTGGAAATCGTAGCTTTGCGCCAGTTCGGCCAAGTCTCGCAACTGGTCGGCGGTATGGGCGGTGGCGACCGCTGTCATCTCGTGCCGCAGCAATTTCAACGCCACGTCGAATTCACCCTTAATCCAGCTCTTGTCCGGTTCCTTGGCCGAAGGGTCTTGCGATTTCGCGCTGTCGTAGGTGTCCAGATCGCGCAGGTACTGCTGTACACGATCCAGCGTGGCGCGCAGTTTCTGCCGTTCCGCGGCGCTCTGCCGACTGTAGTTCAACGCATAGAACAGATTGCGTTTGAGCACATGATCTTCGAGTGTGCCGAAGGTGAGCTTGGCGGCCGTGTTTCCGGTGACGGCCGTCGTGATTCCGCCAGCCAAGGCGAGTGTCATGGAGAGTTGAAATGGATCGGTGTGGTCTTCGGGGGGCTCATTGCCTACGATCCCTTCGCTCTGGATTGCCACCAGGCCCGGGTAGACGTGGAAGCCTGTGGCGTCGAGTTTCTGAGACTGATCGGGAATCACGAGGTTGTGCCCGATGGCCAGCACCTTGCCGTTCTTGCACAGGACGGTTGTTGGGGCCTCCAGGGTTGGACCGGTGATCGTATGGACGGTGGCGCCGGTGATGGCCAGGTACCGATCCTCTTTGCGATCGGCCTCGACATCTTTGGCCACTGGGGCTGGGCTTTCGGCGGGGGGTGTTTGGGCCGAGCGATCGCGTCGGCGGGAAGGCCGAGGGGGCTGGGTCTGGCCCAGTGTCAGCTCTTGAATCGCCAGCAGGAGGATCATGGCCAAGCAGACGGCAGTTGGCCAGTTGCACGGTCGGTATTCGCCGCTCATTGCTTGGACTCCCACACCATCTGTCCCAGAGTCATGACTCGCTTGACCTTGGTTTGTGGGGCCAACGGGTCTCCATCCAGGAACACCAGATCAGCATCTTTGCCTTTTTCAATGGAGCCGACCCGCGATTCGATCCGCAGCAGTTCGGCTGGCCGCAGGGTCATGGCCTTCAGTGCTTCGTCGCGTGGCAAGCCGGCTCGAACCAATTCGGCTACCTGCAAGCGGTGCTGGTCCAGTGCGGCCGGTGAGTCGTTGCGGGGTGTGAGGGAAATCCTGCAGCCGGCCAGGACCAGTTCTGCCGGAAGGTGATAGCGAACGTCGGTGTCGGGCAGTGTTCCAATACCTGGGCTGATGATGATCGTGGCGTGACGTTGGCCGAGCGTTTCCACCACGCGGAACCAATCGCCATAATAGCTCGACGACAGCAGCAGCGAGTCCCCGGGGAGCTCTTTGCCTTGACGCAGCACATCGTCCAAATGCAGCAGATCGGCCGCCGAATTCAGCTCATACAGGATCGGTGTTCCCTTCTTGTCCCGAATCCACTCCACGAACGCCAGCACGGTGGGATCAATTGGAGGAGGAACGAATTCCTTCGGCTTATCGGCGGTGGCCGCCGCGTCGTCTTTCTTCTCGCCGGCCGGGGGCGCGTCGGTCTTGACGGTGGGAGTCTCTTTCTTTTCGGCCGGAGGCTTCTGACCGTCACCTCCTCCTGGTGGCGTCTGACTGCCTTCGGCGGGAGCGTCTTTCTTGGCCTCTTGCTGAGCCTTCGCCTGCTCCTCTTCCCACTGCTTGCGTGCCTTTTCAACTTTCTCGATTTCCTGGCGGGCCTTGGAGATCGCGTCGCGCAGAACCCGCTTGTCGCGGCCCGGACTAGCCATCACCACCCGCAGGTATCCCGTTCCCAACTCACGCCGATCTGCGGGGCCAGCAACTCGATAGACGGCTCCCACGCCAGGCACACCGGTACCGTCGGGATAGAAACAGACGCTGGTGAATCCCGCGGCCAGAAACGGTTCGAAGTCCAATTCATCGAGAAAGACCTCCTTGGCAGTCGACCGGTCGGCGTGTAGTCCTTCGCGTGCGTAGCCGGGAAGTTGCCATCGAGAATGGGGGTGGATCAGACCCGGCATCACGACCTCGTGGCGGGCGTCGATCACCTCGGCGTGGGGCGGATACGACAGGTCTTTGCCCACCAGCCGCACCCGGCCGTCGACCACCACGATCTCGACGTCTTCCAGTTCGGGGCCGGCCATGGTGAGAACGCGACCAGCTCGAATCACCACAAAAACTTCCTCCTTCAGACTCGAGGCAGCCTCCAGGTCCGCAGCCGTATCGGCCTTCGGAGCCGTATCGGCCTTCGGAGCCGTGTCGGTCTTCGGAGAGGTGTCGGTCTTCGGAGAGGTGTCGGCGTTCTGGGCCAGTGCGAGCAACGTGACACCGGGCGCGAGCAGCAGGGCAGCGACGGCCAGACACGGCCAGAGCAGGATTCGTCGTCGATAAGAACTGGGCATGGAGAGAACCTCGTCAGAATCGCCGCTGCTTGCTGGCGTCGTATTCAATGCGGCCGTTGATCATGGTCAATTCACAGGACGAGCGAGGATCGACCGGATCGCCCGTCCAGAGTCCCAGGTCGGCATCCTTACCCGCTTCAATCGAACCGACTCGATCCTCAATCATCAGCGCCTCAGCGGCGACTCGCGTCAGGCCGCGCAAGGCCGGATAGGGTTGCCAGCCGAAATGGCAGGCCATGGCCGCCTGGTAGGAGACCTCCTCCTGCGGCAAGACACCGGCGTCCGTGTTGACTCCCAGATGGCGTATGCCACCGTGCCACCAGCGGGCAGCATGGCCCATAATCCGCCGCTGTTGTCGATCGAAGTAGATCTCGCGCGGACCATTGGATGTGTAGACGTCGTCGTGCCGAACGACCAGCGGTGCGGTCTTATAGCCGTCAAACGTGCTGTGACCCAACACCACGCGGATCTCGAACTTGTCGACCAGCATATCGATCGTTGACATCATGACCTGGTACATCTGAGTATGGACCAGGGCGATCGACTGTCGGCGGAAGACGTCACGAAAATCATCCCAGAACAGATCGAACTCCGGCTGCTGATCCGTTTCTCCTCGCTCATAACGGTCCCATGCGTGATGGTAAGCCTGGGCTTTTTGGAGCGTCTGGCGGAGATTGTAGTACATGAAGGCCCGTCCCACTCCGTACCAATACCGTTCCGGATTTCCGGCCTGGGCGATCTTCAGGCACCCGATCATGCGAATGAGCATCTCGTCGACGTTCTTGCCGCCCAGTTTGGTCAGCGTTCCGAAGCCACTCAGGTTGTTGCCACTGCCCGGCAGCATCAGGACCGTCGTGACTCCACCGGCACGAGCTCGCCGGTTGTTTTCGCTCTCTGGTTCGAGCGCCTCCACGGTGCGCAGCCCTGGATTGGTCAGGTAGACGTAATCGTGCAGATCAGACATGGCGCCCGCGCTGTGATTGTGCGGGTCGATCAGGCCTGGCACGAGCCACAGGTCGGGGCGTTCAATTCGTTGATAGCCCTCTGGAACTTCGACCTCGCGCTGCAGGCCTATCTGCTCGATCTTGCCATTGGCGACGAGCACGACGGCGTTGTTGAGCACTCGGTTCTGGCTATCCATCGTGACGACTTTGCCCACGCAGAAGGCGTATCTGCCCGGAGAGTTGTCGCCCGCGGCCGACGGTCCGCTGCCACTCGACGCGC
>JBGSHS010000346.1:0-8840 GCA_041752115.1 Pirellulaceae bacterium | reverse complement strand
CTCCCAGGCGTCTGCAGATCCCTCGGCCCCGGGAGCGGCTGCCTCCGGCGCCGTACCCGCCAGTACTCCTGCAGCCAGTTCGCCTTCACCGTCGCCTTCGCCAGAGGAGCAATAGCTCACCGTGTTTGCCCGATTCTTCATCGATCGTCCCATTTTCGCCAATGTCATCGCGATCATCACGATGTTGATCGGCGGTGTGGCGCTCTATTTCCTGCCGATCGAGCAGTATCCGGAGATCACGCCTCCGACGATTCGCGTGTCGACGGTGTATCCGGGTGCGAGTGCCGATGTGCTGGCCAAGACGGTGGCCGCTCCGATTGAGCAGCAGGTGAACGGCGTGGAGAACATGTTGTACATGAGTTCCACGTCATCGAGCGACGGCAGTTATTCGTTGACCGTCACGTTCGAGATCGGCACCGATCTGGATGATGCTCAGGTGCTGGTGCAGAACCGAGTGGCGTTGGCGACTCCGCTGCTGCCTGAAGAAGTGGTGCGGCAGGGCGTATCGGTCAAGAAGCAGTCAACCAACTTCATCCTCGTGCTCTCCTTGATCTCGCCCAATCGCCAGCTCGATACGCTCTTTCTGGCCAACTACGCCACGTTGCGGTTACGCGATGAGCTCAGCCGCGTCAACGGCGTTGGTGAAGTGACGGTCTTCGGCACTGCCAACTACAGTATGCGTGTCTGGCTCGACCCGGAGAAGCTCAAGGCCCGCAACTTGACCACTCAGGATGTGGTGGCGGCGATTCGCGAGCAGAACGTGCAGGTCGCTGCCGGTCAGATCGGGCAGCCCCCGGCGCTTCAGGGCCAGGTATTTCAGTACACCGTCAGCGTGCTGGGGCGATTAAGTACGGCGGAGCAGTTTGAGAACATCATCGTGCGTACGGGCGAAGATGGCCGGCTGACTCGGCTGAAAGATGTCGCTCGAGTTGAGCTGGGTGCTCAGACCTACGATCAATTCAACGAGAACAAGGGGCAGCCCACGGCCAATATCGGTATCTATCAGCTCCCCGGCGCCAACGCTCTGGCGGTGGCCGAAGACGTCAAAGGGGTCATGAACCGGCTCAGCCGCTCGTTTCCCGAGGGGATGGCCTACGAGATTCCGCTCGACACGACCAAGTTTGTCGAGGCGTCGATCCGCGAAGTCTACAAGACGTTAATCGAGGCAGGGGTTCTGGTACTGATCGTGATCATCGTCTTCCTGCAGGACTGGCGCGCGATGCTGGTACCGGCTACGACCGTCCCGGTCACGATCATCGGCGCGTTCGCCGCCATGGCGGCGCTCGGCTTCACCGTCAACATGCTGACCCTGTTTGGACTGGTGCTGGCGATCGGCATCGTGGTCGACGATGCGATCGTGATCGTGGAGAACGCGACGCACCATATCGAAGAAGGCATGGAGCCGCGGCCCGCCACGATCCAGGCTATGTCGGAAGTGCTCGGTCCGATCATCGGCATTACGCTGGTACTCATGTCGGTATTTCTTCCGAGCGCCTTTCTGGGAGGGATCACCGGTCAGTTGTATCGGCAGTTTGCCTTGACGATTGCTGCCACGGCGCTCATCAGTGCGATCAACGCCATGACGCTCAAGCCGGCGCAATGTGCCCTCTGGCTGCGAAGACCCAAAGAGCGTAAGAACATCTTCTATCGGGGATTCAACGCGGTTTACGGCTGGATCGAGCACATTTACGCTTCCATCATTCGCGTCCTGGTGCGGCACGTTGTGCTGGGCATGCTCCTCTTCGCCGGATTGGTTGGCTTGGCGATGTGGTGGTACACGCGCGTCCCCACCGGTTTCCTGCCGCTGGAAGACCAGGGCTATATGTTTGTCGCAGTGCAGCTTCCGGACGCCGCCTCCCAGGAGCGATCGCGAGCTGTGTTGAAGGAGGTCGACAAGATCATGGCCGAGACTCCGGGCGTGGCCGACTGGATCTCGATTGGCGGACTGTCGCTCCTCGATTTCAGCAGCGCTCCGAATGTGGGAACACTCTTCGTCACTCTGGACCCGTGGGAAGAACGACTTGATCAGGGCCTGACGCTCGAAGCGATACTGGGACAGTTACGTGGCCGGTTCGGCGCAATCAAGGAGAGCGTGATTCTGCCGTTCCCTCCCCCGTCCATTCGAGGTCTGGGTGTGCGAAGCGGTTTTCAGCTGCAGGTGGAAGACCGGGCGGACGTGGGATTGGCTGAACTGCAGCAGGTGACCCAGGCCATTCTGGAGGACGCACGCACCCAGACCGCCATCAGTGCACTCAACACGACCTTCCGCCCTGGCGTGCCCCAGCTGTTTGTGGACGTCGACCGGGTCAAAGCCAAGACCATGGACGTGCCGTTGGGCAGCGTCTTCTCCACGCTCCAAGCCTATCTCGGCTCGACGTACGTCAACGACTTCAATCGCTTCGGACGCACCTATCAGGTGCGTGTGCAGTCGGAAGCCGCCTTCCGGGCTGATCCGGAAGATATTGAGCGGTTGGAAGTGCGCAATACCCGTGGCGACATGGTGCCGATCGGTACGCTCGCCACGGTCCGTCGTTCCTACGGACCGCAGATTGTGAATCGTTATAATCTCTATCCCACCGCAGCCATCACCGGCGAAGCCGCACCTGGCTTCAGTTCGGGTCGCGTGCTCGAAATCATGGAATCAATTGCTCAGGCGAAATTGCCGAACTCCATGGGCTATGACTGGACCGGCACCGCTTTCCAGGAAAAGAAGGTCGGAGGAGAAGCCATTTTGATCTTTGTCATGGCTGTCTTGCTCGTCTACCTGGTGCTGGCGGCGCAATACGAGAGCTGGTTTTCGCCGGCAGCAGTCATCCTGGTGGTCCCGCTCGGATTGCTCGGAGCGATCGCCGCCGTCGCGATTCGCAACTACGACAACAACATCTTCACCCAGATCGGAATCGTGCTCATCATTGCTCTGGCCAGCAAGAACGCCATTCTGATCGTCGAGTTTGCACGGGACATGCGCAATCGCGGTGAGAGTATCACGGATGCCGCGGTCCACGCCGCTCGACTCCGTTTCCGACCGATCATCATGACTTCGTTCGCCTTCATCCTGGGGGTGGTGCCCCTGGTGATCGCCAAAGGCGCCGGCGCAGCGGGGCAACGGGCTCTGGGTACGGCCGTGTTCGGCGGCATGATCGCGTCAACCATCCTGGCGGTCTTCTTCGTGCCGATCTTCTTCGTCGTCTTCCGGCGAATGGGCGAACGATTCAGCAAACGGGAGCGGGCGACGGTGGGCGCCACAGTCGTGAGCACGGAAAAGTAGTTCACCGGCACCTGACAACTCGCCACCGGACCCCAGCGTCACCTCCCGGTGGCCGAAATCCGCTCACCCGAGCCCGTTGGTTCTTCAGCCTTCGCCGTCGCGCGTGTCACTGATCAGGAGCGGCCAGCGCCGCGCGACATTTCTCGCGATACTCGTTCTGCTGACCGGCCACCTCGGCTCCCTCCGCGCCAAACTTCCAGGCCGCTCTCGCTTCCTCCACTCGACCAAGCGATTCCAGAGCCACGCCACGCCAATACTGGGCTGGCGCCTCCACCGGCTTGTTCGACCGTCCCACGTTGAGGTTTTCGGGATAGGTCAGTGCCGCTTCGAAATCGGCCAGTGCTCCGGCGGTGTCCCCCTGGTTGAGTCGCTGTTGACCACGCTCCAGGTGAGCCGCGTTGAACAGTCGCCAGGTGATATCCTGCCCTTCCCAGTTTACGAAATATGGAAGGCTCTCCAGCAAGTCGATGCACTTCTCGAACTGCTTTTCGGCCATATACGATTCGGCGAGCGTCACGGTCAATTCGGCACGCCGCGGTCCATCCAGTGGCATGGACTCGAGCAGCGTGATGGCTTCCGTGCGTCGATTGTCGGCGATCAACAGCTCGGACAGATCCCGATATAACGTCTGGTCGTCAGGCTGTGCTGCAATGGCCTGGCGAAAGCACGCTTCCGCCCGCTGGACATCATCTCCGGCCGCAGCCACCAGAGCCAGATTCCGCCAGGCAATGCTCCCCGCCCCATGCTCGACGGCTTCCTGCCAACATGCCGCAGCCTCATCGAGGCGACCGAGATTGGCAAACAGGCATCCCAGCTGCAAATGCGCCTGACCGTCGCTCGGATTCTGTAACGTCGCATATTGCAGCACGGCAATCTCCTCAGGACGTGAGGCAAACACGCGAAGTGAGCGGGCCTTAGCGGCTTCATGCAACCAGGACTCGCCGCGGTCCTTGTCGTCCTGCAACGATGCCAGCCAGGCCAGATAATACATCGGCAGGAAACCGCGGCGGTCCGGGGCAACCGCATCGATGCAGGCGGCCTCTACCATCCGCTGTGCCTCTTCGATCAGCCCAAATTCGGCCAGCATCAGGCTGGCCTCCAACACTTCGAAGTCACATTCCCCCAAGCGCGTACGCATCGACTGGCCGAACTGCTGCATGCTCGCGTCGCTGTCCAGAGCCAAGAGGACCGATGGGACGATCGCCAGCGGATCAACGGTCACACGTTTTCGCGCCAGTTTCAGTGCCGCTTCCGCCCGACCCGCTCGATACAGCGCCAGCATCAGGTGATCGGCAGCGAGCGTGTCGTTCCCGTTGGCTCGCACGGCTTGCTCAAACGACCCGACGGCAGGTACCCGTCGGCCTTGCTTGAGCAGTACGCGTCCTTGCAGGTCGTAACCCAACGAAACAGTTCCGCTACAACGTACGGTTTTGGCTCCCCCATCCAATGCCTCAGCCAGATCGCCGAGCTTCAGTGCGCACAGGCCGAGATAATAGCAGCACAAACCGTCGTCGCTGTCGCGCTGCAACGCTTGCCGCAGTCGTTCGTACGCCTCCGCATACAAGCCAGCCTCATAATCCAATACGGCCAGGCTCCGCAATGAATCGACATGACCAGCATCGGCTGCTATGGCCTTTTCGTAGTATCGCCGAGCGGCGCGTCGATCTGTCGCTCTGTCTGCCTGACGCCCCTTCAAATAGAGCTGCTCGACCGTCAACTGTTCGTCCGGTCGATCCAGCGAAGGATCTCGCTGAGGAGGTTCCACCGCCGGGATGGGCAGTGGCGTCTGGTAAACGGCCAGTACACGATCATGGCCGTCAGTGATCCTTATCCGCATGGGCCGCTGCGGATCGTCGATTTCCCAACAAACTGCCGCATGCGGTGAGAGATCAACCACTTGCTTTGAAATCGACGATGGCTGCTTGCCGATCGTCAGCGCCTCGCACGTCGCACCGGGAAACTCCGCCGTAGCAATCAATCGCAGCGTAACTCGCCCTTGAGCACGATGCGATTGAATGGCCACATCGCGTGTCGCGTATTCAAATCCATCCCCCAGTCCGTGGACCGGATACCACCACTCGCGCCACCGAACTTGCTCGCGAGGTCCGAGCATACCATAGTCCGACTGTGTCGGGAGCGGCCCACTTTGCACCTCGATGTACGGCCCATCGCCGTCTGTCAGATTCTGCTGCGAGACCTTGCCGAATTCCCATTCTCCCCAGGTCCACGCTTTCTTCCCACCCAGTTCACGTCGATTCGCAACCTGCACAATCCCCCGATCAGCATCCACGTCGTACGCTCCAAAGAAATCATAGCTGCAGTTGACGGAGAAGATCGAGGCGTACGTCTCGTAGTTCTTGAGCCACGACAGATCGCGTCCCTTGTCGATTGGCCAGTGGAAGAACTCGCGAGCGTTGTGATCGGTTCCCAAACTCATGGGGTAGATGAATCGAGTCCCCGGACGATTGGGAAAGGCCGTACAGTTCCAGAAGTAGTACGGATGCATGCCGTCGGTGACGTTGGCCAGGCAGATCTCTTCATCCAGATAGGCTCGCCCGGGATGGAGCGTGACGCGAACACTCCAACGCGTCCGAAAGAGCTTCTCCTGATTGCCGATCAGCAGGTAGGCAGACCCATCCTTGTTCGTTCCGGCCATGGCATCGACCGGCGAGATCGCTGTCACCGTGTGTCCATGTGGACCAGGATTCCACTCCACACCGCCGCTGATCCACGCACCACGCATGGCAATCATCCCGGGTTTTACCACATGATTGCGGTAGAACATCTCCTCGTTCTCGGTCTTGTCAAGTACGCTCAGCAGTCGCCCGCCCAGCTCCGGCAGACAGATGACCTTGAGGTACTCGTTCTCCAGAAACAAAGCCTTGTAGCTGCGTTCCACCTTTTCCCGCAGCAGATGATCCTGCATCACATACGGATAGACGATCGCACCACGCACGGTGGTGGAGAGCTTCGCTCCCCCTTCCAGAGCCCAGAACGTCGGATTGATGTCCTCATGCCAGACGTAGGTGGGAATCGTGATCTCCCCTTCCCACGCACGCACGTCCCCCCGCGCTCGAACCGCTCCTGCCTCGACACCGAGTAATACGATCACCACACCAATGAGCATCTGCATCGACTTCATCTCGATTCTCCCTCCGGATCATGGAACGACGTGTCTACGCCAGTTCAACAGCCAGCATCACCAGCGTCTCCAGTCGCGGTACGGCAATATGAAGAACGCTATCCTGTACCGAATGCTCGATCGACTCACCGCCCGGTAGAAGCCGCACATCGCGAACTTGCTCGGTCCCCAGTCTCAGCCTGACTCGTGCTCCTTCGACCGGTACGTTCGGCAGGTCTTTCTGGAAATTGACCAGGCTGATCACGTATCGTGCTCGCTCCGGTTGATAGAAGACGGTCGTTTCGACGACCGGCGGGGCGTCCGCTTCCCATTTCCACTGATCGTACAGCGACCGGATCAGAGCGACAAACGTGGAATCGAGCCCGGTAACGCTTTCCACCAGGCTGGCACAATAGATCGCACGTCCCTGACCGAATCGATGCCACACGATTTCAGGCCGTTCTGATTTGACCCACGGCGGATTGCTGTGGATCGACGCGAACTTATCGCCGCTCGGCGCCGGCCAGGGCCATGTGGTGGTCGCCAGCACTTGTGACCCCTCGTGCGTTTGCACATCGAGCGTGGTCCCCGTGTCCATGGCCGGATACGTGGCGTCGTAATCCGGAAAGAAAGCCTGGCCGGCGGCGGTCGGCGCGATGTAGTGAATCCGCTCGTTCCAGTCGACCTTCTCGAGCGATACGCCCAGCACATCCTGCAACATGAAATCCGGCTGCAATTCGCCCCGCTTAGTCACGAGCGAGGTTGAGCCGCTGGCATAGAGTGCCCCGCCACCGGCCACCCACTGGCGCAGCGCCGCGACTTCTTCCTGATCCATCATGTTGACGTTCGGCAGCACGATCACTCGATACTTGTTGAGCTGTGAGAGCGATTTCCTGGTTATCACCGCCATCGGCAAGTGGTTCGTAAGCAGCCAGCGGGCAGCCTGCATGGCCGCCGGTGTATGGGTATCATCACCTGGCTGACTGTCAGCCGGCCGGCCACTGGTACGATAACTGAACTTCGACTGAAGCCCGTAATAGACGGCCACATCGGCCACCCGCTCGCCCCCCAAGTGCTCGTAGTACGGCATGAGCCGTTCGAAGACGCGTCCCATCCGGGCATGCGTTCGTGGATTAACCGTGCCAATCGGGTCGATCGCATCGATGAAAATGAACGCCGCGGCGTCAGCAATTGCGGCACTCGCCTTGGCCTGCAACAGCTGCTCCGACTTGCCAGCCGTGTGATTGCTCAATGCCAGAGCGTAGCTCGTTTCATATCCGAACGGTCGATGCGGCGTCAGTTCTTCGAGCAACTTGCGGACAAACGACCCCTGCAGCGCATCGCCGTAGAAATCGCCCTGCAGAAAATCGTTCTGAGCCACCAACAGCTCCGTAGCGCCCTGCGTCCACGAACCGGGCAACGTCGACGCCTGGTGCTCCACCGTCGCCTGCGGCTTGACCTTCTTGACCGTCTGAGTGCACAGAGCAGCGAATTCCGCCAGCCACTCCTCCCGCTTCCGCTGCAGAGCTACCCAACAGGGATCGACCCAGTCGATGGTCGTCGGCATCTCCCCCCCGACTTCATTCGCCCAGCGCCCGCGGCAGAACTGGCAGTAACAGACGGCGGGCCAGAACGTCATGTCAAAACGTACTCCTTCAAAGTCGAAGGTCTCGCTCAACTCTTGTGCCCAGGCGGCCGCATAATCCCGGTACGGCGAGTTGGGGCAGACAAAACCAAAACGATTCCCCGCTCCGAATTGCGCTCCGTTTGCGTGACGCACTCGCCACGGCTCGTGCTGGTCGGACGCATAACGGTCAAAGATCACGCTCGTATAGACCTGTACGGCAATCTGTTTCTCGTGGACCGCATCAATCATCTCCTTCAGCGCGTTTCGCCCCTGCCACGCGGCATGTTGCCTGCCAACTTTCGTCGGGTAATTGAACAATCCGGTGTGGGACTGCGCATACAAGACGATAGACTGAGCGCGGGACTCGACCAGACGCGCGACATACTCCTGAGGATCGAACTTCGACAGGAATAATGGGTCCCAGTCGGGTATGTGCATGTCAATCACGGCCCGACGCCACGCTCGCTCATACCAGCGTCCCCCAGATTGCCTCTCATTCGATTCCACAGGCGAAGCCGCGTCGAGAGACAGCGGCACGGCAATCAACGGTGCGGCGGCCAGCCCCAGTCCTGACTGCACCAGGAAGCCGCGTCGCGACAAGCCGCGAACCATGTTCTCTTTCTTCGTCATCGTAGGATCATCTCCTCACGCATCAGCCTGTCCGGTGCAAACACAATGTCACATGCTGGGCCGATACTGGTTTCAATTCAACGGCAATCGACTCTCGTGCGCCATTGTATCAAACCGCCAGCTGGAGAATGTAGTGGGCGCCCCGCGTGACGTGCCGTACGATCGCGCAGACCGGTGGCCGCGGTCGCGCAGAC
>JBGSHS010000345.1:0-11482 GCA_041752115.1 Pirellulaceae bacterium | reverse complement strand
GCGGATCGGCGCAAAGGCCTGATCGGGTGGCAGGTCGACAGTCGCCGTGCGCGAATCAACCAGTCGGGAACCAAATCGCACGCCGCCCCAGGCCGCCGGCCGTCCTCCGGCCGAGAGCGCATCGGACCAGCGAGTCTCCGCGAAATCGCGGTCCTCATTTACCAAGGCGCGGGCCAGCGCCTCGTGAACCGAACGCGGTTGCACGCAGAACGTGCTTGCGGCCAGGTCGTTCGAGACCAGCGTTGGGTTGCGGAGGCTTTCGACCAGTTTCCGTCCGACGCGAGCGTACAACGGGGTCACCAGCCCCAGCCACAAGCTCGAGAGATAGGGCGTCAGCAACGGCACGGGGATCATCCACCGCCGGAGGCCGCGCTGCCGCGCGTATTCGTACATGATCTGTCCGTAGGAAACCTGATCCGGCCCGCCGATCTCGTAGATCTGGGAGGGACCGTCGGGCAAATCGCGCGCTTCCAGCAGGTAAGACAGCAGGTCCTCCACGGCAATCGGTTGGGCCTGCACGCGCACCCAGCGAGGGCAGATCATCACCGGTAATCGCTCCACGAGCGCCCGCAGCATTTCAAACGACAGGCTCCCCGAGCCGATCACGATCGATGCCCGGAACTCGACGACCTGCGGATGGTGTGTCCGCAATAAATCGCCTGTTTCCTGGCGGCTGCGCAGATGCTTGGAAAGCTCTTCGTCGGGATTGCCAAGACCTCCCAGGTAGATGATCCGGCGGACACCCGCGGCGCGAGCCGCCTGAGCGAAGTTCGTCGCAGCCCGCCGGTCGGCGTCTGCAAAGTCGCCGACGGCTCCCATGGAGTGCACGAAGTAGTAGGCCGTGTCGACGCCGTGCAACGCCCCCTCGAGGGACGCTGGTTCCAGCACGTCGCCGGCGACAGCCTCGGTCGTCGGCCCCACACGCCCGTGCAGCGCCTCTGGACGCCGAGTCAGACAACGGACACGAACGCCTCGCTGCTCCAAACTCGACAACAGCCGTCCGCCGACGTAACCTGTCGCGCCGGTCAACAACACCAATCTGCCAACGTGTTGTTCCATCACGAATCCTCGTGCCACTGCGCCAGGAACGGTTCGGCCGCTGGTACGTGCTCGTCGAGACGGTTGCTCATCCGATCGCATGGGGCTACCATGACCGACAGCTGCGGATTGCCGGCAACGAATGCGCGGTGCCGGTCGATTCCAACTCCCCGCAGGCGACGCAGCCCGCTCGCCGAAACTCCTGTGCCAGCCGGTCGTTCTCCACACCAGGCAACGTTGTCGTGGTGAGCGGGAGGAACAACGCAATCGCCGCTGGGATTCTCAAGTGCGTTCCCTGCCTCGTCGCATTCTCCGAAGTCCCGTTGATCGGTATCATCGTAGCAGTCGGCGAGTGCCGTGTCACTCACTTTCAGGTGCGGCGTTACTCACCGACAGGAGATGCCGCTGCCGGAATCTTGCCTTCGGGCAGGCTCCGCGCTCTTGAGGATCATATGAACCGTGCGTTAAGCTGCTTCTGGGCGGCGTGCCCTGTTGCGTGAATGGCGAAATCACCACACGGAGACGTGCCATGTGTGGCAAGCTGAGGCAAGCGGCGAAATCGGTTGTCGGGAGGATCGCCAGCATCGTCATCGGTTCCTGGTGTCTGCTGACTGCTGCCAGCGGCGCGGAAGTGCCGTTGGTTCAAGATGGCACGTCGCATTGGCGCGTCAGCTTGCGCCCGAATGCCTCTGCCACAGAGAGTCTCGCGGGCCGCGAATTAGTGCGTCATGTCCACAAGATGTCCGGAGCAACGCTCGAAATCGTTCCGGAAACGACGGCGACCGGCAGGGTCATCCGGATCGACTGTGATGACGCTGAGGTGGACGGATTCGACATTACGGTCGAGGAACAGTTCATTGGCATTCACGGTCACACGCCACGCGGCGCGCTTTATGGTGTCTATCACCTGCTGGAAAACTGGGGCTGCCGCTGGTTCTACCCTGGCGAGTTGGGTGCGGTAGTTCCGGCGAGACCGAACCTGGCGCTGCCCGTCGGGACGTCCAGTCAGTCCGCTTCGTTTCGCGAACGATCCGTGATGCTTGGTCAACCGGCATACTATGACCAGTTTGAAGAATGGGTCGCTTTTCTTACTAAAGTGCGCATCAACAACGTAGTCATTTATGGACAGTCTCTGGATTGGTGGCGCACCCACCGCGGTCGCTATCTGCCGCTGCTGGAAGAGCGGAAGATGATCCTGGAATTCGGGGGTCACATTCTGCCGACTTTCGTACCTCGCACGCTCTTCGAGCAGCACCCGGAGTATTTCCGAATGAACCAGGAGGGTGTGCGCACGGCGGACCACAATTTCTGTCCCAGTTCTGGCGCACTGACCGTCTTGAAAGACAACGCCGCGCGTTTCTTCCAGGAGTTGCCGGAGATCACCTATTTTCACCTCTGGGCCGATGATCTGATGGAAGGAGGTTGGTGTCACTGCCCGCAATGCCAGGACCTGACGTCGCAGGATCAGAACATGGTGGCGATGAACGCCGTGGCGGAAGTTCTCGCTGGCGTGAATGCCAAGGCTTCCTTGGCGATGTTGGCTTACCACGACACGGCGCGGACCGCCAGCGTTCGTCCCGCCCCGAATCTATTCCTGTTTCATGCGCCGCGCGAGCGCTGCTATTGCCATGCGCTAAACGACCCAGACTGCCGCCGTAACCGCGAGGAGTACGTGCCGGACTGGTTGTCATTACGAGATGTGTTTCGGCAGACAGCGCCGCGCACGATCCACGAATTCTCCTATAACACGGATGCACTCTTGTTTCGGGAAATGCAACCGCCCCAGATCCAGGTGATTCCGGCAGACGCGCGATATTTCCGCAGCCTGGACCTGCCCATCCACCAGAATCTGATGGTCGCGTTTCGCAACTGGCATAGTCCGCCGTTTTCATTGATCTTGTTCGCTCGCGCGGCCTGGAATGCTGACGTAGACGGCCAGCAGGTGCTCGCCGATTTCTGTCGGCATTACTACGGTGACCAGCTCGAGGAGGTCATGACCGATTACTACCTTCACGTTGATGCCGCCTGCAATCGGCTCTTCGAGGGTGATCACATCGTGGGAACCTACCTGGACATGTCCTGGCCTCCGCTGGACCCGGAAATGCGACGTCGCAAGATAGCAGACGTCCAGCAGGCTCGTGACATACACAGCAGGCTCTTGGGCCAGTTGACAACGGCCCTGGAAGAATCGCCGGAGGGTGTCACTGGCGATCGGCTGCGGCGCGAACGCGACGTGTGTGAGTTGCACGACTGGCTCCTGCAGTTGGCACACTGTCAGTTCGAAGGGCGTTTTCTCGGCTTCCAGTACCTGGCCGGCGGTGTGAGTGACGATGAAGGACGACGCGCCTTAAAACTGCTGAACGAAGGGCTGCAGGTAATCGACAAGATCACTGCCTGGGTGTCCCTCGCACCGGACGAGCAGCAAGGATACGTCGCCGGCTGGCAGAGCTACTACCGTTCGTACGCGCAGGTGTTTCGTGACATGACTCGTCAACTCGAAGCACGCTTTTCCGCGTCAAGGCGCTAACAAGCGGGGATGGTTGCTCTTCAACCACGAAACGACTTGATCTCTCAGCGCTTTGGCGAATGCAACCAGTTCATCCGCCTCTTGCTCGGAAATGGCTCCCACTTGTTCGTATACGTTGCTGTGCCGCTTGCGGCGGCAGAGATCCAGGAAATCCACGGCGCGTCCTTCCAGTTGGATCGTGAAGGCCAGACATTCGATCGTGCGTTGATGCTTGTTCTGTCGCTCGGCCCGGTAGCCGGCAGCGGCCAGCGCGGCCGTCGCCAGTTGAAGAACGGCGTTGTAGACGATACTCAATCGCCACTCCGGACCCAGACCCGGTATCTGGCTCTGCCCGATATCGCGGTCGGCGATGGCCAGCAACTCGGCGATCTCCTGCGGCGACGTCTCGTGCCGCTGCAACCAACTATTCGCCAGGTAACGCTGTAACGTCACTTTCATCCCCCAGCAACATGATCTTATCGCATCCCACGACCTTGCTCACGAAATGGTGGCCAGCCGCCAGTTTGGATGAGAACTCCTCCACCGGATAAACCGTCGGATTGACCGGCCGACCAACAGACTGCTCCACCGGACGCACTAAATCGACCACTTCCGCGAACCGCACCTGCCCGATGACCAACAGGTCGACATCGCTGGCCGAATGATCTTCCCGGCGCGCCACGGATCCAAAAATGAACGCCGCACGAATGCGTTTGCGAAGGGGTAATAACGCCTGGCGAAGCGCGCCGGCCACCCCCACGGTCTTGGTCACAATGCCCCGCAGTTCTCCAAAGATGGGACAGGTGGGGTCCGCTTGAAAATAGACATGGCGTCCTTGCCGGAACCTGCGAATGATGCCCGCTTGAACCAGCCGGTCGAGTTCCCGCTGCAGATGGCCGACACTGAGTCGGGTGAGTTCGGCGATCTCGCGCAAATAGTACGCTCGATCCGGCTGAGCCATCAGCAAGCCGAGCACCATGCGGCGCGATCCGGGAAACAGGGTGGCAAGAAGGAAGTCCGTCGTCATGATTGTTCTCGATTTGAGTACAATTGTACTCAAATCGAGAACGTCATCAAGACGGCCTTTTCGCTCCTCGCGCCCCGCTGGTCTCGAACAGCCCGCGGTCAACTTCGACTCGCTACTGGTCGCGCGGCTCGAACAGTGGTCATTGCTGCGCAAACCGCTCCTTCAGGCGAGCTGTGTCGTCGGCACTCCAGTTGTCCGGATGGGTGACTTCCGTCCAGGCGTCGATGTAGCTTGCCGCCGCCATGTTGTGGCCGTATCCGTGAGGTACACTCGTGGCCATGGGTATGTCGAAAGCGATTTGAAGGAACGTGACGATCGGATACCAGGTCAAATAGGGTGAGACATCCGGCCCACGCTCGCCGTTGAGCCAGTCGGGCCGATGCAGCGCCAAGTCCGGCGAGAAAAACGTCATCGGATCGCTGGGATACTGGATGTAGACGAACCGCATGGGACCCCATCGGTTGCCGGCCTGATCGAGCGTACTGTCCCGCCCGGTGAACCGCACCATGGACCCGTCGCGAAACGTCGGGAGCCACGCGGGGGAGTCGGGATTTCGGGATCTCGTCATGGCGGCCCATTTCGTGCTGGGAAACGGCGGGCCGCTCCAGACACCGCCTTGAATCGGATCCTCAAAAAGCGTGAACAGGTCAGCGCAGGTCTCCGAGCCGAGCGCGCCGAGACTCAGCCCGTGCAAGTACAGCTTGGGTCGAGTGTGACCCGCCAAAGTCGTCCAATGCCCGTACACCGCGTCAAAAAGGGCCTGAGCTGTTTCTCGTGACCCTTCCGGGTCGACCAGGATCGTGATCCAACTCGGAAGGTAGGAATACTGCATGGCGACGATCGCCGTGTCGCCTCCATGCAGAAACTCCAGCGTATCGACGGCACCGGGGTCGAGCCACCCTGTCCCGGTCGGGGTGGCGACGACCAGGACGGATCGCTGGAATGCCCCCACGCGTATCAATTCGGCCAAGGCCAGTTCGGCTCGCTCTTGGGGCGTTTCTCCGCAGTCGAGGCCGACGTACACCCGCAAAGGCCGCAAGGCGTCTCGGCCCGAGAACTCGGTCAATTCCTCCTGTGTCGGTCCTGCCACGACGAAAACCTTCCCGCGCCTGCCGATCGAGTCCCAGGCGATCAGCGACTCAGGACTGCCCGAAACCATGGCGTCCAATGGCTGCTCGATGCCATCCTCGATCCTGTTGTCGAGCTCCAGGAAAACGGCGTCCGCGGCGACCAGTAACTGCCTGAGCATGAGTTTGTTGGTGACGGTCAGCAGGATGACGATAACAATTACGGCGCTTAAGAAGGACGCAACTCGCGGCGGCAGAAAGCGTCTTAGTTGCCGATCGGTGAAATTGCAGGTCATCCGAAAGACCCGTGCGAGGCCGATCAGGAGTATCCCGACAAGGAGTGCGATGCCGGCGACGTACGGAGCATAGGCGCTCTCGATGGGCGGCATCTCCATCAATGTGCGGACGGAGTTCTGCCAGACGGTCGCCCGCCACAGGAAAAGGACAACGATGAGAACCACGCCGATGGTCGTTATTTGCCTGCAAACTCGCTCAAGCTTGGCCCGTGGCTCCGGCAATCCGAGATAACGCCACAACCAGGCGGCCGAGACGCCCAGACCATACCCGATCGCCAACGCGAGTCCGGACAACACCCCTTGTACAGCGTAGTGCCGTGGCAGGAGCGACGGAGAAAGGGACGCTGAGAAAAAGAGCGTCCCGAGAGCCAATCCGACAAAGGAGAACGACGACCAGAGTCGGTACAGCACAGAAGGGAATTTCAAGGGAGCCTCCGTCATGAGGGCACTGGAAACGAGCGACCTGAGGGGCACGACGACGCGTCCTGAATGTGCAGTGCTTTGTAACAGCTTAACTTTCGGGTTGCGTGCCACTAGCTCCGCCAGTGTGGCCTTGCCCGATAGCCGGAGGAGCCCTGGCAAAGCCAGTGGCACCCGATTTCTTAGCTGTCACAGAGCAGTAGTCTGCCCGTTCCTCTTGTCATGATGCGGGCTCGGTCTGAATTCAGGTAGTCGGGTACTTGGAGTTCGGACTTCTCCATCGACGCCGTATTCTATCGTGCGTGCGTCGTTCAGCAAGCCTGGTGAGGACGGCAGTCTGGGCTCCGCTCGCCCCCTTCCCCCGACCCCCACGAGCTCCGCTCGTGCGGTGCATCAGATGGTGAGCTACCGCACTGCCTCTTCACTCCTTCCCGACCTCCGCGAGCTCCGCTCGTGGGTGAACCAGATGGTGAGCTACCGCACTGCCTCGCCCCCTCCGTCTCTGACCCCCACGAGCTCTGCTCGTGCGGGTGTGAATGAGGGCGGAGGGCAGTTGGCTGCGGCCGCCGACAGAAGCATGACGTCCGCCGAGCTCGCGCCCGCGCCACACAGGGGCTTGGCTCAGGCACCGCCGCCGACGCGCAGCTGAGCGCGTCGGGCCAGTGTGTGCTCAGACACTGGCCTGACGATCTGTTACGCGAGCCCGGTGATAGCTGAGAGACTGGCCGACTGCGGCAGTCACCCAAGTGGGAAGTCGATAGGTTTCACCGTCACAATCACACGCGCATATCGAGTCAGCGGCGGTGCTCCGCGATCGGTGACCACCAGGATAAGATGAATCGTGTGTGCCATGTCCACCTGGGGAGCGGTGAAGGAAGTCTGTGAAGTCCTGGAACTCGACAACGCCGGTAACGGCCCGAGGTAACTGCCGACTTCTGGATAAAACAACCACTCGTATTGCAGCTCATGTCCATCTGGGTCGGTTGAGTCACCAGCATCGAGCGAGACTTCGGCACCTGGGGCGACCGTGCGGCGCAGTGGACCCTTGATTCGCGGCTCAGGTGGATGGTTCGCGTCTGGGAAGTCCGCCACGCACCAGTCCAAGCGAGCGCGGAAGTCGTTCTGCAAGGCGATTGCCCAACGGCTCAGCGTGTTCTCGCGGTGCGTGGTGCCTTGCCACGTGTCCTGCTGGTTGGCCCAATAATAGGGCTTGTCCTGACGTTCTTCGCTCCGCCCATATCTGCCCGCCCAACTTCCCCAGGTCGGCTGCTCCGGGTCGTTCATACCGGTGGGGACAAGGTAAAGGAACATCATTGTGTCGCCTTCCTTTTGCCGCGGTCCCGTATTCGTCGGGTACAACGCCCCGAGCGGTCCGTGTCCGTTCAACACGTCACGGTTGATGTCAAAGCCGCCGGCGGTGGCCGTTATCGCCGAGAAACGGTGATACCACCGCCGACCTTCCAGCTCTGGACGGAGCGTGTCAACCCAGATGGGAAACGGCGGTGTGATGCGTGTCGTGTGGTCGCCAAACTGATCATCTCCGGTCAGTCGCAATCGGCTCTTGAATGCCGCGTAGCCAGTCGGGCCGCGCTGCTGGCGAACACGATCGAGAGCTCGCTTCAGACTGCTGGGAGCCGAACCGTCATCGGTCCCCCAGTTCATGAACCACAGCGGTCGCGGGTCATCCGAATCAACGGCCGCGAGGATGCGCTGCACGCCCTCGTCACTGTCCTCGTATCCGGACACCGTTCGTCGCAGCAAGTCCTCCGGCTGCGGATAGCGCACATCATGCCGCACAAGCCTTGGATAACACTCCCCGTAGGCATTGATCAGGCGTTGCACAATTCCCAATCCGGTACGTTCTGGATTAAGATTCTCTCCATCGCGAGCCTTTGGCCGGTTAGCGATAATGCCCTCCACGTCCCATTCGTTGGCATACAGCAGAAATCGCACCAGTGACTGTTCGTCGTCCGGATCACCGCCCGCGTCCGTCTCGATGATCAATCGCAGCCGGTTCAATTCGGTTGCCGGTGTCGAGGATGGCCGGCCCGTGGAATGATTGCCTGCCAGCCACGCGACTTGGCGGTTCTCGGAGTTTGTGCGGCTGTCAGGATCGCGCGTCGGCTGAGCGAGCGTGTCGTCGGACAACGTGTACTCGGAACACAACAGCGGCTGAGGCGATCGGAAGTCCGCTGGCTCGGCCCAAGCCACAAAGGTCGTGTCGTCCGCCTGGTGGGAGGTCCACGCCAGTAATACGATAGCCAGTGCAATGCGCGACGCTCGGAGACCCATGGTTCGCTGACTTTCTATACGCTGTTCTTGGTTCTTGGCGATTGTGGTGGTACATTCTACGCATGTGATAGGATACTGGGTAGCGTATGGTCAGAACAGTCAGCCGACGTCACGAGAAAGGGAGTGGACCATTTTCTGCGGCCAACAGCGCAAGACAGGTATTGTGGTTGCATGATCTCTTCGAGCACTGCCATCTGCATGTCACGCATAGGCCGACCCACTCACGGAGAGCCAACCCAACTCGCCCACTCACCCGGCGCTCGCCCCTTCGTCGTGCGGATCGATCCGGAACTGCCACACGCCGTCCAGCGACATCGCCGGCCGGCCGTCATCGGGCGCAAGCTCTGCTGCCAGGCGACCACCTGATCGGCTCACACACATCAGCAGACCAAGCCGTAGTCTGGCGAACCCTCGGTACATCGCGGAGTGGGTGACGCGTGATGAGCTGTTCTTTCGCGTCATCGGGAAGTCTCCCTCACTGGACAGGCAAGAATGACGGGGATACTCGCGAGAATTTGCCATTTCAGCAAGTTCTCTGCAACGGACGGTTCGCCATGCGTTAGGATACGCACGATCTTGCGATGTGCCCGGACGGCTTGCTTCTTCACGATTTTCGGCGCCGAGCACACCCGGGTATGGTAACATCGTGATAGGGCTCTCCAGGACGTGCCAGCATCCCAACCGGTCATTCACCCATTTCACCCCGTTGGCCACCCATAGTGTACCTCAGCCCACCTCTCCACCCGACGGAGATGTTGATGCATCGTTTAGCATTCTTTGTGGTGATTTCCCTTTTGCTGTCGGCCTCAGCGGTGTTGCACGCCGCGACCCCGTGGCCGCATGCGTACTGTTTTTTTGGGCGCTGGGATCTGCGCGCCGCCGATCGCGCTGTGACCGTCAACAGCGGCAGTTATATCCGGGCCCGTTTCTCCGGTACCAGTCTGTGCGCACTATTTGATGTGTCCGTCAATCAGGCGGCTCCCATCCTGAATGGCGAGGGTCGCGGTTCATTTCCGACGATTGCCTGGCGGATTGATGAGGGCGAATGGCAGGAGGTAGAGATAGCTCCGACGGTTGGGCTGGCGGATGGGTTAGCGAAAAGCTGGCATACGGTGATGTTGATGGTGCGTGGCCTGGACGAACATCAGAGTCGCTGGACACCGCCGTTGGTGGCCAGTGTCACCTTCACCGGCTTTGGCCTGGCCGAAGGCGGAACGTTGGAGGAGCCGCTGCCGCGATGGAGGAAGCCCGCTTTGAGCATCGAATTCCTCGGCGACAGTATCACGGAAGGCGTGGTGGTCAACGAAGGACGTGCCGGCGTTGTCGAAGGCATTCCGTTCTCCTGGCCCTGGCTCTGCGATGCACGATTGTCCTATGCGGGCCAGACCGCGATGACGCTTGGGGCGGAATGGCGGCAAGTGGGGTTCGGCGCAACGGGCCTGGCACTCGCCGGCAGCGGTGGCGTGCCAGGGGCGTTGGACTCCTTCAACTACTTCTACGCCGCTTGCCCGCGCGATGCCTGGCAGCCGGATGTGGTCGTGGTGAATCAGGGAACCAACGAAGGATCCATGCCGACCCATGAATATCAGCTGCTCTATGCTCGGTATCTGGCCATGATTCGCAAGGCATACCCTCAGGCGAAGATCGTAGCTCTGCGCCCCTTCAATGGCGGGCAGGAGGCAAGCATCAAAGCCGTGGCGGAGGCCTGCAGAGCCGCCGGAGATGAGAACGTGCATTACATAGACACCACCGGCTGGTACAGTGGTCCCTTGCATCCCAACATTCCCGACAGCGCCGCACTGGCGGAGAAACTCGTGAACGCGTTGAAAGCTGAAGTGTTAACCCTGTAATTGCCTCATTCATAGCACTCAAATCGCGGTCCGCACGGCAACTACCGTGGGAAGTCGCTCCTTCGTACTGTCGCACCCGAGTTCACGAGACGAGACGTCTCGAGGTGCCTGTCGATCTCCTACTCCTACACTTACTCGCGCCGCCCCAAGGGGATGGATACGCTTATTGTGGGGGGCGAGGGAGATCGGGCAAATGATGGCGTGCGGCTCGCGTGCGGAAGATATGTGACATTCATGTGTCACTGAGCAAGTGCTGCGCGACAGATCGTTCACTTCGTGAACGGTGCTCGGATTGCCATGCCTGCCGCGCCAGATGTCCCAATCCCCGCAGCGTTCATCACCACGTTCTACTCACTACCTTTTCCTTCCGGTGACACGATAGCCGTCGATGACCGGCGCGCTTGTCGCCCCGGCCTGGCGGAGCATTTCGAAACGCACACGCACCGCGCGTCCCTGCGCATCCTGCAAGGTCCAGGAGTTCAGCCCGTCGAGTGCCGGCATTGTGTTTGTCGAAGTGACCGTCGTGAATCCGTCGTCGGAAGTCTCAATGGCCACATCAACCTGGGCGCCGTTCAGCTCGACGGCGACAGTCAGTTCCTGGAGGCTGGCCGGTACGCCCCAGTCGTGAACTGGGCTCTGATACGTGCCGGACGTCGCGCCCTCCGCCAGCGTGACTCGGTTGCCATAGTGCCCCAGGAACGTCGCGTTCGCCGTTTGCGATTCCGCGTACGCTGTCCGGCGCAGGTTGAAGTCCATGAGCCATAGCAATGGCAAGCTCAGGACTTGTTCCAGAGGCTGGATATGGGGCGTTCCGTTCTCGATGACCACGTGATGTCGCCGGCCCTTGTACAGAATATCGGCCTCGGCCCGGGACCAGTCAGGCGGCAGGCCAGGCGTGACCGTGAGTTTCTCCCAGGTGGGCTCAATCCCCAACACGCCGTGAACGGCAGCTGCGGTGGCGGCCACCATGTCGGCCAGATAGGGCT
>JBGSHS010000344.1:0-37722 GCA_041752115.1 Pirellulaceae bacterium | reverse complement strand
GGTGTACCCCTGCCGTTGCCACACCCGTGACGTTGCCGTCACCAGCGTACGACTCAGGGCCAGCGTATCTGGCTAGGACTTCGCTGTAAGACTCTTTCATTCTCAACTCCAAGCCGGTTTATCCCGGCGCTTTCCGTGCTCCTGCTCGAATCGGAAGCGTGGAAGGTGTGGTTTTCGCACAACGCGACTCAGTCGCTTCGCACCCACGCAAACTCACCGCGTGTTGGCATGTCTCCGCGAGACCGGTATCATGGGAGCAGTTGAAAACACCGGTCAGATCACGCTGCGGAGGATGGATCATGGTTCGCGCTGCAATCGCCTTCCTGCTGGTATCGGCCTGCGGTCTATTGTCAGCGTCCGAGCCCGGCAACCGCCTGGCGTATCTCAATGGACCAGTCGATCCCTACCACGTCAGTATCCACACGGCTCGACTGATTACGCCCCAGTGGATTGGTGAGCCTGGCGTTGACGCGGTCGTTGTCCTGGCCATTGATGACATGTCCGACCTTGACAAGTACGAGAATTACTTACGGCCTATCCTGGAACGACTCAAGCAGATCGACGGCCGCGCTCCGGTCAGCATCATGACGCAGTCGGTCGACCCGGCCGACCCCCGGCTGCAAGCGTGGGCTCAAGAGGGAGTGAGCGTGGAAGCCCATACCCGCAATCATCCCTGCCCTTGTCTGCAGGGAAGCCAACTCGATTTGGCCAAGGCCACGTTTGACGAGTGCGTCGATCAGCTCGCCCAGATCCCCAGCGGACCGCCGGTGGCATACCGCATGCCATGCTGCGATTCCATGAATTCGGTGAGCCCGCGCTTCTTCGCAGAGATCTTCTTCAAGGTCACGCCACAAGGTCACTTCCTCTCCCTCGATTCGTCGGTCTGCGTCCTCTTCACACCAGGTGACCCGACCCTGCCCCGCGCGCTGGTGGTGGACGATCAGGGGCGCGAGCGATTTCGCAAGTACATTCCCACCGATCGTACGATGGCCAACTACATCGAGGACTATCCGTATCCCTATGTCATCGGTAACCGGTGCTGGGAGTTCCCCTGCCTGCTGCCAAGTGATTGGGACGCGCAGCATTTTCACGGTGTCTGCAATCCTCAGACGGTGCGTGACTTCCAAGTGGCCATCGACGCGACGGTGACCAAACAGGGGGCCTTTGCCCTCTGCTTCCATCCCCACGGCTGGATCCGCAATGATCAGATCGTCGAACTGATCGATTATGCGGCGCGGACCTATGGGCCTCGCGTGAAATTCCTGAATTTCCGCGAAGTTCAGCAGCGTCTGAACACGAATCTGCTCACCGGATATCCGCTGCGTGCGGCCGACGGAAGCGATCATGGCGTGCGCGTCGCCGATCTCGACGCCGATGGACTGATGGACGTCGTCGTGGCCAACCCACACACATGTCAGACGCGCGTCTGGCGCAGCGACCAGCAGACGTGGCATACCACGAGCTTTCCTGTGCCGTTGGTTCCCGACCCGTCGCGCCCCTCGGGCGAAGAGACCGGTGTCCGCTTTGGTGTGCTCACGCAGGACGGCAAAGCAAGTGTGCTGGTGCGCAACGAGCACGTTGCGGGTCTGTGGCACTTCGATGGGTCCGAGTGGCAAAGGGTTGTTGACGGCCTGATGGGCCTTGAACAAGGCGAGCCCGTGTGGACGCTTCGCGAGGGACGCGACAACGGGGTCCGCCTGCGCGATGTGGATGGAGATGGCATCTGCGAGTGTGTGGTCGGCAATCCGCAGCAGAACGGTGTGTTTGGCTATGCCGCCCCGGGTTGGAAACCGCTGGCATTCTCGCTACCCGCAGACGCCAGGATCGTCGACTCCATCGGGCGGGATGCCGGGCTGCGATTCGTCGATTTCACCGGCGACGGCCGCGACGACCTGATCTTCTCCGACTCCGCTCGGTACGGAGCGTATATCTTTGAATCGTTACAGCAGGGCTGGGCAATCACTGTTTGCGCGGGTGAACGAACCGACGGCACAGGACTGCCGATGGTGGTCCGGCAGGACGGCACCAATAATGGCGCCTGGTTCAATCACGGCCATATGTGGGTCCAGAACGAAGATACTGGCGGGCGACTGAAAGACCATGTCGACCGAAGGTCGTTCTCGTTGGACCTGTCGGATCCGACGGGTCACCGCTGACCGCCGCAGGAATACTTTTTGCAATCGGCACAATCGCTTCAACTTTCCCACTCTCGCACGACGATAATCGTTCAGAGCCGAACGGCCGCAGGACCCGGCCATCGCCGTGCGGTCCAACTCGGCGCGATCACGGTTCGGTGGGGAGGTTGTCACAGTGGGCTCCGACTTACGCAAGGCTGCCATCCTGCTCATGACATTGCCGCAGGAAGAGGCGGCCAAGGTGATGAGCAAGCTCAAGCCCAAACAGATCGAAGCGGTATCGATCGAGATTGCGCGGCTGGAGCACGTCCCCGGGAACGAGCAGGAAGCGGTCATCTACGAGTTCGCCGATGCGAACCCGAACGCGTTTATGGGAAGTGGCGGAGGCCTCGACCTGGCCAAGTCCCTGGTGCAGAAGGCGCTGGGAAAAGAGGCCCGCGACACCCTCGACAATGTGCAGCAGTCCATCGAATCGCTGCCGTTTGGATTCCTCAAGAAGGTCGATCCGCAAAACGTGGTGACGTTTGTCAACGACGAGCACCCGCAGACCATCGCGCTGATCCTGTCCCATTTGCCGCCAGCCTACGGTGCGCAGATCATCGCAGGCCTGCCGACTGAGCGGCAGTTGGCCGTCATCCAGCGGATTGCCCACATGGGCCAGACGAATCCGGAGGTGATCAAGCAGGTCGAAGAGGGGCTGGAATCGCGGATGGTCAGCGTCATGAGCCAGCAGTTTGAAAATGCGGGAGGGGTCAACAGCGTCGCCGAGATTCTCAACGTGACCGATCGTACGACCGAGCGCAATCTGCTGGAAAACCTGGCTCAGGTCGATCCCGAGCTGGTGGAAGAGATCCGGCGTCTGATGTTTGTCTTCGAGGACATCAATAAGTTGCGGGACAAAGACGTACAGGCGGTGTTGAAGAACGTCGAGAGCGCGCAGTGGGCCATGGCGCTCAAGGGGGCCAGTGACGAGTTGCGGGAGAAGATTCTGGGGAACATGTCGCAGCGTGCCTCGCAGATGTTGCGGGAGGAAATGGAATACCTCGGGCCCGTCCGCCTGACGGAGGTGGAGTCGGTTCAGCAACAGATCGTCGATATCATCCGCCGCCTGGAAGACGCTGGCGAAATCTCCACCCACTCGGAAGAACAGAACGAGGAAATGATCCAGTAGGCAGCCCCTGTCCGACGCTGCCTGACCACTGCTGTGCGGCTGCCGACCGTTTCGTGCCGAGCGTCCGGCCGCGGCGGACACCCGTGGTGGGCCCCCCGTTCACGCCGTCCGCTGTGCGCCCTATCATGAGGTGCTCTGAAGGCATCCGCCGCCGATTCTGGTCGTTCGGCGTTACCCGCTGGTGGAGTTCTCCCGGCACCGCCGCCGGGATGCCATTCGATTCACACTCAGATAATGCCCCTCGTGAATGGAACTCGACGCCGATGGCAAAGACGCCGATGATGCAGCAGTATATGGACGCCAAAGAAGTCTGCGGCGACGCCTTGTTGCTGTTTCGCATGGGAGACTTCTACGAGTTGTTCTATGAGGACGCCAAGACGGCCGCCCGCGTGCTCGGTCTGACGCTGACCAGTCGGGACAAAGGGGAGAATCCCATTCCGATGGCCGGCTTCCCGCATCATCAGCTGGATGGTTACCTGGCGAAGATTATCAGTGCCGGTTTCCGGGCCGCGGTGTGTGAGCAGGTGGAGGATCCCAGACAGGCCAAAGGACTCGTCAAACGCGAAGTAACTCGCGTCGTCTCGCCTGGCACATTGACCGACGATGCGCTGCTGGACCCGCGTGAGAGCAACTATCTTGCCGCCGTCGCATACACTGCCCCCAAGCCACAGCAGGATCAGGCGAGTGTCGGCCTGGCGTGGGCAGAACTGTCGACCGGCCGGTTTCTCGCCTCGACGATCCCGGCCAACCAACTCGGTGACGAGTTGACTCGGATCGGACCGAGCGAATGCCTGGTGGACGAAGAGGCTCCGCCGTTGCCCGAACACGTTTTGCGCGGCTGCATGGTAACCAGGCGACCGGCCTGGGCCTTTTCCCGTGAAACCGCGTTGGCCAGTCTGACCAAGCACTTTGAAACGGCCAGCCTGGAGGGGTTTGGTTTCACCGAGGGGGACTCTGCCGCTATTCGAGCGGCCGGAGCCATTCTCGACTATTTGCTCGAAACCCAGCGCAGCTCGCTCGATCACTTCGAGACACTGGTCCCCTACCGGATTGCTCACTACCTGGAAATCGATGAGGCGACACGCCGCAGTCTCGAAATCACTCGGACGCTGCGCGACGGACGACGCGACGGCTCGCTGCTGTCGGTGATCGACCGTACTACCACCGCGATGGGCTCGCGTTTGCTGGGCGACTGGGTCGCGGCACCACTGACTCACCGCGCCATGCTGCAGGATCGACTGGATGCCGTGGAGGAGCTGATCCACCTGGCGCGACTGCGGGCGGAATTGCGGGATACGCTCAAAGGGATCTATGACCTGGAACGACTGCTCGCGCGCGTCGCCACACAGCGTGCCAGCCCTCGTGATGTGAGCTTCATCGGGAGGACCCTCGCCAGTCTGCCTCCTCTCAAGCAGCTGCTGGCCGACTGCCGCAGCCAGCTACTTAACGATTTGCAGCAGCAACTGGATCCCTGTTCCGACCTGCAGGCCCAGCTGGCCAACGCCCTGGTCGAGGAATGCCCGCTGACGCTGCACGAAGGAGGGATCATCCGTCGCGGCTTCGATGAACAGCTCGACCAATACCGAGACTTGGCGGCGGGCGGAAAACAGTGGATCGCTCGGTATCAAGCACAGGAAATCGAGCGGACCGGCATCGCCAAACTCAAGGTGGGCTACAACAAGGTGTTCGGATACTACATCGAAGTGTCGCAGACGCAACAACAGCATGTTCCCGCTGACTACCTCCGCAAGCAGACCATCAAGAACGCCGAACGGTACATCACGCCGGAACTCAAGGAGTACGAAGAAAAGGTCCTGACGGCGGACGAGAAGGCAAAAGAACTGGAGTACCGCCTGTTCCTGCAACTGCGCGACGCGGTCCACTCCGCCGCGCGGCGACTGCACGCCACATCGGCTGCGCTGGCACAACTCGACGTGCTCGCCAGCCTGGCCGAACTGGCGTCAAGACAACGCTATTGCCGGCCGACGCTGGTCGACGAACCCGTTCTGCAGATCGTCGATGGACGCCATCCCGTACTCGATATCCTGGAACCTCAAGGCACCTTCGTTCCCAACGACACGGTGGCCAATGAGAGAGATGGCATGATCCTGCTGATCACCGGGCCGAACATGGCCGGCAAGAGCACCTATATCCGGCAGGTGGCCCTGCTGACACTCATGGCGCAGATTGGCAGCTTTGTCCCCGCCGCCCAGGCGACCATCGGAATCGCCGACCGGATCTTCGCTCGAGTGGGAGCCAGCGACGAATTGTCGCGCGGCCAAAGCACCTTCATGGTGGAAATGACCGAAACGGCGCGGATTCTGAACAACGCCACCACGCACAGCCTGGTAGTGCTCGATGAAATCGGACGCGGCACCAGCACGTACGATGGCCTCTCCCTGGCCTGGGCCATCGTCGAACATCTGCACGACCGCATCACCTGCCGCACACTCTTCGCCACCCACTACCACGAACTGACCGATCTGGCCTCCACGCTCGGCGCCGTAACCAACCTGAATGTGTCGGTCAAGGAATGGGAAGACCACGTTGTCTTCTTGCATAAGATCGTGCCCGGCTCAGCCGACAAGAGCTACGGAATCCACGTCGCCCGCCTGGCCGGTATTCCCCGCAGCGTGAATGAGCGCGCCAAACAGATTCTGGCCCAGCTTGAGGCGCAACATCTCGATGCCCAGGGCCGACCGAAAATCGGTGCCGGTCGCTCCAAACCGCACCGCGGCGACATCCAACTGACGCTCTTCGCCCCCATGGAACATCCGCTGCTGGATACCATCCGCAACACCGACCTCGATCGCCTGTCGCCCCTCGAAGCGCTGCAGACGCTGCACGCCTGGCAAGAACAGCTGAAGCGTGAGACCTAGCCTCGCGTCAGCGCTAAGTAAGACGTTCGCCGCTCCCAGCGTCGTGCTGGAAATGGGCTCGCCGCCGGCCCGGCGTCGGCCGAAACGCGGTTTCGCAATCGAGGAACCTTAACAAGCCGTGGATGTCGACTCGGATCAGAGGAGTGAAATCACCGAGCAGGCCATCGCGTAAGCGGTTTGGTGCGAGTTCCCGAATCAACGAGCGGGGTTCTGCGGCGTGCCGCCGCCATCCGGGATATCACTCCCATGCTGAAACAGGGAATCAAGGAACGCTCTATTATTGGGGACGCTTTATTATTGGAAACGCATTTGATCAGCACACGGCCATCTGGAAGAATTGCGAACTCACAATCTACTTCTTGCAGTATGCTATTGAGCACGCCGTCCCGATGACAAGAGACGCACTCCTTCGTCGACGGCATCGCAATAAGGTCCTGTTCTTCGAATACGAATTGGATTCTCTTCTCTAGCACCATCTGGATACTGTATAGCCTTGGCCCAAGGGCCATTACGCAATATGTGTTATGCACGAGATTAGTCGACAGCAACTCAACCGTTTGGCGCATCTTGTCGCAATCGTATTTCGGTTGATCGCCGGTTCGTAGCACTATCTTGTCGCAGAATATTCCCCAACGCCTTGCCGCTTCGAGTTGCGGTCTTGCGATTGTAGCGACGTCCGTCTCGTGCGACTGTGCAAGGCATGGTCGCTCTATCCCGCATGCAACAAGGGCAATGCTCCAGAAAAAGAAGGTCTTCATACTCACACTCCGTTTGAATGTTCCGAAATCTTGAAGAAGCGAGGCGCAGCTTCAACACCGCTATCCGAAAACACTTCGAAGGGCTGGTATAGGTCTGATGATACGAACACGTGCTCACGGACAGTTCCTTCTACCGTGGAAGCGTTCCTGGCTCCCCTGAGTGGAACAAATATGGTGCGCCACACTCATGAACGATTGAATGGTGAACGGGAGTGAGGCCGACTCCGCTCTTCACCTTCCCCGACCCCCACGAGCTCTGCTCGTGGGTACATCAGATGGTGAGCTACGGCGCCGCTCGACCCCATCCTCTCTGACCCCCGCGAGCTCTGCTCGTGGGTGCATCAGATGGTCAGCTACCGCGCCGCTCGCTCACCTCTCCGACACCCCCACGAGCTCCGCTCGTGCGGTGCACCAGATGGTCAGCTACCGCGCCGCCACACGATTCCTGACCGCCTGCATCGAGTACTCGCCGAACGTACCGACGTAGAAGCCCGTGCTCCACACGCGTCCCAGTCGCAGAAGATGCGCAAGGTTGTTCCGATCGCAAAACGCGATTTCCAGCAGTGTCGTGTCCGGCTCGGCGCGCAACGCCGCGTGGAGATGACTTCGGTAGCTGTCCATCTGATTCACCGCACGAGCAGAGCTCGTGGGGGTCTGAGAGGTGTGAGCAGGCAGCGCGGTAGCTGTCCATCCGATTCACCGCACGAGCAGAGCTCGTGGGGGTCTGAGAGGTGTGAGGAGGCAGGCGGTAGCTGTCCATCTGATTCACCGCACGAGCAGAGCTCGTGGGGGGTCTGAGAGGTGTGAGCAGGCAGCGCGGTAGCTGTCCATCTGATTCACCGCACGAGCAGAGCTCGTGGGGGTCTGAGAGGTGTGAGCAGGCAGCGCGGTAGACGAACCGAGAACCGTGTTTCTCGTATATCGCCTCACCTATTTTCTGTGGCTCCCAGTCACACTGAAATCCATAAAGCTGAGAATCAACTTCATCGCAAGTAGAGCCGGGAACTGAGGTGTCTAATCCCGTCCCACTTTGCAGAATCGCAAGTAGCAATATCGCAAGTAGCAATGTTGCCCCACGCATGGCAATTCCTTTCAAGACCCGAATTTGCTGACACGCTTGCACTGTCCTAAGACGCACCGGACATCAAAACCCCATTCGTAGCCGTGTGTTAGCGGATAGCCAACCCCAACCCTAGGAATGTCTGGAAAAAGAGGGTGATTTGGAAGCCTAGGCGGAGGAAATGCTAGGACTCCAAAGCCCTCGTCTCGTCTTACCCCCAACACGACCCCGAGATATGAAGTTACTCGGACTTTCGAAACGCAGACACCGTTTTTTGGCGGAACTGACAAGCGGAGGCGCGTAATCTACCCAATGATTGTCTCGTCCGTAGTAGCGATACTCGAACGGCCCAGCGACCCTCCTCCGAGGTTGCGGGTGGTCCCACCTTTGGTCAAGTGCAAACCACTCCCAAAAGCCAAGAGTATCCCCAGAAATGTTGATAAGCAACGAACATGAAACGCACCAGTAACTATGTTGTACGTGCTGAAGCCACACTCCTGTTCGTATGAAGACGCCACACACATCAATAGCCCCATAGTGCGCGATCTCGTCATTGGCGAAACCAACCCATGTAAGATCCACCAGTTGATACCCCGATAGGACCAACAAAACCCTGCTCTGTTCGAGACATCCTCAAATCCTGCGTTTGCCACAAGAAAGAGTAAGCCCGAAGGATCAGCGCGGCACAACAAATGCTCCATAAAGACTCTCCCCGTCCACATACCCCAACGGATCCCTAACCTCCCCAGCTGGCTGTGGTAGATTCGATGCCAGAAGTTCGACGCTATCGGGCCGTTGATGGCTTCGCCTACGTCCGGGAAACTGGTTTGTTTTCCGCTGGTGGTGCCGTGGCGCGCGGAAGCGCGATGGTAATCCGCGACATCACCACCGGGCTCTCGCTGAACCCATCCGAGGCGATCACTTCGATGGCGCGCTGATTGAGATTGGGGGACGATGCCACATTCTCATATTGCACGGACCGCAGCACCTGCAGGTAATGGGGAACCGAGTCGACACCGGTGAGCAACAGCGTGCCCGTCTCCCCGTCATAACGGGCGGTGATCGCCGTTCCCTTGGTGTCGGCCCTCAGGAGCTCGTCGGGGGCATCCTTCAGGTTGTTGATCTTCAGGGAGAGCCAGTGCAATTCGGTATCGGGTGGATAGCGGAGCGCCGCGTCGCTATCGGCAACGAACACGGGCAGTTCCCCTGACACGTAGGCGGTACCGAAGTCCCCATCGATGGAATGGGAACTGTCGTCGGCATCCAGATCGACCACGGTCGGATAGTCGTGCCACGCCTTGAGGATCTGGAAGAGATTGCTGAATTGATCGGTCCAGATGCGGATATCCGCGCCGGGATAGGTTACCGTGGTCGCGGATTCGAGAACCTCGTCGGTCCGCAGGAACTCCTCGTTGTTGGTAACCAGCAACCATTCGGACGACGAATCGGCGACGCCGCCTTGATCGTCGGCATCGATCAGCACGACATGCATCTGGTAGAAGCCGGCCAGCAGCGCGACGATCGGCCGCAACTCCAGGTGTCGGTTGCTGGTGTGAACGGCCAGGACTCCATCCTTGTTGAGATGCTGCAAGTAAACAGCGAACGCCTCCACGGTCAGCAGGTGAGCCGGAATGGCATCTCCACTGAACGCATCGAGTGCGATCACATCGTAGTTCTGAGGCGACTGCTGCTCCATCGACAGTCGCGCGTCTCCGAGTACGACTTGTGGATGAGCAGGAGATTCGCTCAGGAAGAAAAACTCCGAGCGGGCGATGTCGATCACATCCTGGTTGATTTCATAGAAGCAGAAGAAATCACCCTCCTGGCTGTAGGCGGCAATGGTACCGGTGCCGAGCCCCACCGTGGCCACGCGCAGTGGCGCGTCTCCGGTGAGACATCGCAGTGTCAGGCCAATCCCGCTATCAGGATTGTAATACGTCGTTGCTTCCCGCCGCCGGTCGGCGCGCATGAACTGAGTGCCATGCAGAATGCGGCCGTTATAGAGATTCCGTCGCTCGTTCGCTGTGTCGGTGCCCAGTTGCAGAACGCGCAACACACCGTAGAAACTGCGTCGCGACGCCACACTGCTGGTCGGCTGATACCGGCCGGCGAAATAGGCGAACAACGCTCCGGCCAGCACCAGGGGGACCGGAATCAGAATGCTCCACCAAGTTGTCCACCGACGCCCGCGGACGATCACCTGATGGACGACGTGGATCCGTTTCTGTCGTCTGGGATCACCTTCCAGATTTCTCCGCAGGAGACTTCGAGTGAGATCGCGCGCGATGAGCACCGGAAAGCTCAGCAGACATCGCCACCAGAGGCCCCATCGCTGTTCGCGCCGCCACCAGCTGTGCAGGATCACCGTCAGGGCGAGCAAGGCGCCTCCTACCAGGAACAGGTCGGACTCATAATACTCCGTGAAGATCTTCGGGCAGACCAGCGCCACCAAGAGCCCGCCCAGCGCCCCTCCGGCCGAGATCATCAGGTAGAACAACGTCAGATGGCGCGGGCCCGGTTTGCTCAACACCAACTCGCCGTGACACAGCATGCAGACACCAAACAGGGCCGACAGGTACAACGTGACTTCCAGCGTCAGGCTGTCGATGAAATCGGGAATCGGCCGGGCCATACCCAGCCAGCTCAGAGACGGCTGGATTTCATCCTGCAGCAGGACGCCACCAATCATGGCAGCGACGACCAGAGTCGCCAGCGCGAACAGGTTGCGGCGATACCACCATTCACTGTCGAAGCAGATGATGAACGTAAGCAAGTAGAGGCTCAAAGGAACAACCCAGAAGAAGGGAACCACGGCCACATCCTGACAGATCTGATTGGTGACCGCCAACAAACTCATCGAGCCAAACGCGGGAAGAACGACCCAGAGCAACAGGCGTCCGCGCGACAACGGTTGCGGTTTGGCAGTCTCCGCGGTGGCAACCAGATGCGGTGCGGGAACATTCCAGCGGGCCATCATCAAGGCGAGTCCGCCAGCCAGCACGGTGAATGCCCCGAAACCACACGACCAAAGCGTGCTCTGATGAGGCACGTCAAACGTCGGCTCAATCACAAACGGATAGGTCAACAGCGCGGCCAGCGATCCGAAATTGGACAGGGCATAGAACCGGTACGGCACACGACCTCCCGTCGCTCGGCTGTACCAGGCCTGCAGCAGCGGGGCCGATGAGGCCAGCAGGAAGTAGGGCAGCCCCACGTTGGCAGCCAGCAGCTTGAGAATGCGCCACTGAGGCTGACTGCTGTCGACGGGCTTCCAGGTCGCGTCGGGCATGATCGGCAGCACGCAGAGTGCTGCCACCAGCAACACCGCGTGCACCAGTCCCTGCCAGCGCGAATTCGGCAGCCGGTCGAGCAGGTGCGCATACAGGTACCCGGCGAGCAGGAAGACCTGAAAGAAGAGCATGCACGTGGTCCACACCGCCGGGCCGCCCCCGAACCACGGCAGGATCATCTTGCTGACCATGGGCTGCACCTGAAACAGCAAGAACGCGCTGACCAACACCGTCGCAGCGCACCAGCCTGTCAGACCGACCTTGTTCTGTCCCGTGGTCATGAAGTTCTCACAATGCACATCGGATTACCCAAGTCAACAATCGTGATTCCGCGGCTCGCGGCTGCCCATGACGAACGCCCCACTGACACGAGAAGACCGAATGATCCTGGGTCGAGCCGCAGGTGAGCCGCGTCACCTTTCGTGACAGACGGGTTCGGCACTCGAACTTCGCGATTGCACTCGTCATCAGAGACTGCGTCATTCATTCATGCATGAAGGTGTTGCCGCATCGCACACGTTCGTCCAGTCACACAATGTCGGGTCTGATCACCCGGCAGCCAATGGCGGAGAGTTCGCGGCACAGGTCCTGGTACATTCCCTCGCCCTGATAGATGCCGATGATCGCTCCTCCTGAACCGGCGAATTTGGCGCTGGCGCCGACGCGGCGAGCAGTTTCCACCATCCGCACGTGTTCGGCCGGGAGTCGACAGATGGATCGGCGCAGATCGAAGTTGCGATCCACCAGTGGGCTGACTTGCTCCGGCTGCCCAGACACAAGAGCGTCTCGCGCCTGTTGGGCGAGATGTGCGAACGAGGTCATAGCCTGAACCACCGCGGTTTCCCCTTGTTCGTAGCGCGCGCGCAGGTTGTTATGCATCACTTCGGTCGGCTCCCCGGCCTCTTCACTCAAGGCCACATACAGGGTGGGGAGCAGAGCGGGGTCAAGCGGTTCGTAGACGCCACAGGCGAAACCCTCCTGCACGCGCTGGCGATCACGCGAAAAGTCCATGAAGACGAGGCCGCCGTACACCTGAACCACCCGGTCCTGCAGGCCGGCCGCGATCCCGAGTTGCTCCGTTTCGACGCTCAATACCAGCGAAGGAAGCACTTCCAGCGGAAGCGTGACCTGATAGAACTCCATGAGCGCCCGGATGGTGGCCACGATAATCGCGCTCGAGCCGGCCAGCCCCACGGCGCGAGGGATATTCGTCTGGTACCGTATCGAGAAGTTGCGCCGATGCAGAGGATGACGGCCGCGGCAATACTCGACGAACTGCTTGATGCTCGCCTTCACCAGCCGGATTCCGCCGTAGTAGCCGTGCAGATCGACATCACGTGCCAGTTCATGGACGGACGAGAAGCGAACGCGGTCTTCCTGGGCCAGTACAATCTCCACGTCTTCCCACTCGTACAGTACGACCTCGGCATAGTAGTTGCGCACGATCACCGAAAGCGTCTTGCCGAAATAGCCGTCGGAAGGGTTCCCCATCAATCCCGCTCGGGCATAGGCCCGGTGCCGCAACAGGTCCATGGCTCAATTCTCCTCCCGCTGCAGGAACTCCTGCACGAAGCGGCGCAGCGCAGGTCCGTACTGGGGATCGCTCAGAGCAAACTCGGTGAAGGTGCGGAAGTAGCTGTCGAAGTTCCCGATATCGTACCGCCGTTCGCTGCCGTTGAGCGCTACCCCCACGCCCTTGCAGCCCTGTTTCAAGAGCAGACGAATGGCGTCGGTCAACTGAATCTCGCCCCCTTTTCCCGGTTGCGTCTCGGCCAGCGCATCGAAAATCGCCGGGCTGAAGACATAGCGCGCCGCTACCGCCAGGTTGCTGGGCGCTTCATCCACCGCCGGCTTCTCCACCACATCTTCCAGCTCAAAGACCGGTCCGTAGCTCCCACGCGGCCTGGCGATGCCGTAATGGACGACTTCCTCCCTGGACACCTCTTCGAACGCCACCACGACATCGGCACGTGTCGAATCGAACTGCTCGATCATGCGTGCCACAATATCGCTCTGCGCATGAAGTCCAATGATGGAATCGCCCAGAGCCACGACGCACGGCTGGTGTCCCACCAGCGGCTTGGCACACAAGACGGCATGCCCCAGTCCCAGCTGCCGCCGCTGCCGCGTGTAAAAATATTCCATCTCCCGCCGTTCAAACTCCAGGTCGCGCAGCTGCTCTTCCCGCCCGGTCTCCCTCAGGTAAGTCGTCAGCTGTTCGTCGATGTCGAAATGCTGCTCGATCGAGGCCTTCCCGTGCGAGGTGATGAACAGCAAGCGGCGGATACCCGATAACGCCAGCTCCTCCACCACGTACTGAACGACCGGCTTGCGGCCGACCGACAGCATCTCTTTGGGTTGGCTCTTGGTCGCAGGCAACAATCGAGTGCCGTGTCCAGCCACCGGCACGATGGCAATGTCAATGGTCATGCACGTTCCACACTTGTCTGAATGGTCAGCGACTGTGGCGAGCGGTCACGCGACTGCTCCGCCGGCTCTCAGTATTCCCATGTCCACGACTCAGCACAGCCCCCTGATTCGCACTGCCTCCTGATTCGCACAGCCCCCTGACACGTCCCTTCGCGGCAACGCCGGCCAGGGATTCATGCACTGGCAGAGTTCGTGTCACCCGACCGTGCACTAATCGCTCTTGGCAGAGTCGTCTCCAGCTCCTTGCTCCCTGGTCTCCAGTGTCTCAGTCGGTGGCGGCCCCGCGCGCGGGCGCTGCTGGCTCACCTCGTCGCGCAACTGACGATACTCGGGATCATCCGGCCGCAGGAGCAGCAGTCGATCGAGACAATCCAGTGCTTCGCCATACCGCTGGGAGTCTTTGTAGAAGACGGCCAGCGTGTAGAGGAAATGGCCGTTCTCGGGGTCAAGCTCACAGGCTTTCTGGAGTGCCGCCTCGGCCGCCCCAGGCTGCTTGTGTAGATACAGCGACAGGCCGTATCGATACTGCAGCGCGGCACTTAAGGGCAGCAACTGGACATCGCGCGCCAGCAGATCCAATTCCTCACGCCGCAGCCGAGTGACCTCCGTTTGCCACTGCTGTGTCTGAGACGACAGCGGCAGCTCCCGTTTCCGGCTCACGCGTCGTTCCAACAAAGCGGCCAGATTCGAGCGGGGCCCCGCCACCTGCGGCTCTACACGAATGGCAGTTCGATACGCCGCTTCCGCCTTCCCTTCATCGCCCAACCCTTCATACAGCACACCCAACTCCAGGTGCGCGCCCCCCCGATCGTTCATCTCCAGAACGCCCGTCACGTACTGATCAATAGCTGCGTCGAGCTGCTTGCGCTGGGCGCCGTTGAGCATCGTCCCGACCAGCGGGGCAGGGAGTCGAGCCAGCACGCGGCCCGCCGCCGCGCGCACGACGCGCCGCGGATCATCGAGTAACGGCAACAACGACTTGACCACCGGCTGCAGCCCTTCCACCAGTCGATCGCGTTCGGCCCGGCTCATGTATTGACCCGACCAGGTTGGAATCTGATCGACAAAGCGGTTCACAGCGGCCGTGCGCACCTGCGGGTCCTCATCCTGCAGACCCTTGAGTTCCGGCTCAAACGAACTCAGCGACGGGAGCAGGCCGCGCTGCGCCAAAGCGGTGGCACGAGCAATCGCCGGAATTCTGCGGTCCTGAGCGACCTGAGCCAATAGCAACTCGGCACCCGGCTCGTTGCGCCGCCCCGCCTCCAGTGCCACGGCAAAGTGGTCTCCCCAGGTTTCCTTCCGGTACCACTTCTGCATCGATTCGAGCATCCACTGATCGAGCCGTGCTAGTTCCGCCCGTACCTCCTCGTCGCCGGCCCGCGCCGCAGCAATCCAATCACGGTACTGCGGCAACGAGCGCCGCTTCTCGTCCGCCAGCCTGGCATCGCTCAGATGGCAGCGGGTGCAGGCGTTCGGAATCCCCCATCGCACGCTCAGATCCGGCCGTGGATTGCGGATGCTATGGTCGCGACGCGGATCCACTTCCATGTACGTGGTCTCCGGCATATGGCACTCCACGCACAACGCTCCACTTCCGTCGGCCTTGTGAAAGTGATGACGCGGCGTGTCGTATTTTGCCGCGGGATGCTGGTGGCACGAAGTGCAGACTCTGTTGCCTTCCTGCTTCAGACGCAAAGTATGCGGATTGTGGCAATCGGTACAGCGGATGTTCTTGTGGAACATCCGACTCTGGATGAAGGAGCCAAACACGTAGTCCTCATCCATGATCTGACCGTCGGCATAATAGGTCTCTTCCGCCAGCAGTTCATTGTTGAAATAGTCGTAGTACTGGTCGCCGGCCTGAAAGTCTGGAGCCTGCACGCTCCGCCGCGAGTGACAGGGAGCACAGGTCTCGATCTGCGGCCGCGTCTCGGCAGTCTTCAGTTGAGTCAGTCCGTAGCCGCGTCTGCGGTCCCAGAACAGAGACCGACTTCTGGCCAATTGGACGTGCAGACTGGCTGGCCCGTGACACGCCTCGCAACTGACATCAATCTCCGCATAGGTTGTGCGATAGGTGAGCGTCTCGACATCGAAAGCCTTCTGCAGATTGGTCGAGTGGCAATAGGCACACATATTGTTCCAGCACTGACCGATCCCGGTCCAGTGCAGCATGTCGTCCGGCGCGAGCCGTTCCGGTACATCGGGAGGAGGAAGATAGAACCACTCCTTGCGCTCGGTGTCCCAGCTGATGCGCAGGACTTGGAGCCGGGCGATTTCGCTCTCCGGCATGTCCTTCGGCCGATCAAACTCGACCATATAGTTCTGCAACGGTCGAACCCCCAGCACATACTTGACCTCGAAATCGGTCATCTCGCCGTGGGGTCCTTCCGTGCAAATCATGAACCTCGACCCGCTGCGGTACATCCGCGAAGTGAGGCCGTGATGGGTGAACTCCACATCGTTGAAATCGCCCAGTACCGTCTCGTCGGTGGCCACGTCCATGGCTCGGTCATGATCCGATCCGGTCCACTGCTGCACTTCGGTGGCGTGACACTCGATGCAACTGGCTCTCCCCACATAGGTAGCTCGTGCGTCGTCGGGCAGGCACGTCCACCAGTCGGCCAAGACGCCACAGCCGCAGAGTGCGAACGCCAGCACCAGCGACACACTGGCCCACACCCGCCAGGACCGGCGAGCAGTCGGACGGGGTGGAGCGAGCGGTGCCCGGTGTTGCTCGGCCTCACGGCGGTGCTTGCGGCCCATCGTGCTACTCAACTCCCCCCAGCTTCCTTCGTCAGGTCCCCTCCGCCCCCACCGGCGGTTGCCAGAGGGTCGGCCAGCCCGCCATCACACGGGAGGCCGTGAAACTTTGATTATCGACAGGGGCGAGCGCAGTCGCAACCGGTTGGTGCGCTGTTCCACCGCCGCGGCAACACACCACACCCTTGTTGAAGATCACGGCAGCTGACAAGATGAAATGGCAGTTGCGACCCGGCAGGCGGAGGAACTTCGATGACCAGCGATGCCAAGACAATCCACCCGATCCGTGGCCTTGACACGACCATCCGGCCGCCGGGCTCCAAAAGCATCACCAATCGCGCTCTGGTCTGCGCAGCGTTGGCCGAGGGTCCCAGTCTCCTGGACGGAGCGTTGGACAGCGAAGACACGCAAGTCATGGTGACCGCACTGCAGAAACTGGGCGTTCCCGTGACTTGGAATCGCGGCCACTGCCAGCTCCAGGTTGCCGGTTGCGGCGGACAGATCCCTTGTCGGCAGGCCGATCTGTTCGTGGCCAACAGCGGAACCACCATGCGGTTCCTCACCGCCATGCTGGCTGCCAGCCAGGGCCGGTATCGCGTGGACGGTGTCGAGCGGATGCGTGCACGTCCAATCCAGGATCTCCTCTCAGCCCTCATCGCCCTGGGGGCTGATGTGTGCAGCGAGCACGGCAATCACTGCCCCCCGGTGTTGATTTCCGCCGCCGGACTCTCGGGCGGCACCGCCCGATTGCGAGGCGATATCTCCAGCCAGTTCCTGAGCGGGTTGCTGATGGCTGCACCGCTGTCACGCCGCGACGTCGAACTCCACGTCGAAGGTCAGCTGGTCTCGCAACCCTACGTTCGCATGACCATCGACGTGATGCAGTCGTTTGGCGTGAGCGTTGTGAATCGCAAACTGACGAGGTTCGAGATTGCAGCCCCAAGGGCCTATCGCGGATGCCACTATCGCATCGAACCCGACGCTTCGGCGGCCAGCTATTGGTGGGCGGCCGCCGCCATTACAGGCGGCCGAGTCACCGTCACAGGGCTCGGACCACGCTCACTGCAAGGAGATGTCCGGTTTTGTGATTGTCTGCAGAAAATGGGCTGCGACGTCGTGCGTGAAGACGATCAGATCACCGTCGTTGGCCGACCGCTCCACGGCATCAAAGTCGATATGAACGACATCAGCGACACCGCCCAGACGCTCGCCGTGGTTGCCCTCTTCGCCCAAGGCTCCACGACGATTTCGGGCATCGCCCACAACCGACACAAAGAAACCGATCGAATCGGCGACCTGGCCCGAGAACTCCGCAAACTCGGGGCCACGGTGACCGAATTGGATGACGGCCTGCACATCCAACCCGCTCCACTGCAGGAAGCGCGAATCAACACCTATAATGACCATCGAATGGCCATGAGCCTGGCGCTGGTCGGCCTGCGCATTGCAGGCGTGGTGATTGAGAATCCCCAGTGTACGGAAAAGACGTACCCCCGGTTCTTCGAAGACCTGGACAAACTCGGCCCCTGATCCATCTCGGCAGTTGATCCAGGGTCGAACCCAGGCCAGCGGCCTGCATATGCCCCATCGCCTAACGCGGCCGATGGCGCATCGCATCGAAAGACTCCAGCAACCGATTCGCTCGCTCCAGCAGCGACGAGTCGGGGGCCGGTGGTCGACAGGACGGATCCGCCGCTTCGAACAGCGCATCACAGTGCTTGCATCGCACGGTTCTTCCTAAGTACTCGACTCGGATCTGCAGTCGTCGACCACACGTGGGACATTCACGCAGAAAGAAAGTGGCCCTCGACATGGCGCGGTCTCCTACCTTCCCGTTGCCACTGAAGTTGTCTGTTCCAGAGTCCATAGTCTACGTGATTCTCTTGCGGTTTACAAGGATTTCCGCGTAATAGTGCTCCATTCAGCGGGCATTGCCGGCCGAACATCTGCCCTTACCCCAATTCGCCTCGATCGCGCAATCTTCCCCCGGAGGCAGAATCATCCGCACCACTTTCGTGAGACAAAGCCGCTGGCCCGGAAGATCGGGGAAATCCGGAAAAAACCCTGCCGCTTAACCCCCATGCACGGGAAATTTGCCCCCGACTTCAGACTTCCGTGGTCCTCGGCGGCCGATACTTGCAAAGGGAACCTGTCCGGCCGCTTGGGCAAGAGCGGCAGGCGTCTGCCCCCGCAGGGCGGAATCGGCACAATGCGTGCCACCGGATCCAAGGATCCGCCGGGGCGGAGCCGGCTCGCCAGCGCAGCAGGGCTGCGGATGTTCCCCGCCCGCATGTGGGGAGAAAGATTCGTCCGCCTCCACAAGACCATCAGGCAGTCACAGGGGCCCGTGCGGTCGGGGCGCGTACCGTGATGAGCAGAGTACCGAACAACTTCCATTTCGAACAACTTCTATTCCAGGGGCCGACATGAAATCTGCTTTCGCGCGAATTCAAGTAACTCGCCTGATGCGACTCGCCTGCCTGGTGATGTGGCCGGCGCTGTGCAACTCATACAGTTGGGGGCAGGAAGCGAAGCACCGCCTCACGTTGCGCGAGATCGGCCCACTTGCCGCCGAAACTCTGGCTCAACGCGATGGATACCAGAACGGCGACCTGATCACACAATCCGACGTCAAGCTGGTAATGAAGACGCTGGCCAGTTTCGGTTGGGTGCCGAAGGACCAGAAGGAACTGATCAACCTGACACTTCCCGACGATGACCCGCTGAAGCAGATCCTCAGCACCGTCGACGGCACGCGGTTCATGCGTCAGTCCGGTGGCGCAGTTCTGATTTACGATCGAATGGACCGCGTCTGTCGCGTTTTCGGCGGAGAGCGCATGCTCGTGGCCATGGCCAGACTGCCTGACGGACACCGATATGCCGAGTTGAAGCGGCCGTACGGCGTTCCAGGCTTCCTCGATCTACTCCCCAAGACCGGGTCGGGCAGGCGTCGTTCCATCAAGGACTACGACCAACCCACCGGACGCATCTATACGGAGCAACAGCTGATCACTCGGCTCGAAGAGACTTTTCAGTCGCAACTCAAAGCTGCAGCCCCCACCAATTGAGTTCCCGCCGAGGCCACAAGTCGGTCGATCACTTGACGCGTTGAATCGACTCTACCATCACAGGTTGGGTCGGCACGTTCATGAAGCTCTCTCGATGATGGACGGGAACCTGCGCGATCTTGTCCACAACATCCATGCCCTCGATGACTTCGCCGAACACGCAGTAGCCGTTGATGAGGTCTCCTTCGTTCGGTTGGTAATCGAGGGAAGGGTTGTCCACCAGATTGATATAGAACTGAGAGGTGCCGCTGTGAACGAAATCGGGGTGCCGAGCCATTGCGATCGTCCCGCGGCGATTGAGCAGACCGTTATTCGCCTCACAGGGAATCGGAGGCTGAGTATCCTTTTGTTCCAGATTCGCGGTGTACCCTCCACCGGCTACCATGTACCCGCTTTCCACATAGTGGAAGATAGTCCCGTCGTAGAAGCCGGCATCGACGTAGTTCTCCAGAAAATTGATCACTGTTCGCGGCGACTTGTCGCCGTTGAGCCGGACGCGCATCGTACCCAAGTTCGTTTGGATCACCACCTCAGGAAAGAACTCCTGTTGGGACTGAGCGGGCGATTGGAATTCCTGCCCTGGAAACTGCCCGGACCGTACCAGTTTGACAGGCTCTGCATCTCCCGGGCGAGCCCCGGCAGCGGCGCCGACGTTGGACCGTTCCGATGACACGATGCTAGCAGTCGGCACCTCGTTCTGGCTAGTGCCACAACCTGCCAGGAGCAGACCAAGCCCGGCTGCGACAGCCACGTGCCAAGGGGAGAAGAAAGTAGTGGTGGACATGCCCGCGCCTCCCTGCGTGCTGGAAAATCGAACGGTCTCGTAGGATTGCCCTGCAACGCAGTGTGTCTGCGAAACAAGCGGCAATCGGGTCCATCCTGTAGACTGGCCGAACGGTTGCGGCCGGCAGTTGACGGCCGCTTATCATCGACTTTTCTGGACATTCGTGCAACACGGGTTTTCGGCGAAATTGCCGTGTGGCAGCAGAGCGTGCCGGGTTCCATCGGCAGCAGCCGTACGGTGGTGTGCCGACCGACGTACGTCACACCGTTTCCGGCGCCGGATGTACCCAGTCGCCGCGGTAATCACGAGCGAGTCGGGTGTTGGCTTCTTCATCCCCGACGACACGTCCCGCCTCGGCATCCCACGCGAGGGAGCGTCCCAGTTCCATGGAGAGGTTGGCCAGGATGCAGCACGCTGATGAGATATGGCCTTGCTCGATATCAGCCACGGGAAGCGTACGTTCCTGGCGTGCCGTGAGGAAGTTCTGCATATGTCGCCGCGTGGCGGGAGCTGCAAACAGTTCCGTCGCTTTGTGGGCCGCATCCTCAGGATACTTCGCACTCTCGTCCAGGTGCTTGCCATGGTGCGGCGAACCGTTGCCGTGAGGGATGAAGTCATACGACATCACGCTCAGCTTGAGCGTACCCTTGTCGCCATAGAGTGTCGCGCCCCAGGGATAGTCGGGATCGGGATTGGCACCCCAGTTCCGCTGGTTCCATACGACCTGCACATCTCCGTAGTCGAAGAGGGCTGTCTGCGTATCGTGCGTGTTGATATTGGACTGAGGGCTGCGCATGAGAATCCCTCCGGACGCCGAGATGCTCCGCGGCCACCCCAGGTCCAGCATGTACCGGACGACGTCGAAGAAGTGGACGCAGAGATCGCCGGTTTGCCCGTTGCTGAACTCGCGACAAGCGCGCCAGCTGCGAGGATGGATTCCGGGACTGTAGTCGCGCCACGTCGCGGGCCCCACATACGTTTCCCAATCGAGATAGTCCGGCGGTGATTCCACCGGAGGAAAATCCCGTGGGCCACCGTAGTAGCTGTGAATGTCGACGGAGGCGATTTTCCCCAGGAGACCGGTGGCGATAAAGCGATCGCGGGCTTCGAGCAGATGCGGCGTGCTGCGACGCTGCAGCCCGACCTGCACGGTCCGCTGATACTTCCGCGCTGCAGCCACCATCGCCTGCCCCTCGACGACATCGTAGCTGATCGGCTTCTGCACATAGACGTCGGCTCCGGCCCGACAGGCTTCCACCATCGGCAGACAATGCCAGTGATCGGGGGTGCCGATCAGCACGACGTCAGGCTTCTGCTCCGCCAGCAACTCGCGATAATGGCCGTACGTGGGAGGCTTTCGTCCAGAACGTTGCCGCTGCGACACCAACTCGGCCGCTTCCTCGACCATGCGCCGATCAACATCGCACAAGCCAACCACCTCAGCCGGCGCGACCTGGAGCAAGTGAAACAGATCGGTCTTGCCATACCAGCCAGTACCGATCAAAGCAACGCGCAGCGATTCTTCCTGCACGGCCGCATACAAGCCCGTTCGCAAAGCAGTCAGCGACGCCATGCCAGCCACGCCCGTTCTGAGGAAATCACGTCGTTTCATGATGCATCGTCCTTCGAGACTTCGAAACCTGGGGCCCGTCCCCAGACCGCGAGGCAGGCACACCGAGAGAGCAACTGGAGCGCCCTTTATGGTAATCCAGGCAGTGCGGGCGCCGCAACCAATCGTCCATATTCTCGCACCGCGCAGCAACGCGAGCGTTTAGTGCGCCCACTGAATCAGAGTCATGGCGCGGGTAACTCTCACTGACCAGCACAAGCACGACGTTGCGGATCACGGGCAGGATCAAGGCCGGGCGCTGGTTGCCCGGACCGCTCAGAACAACAAGAAAACGGCTCAGAAACCGCAGCATGATGAAGGAGCAGAGGCCCGCGTGCAGACCGCGATAAAGCACTTGCCGCCAGGTCCAACACGGCAACTCCTCACGAGGACATGGGACGTTGCTTGTCGGATATTCTGCCGTTTCATCGCCCCGGCAAACAATCCCCACACCGCGCCTGTACACCCGGCCCCGCGGAAGGTGCCGGTCGTTCCCGCCCCCTTCTCGGTACCCAGCCACCTAGTATTGCCACCAACCGGCGTAGGTGCCCCAGTCCCATAGCCACGGGTGCGACCACGGATTGGCTGCGGCATAGGTGGCGGAAAACGTACTGATCAGAAGGAGCAGGAGCGCCACGACGCGACCACGCGGACCGGTGAGCCAACGATCTGCAGCGGGCACCAGACAGAGGAGCCAGAGCGGTGTGAACCAGAACATCCAGCGGAATCCGCAACTGACTCCCCCGTAATTGCGGTCAATCAGCGGACGACTCAGATAGAAGGCCAGGCAGACGAAGGTGAGCAGTACGACGAGCCAGCCGAATCCAACCCACTCCGGTTTCCTGCTCCGCATCAGCAGCACGACTCCGGCCACGGAAAGGAGCCAGATGGGAGTCAGGGAGAAGATGCCATGATGACCGATCAGAACATGCAGAACGTAGCGGCCCCGTGAGGCTTCGCCGCGATCCACACCCTGTCGCTCCGTCGTCCAATACGATCCACTGTAGTCGTACCAGTTGTCCCATCGTCGGATCTCGATCCGCTCGTCGGTCGCCACCACAGCGAGCCGCACGTGTCCTTGTCGGTCCCAAATGACCCAGCGCACCCCTGGTGAAGCCGGCTGCAGGATCGCGTCGTCCGACAGCACCGTACCTGCCTCGGTCAATGCAGCGAGCACTTCCGACGGCACGCCGGGCGTCGATTCGGCCGGTGCGTTGGCTAGCACGTCGTCCAGCTGGCGCGTCAGTTCCCGCGGCACCGTTGCGATCACGGGGCCGTCGCTGCGGTGAGCGTAGGCCGGAACCGGCGTGCCATGCGCCAGATAGTTCGTGCCCAAGAACGCGGCCGCCACCAGCGCGGCGGCAGGCAGAAAGGCCACCACCGTACCACGCACTGACTTCCCAGCCACCGCCAAAGTCAGGAGGCCGAAGAACGACAGAGCAGGCAGCTCGTTGGCCACCGCAAATGCTCCACACAAACCGGCTCCCGCAAAATACCACCATCGTCGCTCGCCCCACCAGATATGCAGCGCGAGCGAGGTGGCCAACAACACGCAGATCGCCGCGGGCAGGTGGTTGTTGAGGGTGACGGCAAAGGTCGTCAAGAAGGTGCCCCACATCGCGGCCGCCATCGTGTAGAGCCGAGCCGCGTGGGTATCCGCCAGACGCTCGACCAGACGCCACAGCACCACGAAGTAGAGGAGCAAGGGAAGTACATTGGTCAGGACCAGCATGACGCGCATGATCAGGAACGGTTCGTTCTCGAATGTCGCCCCGGTCACGGCACGGAAGACCCAGTAGACTCCAGCCAGCATGGTCGAGAAGAGCGGAGGTTTGCTGGAGTAATAGTGTTCGCGGCCATCAGGTCCTCGGTGCCGGACCATATCGATGCTCTTCCAGAAGCGTCGCCCGGTCACCGGATCCTTGATCCGCACCAGTCGGTCGATGGCGTAGGTACCATCCTCAACCACAGCGCGTACCGTGCTCCAGCGACTGCGGTCGTTGGCGCTGAGCATCGGAGATTCGCCGGTCGGCGCACAGACCGACGCGATGCGCCCGAGCATGGTGGCAATGCTGACGATCATCAACAGCCACACACCCCAACGCACGTGGTGTTCCGCCAGATCAGTGCGAATCGAAGACATAAGCGACCAACTGCTGTTGAGAATGTGGTGTTTTTCGCTCAGCGCACACTGCGTGAACTTCCCTTGATCGGCCCGCCCCATTTCCCTCCGCAGATGCTGCCGCCCGACAGCTCCCGTGCGTCGCCGCGTTGGCGTCGTGTGCCGCCACGGCCGGAGCAGCTACGTCGTGTCGCGCCGCGGCTCATCGTCCTTTCGCCCCACACGCTGCCGGATGCTGAATTGTCGGCGGTCGCGCCCCATGTTGGCCGTGATCAGCTCCGCCAGAAACCCGATCGCCATGAACTGGGCCCCCAACAACACGGCCACGATCGAATAATAGAATAGCGCCCGTTGGTGGAGATGTAAAACGGGTATCGACTCCACCATGCGTGAGACACACCACCAGCACGTCAGGGCCAGCACCCCCATCATCCCGCAGGTGAAGCAGAGCAGGCCGATCGAGCCCAGCAGGTGCTGCGGGCGCTGCCGATAGTCCGTCAGGAATGCAACGGTCAGCAGATCCAGGAAACCTTTGACGATCCGCGTCACCCCATACTTGGATCGCCCGAATTCCCGCGGACGATGATGAACGACAATCTCCCCCACCTTCCAGCCTCGTGAGGAGGCAAGTACCGGAATAAAGCGGTGCATCTCGCCATACAAGTGGACATCATTTACCACCTCCCGCCGATAGCATTTGTATCCGCAGTTGTGGTCATGCAGTCGCACCCCCGTCATCACACCGACGAGCCAGTTGAAGATACGTGAGGGACCTACCTTGTGCCACGGATCATGTCGCACACGCTTCCACCCGCTCACGACGTCCAGTTCTTCGCCCAAAGCTTCCAGAAAACGAGGAATCTCGTGCGGATCGTCCTGCAAATCCGCGTCGAGCGTGAATACGACATCCCCCTGCGCTTCAGCAAACCCGGCGCTCAGCGCCGCCGCCTTGCCGAAATTCCGGCGGAAACGAAGACCACGTACTTGAACATCGCCGGCCGCCAACCGCTCGATCACCTCCCACGATCCATCGGTCGACCCATCGTCCACAAAGAGGATCTCCATCCGGTAACCGTGCGCCTGGGCCACTTCGCACAGCTCGTGATAAAGGCGTGGGAGACTTCCCTGTTCGTTGAAGACCGGAATGACAACCGAAATCAGCTCGGACATGGTGGGACCGTCAGTCGAAATGAACTCGAGGGTGGGGCTGCTGCCCTGCCCAGTGCACGCGCCAGACCGCGTCCACTAGCGCGGTGCACCGCAGGCGCAAGCCCGGCCGTCGAAACCCGAAATCAAAACACACACCGCTCAGCAACTCCGTGCGGATTTGGTCGCCGCCAGCGCCACGGACGTCCGGCGGGCCCGATGCACATCCAGATACAGGATAGCGGATGCCAACAGCTCCGACAGCAACCAGGACAACCGCACTAGCACAGCGGACACGAGTGCCACATCCGCACCGTAATGCGGTGCCAGCAACTCCATCAGGATCCAGTCACGTACCCCTAAACCTCCCGGAATCAACGAGAGGAAACCGGCCACCATCGCCAGCGCCACGGTCGCTGTCAACAAAGGCAAATCCCAGAGCGACGAATGTACCAGCGGCAATGCGCTGAGCATGGCCCAAAGACTCAGTCCCAGCAGTATCCAGCCAAATCCGATTCCGATCCACCCCATGCCCATCAAACGGAAATCAACCCCCGCCAACGCTCGGTCAATCTGATCGTTCGCACGCTTTACCCGCAGCAGTCGGACCAACCCTCGAAACACCGGCGGGATCGTCGGAACTCCGGAACAGATCATCAAAGCAAATGCCAGGCACGTCAGCGGCCAATGCTGGCTGATGACGACCAGAATCGCGGACGCCAGAAAAGCCCCTACCGCCATCATCGACAGGGTCTCAATGAACACGCTTACCGCCGCCACGGTCCAACTGACACGCTCACTCTGAACCAGACCAGATCGAAGAACCACAACCATCGCCTTGCCCGGTACGTACTTTCCCAGATGACCAATCCAGAAGGCCCGCAACGACTCGCGGCAGGTCGGGCCCTGCCCCATCGCAACCAGCGTGCGGTGCCAGAAGAGCCAGCAGGGCGACAATCCTGCCAGATAGAACAGGCAACCCCACAGAAACCAGTAGGGATTCACCTGCCGCAATGAAAACCCACGCTGCTCCAACTGCGGCAAAGCGCGCCCCACCGTCTGCCAGATGCCCCATGACACCAAGCAGAGGACCAGACAGCGCACGACAAGCAATATCCAGCGCGTGCTGCGCCGGTTCGGCTCCCGATCATCCGGATTCGCCAGGGGAGTGCTCACGTCAAATCTCCGCTTGCCATCGTTGCGTGGTCACCATTGGGATGGGCACAATGCGCTCGGTGCCTGGGCCGAGCAACCTGCACTCGGCACGCTATGGACCCGGTCAGCCTCCGAAACGGGCTCGCCAACGACCTCCCGAGACCACCAACCCAAGTCGGCCCGACGACCTGACCATCGTCGACCCGCCCTCCAACACGAAACATACCGGCCACCCACGCACTCCGTCATCCGGAAGCTCCCGGTGCCGCATTCTCCCCGCCTAACGCTCGCATCACAAGATGAGAATCGGGGCATCTCCCACTTTACTGGCAGCTGCCACTCCCGTTGCGGTGGGATCTAACTGCATTACAATGCGGCTCTCCGCCTGATGTATCTACGAGGATCACTGCGATGTCGCGAATGGTCTCTTTTGTTGTTCTGCTCGCCATCATCGTCGTGATTGGGTTTCTGTTCTTTCGCGTGATGGCCCCCTTCTTGCTGCCGCTGTTTCTGGCGGTGCTGCTGGTGGTCATCTTCTATCCCGTCCACCGCCGTATCGTGCTCCGCTGCAAGGGACGTAATCGAGTCGCCTCGGCCGTCACTACCGTCACCGTACTATTGATCGTGCTTCTCCCGCTGCTGATTGTTACGGTCATGGCCGCAGCTGAGGGGAGTGCTCTGATCGCCCGACAAGATCCCACCGAATTGCGCGACAAAGTCACCCGCGCACGAGACCGAATTGACATGCTGCGGATGCCTTATGCCGAGCACATTCGGGAAATCGAGCGACTGCTGTCGCCACTAACTGCCAATGCCGGCACGCCGCAATCGGTCGATCTGGGACGACGCCATATTCCCGCGCTCCTCGACCAGCTCTCGTCACTGCAAAACGAATACAAGGTGACGACGGAGGCGGCCGCGCCTCTGTTCGAAAAGGTCCAGACTTCGCTCCACGCAGCTTCCGCAGCCATCGAACAGGGAGAAGCTGCACTGCTCGCGTACCGGGACGCCATCCGTTCTGCCGCCTCACAGTTCCATCGCTTGAAGCTGGAACTGCTCGGCGGAGAACTCCGTACCTGGCTCAAGGAACTGGCCAACCCCACCGAAGAGGACGTTCAACACAGCCTCCGTCGCGTGCTGGAGGATACCAAAGGCTATCTTTTCGCCCTGGGCGGCAGGTCCGCTGCGCTCGTCGGACGTTTGGTCATCGGACTGGCCATCATGGCAGTGGCCATGTTCTTCTTCCTTTCCGACGGTCCCGCCATGGTGCAAACCATCATGCGGCTGTCCCCGCTGGACGACCGCTACGAGCAGGAATTGCTGGCCGACTTCGCCAACGTCAGTCGAGCCGTCGTGCTGGCCACCCTGGTGTCGGCTGCCGCACAAGGCGTGCTAGCCGGCATCGGATTCTATCTGGCAGGATTCGAAAGCGTCGTACTCCTGACGCTCTTGACAACCCTGCTGGCCATGATCCCATTCGTTGGAGCCGCCGCCATCTGGGTCCCCGCCTGTCTCTGGCTGGCCTTCATTGAGGAACGGTTTGCCGCCGCAGCGCTCCTGGCCGTCTATGGAGTGGTTGTCGTGTCCACGATCGATAACTTGATCAAGCCGCTGGTCCTGCATGGCAAGTCTCGCCTCCATCCCTTGTTGGCGCTGCTGAGCGTTTTGGGCGGAGTTAACGCACTGGGACCAATCGGCATTCTCATCGGACCGCTGTCGGTCGCGTTTCTCCAGACCCTACTGAATATCCTGCACCGCGAGTTGTCCCAGTTCGAAATCGACCGACGCGTTCGCGAGCACCTGCCAGCAACCGATAACCCGTAGGCCATCTTACGTGAACCGCCTCTCTTAACACAATATCTGTCAATCCTGCGGCTTCTCTTTACGCCGAGGGCGGATACCGGTTACCATGGCGGCCCGAAATCCCCTGTTCCTCCTAAGTAGCTCTCACACGACCGATTGTTCAACACGCTGCTAGATGAGTTCACCCCACTGGCCCAGTCGACATCCACGTTTTGTGATAGCTCCTCAGGCGGCAGGTCACCGGCTCAAGGGAGAGAGCAGACACAAGGCGCGTCGAGCGTTGATCGCCTCGCAGAACGAACGTACCGAGCGTGCCCCCTCCCGTTTCACACTCTAATCGAGCGAGTACGCCATGAACGGAATCGCGGTCCTCGTAGCGCTGACCGCTGTCGGCGTGGACTACGGCTGGGAACCATCGGCGGATGGTCAACTGGAGTACATCATCCAGATCGAGCCGGAGCTGCTGGAATCGCTCAAGGGGGGCGCTTCGATTGTCAGCGCGATTCATCCCGACGCGCGGGACGTCCGCAAAGTGCGCATACAGGTCGGCACCGGTCCGCTGCCACGGAAAGGGACCCTTCAGGGTCAAACCACTCCGACACGACTGTCGACTTCCGCGAGCGGAGGGGCGGAGTATGGGGCGCCCGCATCTGGCACGATCGGATCCGGTGCCGCGTCCGAAGCGGCTGCGGGCAGTGCGCGAACGGGTCCGGAGTACGATGCCGAAGGGTTCTTGCGACTTCCGCCACCACCACTCCTGGATATGGATGGCAAGACGAGTGTTCTGGTGCGACCAGGCAGCCGCGCGACGATCTCATCAGACGATCCCAATCCAACCGGTTTATCAACGATTCCATCCTTGGATCGAATCGCTCCCCCGGAACCGCCGACTTCGGGAATTGCAGGTCCGCCTTCTTCGGGCTTCGCGGCTCCCGCCGACCGCGGACGACTATCTCCACCTGCTGGCAGCAGTTTTCCTCTTCACAACAACTCGGTCCCCGCTCTCCCAACCGCTCCCAACAGCTGGGGCACTCCGAACGGCTCTGGCACCGGAAACGGCCCGGACGATGCCCACCCGGTGCAGCCTGTACCGGGTCCCTCCCGGGGCGATGACCCGCCATCCCCGATAATCGGCGCCGTGACATCCGAGGTGCTGCCCCCCAGTTTCGACAGCCTTGTGGACGACCGCGCCGTCACTTCACCCGACAGTGCTACCGGGGAAAACGACCGCCGATCGGAAGTACTGCCCCCTACCACACATGACTCGACGCGTCCATCCGCGTGGGAGACAGCCACGACAGACTCGCCGAAAACTGCGGCGGATTCCTCCACGCCATCCCCATCCGACCACCTGAATTCGCTCGCCTCTGCTGACGGTCCAGACGCTGCCCTCCAGAAGCCAACTCTTGATCCGGAAACGGCGGAGGAGTTGAACAAGCCGTGGCGCACATTGGTGCTGACGTCCATGGCGCTGTTTGCGTCACTGGCAGCCAACTGCTACCTGGGCTGGGTGGCGATTGGCATCTACCGACGTTATCGCGAAGTGGTTGCGCAACTGCACCGATTTCAGGCATCCCTCACCTGAAGCGGCGAGCGATTCGACCAGGCGTGGAATCGCAGGTAGTTCAGGTGCCGATATAGCTCACACTTTTCGTAGAGTTCCAGGTGCGCCCCTTCGGCCTCCACTTTTCCCTCGTGCACCACAATGATTCGATCCACGGAGATCAACGTGTTGAGTCGAGACGGGAGGATGATCATGCTGCGACCTTGAGCTGCCAGACGTTGCGCCTCATCGAGCAGGGCATGGGTCGGCTCATCAAACGGCTCGGCCGGCTCCACGACGATCAGGATCGATGGATTACGCAGCAGAGCCCGGGCCAATCCGATACGGAACGCCTGGCTGGCATCCGGGCGCCAGGCATCGCCACCCATTCGGGTCGCAAACCCCTGCGGCAGGTCAATAATGAAACTGTGTGCTCGCGCCTGCTTGGCGGCATCGGTGACCTGCAGCAACGTGAAGCCGGCGTCACCGCACGAGATATTGTCGTGGATGGTCCCTTCGAACAGCATGCCATCCGCCGGAACCAACAGCGACTGGCCGCGAATGGTCTCGATGGTGGCGGTGGCGATATCGTAATCGTCAAAGAGCACTCGTCCCGCGGCGGGATCGTACAGACGCACGAGCAGACCGGCGAGGGCCAACGGGGCCGAGGGATCGGACCCGATGATCGCCACGCGTTGCTGTGCAGGAATCGTCAAATCCATGTGATCCAGCAGTTTGTGTCCGTCGCTGTCGGCCAGCGTAACCTGTTCCAGCCTCAACGAATGGGCCACTCGGTCGACCGGCACCGCATTGTCGACCTGCCGGACCGCAGGTTCTCTTCGCAAATAGGCGAACAGTTGCCCAGCCGCCTGATCGGCGGCGTTGAGTGATTCCCGCAGGCGATAGAGCCGCGCCAACGGAAAATACGCTCCAATCATGGCCGTGGTGAGCACAACCGTGCCAGCCACCGTGACGTAGCGTGACAGACCAATCACCAGTACCACATAGGCAACGGCCAGCAGAATCAGCAGCAGCAGCAGTGGCCCTTGGGACGCGCGGCTATACGAAGCGCGCAATTCTTCCTGCCGATACCGTCCCAGCATATCCGCCAAGGGGATCCCCGGAGTCCCAGGTAACGCATAGCTGGTGGCCAGCGGCGTCAGACGCAGTCGCTTGAGCAGCTCCAGGCGTTGCTCCGCTGCCGCTTGCGACCACAACTCAGCTCGTACCGTTGAACGCTGCGCGACGGCGCCGTAAACCAGCCGAACCAGGATGACCGACAGCAGCACTACCAGCGACAGCCACAGGTTGACGATCAGCGCCATGAGAACCAGTGCCCCCAGCGCCACGACGGCATAGGGGACAGCACTCCACCACCGTACCAGCCCGCGACGCAGTTCATCACACGCCTCCCCCAACAGCCGTTCGGGAGGAGAACGTCGCCCACCCAGCAAATCGCTCGCCCCCAACCGATACGCGTGCCGATGGATTTCCGCATGGAACCGCACCGTCACATCCCACGCCGCCCGATGCACCGCTCGGTTCAACAGCCACAACGCCCACACCTCAAACCCGCCCACCACCAGGCCGAATCCGACCAGGATCAGCAGACAGACCCGCTCGTTTCCCGCCAGCGGCCAACTGATCACACGTCCGGAAATCCACGGGCCCAGGAGCCAGTCACGAGGCACCGCAGCGTGCGACGAACCAAGGACCAACTGCGTGATCAGACCCAGATCAAACACCATCAGCGGCAACAGAAGAGCTGCACAGATACCCAGGCCATTGAGGGACCAACGGTATCGGGCAGAGCGTCCGAAGTGCCGCGCGCGAGAGAATTCGGACCAGCGCATCACAGCCTCCCCACAAGTCGAATGGTGGTTCAAGAAATTCGGGGCACCAGGAGGCGCAATGCCCCCTGCGGCGTGTGATCCCACCCAACTGCGAGTCCGCCGGCGATCTCCATTCATCCGACCAGGCATCGACAAGCGGCCATCGGCGTCAAAACCCGCAGTGGACTCTCGTCAACCCATTGTCGGCGCATTCCACTCGCCGGCAATCTCACCGCTTAGGCTCGCTTCCCGCTGCCACAACCAACCGCTCATTCCGCATCACCAGGTCAACCGGATCAGGCCAAGTCGCGGTCTTCGAACAGAATCAGCGCGAGCAACATGGCGACAATACTGAACAACAGACAGTATAGCAGCGACGCGGCCAGATACTGGCCCGGCACAGCAAGTCCGCTGGCCACCGCGGTCTGAGTGTCAAATGCCTCCAAATTCGGAAAGACGGCGGCACTGAAACGGCCCACAAACTTCACGATTTCGAACTGGGCCTCCGTCGCTTGCGAAATCAGGGGAATCAGGTGGCCGAGCACGTAGACGGTGAAGCAGATCAGGAAATTCGCAAACATCGGCAGACGAGTCGATATCGCCACACTGAGGGCGGCCAGAATCATCGTCTCCATGAACGCCAGCAGCAGTCCCGGAATCGTACTGGCCATTTCCAGGTAGCAGGCCTGCCACGTGGGAATGTCCTGCGATGTCTCTCGCGCGTCATAGATCATCTTGTACGAGACAACCGCCAACAGGACCGAACCTAGAATGGTAAACATCAGGGCTGTCGTCCAGCCAATGCCCACAAACTTGCCGATCACGAACGATCGCCGTCGCACGGGTTTGGACAGGACCGTCAAGGCCGTGCGGCCCTCAATCTCGTCCGCCAACGTCGTGCTCGCCCCCCATACCGCCAAGCAAATGCACAAGATCCGGACCAATGTGAGCCCAGAATCCTTGAGCATCTTGATGTCTTCCCCGAACGTGTTGTAGGGCACGTAGATCGACAACAACAGCAACACGACGCCAAAGATCATGATGATCAGAAACAGCGGCTGAGCCACCTCCGACTTGAACGTGGCCAGGGCGATTGCCGACAGCCTGGGCATCAATAATGACTGCAGAAAGTACAGCAGGAACACCAGAAACACGGCTACGGCAAGGATCGGAACGATGCGCACTTCCGGATACTCGACATCCGACTTGACCGTCACGTTCACCTTCGCTTCATCCACTCCGCGATTGCGAAAATACAGGCTGCTCCCCTGCTCATCACCAAACGGGCTCGTGCTGTTCGGACGCCGACGCCACGAGAATGGCTCGTCCGCCTTGACGTTCGTCGATGACAGCGTGTCCATCTCCGCCTCGGGATCGTCCGCCATGGAGATATTCTCGCTGCTCTCCACCTTCAGTTCCCGCAATTCGCTGCCACGAAAATCAAGTGCCAGCTCGCGTACTTCCGGAATCACAATGTCATCCGGATCGGTGGGAAGTTGCGAACCCGGAATCTGTATCACATATTCCTTCACCCCCACACTCCACAGCCGGGGAAGGGAACCGAGAATGCTGGCCGACTCCCCCAGCGATCGCAACGAAAACGACCCCAGTATGCCAATTCCCCCAAAGACACATGCCACGATCAGCAGGTAGTACAACACCCCCTCGCGGACGGAATTCCACATCTCGCGCCAGGCGCGCTCCAGTCCCTCACTGCCGGTGACCTTCGCCAAAACCGCCAGCAATCCCCAGAGAATGCCCACCAGTGCCAGCCCTGCCAACACGCCGATCCCCAGAAGCCACAAGGGCGTCAATGTGCTGACGACTTTTGTTCCCAGAAAACCCAAAACAATCGGTTGGCTCATGATCGGTAGCTAATTCCAGTGGACGGTGTAATGAAATCGCAACTAACTCGATGCTACGTGTATCAATCGCCGAATGTTCGGCGAACATTGAAGATACGTCACGTGTGTGGCTCAGCTGAACACTCTAAGGACAGCCCAGCAACCCTCAGCCCCCCCCATGCCGAATCTCGAACCGCGTGAACTGTCCGGTCGCAGGTCGCCGGTCCTCTTTCGTGTCGCGAATGTGGTCTCCCAGCCGCAGCTGAATCTCCCCCAAAAACCGGCCAACTTCCTCCGGCTCACCCTCAACAACCAGATGCACCCGACCGTCAGACAGGTTCTGAACGAAGCCCGTCACGGCAAATTGCCGGGCGATCGTCACGGATGTGTACCGAAACCCGACTCCCTGGACATGTCCTCGGTACCAGATCTCGTGCCGCTGCCCAGTCATAACTCCCCTGCCTCCGCGCCCACATCTCCCCCTTGAGTCCCGCCGAAGGCTATGCCGGGCAGTACCGAAAAAACAACTATTTCGAGGGATATACTACATCGACAGCGGCAACTTGCGGACCATCAGGCGATACCGCTGCTCCACTATAATCACCACCCAGCGGCTTGGGCAGATTCGCAGCCAAAAAACATGAATCCGATCACCCGGCCGGTCTGCAACTGCCCTTGTTTGTCCCGCCGACTTCACCTACCATCCCGCCGCTATGACTTCATCAAATTGGACGCTCTACGCTCTGACCCTTTTATGTAGCCTGACGCTGTCGGCGCCAAGTGCCGCGGACGAGCCGGCGTTGTCGCCCGAGCCTGGCATCCTGGTGCTTCGTTCGGGGAACGTGCTGCGCGGCAGTATCTTCCGCGTCGGCGACCGCTACGTCGTTTCCCTGGGCAATCAGGATGAGGTGGGGGTCCCCCAGGAAGCTGTGGAGATGCAATGCTCCTCGCTCGAGGACGCGTACCTTCGCAAACGAGCGATTCTCACCGGCGGCAATTCCGCCGAACATCTCAAGCTGGCTGACTGGTGCTTGCAGTACGGGCTGTACGCTGGAGCTGCCGAGCAGCTGATCGCGTCTCGGCAGCGGGACCCCGCTAATCCGCAGAATGATCTGTTCGAAAAGCGGCTGCGGCTGGCTGTTCAGCACCCCACAACCCAATCCCCACCGCCGGCAAGTCCGCCCAGGATTCTGGCGGCAGGATCCGATCTGAAAGAACTCTCGCGCAGCCTGCCTCCGGAGACGGTGCAGCAATTTACGACCGTGGTTCAGCCGCTGCTGATCAATCGTTGCGGGGATGCCAGTTGTCATGGAGCTGCTTCCAGCAATTCCTTTCGACTGACGTATTCGGGCGGCGGCCGCTCGCTGTCCCAGAGGTTCACGCAACGCAACCTTCACACCGCCCTCTCGCTGATCGACCGCGAATCACCGGCCGCCAGCCCCCTGTTGCACATGGCGACCACCCCTCACGGTGGTCGATCCAGGCCCGCCTTGAGCGACGAGGACGTAACCCAGTTGCAGCGACTGGCTCAGTGGGTGTATCGAAGCCAAGGCAAAGCCACACCCGCTCCTCCAGATGATCTCACCGCCCCCAATCCTCTGCTCCTGCAACCCAGCGCTCGGCAACAGAGCCCGTCGTCCCCGCTTGCTCAAGCGATTCCCCCGGCTGATGCAATCGATTCGGCAACGGACCCGATGGTCCAGCAGGCCGGTCATGAGGAGGCGGTTGCCGAGGGCAAGGGCGACGCCGAACCGCTTTCCCTGGGCAAGGATCCATTCGATCCCGAAGTATTCAATCGCCGCTACAGCAAGCGACCGGTGAATGTGTCGGACAACAAGACGAACAACATGGACCGTCCTGACACCCGCTAACGCTCGCGGGAGAAATTCTTCCGTGGTGAGCCGGTTTCCCACGCTCTACGCGAGCGTGGCTACGAAACGCCGAAGTGGTTTTCCCTCGTGCCTGAGGAGCTCTCGCAACGCCGATTGCTCAACCCGCGGCCTGCCGAATTACCCGTCTGGCCCAGTCGGGATCAACGTTTCTGTGAGCGCTCCTCAGGTTGAACCGTGGACAGCGTTGACAACCGAGGCGTTCGAACCGCAGAATTTCGAGCAAGGATTATTCAGTTTCGCCAGCAAAGGACCACGTGGCAAAATCACGCGTTCCGTCTCGCGCCAACCCGCGACTGTCGCTCACACTCATCATCCTCTTGCTGCTTCATGCTGCGGGTGCTAATTGGTTATTCTGCGGTTTTCTGTCGGATTCCAGGCCAAGGTGCCCCCTCGCGCGACCGCGTCGGCTCGACGTGTCGCCGGCGCCGACCCATCAGCTCTTGAGCTCACACTGCCACTGATCGAGAAATTGTCGATTGCTTTCCAGCAAGGTCGGGAGCTCTCGCATCTCCTGGGGAGTCAGCCAGCAGACCTCGGCGACTTCAGCAGGATTCGGCTCCAACGGCCGCGTGTGATCCAGCTCGGTCAGCCACCAGCTCAGCACGACCTGCCAGGGCGTCGTGCTTTCCCAGAGCAAGCTCCGGGGATGGACCACAGCGCGCAATTCTTCCCAGAGTTCGCGACGCACGGCATCGGTCGGCGATTCGCCAGGCTCAATCGCTCCGCCGGGAAAGCAGTAGGTTCCGGGGGCCTCGACGTGCTGTGAGCGGCGAATCACCAGCAGGCGTCCTTCGCGGCAGATGACCGCCACCGCTCCTCGCCGCATGCCTTGTGGCAATCCGCTGCTCATTATTGTCGTCCATCCACAAAGAGTCATGAGAACGCTGTGCCATCGCGAACCGGTGCCGTTTGGGCCCACACAGGGGATTACCGGCGCGTGCCGTGTCCGTTGGGGTTTGAGTGTGACAACTCACGTCCGCTTGTCAATGCACCCAGGGCGGACAGCGGTTGGAGAATGGGTGATTTCAACATACAATGGGGTCGCGACGACTCACTGGCGGCAGGCGCCTGGTGGTGGACCGATCCCAATGGCCAACGACACATACCGCGACCTTGACGGGCACTTGGCTGCCTTTGCGCTCGATTCATTCCGCCCCGGCCAGAAGGAGGTGATGACCACCATTGTTGGCGGGCAGGACTGTTTGTGCATTATGCCGACCGGCGGCGGCAAGAGTCTGTGTTACCAGTTACCGGCCGTCGCCCAAGGTGGGGTGACCTTGGTGGTCTCGCCGCTCATTGCCCTGATGAAGGATCAGGTCGATGCGATGCTTGAGCTGGGAGTTCGCGCCACCCTGATCAACAGCACACTCGACGCGGCAGAGCAGCAGGTGCGACTGGCCGAAATGGCCCGGGGCGATTACAACTTGGTCTATATAGCGCCGGAGCGGCTGCGCAATCCGCGATTTCTGGAGGTAGTGGCTCAGACGCGGGTCCAGTTGCTCGCCGTTGATGAAGCTCACTGCATCAGCCAATGGGGACACGATTTCCGCCCTGACTACGCTCGGCTGGGAGAATTTCGTCAGCGTCTGGGCAATCCCCCCACGATCGCCCTGACGGCGACGGCCACGCCCACCGTGCGCGACGACATTGTGAGCTTATTGAGGCTCACAGAGCCGCGGATCTTCATCACCGGCTTTGCGCGTCCCAATCTGCACTTTGAGGTGATCGACGCCTGGAACAGCTCGCTGAAGGACCAGGAACTGCTGGAGTTCCTGCAGCAGACCCCTGGAGCCGGGATAATCTACGCGTCGACACGTCGACGGTGTGAAGATCTGGCCGAGTTGCTGCAGGGAAATATTGATCGCCGGGTGGGGATCTATCACGCCGGAATGGACCTGAACGATCGCCGCGCCGTGCAGGAATCGTTCATGCGCGGCGATCTTCCGCTCATCGTGGCGACCAATGCTTTCGGGATGGGAATTGACAAGCCTGATTTGCGATTTGTCGTGCACTATAACATCCCAGGCAGCCTGGAAGCCTACTATCAGGAGGCGGGTCGTGCCGGACGTGACGGCCTGGCATCGCGTTGCCTGCTCCTTTACACCGCGTCCGACCGATATGTCCAGGAGTTTTTTATTGAGAACGCGTACCCTGCCAGGCATACGGTGGAGCGTGTGTACCAGTACTTGTGCAGCCTGGACGACGATCCCATCGAATTGACCCAGCAGGAACTGAAGGAACGGCTGAGCCTGGAAATCGGCGGTGAGGGGATTGGCGCCTGCGAACAGTTGCTGGAACGATGCGGAGCCATTGAGCGATTGACAACGCAGGAGAACCGGGCCTCGGTTCGCATCCAGTCGGACCTGCCGACGCTGCTCGACCTGATCCCGCGGGAGGCGCGGACCCAACGCCAGACGCTGCAGGCGGTGGAACAACTGGTC
>JBGSHS010000343.1:0-17515 GCA_041752115.1 Pirellulaceae bacterium | reverse complement strand
CACACACATAAGGCTACTTGCAGAACATGCTTCCATCGGCGTCTTGGACTCCGTGCCGCGGAAATGGTAAAGCCAACAATCGAGAACAGAAGATTGCTGGCGGCGGTCAAGAGTAAGTGTGCTTCGTCGGGAATGGCGAGTATGGCTCGGGCTATCCCAATCGCGAATCCGCCCATAAACGTCAGCGCGAAGATAATCAACGCGTCGCGAACAACGGTTTTTTGGCTGCATAGTTGGATGATCTACTTCGGGCCCGAACGCTGAGGTTCAGTGGGCGGCGGGAGTTGACTCGCCATCTGCACACGCCCCTTTACGCCGCTCCACTGCAACCGTTTGTTCGGACTTGAATGGGCGCGGCGGAAGGGTCACTACACGTGTTTGACGTCTCCGAGCATCGGCGGCAATTCGACAAACGTCGTTGTCGTGCATCGCCGCGAGTTCATGCTTGATTCGAAGGATCTCATCGTTGATTGAGTCGCCGGTCATTGTCACATCCCCAACAGCTCGTCTGGGCTGCAAATGATTGGCGGCGTATACCCAGCATCTCGGCAAATGCCCTCGATTACGCCGCGAGTTGACGGATTCGCAATATGCCGGAAGTTCCAGGTCAATAGGTATTGTAGGCCGCCGACTGTGGCGATGGCAATGTGCAATGCGTCGCGCGGCTCTGTTTTCGGGATGCCATGATGGGTAGTGAGCAGCATTGCCAAGTCGTCGGCTTCTCGTTTCACATCCAACACCATGATCCCACGAATCATCTCAAGGCGTTCAGAGGCAGCGGCGGAATCGCCTGAAGCACATTCATCGAGGACGATCTGCGAAACGAACACGTCGTATTCGTGACGTCGTTTCCACCAAACGTGGGTCGCCAATTGCCGAGCTGCGACGATGATGTCCGGCTGCTGCCGGGCAGCCAAGTGACCAACCACAGTCGTTTCCATGTAGATAGTCGGCTTGTTCATGTACTACCAAGTCCGAACCAGTAAGTATCCAGAACGGCCTATCACAGGCACGAGATGTGGGATTAGGCCGACCAGCGCGGCGGGCTATCCCGCCCGAATCTGAGTCTAGACTATCGACCCAAGCCCTTGCCTGTCAAGCATTTGAGGTGTGATGACCGAGCCGCCCGTTGCCGGGATAGGCCGACCTGGATAAGCCCCTTGTGACGCACCGGATAGGCCGACCAGCTGGGTCGGCCTATCCCGGTCCTACCGACAACTTTGTCGTACACCTAAGTGTGGATAGTAGAACAAGTTAGTCATCGCATGCCCCAATCATCGCTCCGGCATAGCCCGACCGGCGCCTCTACAGTCGATCCAGAGGGCTGCGAACCCCACAGCCGCCAGGACTGAGTACGTGCGTATAGATCATGGTCGTGCTCACATCTTTGTGACCAAGCAGCTCCGGCACTGTTCGGTTGTCGTAGTGGTCCTGGAGTAGATGGGTGGCAGAACTGTGGCGAAGGACGTGCGGCGTGACGTGTTTTTGAATGTCGGTCTGCCGTGCCGCCTGGTGCGATCGGATACCGCCCTCGCTGCGCGCGGCCCTGGTGGTGGAAACGAGCCAATCGGGTGGCAAGCATGTCATTTATCGCTGCGCCGAGTCCGTGAGCGGCAATATGAAGCTCGCCTCCGACCTACGCGACAATCAGCTCGTGATACTGATCGAAACACGTGGCGAAGGCGGGCTCTACGCCTACTAAGGGGAGACGCGACCATGGATGACGATACGTTACGGCAGGCCTGCGCGCAGTTGAAATCCGGCTACTATCGACTTAAATCTCTGGTTTCGACGGAGTAGCGGAGGCCGCTGGTGACGTGGATAATTCGCGGATAGAAGCCACCCCCTGGCCAAAGCGACGGAATTGATGTGGGACGTGTGGAATGGGTCGCTCGCGGCAGCTGTACGCTGCTGGTTGTCCCAAAGTCATCCGTCCTTGCCTCAATCAGGAACCCGCGAATGACCGCACTTGCCGCCTGCCTGCTGCTCGCCATCTCCGCCGCCCCCAAGGAACAACCGCCCGCGCCGAAGCTCGAAATCGTCCAGCCGCAAGCTGGCCAGGAACTGTCCGGCACGATCGAGGTCAAGGCCAAGATCACCGCGCCGGAAGGTGTCCAGAAACAGTCCATCGTCTACATCGGCTTCAACGGCGGTCCCTACGCCGCTGCTACACAAACCGGCGATTCCGGCGAATGGACCGGGAATCTCGACACGACGCTGGCCCCGAACGGCAAACAGACGCTGACCGTGCTGACGGACAGGGCAGCAACCTCTTCCGATTTACTTTCCTTCAAGATACGCGTGAGCTGCGCTGACACGCAGGCTGCGTTATACAACGCCCAAGGATCCTCCGCATGATCCTTCACGAGCTGATCTAGACCCTGAATTGCCTCATCGATTTTGCCCAGCCAAGCGTTGGTCTGGATCCATCCATAGGCCATCCAGCTTGCAGACGGCTTCGCTTCGGCAGCCTTCGCCATAGCCGCACAAGCTTCGTTTTCGCTACCCAGTTGGGCGTGAGACAAAGCACTGTAGACCAGTGCATTGTCATCTAAGGGCGATTGCGCCGTTAGTACAGCCAGATCGAGTAGGGCGTCTTGTGGTTGGCTGAGATAGTAGTGCGCCTTGGCCCGCGCCAAGCGATTCTCAGGCGTCTCTTGCTTTTCCGATGGTAAAGACGCTATGGCGGCGAGAGTCTGTCGCTGTAGCTCCAAGGGATGCTGTAGCTCCAAGGGATGAAGTGGCGTGCCAGAAACGGAGATACTGATATCCTCCCAGATCACGCCTCCAGAAAGAACTTGAGTTTCTGTCAAGGTCGGGTTGGCTTCAGTCGGTGCAGCTTGATTGGACCAGATTCCGGCGTAGTGGCGAGCACCGTCCGCCGACACGTAACCGTGCAAGGTCAGAATGTGAAAACCAGCCTTTGCCATGTCGCGGTGAGCAGCTTCCCACTCTTTGTTCGACAGGCCGGCACGCATGCGGCGTCGCTCTTTCGGCGTGATCGTACCCGACCAAAGCACGCAGTACTGCGCGGCACCATCGTCTCCCGCATAGGTTGCCATATCGGCAGGCACGAGCCCCCCGTATTTCGCATCCTGATCCGCTGGCGGCAGTTCAGCCAGCGTCTGGGCGTAATTCAATTGGAAAGGCTGAGCGTCACGCGTCCACACAGCTGCCACCCTCCGCTCACCATCAGGCTTCACCGGGGTTGGACTCCCTACCGTGCGAGCCCTATCATCTCTCCGCACCCGTTGGGGGTTACGGTGCGCGTACTTGCACTTCTAAAACATCCTGAACTCGGTTTCCCGCCGCATCGTAAGCGACAACGGCAACGTAATAGAGCCTTCCGGCTTCCAGCTTGCCCCCTGACGTCGGCAGCTCTATGGTGACTTGCTCCTGCTTAGGGTGGCTAGGCCATTTTCGCGTCTCCAGTGTCGCTTCGTCGAGTTCTTTCGAGTCCGCAATCACGCCGAACAGTACGCGATCGATTCCTGACAAGTTGTCTTCGAGATCCAAGAGCACCGAAAACGGTTGTTCGGCAGCGATCTCGTACGAACGTGGATCACACGACAAACACGGCGCCTGTCCGTCAAGCTGTACGGTGAGTGTCGCCGGAGCGGTCACGGTTGCATCGCGAGGAAGCATCGCTTCCAATACCATGCTGATGTCCTGACCACCGGGCAGCAATGTTACGGCGTAATCGTGAACTTCTGTGCAGACGTCGATGGTTTCACCCACACCAATAAGCCGCGTCTTCACGTCGCGGTCGGCATAGTAGGGCCCAGCCTTTATCTGTCCATCCACGGTCAAACGGATTGCCTGCGAAGGATCGTACTCGGCAGCAAAGGAAAGTGGCGGAACGTCAGCTGCTAACTCGACGAGCAGTCTTTCACATGGCTTAAATGCGATCGTCTCACGGTTCCCGGCGATTGTGCGAACATCATCCGCCATTCGCATGACACCTGGTTCGTTCGGTTGGGGGTACCGAGCGGTCACGCGGCCGATCCGAATCGCTTCAGACCTGCCCTCCCGCGACACTGATTCGGCTGGTTTCTCAGCTGCGTCTCTCATGACGTCCCAGGCGAAGGCACGCGGGTAACCGTCAATCGTCAGCTCCATCCGTTCCAACTGACCATCTGGTGAAACATCGCCTTTCCGAAGCAAACACGTCGGTGCTTCATCACAGAGCTCGCTGGCTCCAACTCCGGTCCACGCGACTTGGACCGGCTCCTGTGTGCTCCACGAGAATCCTGCGGATCGGTTCAGCTGCAATTCGACCGATATCTCGCCGTCGTGAAAGGACGGTCCGCTCGCCGAAACGTACTCGCTTGGATGCAAGACAGCCAACTCCAACCACTTCGCCCACGATCTGGCTGGTTCGTTCTTGTCGGCGATCCAAACTAGTAAGCCAGATGAGACGTTCTTTTGGCCCTCTCTCTCGGCCGGCATCGAGCCGCTATCGTTGGACTTCGCTACCTTGCAACCGCTCGCCAGGCCTGTGAATACCAGTGGTGTCTCACGGTTGTCAGGCGGGGCGATCACCTCCGATTGTGCTAGAAGGTGCGTCTGAGCGAATTCCTCGCGGAGGCCTCCGGTCGGGCTACCATCATTAAAGACTGCCTGCAGAATTTCGCGGGCGAGCTTGTTGTCGTGCGCTCGAGCCCGTCCAGACGCCCACGTCGCATTTGGAACGGCCGGAAGTTGGAGCAATTGGACCAGTAAGGCTCGCTGGCGTTTCCCTGAATTGACCAACGACAAGGCAAAACTGGTAGGTCGATTGGGGAGGCACCTCAATTGAACGATTTCGCTGCCATACGCTGGTTCAGCCGTCGACAGTCCTATTTTGCGTGCGATCAACTCCATGTGATCAGGGGCAGGCATCTGGCAGAAGATATCATGTACCGCCTCCCACATGTCAGAGCCGACCCGAGTCGTTAAGGTCACCCTGATCTTAACCGGCCCCACCGTTTCCGAGCTGTCGCGCACTGCACGCAAGAACAGCGTTAAGTGTTGAACTTCCCCGACCTCACGGCTAAAGACTATCTTAGATGCCTTGCCTGCCTCACAGGGAACCATTCGCTCGCCTACACGGCATAATATCTCAACACTGTCCGCGGCGTCACATTGAATCGCCGCAGTGAGATTGCCCGCAGCAGCCGCGATGCGGAAAGCAATATCGACTTGGCACGATGCATCCCTTTCCAGTTCCACCTGTTGCTGTTCATTTAGTAGGGATAGGCCTCGTTCTTGTGTATCGAGGCCAGAATTGAATTCTTGCGACACGACGTACCGTTGAACAGCGCGGATGCGGCTGATATCCCGCGCATCGACCAGTCGCATCATACTCTGCAGTTGTCGTCGCAGAGGCGCTACCGAGGACGTCGTGTCCGAGGTGTTCATGACATCGCCTGGCCACTTCTCAAAAAGTCGTTCGGGGAGTTCCGCATAGAAGCGGCTCAGGTCCATTCCCACTTGGCGATACTTACTTTTTATCGCTTCATCGCTCTCAGCTGATCCTGACTTACTGGCAACGTTCAGTATGCTCCCGGCGACTTCAGTATCAGCGAGCGCGATAAGTCGTCGCTGAATGTCGGCTAGTTCTCCAAGACGCCTCCACTGTTCGCCTGCAACTCCCTCGTCGCGCGAAAGCGAATCAGGCTCGGAGTATCCTACGTCATCGTCTTCTGAGACCTGTGACGCGTCACGGAGTTCAAGCCAATGCGACAAGAGCATCGCACGTTGAGATGCGGACAACAAGGGAGAATCCAATAGGGCCGACGTATGCTTCTCTCCAGCCAAGTCCTTCCAACTTATCGCGAGCTCGACATCCCTCTGCAATTCCTCTTGCAGCGTTCCCAAGCCTTCCGTTTGGAGTCTTGCCCTAAGGGTGCGGAGTTTGGTCGACCACTCGACAACGTCACCCTCCCGTTGTGCGAGCGTGGCTTGCAGTTCTGACATCAACTCGATCACGTGTCGAAGTTGGTCTGCCACTTGGGCGAAAGGTGGGAAATCACCAGATCCTGGAGATAACGATATAAGGGCGTGCCAACGGGCAAAGTCCGGAAGAAAGAAGAGGGTGTGATTGTAAACACGCTGCGTAATATGCCACTGTTGCTGCCTCGTGTCCGGGTCAACGTCGACGGTCGGCAGATTGTAGTTCGCATAGGTCTTTGCCACGGAATCGAGCAACGTGGCAAGTTCGCCGTCAAAGACCGGTGCACCATTTGCCGCCTCGATGTAGGTCAGCAAGTGCCTCAAGTCTTTGCTGATAGCGCGTGCCTTAGCCGCCACGTGGGTCGGTTCGCTACTGGATCGCCACTCCCGAGCGCGCTGCAGCAAATCCCACTGAACGCGGCGCCATGCTAAGGGACACACGTCGATCGGCGCCCAAAACTGCCGTTCAGGATCGTGCAGTCCATCCCATGCGATCCACATTTCGGTGAGTGCGTTCTCCATCTCCGTAATGGCTGCCGGGTCTCGCAATAATTGGTTCTTATGACCCTGCGCACTGCGCAAAGGCTTCTGTGCGACCGTGAATCCCTCTTCCATACGTGAAACGCTGATCGGATCGTATTCACCGGCCCGCAGCAGCACGGGCAGTTGACCGTCCGCGGTATGTGCGGCAAAGCGCGTCTGGCAATGCGTCAAGACCCGATTGTACAGTTCCCTCAGCTCGAGCCCCTCGTGAGTTTCACACGCTGCCCAGTCACTCAGGATGCTGGCGACCAACGCGCTAAGCAGTGTCGGACGCTGCGAGGCAAAGTCGCCGGGCGCATCGAAGTCCCGGTGGGAAAGAAGCACCCACAGGTCAGGTTCGGCAGACATCATGTCGCGAGATGTGCAGGATGCGAACTCATTGAACAGGATGCCCAAACGCGGGTCAAAGCTCGGTACGTCAATGTCCAGAATCAATAACTTGGTCCCCGCCCGGCAGTTGGAGATCGCCCTCAGCAAATCGGATACCGCAAATGATCCCTGCATCACGTCGGCAAAGGCCGCATCGCCAAACAGGATTCTCGCTTCGCCGTCGAGCGTGAGACCGGATCCGAACACGTACAGCACCAAGCTATCCTTGTCGCTCAGGTTGATGCCGGTCAGCTCTTTGGAAATACGTCGAGCGACCGCGTCTACCTGGGAAATCCCCATACTCGACCAGTTTAGGACTTCGTTCCGGCAGTCGCCGTCGTCGCATGTCAGAATATCGCGAAGTACCTGCGGGTAGGAGTTAACTGGGTCGTCTCCTCCGGCCAACTGCTGGTGCGTATGAATGGGCAGCACCGCCCACACGGTCTTTCCCTGTCGATGCGGCCAGTATTGCCAGACCAAAACGCTCGCCAAACCGAAAAGAATGAGGGCCGACAGCGCGGCCAACCTCGTGCCGATGAATCGCATCGGGTTGAATCGCTCCGACGGCTTCCGCCTCATCATTCGTTGTACGAACTTCGCAGCGAATTCTGTCAGGCAAGCGAGGGCGTCAACGATCTGTTGACGGACCCTGAGAAACCACAGGAAGCGTCCCGAGGACTCTCGGTTGAATAAGCCCTTGGGGACAATTCGGAACCTCGTGCGTGGTCCGGATTCGGGATTCGGACTTGACGACCGTGGAGTACTGTCTGCCTCCAACGGAACCGTCGAGCCTGCAGCATACGGGGCATCCGAATCTGGCTGTGGCGCAAGACTGTCTGATGTTTTGAGATCTCTGGCACGCGGTGCGGCACATTTAACAAGAAACGCCTCCAGATCTTCCCGTAGATCTGAGGCGGTGGCGTAACGGTCCGTCCGCCGCTTCGCGAGGCATTTGAAACAGATTCGCTCCAACTCCTTTGGGATATCCGGGTTCCTGGTGCGTGGAGCCTTCGGGTCTCGCTCCTGGATTTCCTCGAGCAGTTCGAGCCGGTCCCGAGCGATAAACGGCTGCTGGCCGGAGATCAGTTCATAGAGAATGACGCCCAACGCCCAAATGTCAGCGCGGTTATCAATCCAATGCGTCTTCCCGCGCACTTGCTCAGGGGACATGTACTGCGGTGTACCGACGACGATGCCCTTGAGTAATCCCAGGACGTCTTCGTGGACCGCCAGCCCGAAATCGGCAACGTGTGCGTGATCGTCGTTGTCGATCAAGATGTTGCCAGGCTTGAGATCACGGTGGTAGAAGCCCTGCTGATGTACGTAGCCGATGGCCGTGGTGATCTCGATCAGGCGGCGCGCGATCTCTTCCCAAGTCCGCCGCCGCTGCGCGGCCCACTGGGCCAGATTCGGTCCCTCGATATACTCCTGGACGATATAGATCAGATCACCTTCCTGCTGGACTTCGTACACCGTGACGAGTCCTGGGTGCTTCAGTTTGGCAGCGGTGCGTGCCTCGTGCAGGAGATTCTCGCGCGCCTTGTCTGTCTTCAGCAATTCGAGGCGCGGAACCTTAAGGGCTACCAAACGGTCCAGTCCCGGATCGTGGGCTAAATACACAACCCCGAAACCCCCGCGTCCCAGGCGGCGGCGAATCTCAAAGCGTCCGATGTGCGTCGGACTGAGTAACTCTTCTGCGACATCCCCCTCAAGTGAACCACCTGGACTTTTCGCCCTACCTTGCCTGCGACGTTCGTGAGCAACTAACGCCACGTCCACCACTGACTCGTGGTCACGAAACCGCTGACGGTATGACTCCACATCGAGCGTGTCGCCTTTTTGTTGCAGCAACTCGAACTCGACAACTAGCAATTCATGGAGCAGCGTCTTACGCCCCGCGTCCGCCACGCGATCCAAATAGTCTTCGATGCGCGGCGTCAGGTCGGACTTCCACGCCTGCTCAAATGCGTCGCTCAGGCGGTCGATCTGCTGCTCGACCTCGAGTGGCAACGGTTTGGGATCGGAATCGTGATCATGCTCCGTCATGACTTCAACTCCTCCGACCACAAGCGGCGAATCAGCTGCAGCTTCCGCTCCACAGCTCGCAGCGCGATACCTAGCCGCTCGGCCAACTCCTGGTTCGTGTAGCCCTCCAGCTTGCCCTGGGCGACTTGTCGTAGCGTGTCGTCGGTGAGCAGGCCGTAGAGTCGACTGAACTCCTCCTGGACCTGCAGAGCAAACACGGGTGTCGGATCGCAGCCCGCCAGCTGCCCGATGCCCGCTCCGGCAGTGCTTAGAGAACATCTCAAGTCCAGCTTGGATTCCCCGATGACCTGTCCGTCGCCTCGTTTCTCGGCCTGGACATGTCGCCGCAGCCCGATGGCTTTGCGCTCGGTCAGCATGACCAGCACCTGCCACAGGTCATCGCGATCATCGAGCCGGGTGAACCGCCCGTCTTCGACACCGCGCAGAAAATCGTGGAAGGCCGCGAGCGCCACGTCTTCCTCGTCAGCCACTCGGCGTGGCAGATCGCCCAGCTTGCGATGAGCCAGTCGAATCAGTCGCTCGACGTACCGCTGCCAAAGCTGCTGGGCAGCGGCAGAGTCTCCGACCCGCAGCTGTCCCAGCCAGACGGTCACCGATTGATCGGTGGATGATGAATCTTGATCAGCCATGCCCCAGATTCTACCGAGGCGCTCAGGGGCATCGCAAATCCCGCCCCCCGTCAGTTGTCAAAGTGTTCCGTCGGCGAAGTTCGTCATACCTTGTGCCGCAGCCGACGACGGGGTCCCCAGATCTCGGGCTGACCGTGCAGGCTTCCGGCCACCAGGCGCAGTTCGTACCAGGCGGCTCCCGGCTCGGTGTAGCGCAGGTAGTGCTGGGCGTTCTGCAATCGACGGCAGGCCAGATCGTACTCCGGAGTCGATAGCGGCAGAGCCTCGAGCATCGCGCGGGCCGACGCGAAGTCCTGCTCGGCCCCGTCGTCCAGACGACGTTTCTGCAGCAGTCGATTCACGCACTGCACAACCGATTGAGCAACTTGGTGGCTCGACGCGGCAGTTTGGGAAAAATGATAGTCCATGGCCAATCCCTTCTCTGATGATAAGACGGTAAGTGCTCGCCCGCGAGCTGCATCCGGTCCTGCGGTGCACTCGCCTCTGGGATGAGTATCTCGCAGCCGCGGTGCGAGGCCCGCCAACAAAAGCCAAGCAGCTGATGGAACCACTGCCGAGATCGGGTGGGGGGAAAGTTTGCGGGCTGGATCGCACCAGCGGTACAATCGGAGTCATTTACGAGCGGACAGCTGGCGACGGTGATCGACGTGCTGGGGATAAGTCTGGCGGACCGGCATCACGCTTCGCTAGTGTCCCAGCAGGGAGTCGACCCTGCTGCCACGATCTGACGGTCGGCCTGGGCGATACGGAGTCACGGTACGATGCATGATCAGCGCAACTCGTCCGATGAACCGTTGCCGGTTGCTGAACTCCAGCAGATCGACCGGCTTTGCAGTGAGTTCGAGCAGCAGTGGCAAAACGGAAGATGCCCCCGTATCGAGGGCTATCTTGAGCGAGTTGCCACGAGGCTCCGGCCCTTGTTCTTGAAGGAACTTATTGCCTCAGAAATCGACTTGCGCGAAAGTTCGGGCGAAAATGTGAAAGTGGAAGATTATCACCAGCGTTTTCCAGTTCACCGAGAAATAGTTGAAGCTGCCTGGGCCGTTATTGCGGAGCGGCAAGGGCACGCCGGTAAATCTGATAAACGAATGATTGACGCGACTCAGTCCTATTGTGTCAGGCGAACTGATGGGCGAGTATCTCTAACCGTGGACAGATTGGACAGGCTGAGACTCGCATCATCGTTTGCGCCCGGAAAGCTTGTTAATGATCGATACCTTCTGGAAAGCATACTCGGGCAAGGGGGTATGGGGATCGTCTTTCTGGCCCGTGACAAGCGACTGAACCGTGCCGTAGCCGTGAAGGCGATTGCCCCGCCGAAGTCAGCGATTGGTGAACGAAATAAGAAATGGGAAAAGGAAGCCAGAGACGCTTTCCTCGCAGAAGCTCAATTGGGGGCTAATCTCATTCACCCCACCATCGCGACGGTCTTTGATTTTGGCCTGCACGAAGGTCAACCTTACACCGTGTTTGAGTACGTGCCAGGAGATACTCTGCAACAAGCCTTACGCCGTCGCGGCACTTTTCCACTTGAAGATGCCCAAATAATAGTCGGTCCCTTGGCGGAAGCGATTGACTTCGCGCATGAAAAGGGGATTGTGCACAGGGACCTGAAACCAGCTAACATCAAAGCGACAGAGCAGGGACAATTCAAAGTGCTTGACTTGGGCCTTGCTCGGGAGTTTCGTCGCGATCAGGATTGGCGATTTGCGGGAACCCCGGCTTACGCATCACCAGAGCAAGCCAACGATCTGCCGTGTGACGGGCGCACGGACCAGTATGCCCTGGCCTGCATTACGTTTGAACTTCTCACCGGGCAACAGGTGTTCCACTCAGACTCTATTGAGTCACTGCTGGAACTGCATCGCAATGCAATACCACCCGACCCACGCGAATGGGCATCTGACATTCCGGATGCAACGGTCGCCGCGGTTCTGAAAGCTCTATCGAAAGAGCCCGATGATCGATTTGATTCCTGCCGGGATTTTGCCACGGCGGTTGGCTGCCGACTGACGGTACACACATGTCCTCAACCCAAGATTTTTCTGGAATCAGACGTGTGTCCTGACGCTGCCCGCCTTCTTCGCGACAAGTCCGATGTGTGCGAACGGATCTTACCCTTGATCGAAAAGTACATTAACTCGTACTACATGGCCATCACAGAAAGTGAAATTTGGCTGAACAAGCATGGTGACCTGTGGCGTTATCCTCTCGAACTGCTGAAGAAAGTCGATTTGGATAGCCAGCGTCCTTGGATGCTGAGTCTCTCGTTCGTGTCAGGTAGTGAGAAACATCGCCACACCTTCTATCTACCTCGCCAAGCGGGCATCGTTCACTGGTACTCATACCTTCAGTCAGTCATTAACAAACGACGCCACCGCAAATCAGGTGGTTCTGGCAAGTTGTGCTCACACACATCGGTGGCGGTGATTAGAAGACGCCCAAACGTCTCAACCCAACACCTCGGGACAGTGCAAGCAGAGGGAGATCGGTTGCAGAAGGCGAAAGCCTCTCTTGAGATTCGTGCAGCCATCCTAGGCGCTGATGGAGTCGTCGACTACCAGGCGGAGCGGATTCCTGAGCTAGAGACCACAAAATGGCGCTGCAGTGGTGTAGCTGTCAAGGCGACGAATAGTCAAGGCAGAAGAGAATTTCAGCAGCGTTTCTTCGCCGATCAAATCGCTCGATTCTGCCTTCCTCTGTCTGTCGTATGCCTGATGCTTTCATTCGTGGTCATGCTTAGTCCAACTGAAGCCGTCGATCCGTGGATTCGCTTGGCGTATACACTCTTTCCAACTTTCCTGATCCTGTTGTTATGGTGGCTGCGTTGGCCACAACTTGCACGTCCAGCAGCGATTGCATCGACTTCTCTGGTATTGCTCTGCTGCGTGATGCTGACTGCGATTGTGGTATCAAGCGTTTTGTCCGGTGAAGTGATAATCTGGGAGAACGCGGCAATAATCAGAGCTTTGAGCAAGGTCGTCCCCAAAATTGTCGAGGAGCTAATGTCTGCGCTCGCTTTCGGGACTGTGCTTGCAGGTTATCTCGTATCACTTTTTGCGATCAGAATGATTTCTGGAATTTGGCGCGCACACACTCGATTTCTGGGATGGCTGAAGAACGTTAAGATGTTACGGTCATCACGCAGGAGAATACTGGGGGCATCTTTGTTGTTAATTTCAGTTACGTATGCGTTATTGTGCGTATGGGGTGGCGTTCTCGCTGGAATCGATGTGGGGCACAGCGTGACGGAACGACTCGGGAAAGAAAAGAATGAGCTTTCCGGCGAGGCGAGCCAACTGTATGGGAAGACCAAGGCTGACAATAGACCTACCCGACATCGGGGAAATGAAAAAGGACAGAACGCTCCTCACAACAGTTCTACTTCGGATAACAAAGCTCTCTCTCATTAGTAGGGAATGATATGACATGTTGATATCGATCCAACCTTCTCACCGCTTCGGCAATTTACCTTGACGTTTCCATGTCGCTCTCGGAACTGCCGGAATGAACAACGAGATTACTCACGTAGACGACCCGAACTTTTCCTTTGTGCAACAAATCGAGATTGACCACCTGTGCAGTGAGTATGAAGCCCAGTGGCGTCGCGGTGAGCAACCCCGGATTGAGGACTATCTCTCCAAGGTAGCCTCGACGGTGGTCCCCTGGCTGCTCATGGAGCTGGTCGCTGCGGAAGTTGATCTGCGTCGGGCGGCTGGCCACGACGTACAGGTGAACGAATACCTCCAGCGATTCCCCGCCCACGCGGCGGCAGTGGAAGCTGGCTGGGCTTTGATCGCCAACCGACGGGCCGAGGATCCCGGTCCGGCCAGCACACAGGATTTCTCGCACGACCACGATCAGGACACGGGCGGTGATCAGGTCGAGGTGTGGGTCAATCCGGAGCCACTCCCCGACATGATTGGCCGCTACAGGATCTTGCGAGAGCTGGGCGAGGGCGGCTTTGGCCGCGTGTTCCTTGCGCAAGATACTCAGCTCAAACGCCATGTGGCCATCAAAGTGCCGGGTCAGAAGCGGCTGGCGACGGCCAAGAGCATCGAGGCGTTTCTCGAGGAAGCCCGCACGGCAGCTCAGCTCAAGCATTCGGGACTCGTGGTTGTGTACGACGTGCAGCAGGATGAGAGCCAAATCTACATCGTGCAGGAGTACATCCTGAGGACACAGAACTGCGACTGCTCAAGGGGCTGCGACGGAGGTTCCCCACGATTCCCGAGGAACTGGCGCTACCGGATGTCCTGGCAGGAATTCGTGAAGGTCAGTGGGTGCCCGAAAACACGAAGGTGTGCGTGGTGCTCGACCAATTCGAGCAGTGGCTGCACGCGCGACGCTCCGAGCAGGACACGCAACTGGTGCAGGCCCTGCGCCACTGTGACGGCAGTCGGTTACAGGCGGTGGTGTTGGTGCGGAACGATTTCTTCCTAGCGGCCAATCGGCTCATGCAGGACTTGGAGGTGCAGCTTCTCGAAGGCCGGAATATGGTGCTTGTCGATCTATTCGACCCGTTGCACGCACGCAAGGTTCTGGGCGCCTTTGGCCGGGCGTACGGCAGGCTGCCGGAGAGTACTGCCGAGCTTTCCCCAGAGCACGAAGTTTTCCTCGACCGGGCGGTCGAAGGGCTCGCGCAGGACGGCAAGATCATTTGTGTACGGTTGGCCCTATTTGCCGACATGCTCAAAGGCAAACCATGGTTACCCGCCACGCTGATCCAGGTCGGTGGCACCGAGGGACTAGGCGTGACGTTCTTGGAAGAGACCTTTAGCGCCGCCACGGCTCCTCCGGCGCACCAGCGACATCAGAAAGCCGCCCAGGAAATTCTGCGCACGCTACTCCCTGAGGTGGGCAGTGACATCAAGGGGAGCAGGCAAGCATATGACGCCCTCCTGGAGGCATCGGGCTACGCTCAGCGGCCCACGGAGTTTCATGATCTCATCCAAATTCTCGACAATGAGATCCGCCTGATCACTCCCACGGTCCCGGCGGGCGAGGATGTCACGAGCACGGACGACCCGGCCGCCGATTCCCCTTCCCTCCTCGCTCCTCCGTCCTCAGTTCCCCGCTTCTACCAACTCACGCACGATTACCTCGTGCCCTCCCTCCGCGACTGGCTCACCCGCAAACAGAAAGAGACACGTCGAGGTCGAGCGGAACTCCGGCTGGCAGAATGCGCCGCGCTGTGGAATGTCAAATCGGAGAACAGGCACCTGCCATCCGTCTCCGAGTACGTCCTTATTCGCGCGCTGACGAAACGTAAGAACTGGACCGAGTGTCAGCGGAAGATGATGGCCCGGGGCCGCAACGTGCATGGGCTGCGAGCTCTGGCCGCCGTCGGCGTGCTGCTGTTGATCATCGGTGGCGCGTACGCCGTGCGGAGTCAACAATTGGTGGGCCAGATTATCACAGCCGATCTCGGCAATGTTGAGTCGCTCATCGACAAGCTGCCTTTTTATCGACCACTGGCCAATCGTACCGTCCGTCGGGCCACGTCCGAATATCGCGACACCTCTCCCCAGAAACTCAACACCAGTCTGGCGCTGCTGCCCGTGGACCCCGAACAGGCACGTTACCTTGCTGAGCGATTACGCAGTTCGGTGCCGGCGGAGATCAGCGTGATTCGCGTCGCGTTGGCCGGGAATGTCATCCCCGAAGATGTAACGAACGAACTATGGAACAGGCTCATGAGCCACGCGCTCACCTCCGACAAGGAAGTCCTGCCTGCCGCCAGCACGTTGGCGTTGCTGCAGCCCGACGATGCGCGCTGGCTGGAGCACGGCCCCCGCGTCGCCGATGCACTGGTGCGGGCCAATCCCGTATACCTCGGAGACTGGATGGAGTTGCTGCGGCGCGTGCGGACGCGATTGAGCCCCACCCTCGCCAAGATCTACCAAGACCACTCCGAGTCTCGGAGCAGCTCGCAACGGGAACTGGCCACCACGATCCTGGCAGACTATGCCGCCGATCAGCCCGATCTGCTGACCGAACTGTTGATGACCGGTGACGCACAGCAATTCAAGGCCTTGTTTGTCCCCGCTTCGCCGGTCAACGAAGCGGAAAGGTACGAGGGGCCGGCGGGGCGTCTTGAGATGCGCCACCAACGGAAAATCGGCCGCACGTTTGGCATCGCGGCGCACGAAGTGACGGTGAAGCAGTTCCTGGACTTTCCCCTCCTGGCGGATCATGACTACAGTCACCAGTACTCCCGCGAAGACGATGCGCCAGTGAACACGGTCACGTGGTATCAAGCGGTGCAGTACTGCAACTTACTCAGCGAACAGGAAAGGATCCCACCAGATCAATGGTGCTATCTGCCGAATGAACAAGGCCAGTACGCAGCAGGCATGAAACCGGCCCCGGACTACTTGTCGCGCGTTGGTTACCGACTGCCCACCGAAGCTGAATGGGAGTACGCCTGCCGGGCCTTGGCGACCACGGCCCGCTCGTATGGAGAGACGACGACGCTACTGGGCAAATACGCTTGGTACATCGAGAATTCACAGCAACGGTGGATGTTGCCGGTGGGAAGTCTGAAGCCGAACGATTTCGGATTGTTCGACATGCTGTGCAATGCGTTTGAATGGTGCCAGGATGAGTCGCGCTATTATGTGACCGATCGCCCATTCGTGGAGGACGCGGAACAGGTGGGTGCGATTCGCGACAAAAGTCTCCGCGTGTTGCGTGGCGGGTCGTTCCTCAATCTCGCACCGCTCGCGCGGTCGGCCGACCGCAACTGCAGTCAGCCGGACCTCCGTGTCAATCTAAGCGGTTTCCGCGTGGCGAGGACTTACCCCTGATCTCCTTTACTTCTTTACCCCTTTTCGCCGCCGTAGGCGGAGCGCGACAGCTGCGCGAGAAACCCCACCGTTTCACTGTGAATTATTGCGCGAGGGACCATGCCCAAGAACGATGAACTGACGGTAATTACCAAGACGTATGACCTAATATTATGGTCCTGCCATCACACAAGTCGCTTCCCGCGTAATCATCGCTTCGTGCTGGGGGAGCGCAACGAGCAGGACCTCTATGAATCGCTGGAGGAGCTGATCCCCGCCAGGTGGCGGCGCGAGCGAGGTGCGCTGCTGGAGAACGCCAATCTGAAGCTGGACATCCTCCGCTCACAGATGCGTCTGGCGAAAGTCCTGCGGTGCATCAAGCTCAGCAGCTACGAATTCGTCACCCAAGCCATGCAGGAGATGGGGCGGTTGATGGGAGACCATGTACGGCGTGGCACCATGCGTGGTCAAATCCTGCCATGCCAATCGTCTTGAGTGAATTGAGAGAACTGAGTAAGATACCCGTGCCACATCCTGGCGATCCCGCCATGTCCTGCGGTGGTTCAACAGCGGTCCCAGCAGTGTCCATGCTGGTTGTATCTCGTGCCGTCACACCGCTTTCCGAAAGGTGAACGGAATCACAAGAAGTTGTCTCGTTTGCCACGGCGAATGAGACAACTTTTCAAACCGGGGAATACTCTATCGAGTCGCGCCTCGTCAGCGCAACACTTGCCGTCCACTGCGCACATAGCGAGACAGACCGCTTGGGGTCTTCCGACGTGTGTAACGCGATCAGATTCCACCTTGGATCTGAATTCCAACGCTTCACGTCCAGCCATCACGAGTTGGGTACGGTCGTGAAATCGTACCCAGCACACAGCAGGAAAACGGTAGCCGAATCGTAGTGACACGGTAATCGCGCATTCGCAAGATCTTGTGAAAGCGGTAGTTGCACGGTAGTCGTATAGTGACAATACGCTGTCAGTTGATTCAAAATCCAGTGCCCGTTAAGGGCGTGTGGGTTCAAGTCCCTCCTCTGGTACTCCTCATGAATCGCCGCAACTCCTTGCGGCACAAGCCCTAAGCTCCGACACCCTCGGAGCTTGGTGCGTTTCTTGCCAGGCCCTCCCCTGCCCCTTCACGGCCGGTTTGAGTGCAGATCGATGCAAATCGATGCAGATTGATGCGAGCTGTATGGCACCAATA
>JBGSHS010000342.1:0-69458 GCA_041752115.1 Pirellulaceae bacterium | reverse complement strand
CCACGCGGGTCGTGGTGCTCGACGTCAGTCAGAGCATGGCAGCGGTGCAGGGGGGTGTCACCGCGTTGGAACGCGCGCGGAGCGTGGCGGCGTCGTATCTCCGCTATCATCCCGGTTTGAGCGCCAACTTGATTCTCGCCGGCGCTCATCCCCGCCCCATACTGACCGAACCGTCACAGAATTTCGAAGCGTTGCGCGACGCGCTGTCCCAGGCTCAGGCATGGCCCGAGCGGCTGGATATCCAACGAGCCATTGCGCTGGCCGCCGAAATGCTCACGCCGGTTGAGGGAAGGGACGCACAGCGGATCGAGCTGGTCGTGGTGAGTGATTTCCAGCGCTCGAACTGGGCGAGCGCCGATCTGGCCGGCTTGCCACAGGCGACTCAGATTCAGCTGGAATCCGTTGCTCCCGAGGAGCCGCTCATCAACCTGGCGGTCTTGCGCGTCGGCTTCCGCGGGCGGACCTCCGCCGGCCGAGAGTCGTTACTGGAAGTCGACGTGGGGAACTACTCACCCACGCAGCGCGCCGTCACGGTCGAAGTGGCGGTGGGCAGCGCCACCTATCGCCTGGAGGGCAGCTGCGCCGCCGGACGTCGCACCACACTCGCTCAAGAAATCCTCTTGCCCGAGGCAGGATGGCAAGCGGGTGAAGCGCGGCTGACGGGCGTCCAGGATGCGTTGACCGCCGACGATCAGCGCAGCCTGGTCACCCAGGTTGGCAGTCGACCACTGTACGCGTTGATTTCGCGTCAGCCAGCTCATCAGTACCCTTCATCCAGCCACTACCTGGAATGTGGTCTGGTCCCCGATGTGCGCGCGGACCAACAGCACGCGGCGCAACTGGTGCGGATGAGTCCCGGCCAGCTGAATCGCCAGGCTCTGGCCTCGGCCGATCTGATCGCTGTGGACCATCCAGGAAAACTGCTGCCCGACGAACTGACGCTCCTCTCAGGACTCCTGCGACGCGGCCACCCATTGTTCTATGTCGCCAGCGAAGTCGTCGATGCTGCGAATCTGCAGGAGTTGACCAAACTGGCCGGCACCGATCTGCAGATGCCAGTCGATTTCACACCACCCGCCGGCGGACGGTCGCGCGGCGATCTGTTCCTCGCTTCCGTGCGCGATAACGCTCCTCCCTTCAACGTGTTTGGCGAAAACACGCCGGCCATTGTCGGAAGCATGCGGTTTGCCGGCGGGCTCGATTCACGTCGTCGGGAGTCGGCCATCGCAGAAGACGTGCTGGCCACGTACAACGATGGCACAGCCTGTCTGGTTCGGACTTCATCGGGTGCCGGCACACTGACCGTCTTGAACGCCGATCTGAATCGGTCCACACTCCCTCGTACCGCAGCGTTTGTCCCGCTGCTGGATCAGTTGGTGCAGCAACTGTTGGAGCAGCGTCATGGTGAAGCGGCGGCCATCAGCGGCGAACCGCTGGTCGTGCGTTTGCCCAGCAGCGTCACGGAACCGCAGTTGCTGCGCGTGGCAGGACCACAGGAATCGGAGGCGGCTGGCGTCTTGGGTGAGCTCTCGGGCGACGGAACTGGTGTAGTCTGGAAGTGGCAGAGCGCGGGGGTGCCAGGCATTTATCGCGTGCTGCACGAGGACGAGACGATCCTGGCGTTGCCGGTTCTTCTGGCCGACGAAGAGAGCCAGCTTGAAAACCTCTCCGCCGATGTGCTCGAAAACCGCCTGGCCGCCGGCCACGCGGTGCAGTATCGCAGTGTCAGCGAGGGCCGTCAGCAGCGGGACGTCCTGTGGACCTGGATCCTGACGGCAGCTGTTTTCAGTCTGATTGGCGAACTGACCGTCCTGTTGATTTTCCGGAGCTGAACGGTGAAGGGTCTGGCATTCGAACCGTACATTCCTTTGGCGCTATGGCTTCCGTTGGCGCTGGCAGCCATGGGGTTGCTGATAACGTACGCGCTGGCCAGTCGCACCCGCTTGTCTGGACGCGTTCGTCAGGGGATTCTCGCCTTGATGACCGTTGCCCTGGCATTGCCGCTATTAATCCTGTTGAATCCGACATGGATCGAACCGATTCCACCTCCCGAGGGCAAACCTCGTTTGACGATTCTGGTGGATCACTCGGCGAGCATGGCAATACCCGACGGCGACAATGGATCGACTCGCTACCAACAGGCTTGCCTGATTGCCGGGGAGACGATGTACGCCTTGAAGGACCGGTTTGAAGTGCGCGTCGGATCGGTCGCTGAGACAACGGCCTGGCGAGGAATCCAGGAACTCGACCGACAGCAGCCGGATGGCATGTCGACCGATCTGGGAGCGGGAATCGAGCAGTCGCTCGACGACCGCCCGCAAGGCCAGGCGCTGCTGTTGCTGAGTGATGGAGTACACAATGCGAGTGGCGGCGTCGGGGCGTTGCGGCAGAGCGTGGCCAGAGCCCATGCGATGGCTGCGCCGATCTACGTGAACACCATTGGAACCGGCTCTGGAGTTCAGGATCTGCAAGTCTCGTTGCGACTCCCCCAGGAGATGGCTTTTCCCGGACAGACCGTACCAGTGTCGGTGACGATTCACCAGCGTGGAGCGCTGGTTGATCGGGTCCAACTGTCGCTGCAGCTCGATGACCAGGAGGTGGAACGTCAGGACGTGCGCGTCGCGCCCGACGGAACTACCGATACGACCCTGCAGGTCGTGCAGCACGAGAGCGGGCTGTATCGTTACCAGGTCCGCTTGCAGCCTCACGCCGGTGAGGTGACCGACGTCAACAACAACGCCACCTTGTCACTGCGGGTTGTCGACGAACCGGTTCGGGTCCTGCTGCTCGAGGGAAAGCCTTACTGGGACACCAAGTTCCTGGTGCGCACGCTGGCCGCAGATGCATCGGTCGACCTGACAACGTTGATTCGTCTGGCGGAAGGCCGTTATCTGCAGCGTCACATCACGCGGGAGGACGCCGACGATGGGACCGGCTCAACTCCGGACGGCAGCGGCGAATTGCGCGGCGAACGCTGGAGCATTCACCGGGACCTGGACGACCTGCTGAGCGGGCCACAGGGCTTCGCCACATACCAGATCGTCCTTCTGGGACGTGACGCCGAGGCCTTCCTGAGCGACGCGCGCACCAGCCAACTCAAGAAGTGGCTGGCCGAAGATAACGGTTCGCTGGTCTGCTTCCGCGGCTCGCCTGCCACGCAGGTCAGTCAACAGTTGGCCGAATTGATGCCGGTACGATGGACTCCGGCGCGTGAGTCGCGGTTCCGAGTGAAACTGACCGACACAGGACGCAGTGCGCAGTGGCTTCCGGTCCAGGAGGGGGGCCAAGACATGCTGGCCCAGCTGCCCACACTCGCCACGGTGGCACAGCCTCAACAGCCCAAACCGCTGACCGTCGTGCTGGCCACCGCCGACGATCCAACGAACTCAGCTCCCGTGATCAGTTACCAACCGGTGGGCAATGGTCGAGTCGTCGTCGTAGAAGGGGCAGGCATGTGGCGATGGGCCTTCCTGCCTCCCGAGCACCAGCAGTTCGACGAGACGTATGGAATGCTCTGGCGCAGTCTGATCCGCTGGCTGGTGGCCAATTCCGGGCTGCTCCCCTCACAACAAGTGGCCATGCGCAGTGACAAAGTCACTTTCAATAGCAACGAACCTGCCACGGCAACGCTGTTGACCCGGAACATCGCCGGAGGAGACGCGCCGCGGGTGGAGCTGACGGGGACTGGCCTGGCAGCACCGCAGACGATTTCGCCGGTGGCAGCTGGTACGTGGCCTGGTCAGTTTCGCGTGGTATTTGGCCAGCTGCCCGAAGGCCAATATCGAGCGACCGTCGTTGGAGCGAATAACGACAGCTCAGCCGTGGCGGTCTTCGACGTGCGACATAACCTGACGGAACGTCTGGATGTAGCGGCGCGAAGTGACTTGCTGGAGATGATCGCGAAAGAGAGTGGAGGTGCTGTGCTGGAGCGTGGGCAGCCAGAGCAGTTGGTCGAGAAGTTCGACGAGTATCTGTCCGCCAGTCGTCCACAGCGATCGGTCAAGATCATCGCCTGGGACCGCTGGTGGGTGTTGCTGACTGTCTACGGGATCTGGGCCGCGGCGTGGGGCTTGCGCCGACGTAACGGCCTGGTTTGAAAGTCGCCCCATGCCGGACGATCATTCTCCGGCCGGGTCGACTCGGAGCAGAGGGACTATGCCGAGCGCACGATTGCAGGACTATCTGCGACGCATCCGTCATCGACTCATTCTGATAGGTGGCACCTCCGGCGTGTGCTGGGGGCTGGCGCTGATCGGGCTAGTCCTGCTGGCCAGCGTCTGGCTCGACCTGTTGTGGGAACTGTCCCCGCAGTGGCGACTGGGCGCGAGTGCGAGTGCCTTGGTGGCTGGTCTGCTGCTGTTCACGCTTGTGTTGGCCAGAGCCATCACCTCTGCCCGCTACTCCCATGCCGCTCGGCGATTAGATCATGCCGCCAACGGCGGAGGTTTCATTGTCAGCGGTTGGGAATTGTCTCAGCAACTTGGCACTGAGAAAGCCACGACGGGGAGCAGGTTGACTGCCGGATTGGCAAGCGTGGCGGTCGATCAAGCCACGCAGTTGGCAGAGACCGTACCCGCGTCGCAGGCGGTCTCCTTCCAGCCACTGCGCAAGGCGGCTGGCACGTGTGGCGTCTTGGCATTGTCGACGGCTCTGGCAGCACTGTTTCTTCCCACACTCACCGGGACCGAGCTGAACCGATTCCTCAATCCCTATTCCGACGTTCCACCTTTCTCCCAGGTCCGTTTTGCCGTGCAGCCAGGTGACTCGCAAGTGATTTACGGATCGGATCTGGAGATCGAGGCGATCGTAGTTGTGGGCTCAGCGGAACAGCTTCAGTTGATCCTCGACGACGGAACGGATGAGGAAGTGCTGCCGATGTTCTCGGAACCGGGACAGCGCTGGCGCACCACACTCACTCAGGTTACGGAGCCGGCTCAATACTATGTGCGCGCGGACCGGGCACGCAGCCGGCGTTTTCGTCTGGAGGTGGTGACGGTGCCGTTGATCGAGTCGGTTCAGTTTAGAGTAACGCCACCGTCCTACACGAACGAACCGTCGTACGAAGGCCCACTCCCCAAGAACGGACTCTCAGGTCTGCCGGGGACGAATGTCATCGTTTCGGCCAAGAGCAACCGACCACTGAGCGGGGGCTCGTTCACCGTCGAGGGAACCAATGGAACACAGGAGATTGCGTTGCAGCCGCTTTCGGCGGAGAGTCATGAAGTCAGCGGCGGGTTCATCATCGACTCGGCGGGCAAGTTTGAGCTGGCCGTGACGGATGTTACCGGTCAATCGTCCCAAGATCCCTTTAACGGCAACATCACGCTGCTGACCGACCAGACTCCCTACGCGCGTCTGCTCGCGCCCCAGCCGTATTCGCTGGCCACTCCCAGCGCAGAGGTGCCGATTTCCGCAGCTGCGGAAGACGATTATGGCATTGCCCATGTTCAGTTGTTTCGCAGTCTGAACAACTCGCGCCCGTTGCCGCGAGCTTGGCAAGTCGATACTCCTGCTCCACGCCGGTGGCATGACCAGACGCGGTTGCCGCTGGCCGATTATGGACTGTCGCCGGGCGACGAAATCAAGCTGTTCGTGCGGGCCGAAGACAACGACCCGGCCGGCCCGAAAGGGGCAGAAACGGTTGTAGCGACCATCCGCATCATCTCGCAAGCGGAATTCGAGCGTCTGCTGCGTCAACAACAGGGACTCCAGGCTCTGATGTCCAAGTATCAGGCGGCGGAGCGGCGACTTGAATCGATGCTGGAGAAGATCGCTGAGTTACAGAAACAAATCGCCGACGCGGACCGCGATGCCACCGTTGCGGACGCTCGCCGAGACGAACTCAAGCAACTGCTGGATGCGTTACGCGAGCACGCCGCCGAGATTGCTGAGTCGGCCGCGGAACCGCTGCCGTACGATGCCGACCGCGAGCTGAACCAGCATCTCCAACGCCTCGCCGACGAACTGAGCCGAGCCGCGAAATCGTTGGCCGCATCGTCCAATGACGCACAGCTCACCAACACCCAGCTGTCCGAGCAACTGCAGGAGTTGATGCAGCAGCTGTCAGCGAATCGTCAAGGCCTGAAGAAGGAGGCGATGGAACCACTAGAATTGCTCGCCCGTGTCTACCCCCTGCTGCAGGATCAGGCGAGGTTTGTGGCTCTGGCACAGCGTCAGCGCGATCTGGCAGATCGGCTGACCACCATCAAGGGGCAGGATGGCGATGTCCCCACGGCCACGGCCGCTCGCATGCACGAAATGGAAGCGGAGCAAATGCGATTAGGTGACGAGCTGGATCGTCTGCTCCGTGACATTGAAGAGCATGTCAGACTGTTGCCGGATCAGGAAGAATTTGACAAGCTGCGAGACACTGCCACCGAATTCGTCGCGGCGGTTCGCGAGAGCGACGCCGCAGACGCGATGGACGCCGCCAAGACAGCCTTGAATGAGCAGCAGGGGACCGAGGCCCAGGCTCAGGCGACTCGCGCTGCGGACATCCTGGAACGGTTCATCAAGAAATGCCAGGGCATTGGAGAAGGATGCGAAAATTGCCTGTTGGCATTCCAGCCATCGCTGGGCGACTGTCTCGGCTCGACCGCCCAGCAATTGCTCGCTCAGGCCGGGTTTGGCAGCGGCTCGGGTGCCGGCGGCATGGCCGGCAGTGGCTACAGTGCTCAACTCGGCGGCGCGAGTCAGATGGGATTGTACGGGAACCTGCCGGGAATCATCGGGCCGGCTGGTCGCGGTTCCGGACCCGACGACTATCAGCAGGGCGGCGGTGCTGGTGCACATACAGCCGCGGGCGAGGATCGACCATTCCTCTTTCCCTCCGATCGCGCCGATACGGCATCGGCGGCCAGCGAAGGAATGATTCCCCCTGCATATCGCCAGCGCGTCGGCCAGTACTTTCTGCGAATTACCGAAGAAACTGGCAAGCAATAGCCTTGCCGGCAATTCGCCAGAACCGCGATGGACAGACAGCATCAACACGGAACACAACACTCGTTCACGAGGAGATATGCCATGCAACGATCGGTGCCCATGTGGCGTGGGGCGGAAGAGAGGCACACCTCAGCTCGGCGAACGAGGCGTTTGCCCGGCAGCATCGTGGTGAGCTTGATGCTGCTGAGCGCGTTTTCCGAGTGGACGGCTGTCGCGCGGTGTGAGGACACGCAACCGGCGGCCGATTCCGTGAAAGCCACCCAGCCGAACGCCGACCGAAAGGGTCTGCAAGACAAGGGCCCAGAGCAGGTACCCGATCCGCGACAAACGGGCGGTGAGCCGGACGGTGTCGTGCACGTCGCCAACCTGGTCTATGCGGGCGTTAAGAGCAGCCAGTGCTTTTCGGACCATTTTCTGATCAAAGCGGAAAAGGAAACGGCGATTTCCACCAGTCGCCGATTCCATGCCGTCAAGCTCGGCGACGATGAGATCTACTCGCATCCGCTCCTGATCATGACCGGTGAAGGGACCTTCGAGCTGACCGAGCAGGAGCGGGAGAACTTGCGTCGCTATGTCGAGCGAGGTGGGTTCCTTCTCGCCTCGGCCGGCTGTTCGTCTGAAGAGTGGGATCGTTCGTTTCGCCGGGAGATGTCCTCCATCTTCGCCGACCATTCGCTGCAACCACTGGGTATGGAGCATCCGGTGTTTCACACGGTGCTCGATATCAGTCAGTTGCAGACCAAGCACGGCACGCCCCGGCCGCTGGAGGGCATCACGTTCCACGAACGTCTGGCGATCATCTACTCCCAGGACGGTTTGAACGACACGGCGCACATGCAGGGATGCTGCTGCTGTGGCGGCAACGAAATCACTAACTCCCTTGATGTGAATGTAAACATTCTGGCGTACGCGCTCACGCACTAACACGAGAAACTCCACTTGGGGCCAACGGCTGCCGCGATTACCCGCGATCCGGTGGTCGGGCCTCCACGCCGGGTCAGGACGATGACAAGCAGTTCGCGATTCTGCTGGTACTTCGCCGCCTGCCTGCTGGCGCTCGTGCCGGCATGCCGGGATCGCGTCGTCGAGCAGACCGCCAGACCGCTGCGTGTGGTCGCGAGCGGCGACACCGCGGGGTGGATTGTGCCGTGCGGGTGTACGTCGAACCAATCCGGTGGCCTGCTGCGGCGCGGTACGTACATCAAGCAGCTTCGCGCTGTCAACGAGGTGGTGTATGTCGATACGGGTGGTGCTCCGGGCGGGACATCGCCTTACGACGTGGCAAAGTTCGAGGCGATTATTCAAGGCGAAATGGCTCTGCAGATCGCCGCGCACAATATCGGTGCCGGGGAGGCGCAGCTGGGCTCCGACCAACTGCGGTCCATTCAACGAGCGTCTGGCATTCCATGGCTGAGCTGCAATGTGCGAGATCGACAAGGCAAGCTGCTCGGTGCTCCCGTGATCATGACCGACACATCGCGAGGTCGCCTGGCCTTGCTGGGCGTCCTCTCTGATTCGGAGCAACTGGACGAACTGCAAGTTGATCCGCCCCGCGAGTCGATCCTGCAGGTGCTGGCGGAACTCCCCGAGCGGCCCGATGCGATTGTTGTTCTGGCCTACCTCCCGAAAGCGGAGCTGGAGAGCCTGGCAGCGAGCATACCGGAAGTCGACGCAGTCCTCGGCGGCCCCACCATGCAGAGCATCGTCCCTCAGTCTGTCGGTCCGACCCTTCTCGCCTCAGCCACCAGCAAAGGCAAGTACCTGGCCGAACTGTCCGCTCCGGACAGACTGCGTGGAGGTCGGTGGGCCGGGACGATCGTCGAAATGGACGAGCACTTCGCCGATGATGTCCGACAGCAGGAGAACTTGAGGCAATTCTACGGTGAACTGAGGAAACGGGACTTTTCAGCCTCGCAGACGTCGTTTGCAGCCACCCTATTTGCTTCCACGGCGCAATCCCCGGAGAACTTCCTGGTCGCGGGAACCGAGCGGTGTCGCGAATGCCATCTGGACGACTGCCTTCTGTGGGACAAATCGAAACACGCGGAAGCCTGGCACACTCTGGCCGCGACGGGGTCGGAAGTCGACCCCTATTGTCAACAATGCCATACGACCAGCTACGGAATTCCCGGCGGATTCGTGTCGGCCGCGCGCAGTCGCGATCGATATGACGTCGGTTGCGAGAGCTGCCACGGCGCCTCGTATGCCCACTGTGAAGACTCCGACGTGCACACCCCTTTCTTTCGCCGAGCCAGCGATCAATGCGTACACTGCCACGACCGCGAAAACAGCCCGAAGTTTGCCTACGATGCGTACTGGGCCAAGATTACCCACGGCACCGAACAGCAGGACGCCGATGGTCAATCGACAAGCCGTTTCGCGGCCCCATCCAACGGAGCAGATTGAGATGAGTGTTAACCGCTCACCCGTGCCGACCGCAGTTAAGCGGACAATGGAAAAGGCACACGCTACCGAAGTGGTCCGTGCACCGCTTCGCCCAATACCGAACGGCGCAACCAGTTCCACGTCGCACGGCGCACCACGGGATGCATGTCTGTCTGAGGAGCACATGCCGCAGCTGGTGATCCGGCGGCCCCCTACGTGCATCGTCGTGATCTGGATCTGCGGGGTGCTGTGCGGGCGGCTGCTCTCTTCGCCGTCACTCGCGGCACAGGAGGATACGGAACCTGCGCCGGCCGATCCAACGGCCCTCGTCTGGCACAGTGACCTTCCCGCCGCGTACCGGGACGCCTTGGCCAACCAGCGACCGATACTTGTGCGGCTGGGGAGCCAGTCATGTTCGTGGTGCCGGAAACTCGAACAGGAGTTGGGCGAGCATGCCATGCAGTTGCCGTTGAGTCAATGGACGCTTGTGTACCTGGACGTGGACAACGCGCCCCAGGAGGCTCGCAAGCTCAACGTCGGCCCTATCCCTGCGCTGCGGGTACTCAATGCACGCGGTCGTCTGCTGAAGTTTCGCGATGGATACATGCCGGCGGACGAGCTGGTGGAGTGGTTACGCGAGGCATTAAACGAAGCCACTACGGCAACCGATGAACTGCTGCTGGGCGAGGACGAGCCGACCATGCTGGAAGTCATGCGTCTGGTGCGCCAGTTTGAACACCGTGATGCGACAGTGCGTGAAGCGGCCATACGTCGTCTCCTGCCCTGTCCGCAGGTAGCGGGCAAGGCAGTCGTGAAGTCTCTCCACGAAGGGAGTCTATCGGCCAGACTGAGCAGTCTGGAACTGCTGGAGCATTGGCAGGCCCCTGTTGCTGGCATCGACCCTTGGCAGAGTGAGACGCTTACGCCCGAACGCAGGGCGGCGGTCGACCAATGGCTGCAAACGCTCGATCCCAATGCTCCCGCCCCTACTCCAGAGACATTGAGCGACGAGCAACGTCAATCGCTGCTCACCGAGCTGCAACGCATGTTATTGGCGGACGAGGAAGAGGCGGCGGCCATTCGTGAACGCCTGGCGCGGCTGGGCAAAGCCGCCTTACCGGACGTTGTGTCGCAACTGCAGGAGGCCTCGACCGATCACGATCGACAACGGCTGCTCACTCTGCGTTATCGGCTTGTTGCCGGAGGCAGTATCGCGCTGACTTGGCCCGGCGGGCTGGAGCGTCTGGCTGATCCCGATCCGCAGGTCCGCCATCAGGCGGCGGGAGAACTGGCTGAGTCGGCCACCGATCAGCTGCAACCGCTGCTGTTGGAGTTGTTCAGCGACCCGGATCCGTTGGTGCGAGAACTCAGCCTGCGCGGATTGCGCAACGCCGGCGGCAAACAGGCCACAGCCGCACTCGTCGGACTCCTCAGAGATCCCGAGCCCAATGTGCGAGCGGCGGTGTTGAAGCAACTGTCGGAGGACGCTCCAACGGCTCTTGTGGCCGACGTGATGGCCTATGTGCAACAGGAGTCCGACCCTGATCTGGTGGTACATGGCGTCCGCTATTTCCGAGCGGTAAGAGACAAGCGGGTGGTTCCCGCGCTCTTGAAGCTGCTCGACCACGACAGCTGGCAGGTGCGAGCCGAAGCGGCAGAGGGAATCGGTGAGGTGATTGAGCGATTCCGGTACGAGTCGTTGGGGCCCGACACCAAGAACGATGATGAAGACACCGATATCTACGACGCGTTGCTGAAGCGTCTGTCGGATCCAGATGCGTTTGTCGTCAGCCGGGTGATCACGGCGCTTCAGTACGTCAATGCCGAGCGGGCGGTGGAGCCGCTGGTGCAGGCGGCGATGAAGCATCCTCCGCTGGCCGAAAAAATCGTCTCCATCCTGGCCGGAGGAGAACATATGCGGCAGCAGGCCGTCCCGCAGCTGCGCGCATTCCTGGAACAGCAGGATCCGAAGTTGCAGGCAGCCGCCGTGACCGGTCTGTGTCAGGTCGATCCCGATCACGCCCAGGACGTCCTGGTTCCGGCGCTCAGCAGCCCGAACGAGGACGTGCGAATGGCCGCGGCCAAGTCGGCACTTGCCGTACTGCAGCAGATGCGTCCTGGTCAGAGTGGTGACGTGGATCCGTTTGGCGCAGGAGTGTCGATCACGATGGTGGAGAATCTGGATGAGCCCAACATCCGAATTGAGCGGCAACCTGGGCTGGCCACTCGTTTGCTCCAAGGAGCACTGCGAGTGTTGGCACCACGATCTTCAGCACCGGGCGATTCGGAGTTGCCGCCCGATGAGGCCCCGACCGACGCGCCGTCGGAGGAGTCGGCGGCGTCTGCCACGTCAGAGCCCACCGAACCGCCGGTGGAACCGATTCCGTCAGAGAGTGGTGCACTGGTGGCTCGCCCGTCAGCGCCACGGATAGTGCCCCCCACCACACAATCCGCTCCCGTGACGGTAGCTCCGTCAGGGTCGCCCACTGGAGAGCCCATTCTGTCGCCGGATAATCCACCGGTACTCGCCGTCCCGCTTCCCGCGGTGCCACCGTTAGCTACACCGTGGACGTCTGGGGAGGGCGGTGGAGAAGGCAAAGTCACCGACCAGTGGCTGGCAGAGTTCCACGCGGGCCAACATCGCGCAGCGTGGACCAACGACCTGATTGCGCCGCTGACTGCCATGCTCCAAGCTGGGTCAATCACCGAGCGGCAGGCGGCCGCTGTGGCCCTGGTTCCACTGGGACATGGCGACGCGTCGTTGCCAGTGCTGCTCTCGGCAGTCTCGGAAGATCGCGAACTGCTCACCGCCTCTTCCGCGGTGTTTCCCTGGCTGGCAGGACCGCAGCGGCGAGATCTCTTCTGGAAATTCGAGGGGCTGGCACCGAACGACACCACGCGAGCCGCGCTGGTCAGCAGCCTGCGCGACGTCGACGATTCGGGTGACAGCGACGTTTATTGGCAGTTGCTCGAACGGGAGAATCTCTCACGTGAGCTCCTTTCCACGTTGGGATACGCGCTCCAACAGGCCTGCCTGGGAAGCGGTTACTACGATCCATCCTCGATGACGCCCCAACAGCGCCAAGTGGCTGTTACGGCCATCGAACCTCATATTGCCTCGGGCCCTTCCATGAAACAGCTGATAGCGATCGAATTGTACGCCAACGTGGAGGCGGACAAAGCCACGCAGGAGGCACGTCGTTTGATGGACGACGCGGCCGCATCCGATGAAATTCGTGCCGATGCATTTCAACTGCAACTGCTCATCCAGACCCCAGGCGACCGGATGAAGGAGTCGATCGCGGTGCTTTCCGGCACGGACGCCAAGCGTCAGAAGATCGCTTTGCAGCTGCTGGCAGCAGGTGCTTCGTCGCTGCGAATCCTGGCAGGAACCGGCCTTGAGACTCCCTATTCTCTCCTGCGGAATGACACAGAAGTCACATACTTCGCGCAAGGCAACAACAAGCCAATTGTGCCTGAGCCCCCACGATTGCTCGAGGCAGATCATGTTCGACCGCTGCTGGCGTCCAGCGATCCGGAAAGTGCCGCGTACGCCGGTTACCTGCTGGCCTTATTCGGAGAACCAGAAGGACTCCAGCCGCTGCTGCTGTATTGGCGAGGTCACAAAGACAGTGTCCCGCTGGCTCGACTCGTTTATCGAGCGATCGCCTCACTGGACGATCCGCAGCACATACCGGTCTTGCGCGACATCTACTCACGTCTCAAAGACGAATCCGACATGACCGAATTCTATTGGACGATCCGGATCATGAGCGGACCAGAAATTCTGCAATTTCGCAAGAGGCTCCGCCAGGAGGTGGGGATGTCCAATCTGCAGTAGAGTTTTTCACGATGGGAGAACGCACATGATTTGCTTATCGCACCGTACGTGGCTTGGTTGTTTGTGCAGCTTGCTCTTCCTGCCAGCTGCTGCTTCCGCACAGATGATGGAATCGGCGCTGCTAAGCGGCAATACGGACCCGGGAGTGTCGGGAGTTGGAATGGTCGTCGTCAAGCAGCGTCCGTCGGCGATGCGCATGACGGTCCAGTTGACGGAGAAGGCGGAGTCACTCAAAGAGGCCCTGGCACGCATGAAGGATCGAAGGGAAGCCGCGGTACTCCAACTAGAATCGCTCGGAGCGGCGAAAGACGCCGTGAAGATCCAGCCAGTCGAATTGGTTACCGGAAAGACGCGGCAACAGCAGCAAATGGCGCAGGCCCTGCAGATGCGGCGCATGCAGGGGCGGCGAGTGCCGAAAGGATTAGCGGTCCCCGAACTGGTCACGGTTACCGCAGTTCTCACTGCCGAGTGGCCACTCGACGCCAAGTCGCCGGAGGAGGCCCTGGCATTTGCCAAAGAGATTCAAGACAAGGTGACGGCCGCCGACCTTGCCGGAATGAAGGACGCCAAGGAGCTCTCACCGGAAGCCGAAGAGCTGGATGAGGAAATGCAGCAGATGATGGACAGCATGAGTTTCGGCGAGGACGAGGCGCCCCCCGGCCAGCCCCATTTCTTCTTTGTCGCCCGACTCGAACCCGAAGCCCGCGAACAGGCGATGTCCGAGGCGTTTGCACGAGCCAAAACTCAGGCCGAACAACTTGCCACAGCCGCCGGCATCCAGCTTGGAACCCTGGCGTCGCTCAAGAGCTTCGCGAATCAATCGGAGAACCCGGATGCCGAAGCCTACTATGACAACAGTTCCTACCGCGTTCGTATGATGCTCCAACGGCAAACGCTCATGTCCGGTGATTCCAATGCCCAGAACGAGTCGCTCGTCCAGTCACCGAACCTGGCCACATTCCAGATCGCGGTGATCGCCACATTCCAACTCAAACCGTGACCATGGCTCGATCGAGCCGTGACCAATATTGTGCGACCACGAGCCGGGCAGCCACGGCTGCTGTCCCGGCCTTTCATCTTCCCAGGGTGAACCCGCGGTATTCAAGAAACAATTCCCGCGATCACGGTGGTTGACTCAGTGCGAATCATCGTCTCGCTGCCCCAACCAGCAGAACTCACCCGACTCGATCCGCTGCAGCGACTGCGTGGAATGCTGGTAGAGGTAGATCCAGGTCGCCCGCGTTTCGCCCGTCGACAGGACGACCGGCCGCTGATGACGCTCGTACTCGGCGCCCGGCTCGCCACAACCTTCATAACGATCAAGCCGCTCCAACACCCGCAGCGGGTCGCTCAGCCGGTAGACCTCGCCGTATACCTGATCGTTCGACTCGTCGGATTCCACCACAGCCGGGTACCAGCTGACAAGGTACAAGCGGCCCTGGAAGGCTGCATCCGCAACGTAGGTAGCGGATTGCGTGAGCATCTCATGCGCGGCGCTGCCTCCGCGCCGCTTGAGCGTTCCATAGACAAACAGGTACTCATCAGCCATAGCACACCATTCCTGCGCACCCACTGCGATGCCTCGGTCCACCTGGCAATGTGCCGGGCGTGCAGCGTACGGCTGAGCATAAATTGCGGCGCGGCCTGGGTCCAGTCATTCGGCGTACAGAGGGCGAGACGGATCGAGCATCTGCCCGTTCTGCTCGGGGGGAGTCTGCTTGTCGCTGTCGGTCCGGTGGGTATCATGGGAGTCTGTCGTGGATCGCATCCGCCGTGCGACATGTCGCGTATCGGACGGCGGGATGTGCGTTCGGCAGCCGATCGTGTGGACAAGAAACCACAGGGAAACGCGTCAGGCGTTCATAGTTTCTGGATTTTGGCCGGCGGCTTCGCCGCCTCTGGATGTTGACCATGAACCCGCTCTTGAACAGTCTTTTCTCACGACGCAGCGTGCGTCTTTATCAGGATCGAGACGTTGATGATGCGATAGTGCAAGACCTGCTTGAAGCTGCCATGTCGGCACCCTCGGCCGTGGCCAAGGACCCATGGCATTTCATCGTCGTGCGGAACCGTACGACTCGCCAGCGCATCGTGGAAGGGCTGCCCAACGGCAAAATGCTGGCCGACGCCGCGTTGGGGATTGTCGTCTGCGGCGATATTCAGCGAGCGCACGATGGCCAGCTGTCCTACCTGCTGCAAGATTGCTCAGCCGCGGTCGAGAACATGCTGCTGGCGGCCAGCATGATGGGGCTGGGAGCGTGTTGGCTGGGAGTACATCCCCGACCAGCTCGCGTGGCTCACTTGCGGACGCTGCTGGGACTCCCCGAACACATCGTACCGGTGGCCATCGTCTCGGTCGGCTGGCCAGACGAATCACCGCCGCCGCGCACTCGTTTTCGCGCAAGCGCCGTGCATCAGGAGACCTGGTAGAGGTCGAGGGTGGGCTGATATGACGGCTCACCTGCCTCATCTCCGGTATACTCCCGAACGTCGGCCCGTTTTCTCAGGCCAGGTTGAGGGGGGAGAGTTAAGAACAGGCATTCCGCCGAAGGAACCGGCTGGTTAGTCTCGATCGGCTTGAAGACGCGCAGATTAACACACAAACAGTGTAGAATGTCTCAGGCAGAAAAGACGCCGCGTGAACGACACACCGAGCAATTGCGGAGAGCTCTGAGAGGTGCCTTTCCCGTTGGGAAATTGGACATTCCTTGTTCGATATTCTGCGGTTCAGCGCCTCGGTGAGCGATAACGCCAGCAGCATCCGTCGTTGCTCACGGCACGACGCCGTTCTTTCAGCCTATGCCAACCGATCATTTCATAAGGCGACACTGCCGTGAATCCCACACGCACCCGAACGATTTTCGTCAATACCAGGTCGGCACTCCTGCGCAACACCCTCGCGTGTGGATGGTTCTTGTGTGCTGTCGTCTGCCAACTGCCCGGTCCGCTGTTCGCGCAGTCACATCCCGGTGCCCGCTCGCCTGAATTACCCACGGTTTTCACCCAGGAACAGCTCGTGTGGGACCTGCCTTTGGGCGATCATCAGTACACAGTTCCGCGAGTTGATGGCAACGATCTGTTGATTGGCGTGAACGACTCGGCGATTGACCATCCGGCGGTCGAAAGCACCGGCGGTGGGATCCTGATGTGTCTCGACCTGCAGACAGGCGCGCGCAAGTGGCAACTGCCGATTCCCCGCTACATGGCTGGTACCGCGCCACCAATGCACTTCAACCATTGGAAATGCGGTGTGTGTTCGCGTCCGGCTGTGGACGGAAATCGACTCTATCTGGTAGGACCGCGTGGCGACATCCTGTGCGTTGATCGACTCGGGCAGTCCGACGGGAATGCTGGACCATTTGTGGACGAGCTGGCGTATTTCGGACTGCCAGCGGGGCACCCCTATCGCTTGACGCCTGAGGATGGAGACATTGTGTGGCAGTACGACATGATTACCAATCTGGCCGTGATCCCACACGATGTCTGCGGCAATTCACCCGTCGTATGCGGGGACTTCGTCTATGCGTGCACATCTAACGGTGTAGATGATACGCACAACGTCGTCCCTTCGCCGGATGCCCCGAGTCTGATCGCGCTGGACAAACAGACCGGCCAGCTTGCGGCCGTTGACGGCCTCAACATCGGTCGACGCATGTTTCATGGCCAGTGGTCATCGCCTGTGGTGGCGGAGTTTGGTGGCCAGACCATGATCCTCTTTGGCGGAGGGGACGGCGTGCTGTACGCGTTCAAGCCCGTATCATCGCCGTCCGAGCCGGGCGACGTGAAGACGCTGGAGTTGTCCTGGCAATACGACTGTTGTCCAGCCGATTATCGTCAGCGCAATGGGCAGCCCATACCGTATGCCCGCTGGAACAAGATCAGCACGGAGGGACCGAGTGAAGTGATCGCCACACCAGTCGTCTGGAACGGACGGATTTACGTTACCATTGGCCAAAGCCCTGTTCACGGCCCGGGAGCCGGTATTCTGTCCTGTATTGACGGGGCTACTGGCCAGAAAGTGTGGGATTCGCGGGAGGTCGGGCGGACCTTGTCGGACGTCGTGATCGAGGACGGGCTCTTATACGTGGCAGACTACTCGGGCCACCTGCACTGCTTTGACGCCGTCCGTGGTGAGCGGTTGTGGCATCACGATCTGCTGGGCGGTGTCTGGTGCGCCACGCCGCTGGTCCATCGAGGCCGGGTCTACATCAGCAACGATAAGTTCCGCTTCTGGATCCTGCAGGCAGGACGCGAGAAGCGAGTACTCGCACAGGGACGTGTGCGCAGTCTGGCGATCACACCCGTGGTCGCCGGTGACATCTTGTTGCTGCCGACACAGAACCGCCTCTTCGCCCTCCGCGTGCCCGGAAGTCACGTCGTCGATTCAGGGGGAACAGACTCGTCGCGGTAGAGCCATGCTGACTACCGTTGAAGCCGAGCTGGTGGATGCATGGGGGGTTAGCCGCCGGTCACTTCGAAGGGGATGGCCGGGAACGTGCCGATAGGGACCTTGCGTTTCGATCCCGGCTTGCCGTTGCGTCCCGGCACCGTACGTTCCACAAAGACGTTCAGGACCAGATTTCCTTTAAGCCCCGGCTTGGCCGTTTCGGCGTCGGCCGAGAACAGCATGATCAGCCCTCCCGGCCCGCGTATCATACGCAGGATCGCGATACCTGGCGGGGGACTACTCAGTTCCACTTGAACGTCATTGAGATTGGGGCGGTTTGGTATGGGCAACTGATAGCGTGCCGTTCCGCCTGATGGGATCTGTATCGCCTCCTCAGGAGAAACCTCTTTGCCGCCGCGGCGCATGCCGGCTCGCACAATCGCTTTCTCCGACACGGAAACCAGCAGCTCTTCGGCCGTCACGAGGTGGCGGTAGAAGAACGCCTGCATCATGTCGTCGGCCGCTGCGGCCTGACGGACCACATCGCGGCCCCGGACTTCTGCTCGTCCCACCAGAGTCAGTGGATATATTCCCTCTTTGGTATTGGGAGGAATGGTGAGCGTCAGTTCTTCACTTTCTTCGTTGGCTGGCACCCAGCCTCCGCTCAACTCGAATCCGGGTGGAGCGTTGAGCAGTTCGAGGCGTATGTCCTCCTGGAATCCGTCGCGACGCAATGCAAAGACCGTGATGGGAACAACCGAATTGGAGCGCGCATTGATACCGGAAGGGACCACGCGCAGGGCGAAATCGGGCTGCCGGGCGCTGACGCGCAGCCGATAAGCATATTCCTTGCCCCCTTTCTTCTGCGTATCGCCGACATGTACGTAGAACGCACCGGTCTCCGGCAGACTGAATTGCAGCTGCGAATCAGCATGGTGCGTGACCAGCCCTGAACCCTTATCCTCCGTATCATCGTTGATCATCAACTGCTTGCCGTTGGCATCGGTCACTTTCAGCAGTGAATCCATCGGGGAATTCAGGCGACGGGCGACAATCTCCAACGACACCTGCCCACCGGTGCGACCGTCGAACCGGTACACATCCCAATCGCCGGGCGAGTCAATTCGGCCGTTGACGATACAGGGTGGCTTGAGCATTTGCGCCGAGGCAATGTCGCTGTTCGGTTCCTGATCTCTCATCTCCAGCAAATCATCCACTTCGAAGGGGACTCGATTCGAAACCTGCTTGCGACTCGGAACGCTGACCCACGTGCGACCGATCTCTTTGGTCTCGTAATCGAGCGCGAGCGTCTCCACCGGCAAGTTCCAGCCATCCACTTCCACCGTCACCGACTCACCCACATGAGCACCCAGAGGGAAAACCGATTTCAGGAATGGCAATTCCCCCACTTCAATGCGATAGACGAAGTCCTCGCGGCCGCGGAAGATCGAGTCCTTAATCTCCACTTCGTAGGCACCATCGGCCGGAATGCGATAGTAAAGGACCGGATCCGGCTGGAACTGGTAGTCGTCAGCATACGCCACTTCCCGTCCGTTCTGATCGAACAGGGCGAGCGTGGCCTGAAACCAGCCCGGAACGGCGTCGGCCAGATAGGGCATCAACTCGCGCGCCTGAGCCACCAACACCAGCCGATCTCCCTTCTTGGCTTCGAACCGAAACCGATCGACATCACCCGGCATGATCTGACCGTGCAGGACCAGCGGCAGCGGCGTCGTAATCGTGTTCTGCGCCGAGATGTTGTTCGGCTCCTGCTCCTGAATGCTCGGATAGGGACTGACGTAGAACGCCAGCGGGTTGGAGATGCCGGTGGGAGTTACCACCCGCAAGTCGCGGCGTCCTGCCCCGGCATCGCCGGCAATCGTCAACTTGGCGGTAATCGTCTGTTCAAGTTGCGGATTCAGCTGCCGTTTCGGATCGTTCTCGCGCTCGCGATATTCCTCCAGTTTCTTCAGATCCTCCTCCGTGACGTCCACGTCCGCCAGCAATTTGAGGAACTCAGCAACCGCGCCTTCGCGGCGCCCCAGGTTGACTTCCTTCCCTTGAGCCTGCAGCTTTTCGCGCGCCTTCTCGAGCTTGTCCTGCAATACGTTGACTTCAAAATTCGACAAGGGACGGTCGAATGTCAGGTCTGAGGCAACCGCTCCCGCCCCGGAAATGTAGAGACTGGTCGCTCCCTCCAGAAACTGACCACCTATGGTCACTGTCAGCTCTGTCCCCACTTGCCCGCCGGCCGGGTAGACGTACCCGATATCCGGCTCTCGCCCCTGCTGAGCAAGCAGCAGACTGCTGCCACCCATGAGTGCAGCCCATAAACTGGCCAACGTGACAGTCAACTTGGTCGACCAGTGGGATCGCCAATTCACCATCGTCTCCTCCGGGTACATGTCGGATGTGCTCGAAAAGTCCTCCACATCGTTCTCCTTAGTCCCTCCCGACCATGTCGAACATTCGGCGGGGCTCGAGAAATGGGCGGAAAGAGGACCACAAGGGAACCGGAGACCTCTTCACAGGCCACCGGCCTGTGATGGTCTGAATCCCAGTCACAGCCGATTCCACTCGGCGGAGCGACATTGCCTGCGGCGGTCTGCGGAAACGGGTGGCAAGCCCGGAGTGAACAGGCTGCGACTCGCCCAGCAGACAGCGCGTCGGCAGTGGACGTCAGGTGATTTCCTTCAGCCGACCACCGACTTCGACTCCATCTTCCTTGGTGGGGAGTAATCGCATGTCCATGCCCTGCGGATGTTTGACCGTCCCGTCGGGATCGATCCCCAGCAGTTCATACATGCTCCCTAACAGATCCCACGGATAAACCGGGCGGTCCTGGACATTCACGGCTTTGCTGTCCGAAGCCCCAACAACCGCGCCCCCCTTGAATCCACCGCCAGCGACCACACTCGAAAACACCGCACCGTGGTGGCTACGTCCGCCGTTCCACGGCGGTTCCCATTGCACATCGGGTGTACGTCCGAACTCGCCTCCACACCAGACAATGGTGCTGTCGAGCAGGCCGCGCTGGGCCAGATCCTCCAACAGCGACGACATGCCCTTGTCGAGCATCGGGAGCATGCGGCGCATCGCCTCGAAGTGCTCCTTGTGCGTATCCCAGCCGCCGGAATTTATGGTGACGTAGCGCACCCCCTTCTCAATCAAACGCCGTGCCACCAGGCAGGATTGGCCGAATGTGGAACGGCCGTACTTCTCCCGCACGTCGTCCTTCTCTTGCGACAGATCGAAGACCTTACCCGCGTCACCCAAGATCAGGTCGTAGGCTTCCTCTTCGCACTTGCGCACCGCTTCCAGGCGTGGATCGCCGTTCATCATCCGGGCCAGTGAATTCAGATCGCCCAACAGTTTGCGGCGAGAACGCTGTCGCTCGTCGGAAATCCCCTCAGCAACCACTCCTTCCACCGCAAAGCGAGGCCGAGCCGGGTCGCCTCCTGTGGCAAATGGCTTATAGCGTGAACCCATGAAACCAGCTTCCGAAAACCGGCCCTGTGGTTCCGTCAGCACGACATAGGGAGGAATCAGGCCCTCATAACCACCTTCGTATCCCTTGAAGCGAGATACGACGGCTCCAATACAGGGATATACTTCTTTGCCGCCGGCAGGGTGACCGGTCTGAGTCATGTAGGCAGCTGTCTCATGGCCGTTCTGACCGTGCGTCATGCTGCGAATGATGGCCATTTTGTCCGCATTCTTGGCCAGCAAGGGCAACAGCTCCCCAAGGTGAATCCCAGGCACATTCGTGGCCGCGGTCTTGTTGAGCGGACCGCAATAGTCGTACCCGGACTCCGGCTTGGGATCGAACGTGTCGTTATGGGGTGGCCCTCCCCACAACCAGATCTGGATCACAGCCTTGGCCTTGGCGGTCGGTGCGTCCGCCTGCACCGGCCTGGCGTGGCGATCGGCCAGCCAGAAACCAGTGGCTCCCACCGCGCCGGCCTGCAGCAGTGAGCGGCGCGTAATCGGCACGCCGATCATGCTCGACGACAGCAATTCTCGATACGTGTTCATACTGATGACTCCCCTTTCTCTGTACTGACTCGCCAGCTGCTCAAACGATCCCCGCGCAACGCCCCTCCGGCCTTCGCTTTCTCCCAGGCCATGCCCTGACCTGCGCCAGGCTGCGAACTGCCACGATGCCCTCGGCGCCGGCAGAGTTGGCCGACACACTCAATGACGATACTGAAATTCCACGCTGTTGAATAAGGCCCACGTCAGATCGGTGTAGGCATTCTGCCCGCGGCCCTCTTCCGTTTTGCCGTATTCCTCCACCACTCGCAACTCCTGTTCGGCTGGTAGTCGCGACAAAATGGTGAGATACAGTTTGGTGACAGCCTCCCGCGTCTCACGACTGGTCCGAGTCAGCTCACGCAGCTTCTCGCTCCGCTCAATCTTACGCTGAACATGGGTCGAGTTGAGCATGTGCAGGCGTTGCGCAGCACTCGGCTTGTTGTTCCGCTCCAGTTCCAGACCGGTATCGCGCGACGGGCGACCGTACATCTCCAGGAACGTACTCGTGATACTGCCATCGGCCAGTGCAATCGAGCGCTGGTGCTCCGGTACCCACGTAAAGGGTTCCGGTATCGGACTGGAGTACTCTTCCGTCGTCCCGGTAATCTGACACAAGGCATCGACCAGCACTTCCGCATCGAGCCGTCGGATCGGATAGGCGCCGAAATAGACCTCCACTTCCGGCTTGTCCGACTGCGGAATCGACGACAGCTGGTACGTTTTCGAATTCAGAATCGAGCGAAACAACTCCTTCACGTCGTAGCGGGACGCGATCAGGTCCTTCTCGAGCAGTTCCAGTAGCTTGGGATTGCTCGGCAAATTATCGTCCCGAATATCGTCCGGTTCGTGGATCACACCGCGCCCCAACAGCCAATACCAGACGCGATTGACGATGCAGCGAGCAAACCAAGGGTTCTTGGGCGAGATCAGCCAATCGGCGAAGACCTCCCGCGGGTCTTTGTCCGCTGATAGTTGGATCGTGGTTCCGTCCGGAAAGGTCGCCGTGACCGGGCCGGCCTCAAGTAACTTCTGGGAATCGAAATAGACAATCTCTTCCTTCCACTCCATCGTCTTCTTATAGCCAATATAGGAGAAGAAGGTGGCCATCCCCGCCAACTGCTCCGGCGGCCACTTCTCGGCCCGCGACCCCATGAAAGCCAACGCTACGGCTCGCGCCAGTTCCTTCGGATCCTTCGACGATGTCGAACGGTAAAAGTTCACCTGCGCATCACGAAAGTTGCTGCCGCTGTAAGTTAAGATCTCGCGCACAAATTGATCGTACGGCTTGTTCTCCTTCAGACTCGCGATGATCCAGCGGTGGTAAGCCTGTACGGCATTCGGCCACAAGTTGATGGGAAACTCCGCTTTCACCCGCAGCAGATCACACCATTTCAAAGCCCAGTACGCCGCGTACTCATCACGCTGCAATAACTCCTCGATCAGATCACGGCGCTTCGTGGGACTGCCATCCGTTAGAAAACGCTGAGCTTCTTCCAGCGTGGGAAGAGTTCCTATCACATCCAGATACACACGACGCAGAAAGACCGCGTCGGAACAGATGTTGGCCGGCTCGACTCCGGCCTGCCGTAAACGGGAAAAGACGACTCGATCGACCTTCGTCCGAGGACTCAGATTCTCCTCCGTCTCGAATACGGGATGCACGGCGCGGTCGGCGCCCCACGCCACGGTGCTCCCGGCCGCCAGGGCAGACCCTGCCACAAACCACACTAGAACTAACCACCTGGCCATCGCCGCTTCTCACCACTGATCCGGACATTGGTCCCCAGAACACAGTGCCCTGGAAACTAAGGTGCCCCTCGAGCTTGACCATCGAGTGTACGACCGCAACCGGGGCAAACGTCTCGCCGCCCGGACGCCTGAACTCGTGATACGACGAACGTCGTCTGGTTCTTATCGACTCTGTGGCCCCATCTGAGGCCGCGCGCTTCGGCCGGCCGATACGTGGGTTCGCAGTGCACGACCTCCCGTCTGCCAGACCTCCCGTCAGCGCACCACCGCAGCTCTTGATAACCGATTGCCGCGAAATACCTGGACAAGCGTGCCGCGCGGCCTGCTCAACGAACACGCTCGACACTTGCCTCTATGATAACCCAAACTGCGATTCATATGGATAGATATTGCACAACCTCCGCTGCCCCCACTCCCACCTTGCCACCTCGGTCGCGGCACCCCCTCCACCCTCGATCCACAACACCCCCTCCAATAGACTATACAGTCAGGGCCTGACGCTGCCCCGCCCTGACTGCCGGAGCCGCTCAACTCAGCCTGATCGTTACCACTCACCAAACAGACTTAGGCGCTGTTACGGCACTTCAGCCTTGATATAATGGGAGCACATCCTCCATAGAGCTACCCTTGCACCACCCCCCCCATTGAACCAGGACCGATTGTCGGCGCAAATCTATCTTTCGCGTCGACAGGAGGCGGCGCTCGGGTGAGGAGCACAAGGAGCGAGGACCGAGCAGACGGCCCGCCGCGCGCCGAGGCGAGCGCGGAGGTGGTCACTCTGCACTCGCTTCGGCAGATCGAACCTATCCGTTCCAACTGACGGTAACCAGAAAGGGAATCGCGCGTGATCGAGCTCATCCGACAGTATCTGGCAGTTCTCAGGCAAGGCAATCTCCAGATCAACGACGAAGCGGAACTGGAGAGAATCTACATGGAGGTGCTGCGCAAGGATCCGGATCATCGCCTCGCCCAACTGCACGAACTGGTGCAGGATGGTGTCAGCTTCAACATCGCAGAACAGGTCCGCGACCTGCTGGCGGAGGAAATCACCGCACTCGATCCGATCTCACACGACAAGATCGACTAGGTGTCACGAGGACGATCCGCGAGTCGGCGACGTCTGAGTGAACGGTAATTTCAGAGCGATTTACGTATGCGCTCAAACCCTGCCCAGACTTCTTCCGAAACGTTCTTCAGCGAGCTAACCACCTTGTCCTTGGTTTCATTCAGGGCGTCCTTGAGCGGTTCGTAATCGTGGAGCAGATTATCCAGCTTGGCAGAGACCTTGGCCCATTCCTCTTTGGCCTCGGCCTTTCCCAGGTGGATCTGCAGCGCCAATTCGTCGCGCTGCTGTTTCAGTTTACGGATCAGGTCCCGCAACATCGTTCTGTCATCGGTCATCGTGTCATACCTCCCAGACGTTGGTTGGCAGCCCTTCGTGATGTTCACATCCCATTTTCGCACAGCGCCGCCCTCGCATCAGACCCGCTCCCCCAGTATGCAGCCACGCCAAGCGACAGTCGATAGTACGATCACGGCGACGTGTCCGGGCAAAGCATCGACTGGTCTGGTTCACCCCATTGGATTCACTCAATCTGCACGACTATCGAACGTCGAAACTCGGGTAAGTGAATCTCCGTAGCGTTCGGCTCGATCATCGACCATAAGTCGCTCCAAGGGTCGAAAGTTCGGATCTGCCGGCCGGCGAGTTCCAGACCCAAGCGGTGAGCGTCGAGTATCACTCCTCGCACCTGGGGTGGAGCCTGTCGGCCAACCAGCTCGCGATGCCAGTCGCTCCGGGAATCGCGACACCAGATCAGCTGAGTGCGAATTCCTTTGAGCACATAGATTCGCAGCGGCTCCCGATGGTACACGGAGGATTGAAAATGCTCCCCGGCCGGATCGATTCCTTCGACCAGGTTGGCGAAACGGGCGAAGTGAGCCCACTGGTCGGGCTGGTCAATCGCCTGGCGCCACCACCAGACGTGGCCCGGTCCGGCCGCCCCGGCAAAGAACGGAGCAAAGAGCATGTCGTGCAGCAGCTGGCCTGCATGGTCCTCACCATACAGGTCCGAACATCCCGTGTGGCGTGGCTTCACCGCCCCTGTTTCGGTCAGAATGATTGGCTTGTCTGCCTGGAAGGCAGCGAGTTCGGCCACTGCATCCACGGCCAGCAAGTCGACAGGTCCGTGGCAGATGGGAAGCTGCGCACCTTGATCGAGATAGCGGTGCACCTGAGCCACGTCATTGCCAGGCATCAAGCAGAGCTGACGGTAGGAATCCCGGACTGAAGGGTGATCAAAGCTCCCCAGGCTCTGCACGGCCATGTTCTGGGGGAAGTTACGATGGAGTTCGGGCAGCATGATCTCGGTCCACGGCGCCCACGCCCCTCGCACGGCGTTCATTTCGTTCCAGAGTTCCCAGGCAAACACGGTCGGATCGTCGCCGATCTGGTCATGGTACCAGGCGATCTTACGCTTAAACTGGTCGATTCCCGCTGGACGCTCCAGAAAGTCCTGCATGCTTTCGAACGCTCCCCCGCGCGTCGTATGATGCAGCGCCTTATCGGACCAGATGTTCTGCTGTGGTGGAATATCGCGAAAATACTCCAGGCAGACTTTGACGCGGATTCCGTGCTCGCGGCAGCGCGCCAGGAAATCCTGGAGAACCTTGAGCTGCTCCAGCGAGTACTCACCGCTGCGCTGAGCCTCGACTCCCCAGGGCGGATGGTCGGCCCAGATTCGACAATAGTTGATACGATGGCGGGCCATCGACTCGACCACGCGGCCAAACTCATGGGGCTGCGGAGCCGGAACAAGGTTGAACCCGATCGGGATGTAAGGCCGCCCATTGGACAGTTCGAAGTAACGATGATCGCGCGGGCTGACTCGCACGAATGCCGACTGATCCAACGGTTCCTGGGCGCGCCCAGTCGAGGGAAACGGTCCGATCGTCCACCAGATCATAAAGACAACGGTAAATGGCCTCATGGTACTGATCTCGACCAAGGAATGGGAACAGCGTCTCCGTTGCCGCCCGGACCGCCCCACAAGGCAGGGTGGAGGGAGGAGACGTCGAGTCCACAGTCGGTTCCGCGCACGTCTCCAGGCAGGTCAGGAGTGGGTACAGCCGCGCATAACGACGGAATCGATTCTATCGCGTTAATCCCCCTTTCGCGAGTCATCGAGCCGTGGAGTGTCGGCCCGCCAGGTTCGCAAGGCTGCGGCGCGACGATTTTCGGGAACTAACTGAGCCGTTCCCGCGTCCGATTGTCAGCGGCCAGCGGTTGGCCTTCGACCAAGTGCGATCTGCCGGCCCGCGTCTTTTCCCCACCTCGGGAAAAAGCTGCAGGCGAACCACCGCTACCGTACCCAGGTTCGCTTGTGAAGCCTGATGTTCTGTTGACAGCCACACAGTTCTTTTTGTCTTTTTGCGCTCCCGGTGCGCCTGGCAGGTGCAGCGACTCGGGAGCCAGGTTAAGGAGCGATTCCATGCGAGGACCGCGTGCTGCCATGTATCTGGTTCTGGTCGCGTTCTCTGCGTCGGTAACACCACCAGCCGAGGCCCGGATCAAGCTCATCACGCTCCCCGTTCGCCAGCGAGTGGAGATTCAGCTGGACCATCCCGACGTCACGCTCGTCGAAGAGGAGCGGGTTGTTCCGCTGATCAAAGGCCTCAATCAGGTGGATTTCTCCTGGGCCAATACCAGCATCGATCCGAACACTCTCGTGTTTCGCGTGGTCGTGCAAGGTCGAGACGATGCGACGTCATCCGACGAGCCGGATGCAGCCAAGTCGCCGGAGGTCCAGGTGCTCTCGGTGAGTTATCCACCCGGGGAATCGGCGCTAGTCTGGCAGGTATCGGCCAGCGAATCGGGGTCGGCGCTGGTGCGAATCAGTTACCTGCTGGGCAACCTGACGAAGTCGTTTAATTACCGCGCGGTCGTGTCACGGGACGAACAGATCCTGGTGCTGCGTCAGTACATGCGTCTCCAGAACCAGGCGAACGAGGAATTCGACACGACCAGCGTCTGGGCCGGGTTCGGTCCGCAGTTCCTCAAGCCGATCGGTTTGAACGAAACCAAAGAAATGTTGATGCACAAATACGAAGGCGTGCCGGTGCAGAAAGCCTACACCTGCGATCCGACCGAGTTCGGTTACCTCGATCAGGCTCAGAACAAGCTGCGTGTCCCCATGCACTATGTACTTCAGAACGACAAGCGACATCAACTGGGCCTGGCGCCACTCCAGTTCGGCAAGGTGCGAATTTTCCAGGAAGACCGTCAGGGATCCACGGCGTTCCTCGGCGAAGATTGGGGCAAGTTCACACCGCTGGATGATGAAATGCGGCTCTATGTGGGTACAGCGCAAGACATCGTCGTGCAGCGCACCATTGAGAAAAACGAGCAGCACCGCGTCGCGGGCAATCTCTACAACGTGGACGTGGTGGTGAAATACGAGATCGAGAATTTCAAAGATCAGGCCGTCACGCTCGATCTGGTCGAGAGCATTCAGCAGATTCGGGCCGAGGTGTACCGCGATACCGGACGGGACGTGGAGTGGCAGCTGGGTGGCGAAACGACATTTGCCGGGGGGCCGGATGCAGAGAAGAGCACCTACGATCGTCAAGTGTTTCACGCCGAACTGCCCGCCCGCGGAGCCGATTCCAAGGCTCAGAAAATCGTTCACAAACTGCACCTGATCCTCAAGAACGAATGGTAACGCCGTTGGACGCTGATGCACGTCGTTGTTTACCCCAGACATCCCGAAACATTTGACGATAGGACTACTTCCATGCGAATCACTCCGTTCTGTCTACTGCTCTCAGCGCTGAGCGTTCTTCTGGCACCGGTGGCCTCGGCCAAGAACGTCGACTTGTCGACCGTGCCCGATCGCGATTCCGTTCAGCTGACGATCTACAACTCCGAAGACCTGACGCTGGTCCGCGAAACGCGCAAGATCAGCTTCAAACCGGGCGTGAATCCGCTCCAGTTCAGCTGGGCCAACACGCTGATCGATCCGACATCGGTGGAGTTGCGTTTCCTGACTTCCGCCGATCAACTGGACGTGCTCGACACGACCTTTCCCCACGACAAGCCCCAGATGCTCTACTGGAATGTACAGAGCGAAATGAACGGTGAAGCGCTGGTGGAAATCACGTACTTCACCAGCGGCATCAGCTGGGCCGCTGACTACCTGGGGATCTGCAACGCGGAGGAATCCTCGATGCATCTGGAATCGTTCGTGCGGGTCACGAATAATTCGGGGGAAGACTACGACGAGGCCCAGGTCCGGCTGGTCGTCGGGACGATCAACCTCACCGAGAAGATCGCACAACTCGCCCAGATCCCCGTCGCCCAGGTGGAAGAACTCTCGAAGGAGCAAAGGAGGGAACTCCGTTTCAAAGCAGTCCGCAGCCTGGCCTTGCCCGCCGGCGCCATGGGAGGTGGTGCAGATGAGTCGGCCGACTTCGCCGCTCCCAAAGAGATCATCAAGGAAGGGCTCAGCGAATACTTCCTGTACACCGTCGCAGGAACTGAGTCGATCCCCAGCGGATGGTCCAAGCGGATGCGCAGTTTTGAAAAGGCCGCGGTTCCGATGAAGACACGTTACCGCTTCCGTCCGGCGGAGTACGGAGATCAACTGGTGCGTCTCTATCTGATGACGAATGACGAAGAGTCTACCTTGGGCGAAACGCCGCTGCCCGACGGAACGGTCCGCCTGTTTCGTGATAACGGACGCGATGGCCTGAGCTTCGTGGCCGCACAGAATATCAGGTACATTCCGATTGGCGACAAGATCGAATTGAATCTGGGACCGGATCCGGAAGTGATTTGTGAGTGGGTCAAGCTCAAGAGCTGGCGGTCACAGGTCTGGATGCAAATCAACGGCGCCGATGTCTTCCGCCGAGTGGACGACAACCGAGTGGAAATCGACGTCAACAGCACCGTGGCCGGCTGGGACGACCACACGTTGTTCACGCAGCGGATCCGCAACTACTCGTCACGTCCGATCGAAGTGGAGTTCCGCCGTCCGCTGCCCGGCCATATCGTGTTCCGTTCACCGTTTGCGGCGACTACGTACGACTATCAGACGGTCGAATATCAAGCGCAGGTACCGGCTGGCGAAAAAGCCGACCTGCGATGCGAGGTGATTCAACACCAGGGCCGCAACGCCAAACAGAACAATGTCACCCTCGAACCGGTCGAACAACTCTGAGTGCCGGCGGGTGAGATTGACTCTGGCCGTGTGGCACTGGTTCTGCCAGTGCCACTGAGGCAACAACGGCGGTAGCTTCCTCCATCGGCCTGCAGGCGTCAGTGGTAGGAATCAAAGCCCTCTTGGGTTCCCGTGGCGAACTTATTCGTTTCCGGTCGTAATCGCCGGAAGTGAGAGTAAGTAATCACCTGGCTGTTGGCCGAACTTCCAATCGACTTGCCCACCGTCGTCAATACAGTCCTTGCCGACGGAGTAAAGGACAAGCTTCCCCGATATGACGGCCATCCGAATCGGTTTGCCGTCAAACGGATCACTGGGAACTCTCCCAAGGGCGCTTTCGGCCGCAGCTTCCTGCAAGTTGTCCGGACTTCGTCCGTGGACGACTTGGTAGCGTCGCACCATGAGCAACGCCTCGGTGGCAGCGAGTTGGGCGGCGCGGTGAAACCGGACCTCAACAAGTGATTCAACGGGCGCCATCCACAAGCCATGCAGCACCGACGGCGCATTAGAACGAAGCTCAGCTCTCGAGGAGGGGAGCGCAAAGGCATACAATCTCGCGAACTGCTTGAACTCCGCGTCGCGCCGATCTACTTCTTGCCGTAGTTTTTCGAGACTGTCTGGACAATACGTCGGGTGTCGCGCGACAGCAAACGCCTGTCTGAACAGCTCATTACACGCAGCAATTTCCGCATCCCAATTGAAACGAGGCGGATCTGGAGGACGGGAATCGTCTGACTGTTCCGTCGGACTAGAGGCTGTCTCCAACGCTGACCAGCAATCCATGATCTCGTCATAGGTCAGACGCCCGGATCTCAGATCCTCGATGCAGTTGCGGCTGACAATGTAATGCATCTTCAGCCCTTCTTCCGCTCGGTTCAACATCAGCTGGCTGTGCATATCCAGCAGTGTCAGAAGCCGATCCAGCTGCGGCGCCGTCAACCCCGGATCAGCCAGTGTCAGTCGCTCAATACCTGCTAGAATTCGCTGTTCGGTCGCTACTGAGACCAACTGGCATGCCTCGTGACCTCGTGGCTGAAGATCGCGCGAGACCCGCAATGCGCGCTGAATTGCAGCTTCGATCTGATGAAAATCGCCGAGCTGTTGGGCTTGTCTAAGCTGCAGAACGGATAGACGCGTCACGGTCTGAAGGGCGAGGGCGTGGGGCATCACTGAGTCGACACGGAGTCCCGTAACAAAGACACATTTCGCCGCGGTCTGAGCAGCGTCAATCCGCTCCAGCACAGGGGCTGTCCGCAAGAGCACATCCTCGACTCGCTGCAGTGGGATCGTACCATCTGCAAGTTGCTCAATGTTGGCGAGCTCACGGATCTCTTCTTCGAGTGGGGAATCTTCACCGCCAGCCAAATATGGGCAAATGGGAGTGAGCGCCGACAAGTACAGCGGCGCCGCGTTGTCTTGTGGGGCAGATCGACTGATAAGGTACTCCTTGACGTCGAACGGCTCGTCCGTCCTTTGTCCGGCCCAATGCGGGAAGGGAGTCTCTGAGGTGTCGGCCGTTCTCACGGGAGTGGAAGTCGTCGAGCCCGACGACTGGTTGAGGTTGGCTCGCGAGTTACCGTCGGTTGGAAGGTCCCCCCGAGTGCAACCGGTCCCACAACACAGCAGGGCGAATGCGCAACACTCCAATAAGCCATTTAAGACAAGTGGCGTGAACTGGTGAACCGATCGCTGCTTCCACATGCCATCCCTTTCCTGCCTGCCAGCCAGCCAGCCAGCCACCCCGGCTCTCATGTTGTGAACGCACGCAGGGCCGCGCCAAGGTTCGCTGACGCTCACCTTGCCGTGCCCTGGGCTGCGAGAGAGCCTTACTGTGTTCCATGCACGCACCGTGCGCGCATGTTTGCCGAGCGACCAACGGGAGCGGGTTGATCAAACCGAGCGGTAGCTCGCCATTGGTTCGAGGTCCCGCCTCGTTAGGGTCTTTGGTTCGCGACTGAGGAAAACGCCCCACAGCCGATGTGAAGCCTCGCCCACTCACCACTGATCACATTCCACCAGGACCTTGAGGACTTCGTCGGTCGATCCGACCTTACCGAATTCGCACGAGACGATGTCCCGATAGCCCGTTTCGTAGATCGCCTTGAACACGTTCCGATAGTTGATTTCGCCGGTACCCGGCTCGTGTCGTCCCGGATTGTCGGCGAAGTGGAAGTGCCCGATCTCCTGGTGGTACTTGCGGATATTGGCGATCAGGTTTCCTTCACTGATCTGCTGGTGATAGATGTCAAACAAGAACTTGACATTCGGTCGATCGGTCCGACGCACCAGGTCGGCACCGTCGGCCGAATAGACCAGGAAGTAACCGGGGTGGTCGACCAGGACGTTGAGCGTTTCCCACACCAGCACCAGGTTTGCATCCGCGAGCAGGGGAGCGACCAGCTGCCCTGCTTTGGCCAACGCATCGAGTTGCTGCTCCTTGCTCACTCCGTCCAACGCCGCACCGGAGAGGGCCAGGACACGTTTGGAGCCGATCGCCAGCGCGTTGGCGATCGCCTGCTTGACCGCTTCGACGAAACGTGAATGATTCTGCGGGTCGTTGGGCCCCCAATCCGAGATTGTACCCATACCGCCGCCGATCGCACCGCACAGCACGCCCAGTTCCTGGCACTTGGTGCGCACCAGCTCCTTGTCCTCCCACCGTCCTGCGCCCAAATCCTCAAACGCCGGAAAGCCGGCTGCGGCGATCTGCTCGATTCTTGCGACATGACTGCCCGAAAACCAATTCGGCGACACGGCAATTTTCGTGCGCAATGCGCCGTTCGCGCCGTTCGTCTGCGGCTGGTCGTCTGCCGCATAACCACTTGGCAGCGATTGCGTGGCAGCCAGACCGGCCACCGCGCACCCGGTTCTCAGGAATGACCTGCGGTCCATAATGGTTCTCCCAAAGATGAGTCGAATTGCCCGACGGGCCAATCCATGATCGATCGGTCCCCGCTGGCCTCCACCTCGACCGCTCGCTCAACCGGAGCGACAGGTCGCAGGCCTGTCCACCTTCTTCTCGCGCCACCGGGACCTACCCTACTGTCGCCTGATTCGCCACGCAAGTCAATCAGTCGGGACAATGCCGGCTGCTAACAATGCCGGCTGCTATCTTGCAAACGCGCGACGATTCCTGCATCTTGGATGAAACCCAAACCAGTCCCATCCGACCACGTGCCATCCGACATGCCATGCATGGGGGTGGTTCGATTCCGATGGGAACTCTACTCGCAACGGAAATCTGCCATGAACCATGAAGATCGGAAACTGGGAGTCGCCATTCACGGAGTGGGTGAAGTCGCCTATGCGCATGCCGCCAGCTGGCTGAAGAACCCCCATGTGGAAATCGTGTCGATCAGCAGCCGCAATCCGGACAGCGCTCGAGCTCTGGCCAGGAAATTCAACCTGTCCTGCACGATCCCTGCGAGTTACGACGAGGTGCTGCGTGACGAGCGCGTGCAGATCGTCAATATCAGTGGCCCGAATCAGGTCCACTTCGAGCAGGCGGTGGCGGCCGCGGAGTCGGGGCGTCATGTCCTGGTGGAAAAGCCGATGGTTCTGACGATGGATCAGAACCGCATCCTGCGCGACACCGTCGCGAAGGCGAACGTGAAGAGCATTGTGAGCTTCGTGCTGCGGTGGAACCCCATGTTCGAAAGCTTGCGGCAGGTCCTGGCGACCGGTACACTGGGAGACCTCTTCTATGCCGAAGTCGACTACTGGCATGGGCTGGGGCCAAGCTATCACGGGTGGGAATGGGCTTCGAGCATCGCCACCGGTGGCAGCGCCAACCTGCTGGGAGGCTGCCATGCCGTAGACGCCTTGCGCTGGTTCGTCGGTGATGAAGTGGCGGAAGTCTCGGCCATGTCCAACAACAAGAAGGGCCACTACGAGTACGACGCGAATGTGGTGGCCATCGTCAAGTTCCGCAGCGGGATCATTGGCAAGACATCCGTGCTGCTGGACGCCGTCATACCTTACTCCTTCAATGTCGACTTGATCGGCACCCAAGGCGCGGCACGCGATAACCGGCTGTGGGCTCCGCAGCTCCTGCCCGGGCAGAACCAGTGGATGCAGTTCCCCACAATCACGCCCGACTCGGGGAGCGTCCACCATCATCCGTTCGATGCGCAGATCAACCATTTCGTGGACTGTATACGAAACAATACCGAATCGCACTGTAGCGTGGCCGACGCCTACAAGACCCACGAACTGTGCCTGGCGATTGATCAGTCATTGGCATCCAAGGGCGCTGTGGTGCGGCTGCCGCTGTAATGTCGCCGGGTCGACTTCGGCATCCCGCTCAAACGTCACACCCGCCTCGTGTGCAAGCCATGCTTTCGAGACGCTGCCGGCCCTGTTGATCATCGGTCACCTCGCCCACCCCCTGGTGCCAAAGTGGACTGCGCGAATCGGTTGATCGACTGGAACCGCCTGTCACAGGCCGTCGCGCAGCGAACCTGAACAGGGAACCTGGAACGACATCCGGCTCAGGGGCGACCGGAATTCAATAGCCCGGCGAAATGACCAGACTCCCGCCTGAATGACCAAGGACGAAATACCTAAAGGCGAAGGAAATGACGAACACCGAGCCGGGTATGCCCTGGTGATTCGGCTCGCTTCGCATCCGTCTGGGTCACGACGCTTCGAGCGTCCATCGTCATCGGGGATTCGCCATGCGCTGTGGGGAGACGTGCCGCAGAACCGACATGGCTGATGGAGCGATCTGCTCGGGATCTTGCATCGGGGCGGGGATCGCCTAGGATAGCGACAGCGGGCGCCCCGGATCCGGCTGCGACTCTGGAATTCGGACGCCGACGTTCTTATGGCGCTGTCTTGCCTACAGGAGTATCTCCCATGAAGTTCGCAGATATGATGCGTGGCAGTTTCGGTCGCTCGCAGATGGTGATGAGCATGTTGCTGAGCGATTTGACCACTGAAGATATCATGCAGCGGCCGGCGCCGGGAGCCAATCACGTCGCCTGGCAACTGGGACACCTGATCACGTCGACGCGTTATTTCGGCGAGACAATCCGAGCGGGCAGCATGCCCGAATTGCCGCAGGGATTCGAGCAGCAGCACAGCAAGGAAACAGCCGGTAGTGACGACCCTGCGGCGTTTCTCACGAAGGACCAGTACGTCAGTCTACTCGACCAGCAGCGAGCGGCCATGCTGGCCCTCGCTTGCCAGCTGGATGAAGCGGCACTGGCAGCCGACGCGCCGGAAGAAGTGCGTTCGTTTGCACCGCGCGTCGCCGATATGATGGGACTGGTAGCCGAGCACGAGATGATGCACTCCGGCCAGATCTCCGTGCTGCGCCGCAAGCTGGGCAAACCCGTGGCGTTCTGAGACGCCTCGTCACAGTACGCCAGGCCCCGGGGCGGCACGCCGGCCGGCGCTGCATCGTCGACGCGAACCAGACGGGGAACAGGCCACACACCAGGGAACGTCCAACGCCTCGCCGGGGTTTGACGATCGGGGGCGTCTGTCAGCCGAGCGTCTGAACCGCAGAATACTCAACCAGGTACAGCCAACTTCCAAGGGAACGATCTACGTCTCGCAGTCTCCGGTAGCTGTTCCACCGTTACGTACGCAGTGCTTTCGCTTCGTTCTGCAACTGCTAGTTCGAGGTACCACGGTTCTCTCTTGGATTCCATTGCTCCATGACCGACGAGCCACTACGAATCGCCATCGTCTCAACGCAACGCCTGTGGCAAGGGGGCGAAGAACAGGCCTGGCAACTGGCGCAGGGATTGCGCCGGCGAGGGCATATGTGTACGGCCATCGCGTTGCAGGGGAAGCCGTTCGCCGACCGACTGACCAGAGAGGACTTCCCCGTGCTGCCTGTCAGCGGCAAGTTACCGTGGCCATGGCGACTGGCGACGGTGCGCCACACGCTGCAGAAATGGCAGACTCAGATCGTCTTGTGCAACGATGCACACGCCATCACACTGGGAGGCCTGTCCGCCTGGCGTCTGAGACAGACGGCGACGGTGGCGGCCCGGCGGGCCAGCTTCCCGATACGCGCGCCACGCCGCTATCGATCGCTCTGCGACCGCGTGCTGTGTGTCTCGCAGGCAGCCCGCCGGGAGTGCCTGGCCGCGGGTATTCCAGACGAGATGGTGAGCGTCGTCTACGACGGGGTCGATCCCCGACGAGTCGCGTCAGGCGACCGACAGCGCGGACGTGCGGCGCTGAGCGTCGCTCCTGATCAGCTGCTGCTGTTGAGCGTCGGTAGCCTGGTCCCGTGCAAAGGGCATCGAGTGCTGCTGGACGCGTTGCCGGGCGTCGTGCAGCAGTTTCCGCACGTGAGACTGGTGATTGCCGGCGCCGGCCAGCTGCACGATACGTTGCAGTCCCAAATCGACCGACTGCAGCTGACCAGGCATGCCACGTTGCTTGGTTTCCGCCACGACATACCCGATCTGCTCTGTGCGTGCGACCTGTTCGTCTTTCCCTCGCTGGAAGAAGGACTCGGCTCAACTCTGATCGACGCCATGCTGGTGGAGCGACCGATTGTCACAACCAATGCCGGGGGAATTCCGGATGTGGTCGGCGACGGGGCAGGGGAGCCTCCGTGCGCATGGACCGCGGCTGCGGGAGACACTGGGGCACTGACCACGGCCATCCTCACGGCCCTGCACAATCGGCAGACCGGCTCCGTCATGGCTCAACGGGGCAAACAGCGCGCAGAGGACCATTTCACGGTCGACCACATGGTCGAAGCCAGCGTTGCCGAGTTTCGCGCTGTCCTCAATGCAAAGGCTGCGCCAAAGTAGACTCGCCCCGTCGTTTCTCACTCGCTCGACGATGCTGACCACGCTGCTGCGCAGGGTCGTGATCCAACTGAGAACAGACCAGCGAATGCTGCCAGACCGCGCCCAACATCAGGCAGTTAATTCCCGAACCGATTCCCAGCATGCCCACCTTCTCGTCCGGCTGCACCACACCTTGCTCCAGCGCCACGGCCATCGTCGTGGGAAGTGCCACGGAACCGGTATTACCCAACCACTGCAACGTGGCAAAGTCGATCCGTTCCTCCAGCCCCAGGGCTTCGAGCATCATCTTACGATGCGACGCCCCGACCTGATGACAGAACGTGCGGTCGATGCTGTCGCGCGACCAACCACTGGCCGCCAGAAAATCCGGGAACGTCTCGGCGCCCGTTCGAATCCCCTCCTGCATGAGCCGCTCCGAATCGGTTTCCATGATTGGCTTCATGCCACCGGCCACCGCCTCATCACCTCCACTATGACAGAGTTCATGATTCTGAGTGTGGCAGCGCACGGTGGCGGCAACGAGCTGATTCCCCGTGCGGCTCAACGTTCGGTCGACCAGCAGTACCGCACAGCTCCCCGAGCCGATCGTCAGCGAAGCGATCGCCATCTTGATCTGCCGACGCGTCAGCGATGTCGAGGCATTGAGCGACGCGATCGTGTTTTCCACCAGATGACGCCCGTCCTCCGTCCCCACCACAATGCCGGCTCGAATCTGCCCGAGCTCGATCATGTTGGCGATCTGCACCATGCCGTTGAGCAATCCCAGACAGGCATTGGATACATCATAAATCATGCATTGCGGAGAGAGCTGCAGCAGATGATGCACACGGCAGGCCGTCGCAGGTTCCAAATGGTCGCGACAGACACTCGCATGGATCAATGCTCCGATCCATGCCCGGTCGATCCCCGCCACGGCGATCGCCTTGTTCGCACTCTCCACACTCTTGTCGCTCGGCAACGTCCCTGGCCCCCAGAACCGACGTTGGGCTATTCCGGTCATCAGCTCCAGACGCCCTTCCGGTAAACGCAACCGCTCATAGAGCGGCGCGAGCCGACGCTCGATCTCGTCGCTCGTCACAACCTCTTCCGGTAACGTATAGCCCAACGACTCAATGCAGACGTTTCGATACCGCATGAATGGTTCCGCACCCGCAATGAATGACCCGAGCCGTGCAGCGAGCGACTGATCGCTCCCTCCGCACGCCGCGACTTGCAGATTTCACACACGCCCAGTGCCGCCATCACTCACCGAACAACCGCACGACCGCGAACCAACCACCGTCGTCAGGCGACCGACGGGCTCAAGCACGGCAGTGCCCCCAATGGCCAAACCAGGCAAGAAATCATAAGCCCTTTACAATAGCGAGCTTGGGGCTGGTCGTAAAGCCGCGCGAGCGTCCCGGAACCAGTCGATCGGACCATCGTGGCGTCCGTCGTCCGCTAACTGACAGGGAGCTCAGGACTTAGAGGCGGCGCTGCTAGCACCTGAGTGCAAGCACAATGTTTTGTGCTGTCACGGCGAATCACCGCAAAATAGACGGTCTTGCTTGAAATCGCTGGGGCACACTGATATCTTCTGGCCATCTTGCAACCCCGTCATCTAATACACCGGCTCCAACATAAGGATATGTTTGCGGCTTTACGATAGGGATGTCGCTCCGACGTGTACACGACGAGGATCGTCGCAACGGCGGTTGGCCCCGAATGGCATGGCTATCGCCTCTTCCCGGTACTCCCGGCGCTGTACTGCTGGGCTCCAGGAAGTGAGCGCGATGATTGCTGCAGTCAGAAGAACGCTGCCCGTTTCCGCGACCCAGAGGCGGTGCTCGACGAGTGCGCCTGCGCGGTAGGTGAGTGTTCGTTCAGCCGGTGAGCTGCATCCCTGAGTCGGCTTGGTACCAGGTCGCCTCCTTCGTTTCATTCTCGTTCCTGTCTCTTTCCGCTTGGGACGCCGGAATATCTACTGTGCCACTAAGGGAGTGTAAGATGCACTGCAAACCGCTGATTGGACTTAACGCTGACTATCGAGCTGCTGGAACCGATTCGCCTGCTTATGCCTACCTGGCATCAGGTTACTTCGATTGCATCACGCGTGCCGGAGGGATCCCGGTCATCGTACCTCCGATGGACAGCGAAGACGATCTAAACAGCATTTTGGATACGTTGCAGGGTTTCGTACTCGTCGGCGGCCAGGACCTGGACCCGCGACGTGATGGCTTCATGCTGCATCCGACCGTGCGAACGCTCGATGCACGACGAGAGAAGTCAGACCGCATGCTGATGCGACTGATCGCGGAACGCCGCATGCCCGTCTTTGGCATTGGTGTCGGCATGCAGTTGATCAATGTGCAGCAGGGAGGCAACCTGTTCCTGCATATTCCTGAAGATCTTCCCAACGCCCTGCCCCATAAAGACCCCCACGACCCCGGACACCGACATGGATTGGAGGTGCTGCCCGGTTCCTTGATGGAACGCGTCTACGGCGACGGTGAGATCCGAGTCAACAGCATGCACCACATGGCCATTGATGAGGTCGCGCTGGGATTCTCCGTGACCGCCCGCTGCCCTGACGGTGTGATCGAAGCGATTGAAAGCCAGATTGAGGATTGGTTCGCTTTCGGTACCCAGTTCCACCCGGAAGCAAGTTCCGCATCGGCACTCGATCAGCGGATTTTCGAAGAGTTCATGGAAGGTGCCCGCCGGTCTCACCAGATCCTGCGCATGGTCGCCTGAGAACATGCTCGCCGGAGGAGCCAACAGAAACCGCAGGATATCGAACAAGGAACCGCAGAAGGAAGAGGAAGCGTAGTGTGAGGCACAGCCAAGCGACTGCCCGGGGGACTGGAGGACGTGATTGTTCCACTGGACAAATTGCTCCACTGGACAATATGACATTCCTTGTTCGATATTCTGCGGTACCGACGCCTCGGTAACTGATACCGGCAACCGTTCGCCCCGTCAGTCGCTGATTCAATCTGTTGCTTGTTGAGTTATCACCGGATCGAGTCACGGGACGCGTGAGCGTTCCAGGAGGCCAGACCGGCCAGGTCCACGGAGGGTGCGTCTTGTCGCGCACTCTCCGCGCGGCCACAGGCGTTCGAACCGCCTGGTCGGAGAACGAAACAAGGAAGTTTCGCACGGCGGTATCTGGGGTTGAAATCCACGGTCTCGGGCCGGCGCCAGGCCCAGGCCGGCCGTCACGACACGGCGCCGGACGCAGTCAACCACTTGACGCCGGCCGGTCAGGGCTCAATTCGAGTTCCCAAGAGCTGCAGGAAAGCGCGCATCCAGGCGGGATGAGCAGGCCAGGCTGGGGCGGTCACCAGGTTGCCGTCGACATGGACACTGTCGAGCCCGTTCGACGCTTCGACGTACGTGCCGCCCGCTCGTTCTACTTCAGGCCGCACGGCCGGATAACAACTGCACGATTTCCCCGACACGATCCCAGCGGCCGTCAAGACCTGCGGACCGTGACAAACGGCAGCGATCGGCTTGGACGACTCGCCAAATTGTCTCACCAGGGACAGGACACGCGGGTCGAGCCGCAAGTATTCCGGCGCACGCCCACCGGGGATAACCAGCGCATCATATTGCTGCGGCTCGACCGCAGCAAAGTCGGTATTCAAGACGAAATTGTGCCCACGCTTCTCGCTGTAGGTCTGCTGGCCCTCGAAATCGTGAATGGCCGTCACAACGGAGTCGCCGGCGACTTTGTCCGGACATACCACGTCCACCTGATGTCCTACCATCAACAACATCTGGTAGGGAACCATCACCTCATAATCTTCCACAAAATCGCCGACAAGCATGAGAATTCGTTTGGCCACCATCGCGTGCGTATCCCTCTGCAAATGTCTCGGTGGAAATGCCATTGCCCGGCCGAACACACGCTGGGAAATCACCCCTGGACGCGTCTGAAGCGGATGCCTGTGAACTTGCCGGACGCTCGCAAGTTACCCCACAAGTCAATCACCAGAAAGACCCCTGCCACCAGCGCACCGATACCATATCCCAACAGCCCCCCCACGAGCACGACGACCAGCATATCCAACCAGGTTCCTGCAGCGCCCGGCGGAAACGCTCCACGGCCCATCAGCATGGCCACTCCCACCCAACACAGCAGAAACACGCATCCCACAAACATCGAGGCCCCGCGTGGAACAGCCCCAAACCACATCTGTACCAGACAGACGATCAACGCCTGACAGCCCAAAAACAAATAGACCGTCGCCGGAGCTCCAAACATCCTCAGACCGCCAAACAACAAACCGAAGACGGTCAGCAGCGCCAGGACTGCGGCCATACTAAGCTGCTCTGGGACGTGATAACCGTCGGGAGAACGGGACGTTGGAACATGGGCCATGCGACACGACCTGCGCGCAAAGGGGAGAACTGCAGCACCTCAAGGATCATAACACATCCGGGGTGGTAGAACAGTTGACAACAAGTCAAACAACGCGTTGCCTCCAGCACCTGCTGCCGCTCTGCGGTAGTTGGCCTTCGAACCGCTGATGCCCCACCTGGGATGTTCAATGGCCACGCAAACGGCCCCTCGGGCCGCAGCCTCGGTCAACGCCCAATCCTGTATGCGAGAATCGCATGTTGCCCGCGCCACCGTTCCGCCGCTCGACCGTCTTCCTCTGGGGGCGGCTGGTCGGTTTGTCCGAGCTCTCTTGTTAGGTCCTCAGTCATCGGGCCGTGACACAGGTGCAAGTTGGCCGTTGGTCGGCCGAAGGAAGGGGAACCCAAGAGTCGGCGCCTGCTGCTCTCCACTCGCTTACGATCCGTTCTCCGATTCGTGGCGTTGGTCTCCCTACACAACATCGCTGAGTTCAATTTGATGGGACATGAACCTCCACCGGTTCGCCAGGATCCGGTCGCAGGCATGTAGGCCTAGAGCAAACTAGGTATTTAGCGGATATAGATAAACTGGATAATGCGAGAGGCTTTTGCCGATATGTAACACCGCCAGACGGATGCGGGTTACGTTGACGCCCCCCCCTTGGCAAGCCACAGCGGTGAGGATGATCCGGCCAAAACGACCGCGACGCTCTTGTCCGGCACAGTCGCGGGCCACCTTATTGCACGACTCACGTTCCTGGCATGCGGTACCCCTTCGGGGCTAGGAGGCTCCATTGGGAGCCCCGCCGGGGTGAGTCACGGACCGATTCCGAAACTTCAGGGCCCAAGCGAACATGACGGCGATGGTGAGAGCACCGCATTTCGTGCTGTATTCCGAAACCACCTCCACGCGACCGGAGGTCGGTCGTTCGACGACGGACGAGCGGACCGGCGGAGCGCGATCGGAGCACTCGCGTTTCTGGCACTTCGTGCTGAAATCGCCCGATGGCCAGACTCAGCTGGAAGTAGCTGATGTGGAGCACGAGGCAACGGAAGAGCGACTCACGCTGCTGGCGGTCGTGCGTGGGCTGGAGGCGTTAGAGCAACCGTCTCACGTAACCCTCGTCACGACGAGCGCGAGCATTCGCCACACGTTGCGGTTCGGGCTTGACGCCTGGCGCGAGAACCACTGGCAGTGGGAGCGGTTCGGCCGGATGACGCCGGTAAAAAACGCGGATCTCTGGCGGCGAGTGGATCGCGCGTTGCGGTTCCACGACATCGACTGTCGCCTGTCTTTTCGGCCGACCGGCGGCGACGACCTGTCGAATCGGTCGCGACACGGATGCAAGCCGAGTGAGTCGCGGCAACATGCGATGCTGGCGCCGCACGCTGTGCGGCAACGGCCATCAGCTCATCATCATCGGTGGCTGAGGGCGTGCTGGACCGCATTGGCGGCACCTCACGCTTCCGCTAGTCGGACCGGTACATCATTGTCACTGCGCTGGATGAACCTGGTGCGCCGGCTGTTCGGCTGGTGCGGACTGTGTCGATTCAGCGCCGGGACAGTGATTGCCACTCCCTGAATTGCCGATGAAAAGCGGCATACGCCAGGACAGAACCCGACTTGTCCCGTTCCGGCGAGACGCTACAACAGACCAAAAACCCAACCAGACCATCACGATGTACCACCGGCCAGCGGCTCAGATTCCGGCGGCTGGCAAGACGAGAGGGGAGAAATCTGTGCGGACCCACGTTACATTAGACAGCATGGGAGCTTTGATCGAAGGAGTTCATGCCAACCCGTTTGAACTGCTGGGCCCCCATCCCGTACATGAGGACGGTCGCTCGGCCTTGGCTGTCCGGGCTTACCTTCCCGACACACAGCAGGCGTGGGTACTGGACCCCGCGCACCAGGTTTCGCGGCCGATGCGGCGGATTCATCCGGCTGGGCTATTTGAGGCGATCTGCCCGATGCCGCAAGACCCGCACGAACGGTATATGTTCCGAGTAGCGGACGGTGATGGCGAAGTAACGACTATGCACGACCCCTACGCCTTTGATTCGTATCTGACCGATTTCGATTATTATCTGTTCGGTCAAGGCCGCCACGAACGCATTTATGACAAGCTGGGTGCGCACCTGCGCACGGTCGATGGCGTCACCGGCACCAACTTCGCCGTCTGGGCGCCGAATGCGACCAGTATCAGCGTGATTGGCAGCTTCAATCGGTGGGACGCGCGACGCCATCCCATGCGCAAGCAGATTCCGAGCGGGATTTGGGAACTGTTCATTCCTGATGTCGCGGCGGGCGAGCAGTATAAGTTTCGGATTCGCAGCTGGGACGGCCAGACTATCGACAAGACCGATCCATATGGATTTGCAGCCGAACTTCCCCCACGTACCGCCTCCATCGTTGCCGACCTCGGGAAGTATTCATGGAACGATCAGCAGTGGATGGAGCAGCGTCGTACGCATGATCCGTTGAATCAACCGATCTCGGTCTATGAAGTCCACTTGGGCAGCTGGCGTCGCGGCGGCGAGCATCACCACGGCTGGCTGAACTATCGCGAACTGGCCCACCAGCTCGTCGATTACTGCCTGCAGATGGGCTACACCCACCTGGAACTGATGCCGGTGAGCGAGCATCCGTTTACCGGAAGCTGGGGTTATCAGACGGTCGGGTATTATGCAGTGACCAGCCGCTACGGGACTCCGGAAGACTTCATGTATTTCGTCGACCACTGTCACCGCAACGGCATCGGCGTGATCCTCGACTGGGTCCCCGCCCATTTCCCGCGCGACGGACATGGACTGCGCCGCTTTGACGGTACCGCACTTTACGAACATGCGGATCCGCGCCAGGGCGAACATCCCGACTGGGGAACCATGATCTTCAATTACAGCCGCAATGAAGTGCGCAACTTCCTCGTGGCCAACTCCCTGTTCTGGCTCGACAAGTACCACATCGACGGGCTGCGCGTCGATGCCGTTGCCTCCATGCTGTACCTCGACTACAGCCGGCAAGAAGGTCAGTGGATCCCCAATGAGTACGGCGGACGTGAGAATCTGGCAGCTATCAGCCTGCTCAAGGAATTCAACGAAGTCTCCCACGGCAACTATCCGGGCGTTCTGACGATTGCGGAAGAGTCGACGGCCTGGGGCGGCGTCTCTCACCCCACGTACACCGGTGGCCTGGGTTTCAGCATGAAGTGGAACATGGGTTGGATGAATGATACCCTCCGCTACATGCGGCTCGACCCCATCTACCGCAAACACCACCACAACGATCTGACCTTCAGCTTGATCTATGCCTTCACCGAGAATTTCGCACTCCCCCTTTCTCACGATGAGGTCGTGCACGGCAAATGTTCACTCCTGGGGCAGATGTCGGGCGACTTGTGGCAGAAGTTCGCCAACCTGCGTCTGCTCTACACCTATATGTGGACCCACCCCGGCAAGAAACTGCTGTTCATGGGGAGTGAGTTCGGCCAGTGGCATGAATGGAACTATGAAGCGGAAATCCAATGGGAACTGCTCCAGTGGGATACCCACAGCGGCGTACAGAAACTGGTCGCCGACCTGAATGCCCTCTACCGTCGTGAACCGGCGCTGTTCGAGCAGGAATTCAACGGCAACGGCTTCGAGTGGGTGGACTGCCACAGCAGCAACGACAGCGTGCTGGTCCATATCCGTAAAGCGCGCGATCCTCGCGACTTCCTGATCATCTGCTGTAATTTCACGCCGGTTCCCCGGAACAACTACCGGATCGGAGTCCCGCAAGCAGGATGGTATCAGGAGGTCTTCAACAGCGATTCGCACTATTATGGCGGCACGAATTTCGGAAACTATCCCGGCGTGCAGGCCGAAACCGTCGGCCATCACGCTCGACCCTGTTCGCTGCTCGCCAATCTCCCGCCACTGGGCGCCGTGGTCTTCAAACCTCAGCGCTAAATGGTTATCCTCGCCCGCAACCGACCGCCGTCGGCTGCCCACCACCAAACACGCTCAGCGGCCAGCGATGCTCGTCATCGCTGACCGCTGCAGTCGGGTTGGATTCGAGTACGAGTACGAGCACGAGCAGGGAAGATTATTCTACTCGCCAGTTGCTTTCGGGATCTCGCACCCAGTCGACCTGGAGTTCCTTCTCCACGTTGTCAAACCATTCGCGAAACATGACTCCCTGCTCAGCAACCACCAGAGCATGAACGTCTTGCGAATAGCCACTGGCGAAGAACGCTTCGCGACGCTGATCATCGGTCAATTCTTCACTGTCGATCCGCACAACATACACGAACCGCTCGGGCTGGTCCGTGGCGGTCCCCACTTTGCCCACGTCCAGCGAGAAGACTGACTTCATGAAATCGGCCCCGATGCCAGCCAGACTGACTGGTTGATTGTCAGCCGTGCCACGAACCGGGCTCAGAACCGGACTTCCGCCCGATCCCATCGGCACCGCCCCGCGGGTCATCCAACTGAAGGGGGTCGTGCGGATCACCTTCGTAGCACTTTCGGGAAACACCTCAGCCAACGGCTTGCCGGCTTCTTGAGCCTGCTGGGCCATCTCCTGAGCTTTGGCCTGAGCTAATGGCACGGCCTCACGCAATTTCCAGGCCTGCACCACTTCACTGCGGACCTCCTCCAACGTGGGAACCGCTTCCGGCTGTTCTTCGGTGCGCCAGAACAGATACAGGTTTTCCGGGGGCATTTGAAACATGTCCGGTGCGTTGATGCCGTCGACCATTCGCCGTGGAATCATCAGTTCCTGTGGACCGGTGAAACCCAGATCGAGGATACTGCGGCGCTCGATCCCGCGACCGTCGCGGGAGAGCGTTCGCTCTTCAGCCCGCACGAACTCGTAATAGGCTGGATCGCCGTCGGCCGGATCCCGTTGAACAATCGCAAACACGTCCAATTCGTCCAGCAACGGAGTCTGCTGGTAGGTCAGCTGATGTTCCGTGGCCAGCGCGGCAAAATCGAGCGGCTGCGGCGCGGCAAAACCTTCCAGTTCCTTGGAGCGATTGAGTTGCTTGGCGTAACTGTCGATCACGATCTCCACAGCGTTGATCGCCTTCTGCAACTTCTCCTCCGCCGGCGTGCGAGCCCGGGTACGCGCCAATTCCTGGCGAATCTGCGCACGAAGCGCATCGTCCAACGGTTTATACTTCACTTCCTTCTTGGGCTCTTCCTTCGCCCCTGCAGCAGCCTCCCCTCCGCTCGGCGCGGTCAGAGTAGCCTCAGCCGGAGTAGTCTCCGCCGGTACCTCCTGGCCTGCCGACGGAGCATTTGGCTCAGTCTGAGGTGGTGTTTCGCTCGACGGCTCCTGTGCGGGCGGCTGGGCAGGGGGTGACTCGGCACCGGGTGCCGGAACTGGCTGCGGAGCAGGAGTGGTCGACTCGGCCGGCGCGGGGTCTGGTGCGGGAGCAGGCTCAGCCGCCGGTTCACTGGACGGCTCTTGGAAATTGACGAACATCACGTCGAGCGCCCGCGGCATCTGGACCTGACCACCCTCCTGCGGTTCTCCCGCTGGCGGCTCACCCGTCGGCGGCTCCGCAGAAGGATCTCCGGCAGGCGGCTGCGGAGCGGGTGAATCGGCCGGGTCAACCGGCGGCGTCGCCGGCTCACTGGGAGTCGCCTCACCGGCGGACTCCGCCGGTGCTGGTTGTTCGGGCGCCGGTTGTTCGGGCACCGGCTGTTCGGGCGCTGGCTGTTCGGGCGCTGATTGTTCTGTCTGGGGCGGGGCTGCCTGGGGTGTATCGGTTGTGGTTTCTTCCGACTGCGGCGGTGCACTCGGCTCGGCCGGTGGAAGGTCGGGAACCGTGTACTGGATGTCCTTATTCTTGTTGTAGTATTCTTCGATCTCCGCATCGGTGATTGTGGGGCTGATCTGGTCGATTTCGCGTTGCAGGAACTCGTTGAACGAGCCTTTGAAATAGCCGAAGGCAATCTTCTCGCGTCGTTTGAACCCGGGTTCCGGGGATGACGGATACGGGAATCGGTTCTTGCCTTCCTCATAGAGGGCGACGACTTCAGGCTCTGATGGCGCTTTCACCTGATCGGTGAAGCCAGCGACATCCACAGCCAGGAGATCGGCCGTGACGCGTCGATTGAGTCGGTTGTAGTAGTTGTAGAGAACATCCGGTGGGAAGGCCCAGTGCCCACTCTGACTCATGATCATCATCCGTTGAGCGGCCAGTTCGATCTGCATTTGCTCGACGAACTGGGGCATGTTGAGGCGACCACCGGTGGATCGAGCCAACCATGCGGCGTAGTCGGGGCGATCGTCTGGCAGGACATCGGCGAGCCGGTCGAGGTAATCGAGGACCGCCCCCTCACCGACGATCACTCCCTGTTGCTTGGCCCACTCTGCCAGGATGAGGCGGCGAACCAGGTCCTGTTCATCCGCGGCTGGAGATATCAGTTCCGCTTTGGGGGAGATGACTTGCGCTGACTGAAAGGGAACCGAGACCAGTTCACCTCCCACGGCGATCTCGAGCACCATTTCGCCGTTGGCGTCGCGGGTAACCTGGTTCAGGGGGTAGCGTCGCCCCTTAATCAGTTCGACGTCCTGATTGGCGACATTCACGATCACGCCATCTTCCGTCACCTCCGCCTGCGACGTAAGCTCTCGCAAGAACCGCGTGGCGGCCCCATGCACGGCGCGCATCGTGCCCAGATCACTCTCGTGCAGCTCGCCTCCCGCCCAGGTCACCACGACAGAGTCTTCCCCTCCGCCTCCGCGCATGCGGCTGTCGAGGTAGTCGCTGAGGATCGGGCCCACGACGAAGGCAATCATCAGCATAATGCCGAACGCTACTAAGAACACGTATTCGTATTTGCGGAACAGACGAAGCGGGCTGGCCATCGGATTCCTTCCTGCCTAGATAGCGGGGTTAGCAAAATCGCCTTGACAGCCATAGATCGCCAGCATTAATGATCTTGACAGCCGTCGGCAAGGTCGTTGTGAATCTGTCGGAAAGCTGGAAGCTGGGTAACCTGTACTCTGTATCCGAGTTGGGGAGGGCACAGGGGTTCGGACCGCAGGCACACCGGGCCTCCGTAGGGGCTGGGCAGCCAGACCCGAAGAAAGAGATTGTATGGGTCGTCGACGTAAATACAATCCCAAAAAGGAGTGTCGTTGATTTGCCAGGATTCGCAACCCCATTGACAACTGGACGAAAGATAATTTCGATGGTTCGCAGGCCGTTTCGACGATTCTCTTGGTAGAGGTTCTCTGGGGCGAGGCGACCATGTTCCAACCAAACCACCCACATTCACCATTTTTCAGCAGTAGCTAATGGCCAAGAAAGCAACTCCATCGGGCGGAAAATCGCTCGTGATCGTCGAATCCCCTGCCAAGGCACGCACTATCTCAAAGTTCCTGGGGAGCGGTTACGACGTACAGGCCAGCATCGGGCACGTGCGGGATCTGCCAAAAGGAACTCGCGAGATTCCCGAAAAATACAAGGGGGAGCCTTGGGCTTATTTGGGCGTCAACGTCGACGATGCCTTTACCCCCATCTACGTGGTTCCGGCCGACAAGCGGCAGCAGGTCGCCAAGCTGCGCAAGGCTCTGCAGGACGCGAAAGATCTCTGGTTGGCGACGGACGAGGACCGCGAAGGAGAGGCGATCAGCTGGCATTTATTTGAATTGTTGCGACCGAAGATCCCCGTACGGCGTTTGGTGTTTCACGAGATCACCAAAGAGGCCATTGACGAGGCGTTGGGTAATCCGCGGGACATTGATGACGGGCTGGTGCGTGCTCAGGAGACGCGGCGGATCCTCGATCGCCTGTATGGCTATGAGGTTTCACCGCTATTGTGGCGGAAGATCGGCCCACGGCTGTCGGCAGGGCGTGTGCAGAGCGTGGCGATCCGGCTGATTGTGGAGCGGGAGCGGGAGCGGATGGAGTTCCGGGCGGCCAGCTACTGGGACTTGATCGGCACATTCCTGGCAGCGGCCGGGACGTTTCAGGCGTTGCTGGTGTCGGTCGACGGCCGCAGGATCCCGGCGGGGCGGGACTTCGATCCCAGGACGGGGCAACTCAAAGACGAGCGACTTCTGTGGCTCAGTGAGTCGGCGGCCCAGGAGTTGGCGGAGCGATTGACGGGGGCGGAATTCCGAGTGACGGCGTTGGAGGACAAGCCCTACGTCATGCGGCCGGCCGCTCCGTTTACGACCAGCACGATGCAGCAGGAAGCGAATCGGAAGCTGGGTTTCACGGCACGCCGTACGATGCAGGTGGCCCAGAGCCTGTACGAGAACGGATACATTACCTACATGCGTACCGACTCGACCAATCTCGCGTCGGTCGCAGTGGAAGCGGCGCGTGAGCTGGTGAGGTCGCAGTACGGCGCTCAGTATTTGCCCCGTGAGCCGCGGACCTACAAGTCGAAGGTGAAGAATGCTCAAGAGGCACACGAAGCGATTCGTCCTGCCGGGCACCCCTTCCGACTTCCCGAGTCACTCCGGTCGGAACTGGAATCGGATCAGTTCCGTTTGTTCGAAATGATCTGGAAGCGCACGATCGCCAGCCAGATGGCTGATGCAACCGGGCACCGCATCACCATCACGGTGGAAGGGGGCGGTGCGGTCTTTCAGGTGAGCGGCAAGACGATTGAGTTTCCCGGTTTCCTGCGGGCGTATGTGGAAGGCTCGGACGATCCCAATGCGGAACTGGCTGACAAGGAGACGATTCTGCCGACGGTGGCGCGTGGGGAGTCGTTACGGTGTCGCGAACTGGAGGCGAAGAGCCACACGACCCAACCGCCGTCGCGATACAGCGAGGCGTCCTTGACTCGCACACTCGAAGAGATGGGAATTGGCCGTCCGAGCACCTATGCGGCGATTATCGACACGATTCTTGCTCGCGACTACGTCTTCAAGAAGAACAACGCACTGGTGCCGACCTGGGTGGCGTTCTCGGTGGTGCGTCTGCTGACCGAGCACTTGCCGGGTCTGGTGGATTACCAGTTCACGGCCCAGATGGAAGACTTCCTCGACGAGATCAGCCGACGCGAGAAGCAGCATGTTGAGTATCTGCAGCATTTCTTTTTCGGCAACGACATACCCGGCCTGAAGGGTCAGGTGGAATCGAAAATCAAGGAGGTTGACGCGCGCGATGTCAGCCGATTCCGCATTGGAGTGGCGGGAGACGGACAGTCGGCCGGCGAGGATGTCTTTGTGCGAGTGGGGAAATTCGGCCCGTTCCTGGAACAAGGTGAACGCCGCGCGAGCATACCGGAGGGGTTGACTCCGGAAGAACTGACCTTGGAGAAAGCGCTCGAGTTGCTCGCCAAGGGCCAGCAGACGGATGAGCCGCTGGGCCTGTGCCCCGACACGCACAAGCCGGTCTTCGTCAAACAGGGACGCTTTGGTCCTTATGTGCAGCTAGGCTTGGCGGACGACGACGCCAAACGCAACGCGTCGCTCCTGAAAGGGATGGAGGCGTCGGAAATTGATCTTGCCACCGCCTTGAAACTGCTCTCGCTGCCACGGGCCCTGGGGGACCATCCGTCGACGGGCGAGCCGGTCGTGGCATCCAACGGCCGCTATGGACCGTATGTGAAGTGCGGGGCGGAGACCCGTTCGCTGCCGGTCGATCTGTCCCCCTTAGATGTGTCGCTCGAAGAAGCGATGGAATTGCTGGCCCAGCCCAAGACGCGAGGCAAGCGGCCAGCCGCGTCCCAGGAGCCGCTGCAGGTCTTTGCCGAATCGCCGGTGACCGGTACGCCCATCAGATTGCTCGCGGGTCGGTACGGCCCCTATCTGACGGACGGGAGCACCAACGCCTCCCTGCCCAAGGAAATGAATCCCGAGAGCGTGACGTTTGAGGTTGCCTGTCAGTTGCTCGCGGACCGCGCAGCACGCGGTGGCAAGACCGCCTCGAGGGGCCGCAGGAAAACGCCTGCCAGGAAGGCGGCCACTCCCAAGAAGGTAGTGAAGAAGGCGGCTCCCAAGAAGGCCGCGAAAAAGGCGCCGAAGAAATCCTCGTCCAAGAAGCAGTCTTCGTAACGATTACCCCGGGCGCCCGTCAGCCCGTCAAGCAACTGGGCAGCTTGGCGGCTCGGTGCGAAGCAGGTGTGGGAAGCAAGTGTTGACAGTCTGGCAAGGTGCCGCAGGGAGCTGTGATCAGTCGCTGCCGGGACGCGTCGCCTTGAGTGCCACAGCCACTGCGCTGGCGTGCGTGCGGCAGTGGGAAATACTCACCATCATTTCGCCAATCCCCAACTGCTCACAGACTTCACGGGCCCCACCCCCGAGAGCCACAGAGGGCTTGCCGGCACCATCGTTACGGATTTCCATGTCGAGCCATTGAATGCCTCGGGACCAGCCGGTTCCCAACGCTTTGAGAATCGCTTCCTTGGCCGCCCAGCGCCCGGCATAGTGCTGGGTGGCCGCCTTGCGCGCGCTGCAGTATTCGATTTCGCGGGGAGTGAAGACGCGATGGAGAAACAGTTCCCCATGTCGTTCGATCATCTGCGCAATACGCAGGACTTCGACGATATCCGTGCCGATTCCTATGACAGTCATGTTCGCAGCGGCAAGCGTTCAAATGGCTCGCTCGGTTCCAGGTGGACCGTGGCGGCGTCCCTGGCGGCAACTTGCCCGCTCATACCAGCGGCTCAGTTCTGCCGGCCATCGAGACGCGACACGGAAGATTGATGAATCACCGCAGAGATCGATTGTCCTTCCAGCTGTCCCGGCCCACCTGCCTCGGGGCCTGCCTCCGTTGGGCTGATCTCCCTCAGCTCACACTCCCAAACCACAAGCCTGCTGGGCCCGTCGCAGCACCTGGGCCGCCTTGCGACGCGCCCGCTGAGCTCCCTCAGCCAGAATCTGTTCGACCTTCTCACGATCCGCAGCCAACGCGAGGCGACGCTGACGCGCTTCCGCAAAATACTCTTCCGCCACGGCCGCCAGTTCCTTCTTGACACTGCCGTAACCGAAACCGCCGCGACGATACATGGCTGCCATCTCCTCTCTCTGCACATCATCTGCAAACAGCCAATAGAGCTGAAACAGATGGTCGGTTTCCGGATCTTTCGGCTCTTCCATCGGGCGCGAATCCGTGGTGATCCGCATCACCTTCTTGCGGACCGACCTGGGATCTTCGAAGATCTCAATGGTATTATTGTAGCTCTTGGACATCTTCTCCCCATCCGTACCGGGGACTTTGGCTGAACTGTCGAGCAACTGGGCTTGAGGGATATTGAACACCTCGCCAAATGTGTGATTGAAGCTGCGGGCCAGGTCGCGACAGACTTCGATGTGCTGCACCTGATCCTCTCCGACTGGCACCACATCGGCATCGTAGGCCAGAATATCGGCAGCCATCAGGACCGGATAAGTGAACAAACCGGCATCCGCGGTCAGCCCCCGCGCTTTCTTCTCCTTGTACGCGTGGCATCGCTCGAGCAATCCCATCGGAGTTCCGGTCATCAGCAACCAGCACAACTCCGATACTTCCGGCACATCGGACTGCACAAACAGCACGGCGTGCTGAGGATTCAAGCCGAGGGCCAGCAGGTCGAGTGCCGCGTCGTAGGTGGCCTCGCGCAGCCGCTGCGGATCACGCACGGTTGTCAACGCGTGCAGATTGGCAATGAAGTAATACGCTTCGTCTTCATGCTGTAACGCAATGTACTGACGGATTGCGCCGAAGTAATTGCCCCAGTGAAAACGACCCGTCGGTTGAATTCCAGATAGCACTCGCATGAGTCAATCAACAAGGTAGAAAGCCATTCGTTTCTGCGAGCGCGCACACCGCGCGCCCGTCATCGTACCGGCGCTAAGCCGCATCACTGGCAACAAGTTCCCCACCCTCTCATCGTCCGTTCACGACCGCCGACCATCCCGAATCGTCCCGATGATCTCACCCACACCACTCACACCGGCCTGCTGCAGCGCTGCAGGCAGCTGCTCCACGAGCCGCTGCGATATCGTCGGGTCGTAATAGTTGGCCGTCCCGATCTGCACGGCGGCCGCCCCTGCCACCAGAAACTCCATCACATCGTCAATCGTCGCGATCCCACCAATTCCCACCACCGGAATATCGATCGCCTGAGCTACCTGATAGACACAGCGCAATGCCACCGGCTTGATCGCCGGCCCGCTCAGCCCTCCCATCACGTTCCCCAGCAAGGGCCGGCGCATGCGCCAATCGATGGCCATCCCCAGGAGCGTGTTAATCACGCTCACCGCATCCGCCTGAGCCGCAGCCGCCGCCTGGGCGATTTCCCGAATACTCGTCACGTTCGGAGTCAACTTGGCGATGATCGGCAGATCACACGCCTCACGCACCGCCGATACCAGGCGGTGACACGCCTCCGGATCCGTACCGAAATCGACCCCGCCCGTCACGTTCGGACAGGAAATGTTCAACTCCAACGCATCGGCGCCCCCCGCTTGCTGCAACTGGCCGGCCATCTGCACGTACTCTCCCGGCGTGCGTCCGGCGATACTGACGATCACGCGCGTGCCAATCTGGCGCAAATACGGCAGATGATGCGCTATGAACGCGTCAATCCCGTCGTTGTCCAACCCAATCGAGTTGAGCAGACCGGCAGCCGTTTCGACGGTCCGCCATGGCGCATTGCCGCTTCGCGGTTGGGCAGTCACCGTCTTGGGTATGACCCCACCCAATCGCGTCAAGTCAACCAGATGTTGCATCTCCCGCGCATACCCAAACGTACCACTGGCCACCAGAATCGGATTGGACAATTCCAACCGTCCCAGACGCGTCCGCAAGTCCACCTGACTGTTCACCGGTAAGTTCGTCACCAATCTCGTCCACCCGTTAGGCAAGCTCCCCGGAACACCACAGGATTCCCTCCCGCCCCGCAAAATGGCCAGTCTAACGGCAACTCGACACCGGCAACAGGGCGGCTACCGCTGCCCGGCTCGCCTTCCCCTCGATGCCGGATAATACACGAAGCTCGGCTGCCCGGTCGCGACAGAATGGACCGCCGGCTCTGCCCGACTGAGCACGCCGAGACCACCGCGCATCGCCGCGACCAGCGGACCCTCGGCGCAAGTGTTCATCAGTCGGCTCCACATTCAAGTTCCTGATAGCGGGCGCGACCGACTCTAACATCGCTGGCCCCGACGCGAACCGTCAGCTGCCAGAGCAGGGATCCGGTGATACCGAGGAGTCCGGCGTCCGAATTGCCCCACCGATCAGGCTTGAGAAGCTGACACGCTCCAGCAGAAGAAAGGGCGGATGCCCCGGCGAGACGTCCCCCCTGAGCGAAGCGGCGGCGCTGCGCCCGTACGCCAGTGTGCACACGTCTTCCGATGCGCGAACACTCGAAGCACCACTTTGAGTCGGTCCTCTGACGAAATGGCTAATAACCCGTCCAGGAACCTCTGTGAGGGGTACGCTCCGATGAATCGGCCGCCAAGGGCACAGCCATCGTCAGTACCCAACCGGATCAACACGCACTCTGGGTCGATGCAGCACCAAATCGCGAGCGCAGACCCAGTGGCATAGCACTGCGCTCGTTCGTCAGCCCGGCTGGCTCAACCAAGTCCGAACGATTGGCCGAACGTGCAGCGGACAGGGCAACCAAGCATCGATCGCTCGATGCAGGCCACTCCACCGTCGCAGCACGTGGCACCCAATCGTCGGCACGGCAGGCCCGCCTGGCTAGATCACACCACCGTGGACACGTTCGGGATTCATGTGATCCGGCTGATCGAGGAACCAGACTCGTTCCCATTGGTTGAGCATCTGCCGCATATCTTCGGAAGTGAAAATCAACTGCCGAGTTCGGCGGGAGCGATCCGCCGAGTAGATGGGCAAGAAACACCCAACACTGGTACTCAGCAGCGTGCAAAGCAACAGCGCGTAGCAGATTCGACGCATCGAATCAATCCTCCCTGAAGAGAATGCATCGCTTTCCGGCGCGCGAATGCGCGTGCAGAAAACTTCCTTGTCACAAACCGACTGGTTCGCGTTGAGCCAGCCTGTCCGTGTTCCATCTTGTGATTTCGGTGCGGACCCATCGCCGCGCAGCCTGAGCAGAAAACGATTCGTGTGGCCGGACGGCCAGAGACGAGCAGTGGCGGGTATAGCTGCTTCCCTGCAGTCGAGTCAAGACTGACCAGCAGTGTCCTGGGCGGACCCACGGCCGGTACCTGAATCGCCTACCCATTTCCTCCCGAATTCGTTCCGTAACTCTGAGGCGTACCAACTGTCTCCGAGGCTGCGGTGGCATCCGCGGACGAGGGTGCTGGGGGACTTACCCCCACCCCAGGTGTCATTCGTAGCATCGCCGCGTGGGCTTGAGCGCGCTGAGCAGCTTCGCGGGCCTCTGCGGCCTCGCGCTCCAGCTGCCGTACTCGCTCTTCCATTTCCTTGCCCGGCTTGAAGGTCACCACGTACTTCTCAGGCACATCGACCCTTTGGCCAGTACGAGGGTTACGCGCCTTGCGGGCAGCGCGCTTCTTGACTTCAAATACGCCGAAGTTCCGCAGCTCGATGCGTTTTTCTTCCACCAGTGCACAAACGATTGCATCAAACGTTTTCTGCACGATTTCCTTAGTCTTAAGTTGGGTCAAACCGATCTCTTCGGAAATCGTCTTGACGATCTCTTTCTTGGTCACGACTCAACTCCCTCGCTGGGCACTCAAAAGGTGAGGAAACGTCGGTCCTTCGACCCGCCTCTTGTTGCTCCAAGTGTAAATGCCGTAAGCACTAGAGTCAAGCTCATTCGTCTTGCTCGTGACCCACTCAACCGGTTGATTCGCTCCTTTTTCGCCCCGTAGCGAAACGCATTCGATGACCCGAGTATTTCCGTAACTGTATAAACTTCAAACACTTACGACAACATCCCAGCTGCAGTAGCCCCCGATTCATCGTAAGCCATTGCGATTTAAGTGTTTCCAGCGATTGCACTGCTCGAAGCGAGTGTAGCGCACAGCGGGCATGATGGCATTATCGACCATCCAGACTGCCAACTTCAACCAATCCGCAAAGTCGGCACAGAACGGACTTCTCGCACGTTGCGTGAGTTCATTCCGCTATCACACCAAGAATCACTTCAGATGTGCATCGTCCGCCGTTGCGATTCTATATCGGCTAACTGATACAGTTTTCCTTGGCCACTTCCGGGACAAATCTCACATGTCCGCTGCCAAGCTTCCGGCGACGCGACGTTGGAATCCCAGAAGGGCCAAGTGCGACATTGGCGAGGCCGAGCTTCATAAGCACAGCACTTGCGAGTCACCGGGTCCAACAGCACACAGTCGAAGTTGCCCTTTCGCTCCTTCAGGCTGCGGCGGACCCCCACCCGTCGAACATACTCCTGCTCGAAAGCCAACACGTCGTCGTATCCCATGGCAGCAGCCAGGGCCGCAATCTCTTGTTTATTCACCCACACAAAACCTGGAGCCCCAGTGCAGCAGTCGCCGCACCCCGTACACGTAAATCGAAGTCCCGCCTGATACCACGGTTGGTCCGCCATGACGTAATTCCTTGGTGTGGATGACAGTTCCGCTGTTGGATGTGGCGAGCCAGCGAAAGAAAATCGCCGAGCGCCATACGGTTCGCGCCCGATCTCCCGACGTAATTCGACCGCCCCACCTTGCTGAATGATCGGCACCACATTCGATGCACACAGGAGTGTCCCCATCAGGCGACGACGGCGGCCGCGATGTCCGCCACGGCCCGGACGGCCGCCTCCACTTCTTCCGGAGTGGTAAAGATGCTCGTGCTGAATCGCACCGTTCCCCCCAGTGCAGTCGTTCCCAGCGCCTGGTGCATCAAGGGTGCACATTGTATACCCGCTCGAGTCTGAATGCGGTGGCCCGAGTCGAGCATGCCGGCCACTTGCCGCGGATCGGTTCCCTCCACACTGATACTTACCACCCCCAACTGCCTGCGCGAGTTTCGCGGCCCATAAACGCGAACTCCATCAATCCCGGCAAACCCCTCCAGCAACTGGCTGGTCAGCCGCATGGCATGTTCGTGGATGCGATCGAGCCCCTGTTGCTGCAGGAAGTCCAGCGATTTGCCGAGCCCCATGACAGCCGGCACGTTCAGATTCCCTGGCTCGTATTTGTCCGGGAGCGAATCGGGCTGACGATCCTCATCGCTGTGAGTCCCTGTGCCACCTTGACGCAACGGATTCAGAATCTGTTCGCATCCGGGGGCGATATACAGCACACCCAGACCAGACGGACCGAGCAAGCCCTTATGCGCCGGCGCAGCAAACAGGTGGGCACGCACACGACGTACGTCGATCGGCAGATGCCCGAGCGATTGAGCAGCATCCACCAGATAGTACACGCCACTTTGTTCCGCAATCTGCCCCACCGACTCGATTGGCTGCAGAGCACCAGTGACATTGGAAGCGTGCACCAGGGCAATCAGGCGGGTGTTGGGCTTCAGCGCCCTTCGGATATCCTCCGGATCGACGATCCCGTCTGCACCACAGGGAACGCGATCCACCTCAATCCCCATTCTTTCCTGCAGAAAGCGGAGCGGTCGCAAGACCGAATTGTGATCGACCACGCTCGTCACGACATGATCGCCCGGACGCAGAATCCCATGTATCGCCAGATTCAGCGACTCGGTGCCGTTGGCCGTGAACACCACTCTCTGAGGCTCGTCGGCCCCAATCAACTCCACCAGTTGCAACCGGGTGCGAGCGACTTCACGTTCCACCTCATCGGCCTCCCGATAGGCACCCCGTCCCGTCGTAGCCCCCAGTTCGCGTTGGTAGTAGTCCACCGCCTCATAGACCGATTGCGGCTTCGGCCAGCTCGTGGCCGCGTTGTCCAGATAAATCCGCGTGCTTGTCATCTTCGTATCGTTTCCATCCGTAGCAGTTCGTGGCACTCGTCACGTCCTTACAACGGACGATCCAGCCTCTGCGACACGTCCCGACCACCAGTTGCCCCACGCACCACCCAGCTCGCCGAAGGTCGATCACTACCGCCACACCCTTCTTTCCGGTTACCGGCGTGCCTTGCCAGAAGATGACTTTGACACGCACGGTTCTGTGTGCAGCAGTCTCTTTCGACAAACCGCGACACACCTTCAGCGCTTCTGCCAGATCGTAGGACATCGCTCGCTGCAGCTCAACCGCCCCGAGAACAGAACCCACTGAGCCAACTGCGAATCGCGGCCATGGCAAACCAGTGGATGTCGCCGACACTCCATTTTTTCCCCTTCTCGCCGCCCGGTAGCCCTTCGACCGGTGGAGGCGTCCGCACAATGCTCGACCCCGTGTACGCATTGACCAAGAGGCGGCCCCAAGCTCAAGCAGGAGTCATTGCCTTCGGGGGTGGAAAAAGGTGCACGCCTGGCGGTGCACGGAGAAAAGCAATCCGACGGGTGCGCCACGAGCCTTGGCAGCCCGGAGTATCTCTGTGCGATTCGGCGTGTTATCAACGACCTGCCAGCGAGTTACAGCCGCACTGGGCCGTTGACGCACTGGGCCGTGCCAGTCTAGGCAGCCCGGCATGGCCTCCTCAGATGCGTTCTCCGCGCCAAGTCATACAGGCCGATTGGGATCTTTGAACCGGCCTTCAGAATCTTCGATCAGGTTATACCGGTCATCGGGGGTCCGTTTACGGATCAAGCCTGCGCGATCCAACAGCGACCGTCCGAGAATCTCGTTGATTTCTTCCTCATCCGGCGGCGGCGGCCCAGCGGCGCCCAGGTCCACGGGCGAGTAGTTCACCGTGTACTTGTGTTTGGCAATAGCGATGGTATCTCCGGGATCTATCCGTTTACGCGACACCCGCGCACCATTGACTTTGGTCCCGTTGCGGCTCTTCAAGTCCTTCACAAACCAGTATCCCTGCTCGAGAGAGAGCTGGCAGTGATGAGCGGAAACATTGGCGAAACGCAACGTGATATCGCAGCCTTCACGGCGCCCGACGAGCAGTTTCTTCTTCAGCAGCGGAATCGGATCCCCGCCACCCACTGGAACGAGTTCGCCAAGCATGGATCGATTGCCTTGTCCAAGACCGACCGGCCACGTACTATGCCGGTCACTGCCCCATGGAAGTGTTTATACCACCAGACTTTACTCTAGTAGAGTGCTCCTTTGCCGTCAACGTATCAGCGTCCGGAAGAGTGGCTCAGGCAACATCACTGGCGTGACGCCGGCTTGAGGTACTTCGCCTACCGGTTCTTCCTGCAGTACCAGTTTGGCAGCCGGGTACAGCGGGTCAGCCTTGACGGCGGCTTCACCTGTCCCAACGTCGATGGCACGGTGGCCACCGGCGGGTGTGTTTTCTGCAATAACCAGAGTTTCAGCCCCAGTCGCCGGCTCAGCATCGCCCTGGGCCCTCGCCGTCCCATCGGCACTCAGCTGGCCGAGGGGATCGAGCGTCTTGAGCGACGCTATCCGGATTGCCGCCAGTTCATTGCCTATTTCCAGCCCGCCACCAACACGTATGCTCCGGTCGACCGCCTGCGAGCGCTGTACGAGCAGGCATTGGCCGACACGCGCGTGGTGGGGATTGCGATCGGAACTCGCCCTGATTGCGTTGATGAGGCGATTCTCGACGTGCTGACGGAGCTGGCTGAGCGGACGTTTCTGTCCGTGGAGTATGGGGTGCAAACGATGCATAACCGCTCGCTGCACTGGATGAACCGGGGTCACACGCACGACGCGACCGTGGCTGCGGTGCAGCGCAGCCGAGGCCGAGGGTTCGAGATCGGGGCCCATCTGATCCTGGGATTACCCGGTGAATCGCCCCAGGACATGCGTGACACAGCCGTCGAGCTGGCGCGTCTGGATATCGACGCGGTCAAGCTCCACAATCTCTACGTGGTGGAGCGAACGGCATTGGCGGATCAGGTTCGCAGCGGCAGTGTACGGCTGGTTGATCGCGATGAGTATGTGTCGGCGGTGGTCGACGCGTTGGAAGTGCTTCCTCCCCACACGGTGATCCAGCGGCTGGGTGGGGACGCTCCAGGTCCTTACTTCATCGCTCCGACATGGTCTCTCGACAAGGCCGGTTTGGGGCTGGCAATCGATCAGGAACTGAGGCGGCGAGACACTTGGCAGGGCAAGCTTTGGCGGCCCCCAGCGTCTTCATCGCTGTGACGCGTGCTCCACCCGCCCGCCCCGCGACTCACGCCTGTCCGCATTGGAGCGGCGTTTCCGTGCCGCCTTAGTCTCCCCGTTGGACGGGAAACCGACTACAATCATGCCTCATCAGCCAGCACGATCCCGCACGAATGCTGTGAATCGCCCCCTGCTGGCGGACGTTTGAGGAACGTTCAGGGACGCCGTCGTCTGATGTACCGCCGCCACATACGCGCCCGTTTCCGTCTCTATCTGCGTCGTGCGCGGAAGTTCATCTATCACGATGTACTTCATGCGGATGATCCGCCGCATCGCCTGGCGCTGGGTGCAGCCATCGGGGTGTTCGTGACGTTCACACCGACCGTCGGCTTCCAGATGATGATCAGTTTCTTTCTGGCGTGGCTCTTGCGGGCCAACAAAATGATTGGTCTGCCCATTGTCTGGATCACCAATCCCGCGACGATGGTGCCAATCTACTATTTCTGTTATTTCGTGGGCCGGATCATGTTGGGGTGGGCCCCCGTTCACCGCGACTGGTGGATCCGTCTGGCGGAGCCGCCGCCAGGCTGGTGGCCGACCGTCACTTTTTTCTGGTCGCGTTTGATCGAAATCGCTGCCCCGTTGTGGCTCGGCTGTACCGTGATCGGTTTGCTGCTGGCGTATCCTACTTACTACGGACTGTACTATGTGATCTGCAGGTACCGGCTGAAGAAATGGGGACAGCTGGTGCCGCCCCGACGCGACCGGTCTGGTACTGCTGGTCCAACCTGTGCCGTGGCGGAAGCAGACCCTTTGTCAACGCCCCAGTGACATGACACACCATCAGCAGATTGCCGAGTGGCTCCATCAAGCGCACCGGGCGGTGGCCTTTACCGGTGCGGGAATCAGCACCGAAAGCGGAATTCCCGATTATCGGTCTCCGCAAGGCATCTGGGCGACATCGCAGCCGGTCTATTTTGATGAGTTTCTGGCCAGCGCCGCCGCGCGCTACGAGTACTGGCGGCAGAAGGCCGTATCTCATCGGGACATGGCTGGCGGCGTGCCGAACGTGGGCCATCGGGTATTAGCGGCTTGGGAAGAGAGCGGTCGTTTAGGTGGGGTGATAACCCAGAACATCGATGGGCTGCACACGCTTGCCGGCTCGCACGTGGTGTATGAACTGCATGGCACGGCACGCGAAGTCGCCTGCCTCAGCTGTTCAGCCCGCTTTGCCGCAGCTGGGCTGGTCGCGCAGTTTGTGGCCGAAAACAAGGTCCCTCTCTGCCCGGCTTGCGGAAGTGAACTGCTCAAGCATGCCACCATTTCGTTTGGCCAGCCGTTGGATGACGACCTGCTGCAAGAGGCGATCGACGTCTGCCGCAGGGCCGACCTGATATTGGCGCTCGGGTCATCACTGGTGGTTGAACCGGCCGCGAGCCTCCCGCGCATCGCGCACGCAGGGGGAGCTCGGCTGGTCATCATCAATCGCGACCCGACGCCACTCGACCGTCTGGCTGACTGCGTCGTCCATGCGGGGATCGGAGAAACGCTCCAGGCAATCGACGCGTGTCTGCGGGGTTGAATCAGCCCTCCGCGCGCGTCCTCCGAGCTTCCGCCTGGCTCTTCCCCGGGCGAATCTGCCACGAACTGGCTAATCGACTTGACTTCCCCCGCCGGCAGTCCTAGTTTGGGGCGTTCCGAATGGGCGTGCCTTCTCACGCGCCGAGGGGATTCGCACCGCCACGCGGCCGGCCTCGCCGGGCGAGCGTGGCCGCGATGGTGCGCTGTCCGATTCCGGCATGAGCAGACGCGGTGTCCAGCGAGAGCCCCACGCAGAAGTAAGAGCATACGCATGATGAAGAAGCAGGTTCGAGCAGGAATTGTGGGGGCAGGGTTCTCTGCGCGATTCCACTATGAGGCAATTCGCCGAGTGTATGGGACCAACGTGGAGGTCATGGGAGTCTATGCGCTCGATCAGGAGCAAGCGGCCCAGTTCGCCCGGGAGCGTGAGATCCGCGCGTACGATTCACTCAGTTCTTTGCTGGACGATGTTGATGTGATTCACTGCTGCGTCCTCGTCGCTGGCCACGAAGAGGTGGCGGTCGCGGCGCTTGAGCGTGGCAAATTCGCCATCGTCGAGAAGCCGCTCACCGGCTACCTCGGTGATGGATCGGCGGACTTTCACGGCGACCGGTTTCCGAAGCAGCAGGCGTTGACGCATGGTCTGGCGAGCGTGGAGCGGATGTTGGCGGCCGAAACGCGGAGCCAGGGGCGAATCCTCTACGCCGAGAACTGGGTCTACGCACCGGCCATTCAGAAGGAGCGCGAGATTCTGGAAAAGACCGACGCTCAGATCCTGTGGATTCACGGTGAGGAGGCGCATTCGGGTTCACACAATCCGACCTATGCGTACTGGAAACACTCGGGGGGCGGAGTCATGATCGGCAAAGGCTGCCATCCTCTCACGGCCGCTCTCTATTTGAAACGAGTTGAGGGGCGCACACGCCAAGGCGTCCCGATTCGACCGGCGGCCGTCTCGGCACGCACCCACGCGCTGACCCGTCTGAAGTCGTTTTGCGACGAGGGGCATATCCGCCGGGACTATCACGACATCGACGACTTCTCGATGATGCATGTCGTCTTCGACGATGATACGGTCGCCACCTTGTTCGCGTCGGACATCGTCTTGGGTGGCATTCACAATTGGCTGGAAATCTCTGCCAACAACCATCGCACGATCTGCAACATCAATCCCAACAACTCCATGCAGATCTACAATCCGGTCGACGCCAACTTCCAGGACATTTACACTGTCGAGAAGATCGGCACCAAACAGGGCTGGACCCACATCCCTCCTGATGAAGACTGGTTTACCGGCTACCCTCAGGAGATTGAAGCCTTCTACCGCACGATCGCTTATGGTGATCCGCTGGAAAGCGACAGCCGTCTCGCAGCCGACTCCATCTCCACGATCTATAGTGCTTACCTGTCGGCAGAACGCAAAGGAGCCGAAGTACCGGTACGCACATTCTGACGGGTGCGGTGACGAACCGTCCCCCCTTCAGCCCCTTGGAGAAAACCGCTGGGAACCGCGTCATGAATCAAGCTCACTGGGAACTGTTACTGCAGGTGATTGACGGAGCGTCGGTCGATCCGCTCCCAGTCGGCTTCATCATTGACAGTCCGTGGCTGCCCGGCTGGGCCGGCATGTCGATCATGGACTACTACTCCAGCGAACATCTGTGGTGGGAAGCCAACCGGCGAGCGATCGAGCAGTTTCCGGAGATCATGTTCTTACCCGGTTTCTGGTCGGAATGGGGAATGTGTACCGAACCGGCGAGTTTCGGTGCAAAGTGCATCTGGCATGAAAATGATTTCCCGTTCGCCGAAAGCATCTCGTCGGATCTGGCCGCTTTGATTGCCCGACCGGTGCCCGATCCGCGCACCGATGGGTTGACTCCATTCATCCTCAAGCGTCTGCTTCACGCCCGCCAGCGGATCGAGCAGATGGGGCATCAGATCAAGTTCGCCGTGGCCCGAGGTCCGCTGAACATTGCCGGTTTTCTGGCCGGTAACACCGAATTCCTGTTGGCCCTCAAGCTGCAACCCGACTTGGCTCACGCCCTGCTCGAAAACATCACGACGTTCCTCGTGAAATGGATCCAGCACCAGGCGTCCAGCATTCCGACGATCGACGGCATCTTCCTGCTGGATGACCTGGTGGGTTTTCTCGGCGAAGACGATTTCCGCGAATTTGCTCAGCCGTACCTGACACGTATTTTCGCTGCAATGGATGCCCCAGTGCGATTCTTCCACAACGATGCACCGGGCCGGGTGTGTGCGCCGCATCTGTCGGAGATGGGAGTGAATCTCTTCAATTTCTCGCACGATCACCGTATGTCCGAGATGCGAGCCTGGGCTGGCGACCGGGTCACGCTGCTGGGAAACATCCCACCGCGCGACGTGCTCGCTCGCGGTACCGCCGCCGATGTTCAACGCGCCGTACGCGAGATGCTCGACAGCCTGCCCGACCGACGTCACGTCATCCTCTCCTGCGGCGGTGGCATGCCACCTCAGGTGACGACCGAGAACATCATGGCGTTCCTGCAGGCAGCTGGTGGGACAACAACCGTATGAACAGGGTGGGCGAACGAGAGGAACCGGGCCAATGGACGTTAGCAACCAGCACGCGAATCAACAACCCATGTTCAGCACAGCGAGTGAACGGGCCGGTGCCGCCGCGACCAAGTCGAGCATCGAACCGGAAGTGAGTCGCGATCGGCAGATGATCCTGACTGCGCGCGGCAAGGGGCCCCTGGCCTCGCTGTTGGTGTTCACACGTCTCTCCGGTCCAGGCTGGTTGCAGAGCGCCATTACGCTGGGAGGCGGCTCGCTGGCAGGGAGTCTGTACTTGGGAGTGCTCGGTGGAACGGCCCTGCTGTGGACTCAGCCGCTCGCCATGATCCTGGGTGTGATCATGCTCAGCGCCATCGGATATGTGACGCTTTCGACCGGTGAGCGACCGTTTCAGGCCATCAACCGCCATGTCAATCCAGTACTCGGCTGGGGCTGGGCCGTTGCCACGCTCATGGCGAACCTGGTCTGGTCACTGCCCCAGTTCAGCCTGGGAGCGGCTTCGCTGCGCCAAAACCTTCTCCCCGGCCTGCTCGGCAGCGCCAGGCTGCCTGACGCGACAGGCAATTTGATCGCCTGCGGGGGCATTCTGGTGGTCTGCATCATTGTCGTGATGCTCTACGACAGCGGCCGCCGAGGTATCCAAATGTTCGAGTGGCTGTTGAAAGCCCTGGTCGGACTGATTGTGGTCTGCTTCTTTGGCGTGGTGATCCGCATGAGCATCACCGGCCAGGGGCTGCCGGGCTGGCAGATCCTGCGCGGCTTTGTGCCTGACCCCACTCTGCTGAATTCGCCGGCCGCCGCGTTCCAACCGTATATCGCTGCGGTCGCCGAACCATACCAGGCGTTCTGGCGTGATATGATCGTGAGCCAGCAGCGGGATGTGATGATCACCGTCACGGCGACCGCGGTGGGCATCAACATGACCTTTCTCCTGCCGTACTCCATGCTCCGGCGAGGTTGGGACAAGGACTTCCGATCGCTGGCCGTGTTCGATCTGTGCACCGGCCTGTTCGTCCCGTTTGTGCTGGCGACCAGCTGCGTGGTGATCGCTTCGGCGAACCAGTTCCATGCACAGGCTTCTCCCGGATTCCTCGGCGAACGAAACGAGGCGGGAGAGTTGATTCAGCCTACTCCTGACCTGGTGGCCAAGTACCAGCAGATTGCCCTGCTGCGCGTGGCCGACGAAATCGGCAAGCCTCAGTGGGAGCGACTCGACTCCCGGGATAAGCAACAGTTGATTGCCGCGCTGCCGGAAGCCGACCGGCGGATGGCGGCCATGCTGATCAAACGCGATGCATTCGACCTGGCTCAGTCTCTGTCACCCCTGACAGGTGAAGTAGTTGCCCAATACGTGTTCGGCATCGGTGTGATCAGTATGGCTGTATCGAGCATCATCATCCTGATGCTCATCAATGGATTCGTCGTGTGCGAGATGCTGGGGATCGAGCCGAAGGGATGGCCACACCGCCTGGGAGCTCTGATGCCGGCCGTCGGCGCTCTGGCCCCCTTTATCTGGACGGGGGGCAAGGCACAATTCTGGCTCGCTGTCCCCACCTCGGTGTTCGGCATGACGTTGATTCCTATCGCTTATTGCACGTTCCTGTTGGTCATGAATCAGCAAAAACTGCTCGGCGCGAATATGCCGCGGGGCGTGCGTCGAGTAATCTGGAACATATTGATGGTATTGGCCATCGCCTGGACCGGTTTCGGCAGCATGTACGCTGTTTGGTCCAGCGCGGGCTGGTTTGGAATGGCCGGCGTTGCTGCGTTCGTTTCACTCGTCGTTATCGTGCATGTGACGCGCACCCGGAAGAATATCTGAGCGTGCCATGGCCAGCCGACTGAGCCATGACAGCGCGACATCGCGTGGTCCCTGTCCGTGGTGCGATGGCAGAACGGGCACACCGCCAGCCAGCAAATGACCGCAGACGAATCGCTGCGACCTGATGCGACCGCCGTTGCAGCGTGGAGCAGAGCGAATTGGTTTGCCGCCGCATGCGCTTGACGAGGTGAACTGATGAACAGCCGAGAGTTTCGCCTGGACAACGAAGTGGCCATGGTAACAGGTGGAGGAACTGGCCTGGGATTGGGCATCGCCGAGTGCTTTCAGGAGGCCGGAGCGCGCGTGATTCTCGTCGGTCGCCGTGAAGATGTCTTGATCGATGCGTGCGAACACCTGCCGCATGCCTCGTACGAAGTGCAGGATGTGACCGATCATGACGAGATCCCCGATTGGATCCAGCGTGTGCAGACCCAGAAGGGGCCGATCTCGATCCTGGTCAACTGTGCCGGCATACATCTCAAGAAGCCGGCGGTCGACACGTCTGTGCTCGAGTTCGATCAGGTCATTCAGACCCATCTGATCGCCGCTCACAATTTCTGCCGCTGCATCCTCCCCTCTATGCTGGCCCGCCAGCATGGCAACCTGCTCTTCATCGCGTCCATGGCCTCTTATTTCGGGATTCCGCGAGTCGTGGCCTATTCAGCCGCCAAATCGGCATATGTGGGAATGGTACGCACCCTGGCGGTCGAAGTGTCAGGTCATGGAGTGCGAGTGAACGGGATTGCCCCCGGCTGGATCGAAACGCCGATGTTGCACCAATCTCTGTCCGGCGACGAAGCACGCCAGAAACGCATCCTCGAACGTACGCCTATGCGATGCTTCGGCCAACCACGCGACATTGGTCTGGCAGCGACTTTCCTCTGCTCACCTGCCGCCCGCTTCATCACCGGCACTGTCTTGGCGGTTGACGGCGGTGCCAGCATCGGGTTCTGAAACACGACCCTCTCGCGGATCTCGCTGCCATCATCGTCTGGACAGTTCAGGTCGCTTCGAACGACTTGAGCACCGCTCGGATGAATCCCATGGCATAAGCCATGCCCGCGTGCCAGGGGGCATCGCAGGAGAGCAGGGGAGTGTGGTCGGGAATGACCACGCCCGTGAAATGATTGTTGTGCAATATCCCCAGGACACGCGCAATGTCGACGTCACCATCGTCAATAAACGTCTCGCGGTACCGAGGCACCTTGCCGGTGATATTGCGCAGATGCACGTAACCGATCCGTCCCAGTCGGCTGTACAGATCTACTGCGTCATATATGTCCCCGTCCGTCATCTCGGCCAGCGTCCCGATGCAAAACTCCAACACGTTGGCCGGCGAAGGATTCAGGTCGATCACCTGCTGGTAAAAATGAGGCTGATACACCAGGCGGGGCTGTCGTCGCACATAAGGGAGGGGAGGATCGTCGGGGTGCAGAGCCAACTGCACTCCAGCCGCTTCGGCGACCGGTACGACCGCATCCAGAAACCGCTCAAACCGCGACCACAACTGCTCGTGCGTGATCTCGGGAAGCACACCCTCCCGGACGTCCACGTCGTAGACCATGTTCCAGACCATGCCACAGGGAACGGGCGTCTCGTCCGGCTCCTCCATGCCGACCGATACGGCATTCCCACGGGCAAAGGGGCCACTGATCCTCCCCGCCACCCCTGCCAGGCTGAAGTTGTAGCCTAACACGGGGATTCCAGCGGCGCCGACCGAGCGAATCAATTCCTGCACCCCCTGCAACTGCTCGGCGCGACGCGGCCCATCGAGCAGAACGTCGTGCCAATGTGCCGGATCCAAATTCTCGATGGCATGCAGCTCCAACCCGGCTGCGTTGATCTCCCGACGGAGTTGATTCAATAGCTCCCGAGTCCACGGCTGATCCGCCCGGCCCGCCACTCCCCATCCCTGCCGGCCCCCGGTTGGCTGTCCCTCCCGGGGATTGTCCTGCGACTGGTGAAAATAGTCGACCAGGTGAATCACCAGGTGCGTCGCTCCACACTGCGCAGCGAAGTCATAGTTCGCACGGGTGAGTTGATGCCGATAGAGTCCTAATCCGAGTTTCATGCCCATGTCGACCAGCCTCACCCGGCCACGCCTGATGGAACCTCTTGCCCTGCAATCCGCATCATCCTGTGGAGGATCTTGCCTCGCTCCCGTCCGTTCGTCAAGCACCTTTGTCACCGATCCACCGCTGCGCGTTGTCTCGCACCTCGCACGGTCCTGGCTGGCGTGGCGATTGCTTGACGCGATACGGTCGCTGGAGCCGGAATGCTACCGCCATGACAGCTTGTCACGAAGCGGCCAGGTCCGGCATCAGCCGGGGCCCTGGTGCGTCTGAGCCAGTTTGACTTGAGCTCGAGAGCGTTGTATGGTGATCAGTTAAATCGCACCTGCCTCACCCACCTGCCTACGGGAGACATCATCGATGAAACGCTTGCTGACCTTCTTCGTTCTGGGCCTCGCCGCTACGTGGTTGCCCGGCGTGTGCACGACACGCTGTGCCTGCGGTGAAGAACCAGGCCAGACCGTGTCGCTGTTCGACGGAAAGACTCTCCAAGGCTGGGACGGGGACCCTCGGTTCTGGAGTGTGAAGGACGGAGTGATCACCGGCCAGACAACTGCGGATAATCCTACCGACCACAACACATTTCTCATCTGGCGCGATGGAGAACTCAGCGATTTCCAGCTCGATCTGGAATTCCGTCTGGTGGATGGCAACTCCGGCGTCCAATATCGAAGCAAAGAAGTGGCTAAATGGGTGATCAACGGATACCAGGCTGACTTCGATGCGGCCGGCCAGTACTCAGGCATACTGTACGAAGAAGGAGGACGCGGCATCATTGCCATGACTGGCGAGAAGGTTGTGGTCCAACCCGATGGCGAGAAGAAAGTGGTCGGCAAAGTGGGCGAACCGGACGAGATCCGGGCAGCCGTGAAGAAGGAAGCATGGAACCACTACACGATCATCGCCCGCGGCAACCACCTGGTCCACAAAATCAACGGAGTGACGACGATTGAAATGACCGACGAGCAGGTGGACAAACGAGCCATGTCTGGGTTGCTGGCATTTCAAGTCCACGCCGGCCCGCCCATGCTGGTCCAATTCAAGGACATCAAACTGACTCGCCTCGATGGTGCCGCCGATTCCCAGCAAGGCAAGGCCATCGAGCTGTTCAACGGTAAGGACCTTTCCGGCTGGTCCGCTCAGCCACAGACGCCCGACACTCCGGCCGATGTGTGGACGGTCGCCAACGGCGTGCTCCAGTGTACCGGCAAACCCGTCGGCTACCTGCGCACCGACCGGGACGATTTTTCGGATTACGTGCTGACTCTCCAATGGCGCTGGCCCAAGGACGCCGGCAATAACGGCGTGCTGGTCCATACCTCGACACCAGACGCTCTGGGCGTCTGGCCCAAGTCAATCGAGGTGCAACTGGGTGCTGGCGACGCCGGCGATTTCTGGGTCATCGGCACCGAACTGGACGTGGCTGATGAAGATCAGCGCAAAGAAGGGCGCCGCCACAAGAACCTGACCGACGGGTCGGAGAAGCCGTTGGGCGAGTGGAATTGCATGGAAATCACCTGCCAAGGCGACGAGGTCATCGTGAAAGTTAACGGCGACCTGGTCAATCATGCCACCAACTGCAATGTGACCAAGGGAGCTATCTGCCTGCAGTCGGAAGGAACGCCCATCGAGTTCCGCGATATCAGACTGACGCCCCTCAAGTGAGCGTCCGTTCGCATGAGTCACAGCTACGCTCGCGCCGAGCGTAGCCATGCGCGCGCAGA
>JBGSHS010000341.1:0-109161 GCA_041752115.1 Pirellulaceae bacterium | reverse complement strand
GGCCACCAAGCGCGCGACCGCGGCCACCAAGCGCGCGACCGCGGCCACCGATGGCGTAAGCGCGTCTAGCGTCCACTCACGAAAAACACCGAATTCACCGGGGCCAGTTGCAGCTTCACACGCGTATGGGAGCCGACCGCCGATGCGGAGCACTCAGAAATCGCTCCGGTATGCGGATTCCACTGCTGCAGTGCATGGGATCCACGCAGCGTCACTTCTGTATCGACCGGCGTATCCGAGGAATTGGTGAAGAACCAGAACTGGCGGCCATCCATCTCCTTGTGGAGGTATCCCACGTGACCGCCTGTTACGTCGGGCGGATTCTCCCACACCACGTCCGGCTCAGGAAGCGCTTGGGCAATCACATCACGCAGTGTCTCGGTGACGGGATTCTGGACAAACCAGGCTCGACCTCCCTGGGCGCTTGCATGTTCGAAGACCCGATCGCCGCGACCCGACTGAGCGGCTTGGTCCCCGAAGATATGGCGGATCATCTGCCGGACCTCAGCGTCCTTACCTGGTTCGGCCGATTTGTCGGGCAGCTGAGTGGTAGCAACAACCTTGCCACCTTGGTCGAAATACTCGGTGATCTTCGCCAGGTTCGCGGCTGAGATGGCCTCGGTGCCCGGCACGATCAGCAGCTGGTATTGCTGAGGACATGCGGGCGGCTGTAGCTCCAGCTTGCCCTCGGCCACTCGGCAGTGTGCGTCGAGCGTTTCGGGATGCAGGTAAGTGAAGTCGTGACGCAGTTCCTGGAAGAGTCGCTCGCCGATGTCCATATAGTCGGCCCAGTCGGGGATGACGCCACCTTGATACGGTTCGCCCGGTCCGAAGTAGTAGCCGGACTGCAGTCCATGAATGGGATAGAGCACTGCGATATCGACGACGCTCTGTCCATGCTGCAGAACGCGTTGCAGACGCCCAATGTACTCGTTGTATCGGGGAAGTTCTGCGGCGTAGGGCGCAGTGCGGTAGGAAAGTTCGGGGGGAAAAGTGATCGGATCGGTTCGATACCAGACCGCGTGCGGCACCATCAAGTTGACACCCTTGACAAACTGATCCATCGCCTCGCGGTAGAGATTGGGAAGTGGCAGGTTCATGCCTCCATAGCACTCGGTCATCACCAGGGGCCTTCCGTAGTTGACGGCAGCCGAGGTAACCACCTTATACATCTTCGCGCCACGATCGTACGCGAAGATCTGGTCCAGTCCAGGAATCTGCTGATACTGGAAGGCCTTGATCAGGTCACCGCACAACCCCACCGGATTGACCACTTCTTCCTGATCGACGTGACCGGTGAGCTGGATGTGGTGCTGTTCGCACCAGTCGGCCAGAGTCTTGGCGAAGCCGATCGCAAACAGCTCAGCCCGCAATCCGAACAGCTGGTTGCGCGCGGTCGCTGTCTCAGTACCGATGTCATACCAGAGCGCCGGATAATCAAGTGCCGGACTGTGGCCGTACTTCTCCTGAAATCGTTCGTTGAAGGCGGGAGTCCAGGCCCGTCCACCTTGGACCCAGTGAAACGTCGGTTCGTCGTAGAATGCGCTGTCGATAGTCTTGCCGAAGTGCTCAGGAAACGTCTCGTAGTATTTGTCATAGGTCAGCTTGACGAATTTCCCTACTGCTTCCGGATCGAGATAATCGACCAGTCCTCGCGCACCGTCGGTAACACAGACGAAAAGCATGATCTGCCACGATCCTGCCGGAGCCTGCCAGGAAAGTTGGCTCCCCTGGACCTGCTCAGCCAGATCGATCCGCTCTTTCGTATCGGTCCGCATCGCGACCGCTGCCATCAGTCTTCCAGCTGGAACATCCAAGGTCACTGTTGCAGGGCCGTCCACGTTCTGTTCGATCTTGTCCAGTCGCTTGCTGAGTGCCTCCGGATAGTTCTTCTGGAGCAGATCGCCGGCACTTCCGCTGGGAAACCAGAATTCATCGTACAGGCACATCTTGAGCCCAAGTCTCTCAGCGGTATCGACGGCATGTTTGTACTGCTTCAGGAACTCCGGACTCATGAATGCTACCCCCATGTCCGCTGTCGGCAGAATCCCGAACCCGTAGTATCCGCTGGCAACCGACTTCTCCATGATTTCGGTGGTAGCGGCTTCCGACAGAGGCCCGTTCCAGAACCAGAGTGGTCGCGACTTCCACTGCACGGGAGGATCGACGAAGTCCTTGACCAAATCATCGGCTGGCAGAAACGCTGGTGATATGGCGATCGCCAGCAGGCCGCTCAAAACTTGCAGGCCGGAAAAGACAAAACGTGGTTCGGCTGTTCGTCTCATGGGGAAAAGCTCCGCGTAATCTCGGTTGAAGCAACTCAGGCGTTATGGTCGTATGGGATTGTTGCCACAGCGTCATAATGAAATCGAGCAAGGCATGCGACTGCTTAGGTTACGGGGTCGACTCGACTGCTGGGGCCGGCAGCGGTTTATCCACTTCAAACTCCGCTCGCGCCGATCGATCCAATTGGAGCACCACAATGGTATCCAAAGGATCACGCTGCGCGGCGGGTAAGCTGATCTTCACTCCCTGCGGCGACTGCACGCAGCGCAGTTCGGACTCGGGGGACGTAAGGACCGAATGCTTGACAATTTGCCCTTTGAGAGGTGGCAAGCTGAGTGAATCGCCGTGCCACTGGGCAATGTGCAGGTAGATCGTGTTTCCCTGGTACGTCGAGCCGCCCCAACTGCCGTTCTGGTAGGGGCCGCCACGAGTGCCGTAGATGCTCTGGCCGTACCGTTTTAGCCAGCGCCCCATCTCGCGCAATCGCTCCGCCTGATCCGCAGGAATCTCGCCCTGCGGATCCGGGCCAACATCCAGCAGTAGATTACCGTCGCCGGTTGCACACCCCAGCAGTGTCCGCAGACAGTCGGCAAACGACTTGACCTTGCCGTCGGGCCGATAGGACCACCCTCCACCCGGCGCATCGACAATACACATACACGACTCCCATGGCCGGTGATTCTGGAACTCCCCCAGCCGCTGTTCGGGAGTGTCAAAATCTCCCACGTAAGGAGCGGGTTGCTGATTGTAAGCGCCCAGAACGGCCAGCCGGTTGTTCATGACGATTTCCGGCTGGAGTTTCTTCACCAAGTCAAACGTGTCACCAATCCGCCAGAATTCAACCAGATCGCCTGAGCCGTAACTGTCCCACCACATGACATCGACTCGACCGTAATTGGTCAGCAGCTCGCGAACCTGGCCATTCATGTACTCCACGTACCTCCGGTTGTCACCCATGCCATAATCACGGTGGTACCAGTCGCGGGGTGAATAGTACAAACCGAATCGGACGCCGGCCTGGTGGCACGCCTCAGCCAGTTCCTTGACGACGTCCCGCTGAAACGGAGTGTGCATGATCGAATAGTCGGTCAGCTTGGTATCCCACATGCAGAACCCGCCGTGGTGTTTGGCAGTGAAAACGAGGTACTTCATACCCGCATCCTGTGCCAGCTGAACCCACGCGCGAGCATCGAATTTCTGCGGATTGAACCGGCGATACAGGGTGTCGTACTGCACGTCGGCCACATATCCGGCCGGATCGCCGAAGATGTCCAGTGGTTTCGAGCCCTGACGCGACCAGCTGATTTCGGTGCCGGCAAGCGATGACATGTCCCAATGAATGAACATGCCGAACCGGGCTTCCAGCCACCAGTTCATACGCGTGTCTGTTTCTCCCGCCTTGGGCGAATCCTCAGCGACCACATTCACACTGCTCGTTACTGAGGCAATTACCGAGCATAGGAATAGGACAGAGACCGGTGCGTACTTCTTCATGCGATTACTCTCCAGCGCAAGGCGGCGACCGGCCTGTGGGGTCTCGAATCGGGGCGGTTTCCCAAAGGCGTTCTGTCGTCCGCAGTCATCACTAGTTTGGTCGAGACCGACCGCCGTTACAATTGGAGGAACCGAAATCCCGACGTCTGGGGAGGGGTCAGGGGGCTGAGCGGCCAGCCGCTGGCGCAGTGTCGTAGCGCGGACTTCAGTTTACGACAGAACCGGCGAAAGCGTATGACGGTGGGAACGATTGGGACAGGGCGGTCACGCACTAAAGTGCGTGCTACGTCGTGCTACGTCGTGCTACGGGCTGAAGCTGAGCGTATGCGGTCCTCCGTCGAGCCGGACATTAAATGTCATCTGCCATGTGCCCGTCTGCGGATCGTAGCCGGTCTGCCAGAAGTCGTTGCCATGCACGGATTGATCCACGATCGCTCCGTCCAGCTTGAGTTGATAGCCGCGATAGCTCGGTAAGTTCGTCAACGTGATGGGGACGTAGCCCACTCCGCCGCCCACGGTAAGCTCAGCCCGCCCCTGCTCGGTGGCTACACACACTGGGTAGGAACACGTCAGTTCTCCGGTCTGGACCGACACGTCCAGGTCGTTTCCAGTCGCTTCGCGCCTTACCAGGAAGTACGTATCGGCGTGCTGCGAAAGCATGCTGCGGAACTGCTCGTCGGGGCCATAGTAGGCGTCTGCCTCCAGAGGGAAGACCACCAGCTCCAGCAGTGCATCGACGTAATCACCATGAATCAACTGCTGGACATCGGCGGGGGGCGCAAGTTCAATCGCTGTCTTGAAGTTGCCCTTGCCCCACTGGTTGGCGAACGTCGCGACATGCGGCTCAGCGACGCTCTGGCCGCCCAGCACGGCCTTCCATTGCCGGATGATCAGACCCCGCGTGACGGCGGCTCCACCCGGGTTGACTCGGCTTCGATCGACATCGTGAATGCTGACCCAGGGCGTTTTGCCCGGCAGGGCCATGCTGCGTCGATCGTATTGATCGTCACCTTGAATTGGCTGCCATTGTTCCAGCACCTGGTCGCTGTTTCCCATCGCGACGCTGCGCGCGGGAGTCTCGTTGTAGTAATCGGCTCCCAATTGGAAGAAGGCGAGTCGCTGCCAGGTGACCGGTTTGTGTACATCGTAGCGCAGGTGGATGAAGGTACGGACGTAATCGTCGCTGCGCGGTAATGAAACCTCAGCACGCGTCGATATGGCCCCGTCGAGCGTCTCTTCACAGTACTCCACATCGGTCAGGCAGGGCCCCTGTGCTCGATATTCAGCGCGAGTGCGCCGCGCAGCTCGGTAGGCACCTTCCGAGTCCATCCAGAGCAGCAAGTCGCCCCCTCCACCGTTTTCGGCCCAGGCCCATCGCCCACCGTCGCGGCTGCGCGTCATCAACGGGCGCACGTCCGTAATGAAACATCGACGCTGCACGCGACCCGGTTCAAAGCAGATGCTCTCCCCAAAGCTGCCGATCGCCGCTTGGTCCCAGAACTGGTTATGGCCCCAGCCAATCAGGCTCAACTGAGCATGTGACGCCGCAAAGACGCCACCATAGCGAGCGTAAGCCAGGGAGAATACCAATTCACGCGAACTGCGCGGTGGCAGCCGGAGCCACGCGCAGGCGTGAACCCAAGGGCCTTGATGCGGAAGATCGCCTTTGTCGGGACGAGCGTGCCAGTTTTTGGACGTCTGAACCGGAATACCAGTCGGAGTTCCATCGGCGTCGCAGAGCATGGGAGTCAAGCCGGTAATGGCGGGCATCGCCTGTGGTACGAACATCATCGGTACAACAGCGTCGTGGTCCGTATCGTTGCGCACTACCAGCGGCCAGCGATCCAGACGATCCAGCTCGTCACTCGGATAATAGGTTCCCTGCGAGTTGGCCCAAGGGGCCATCGGCAGGTCGACGATGTGAGCGCTCAGAGCCTCGTCCCAGCGCGAGGCGATATCAGCAGCGTGTTGGATCGAGCCCCGCTCGTCCACCGGAGCGATAAGTTCCAGTGTGACCGTGCCGGCTGGTGTCAGCGGCACGACAGCTTGCCGCGTGCCGACGGCGATCATCAGCTCACCACGAGCTTCTGCGGAGCCCGAATCGACACCGAGCGCAAGTGTGCAGCGATCGGGCCAGAAGGCGATCTCGAGTCGTCCCAACAACTCGTTGCGCTGGGCGTCATCGGCTACGAAACGAATCCGTTCGACCGCCACGCGCTGCAGGCACCGACCATATTCAATGAACCGAACGGGGAAATAGAAAGGGTCGTCCGGATCAGGGGCGCGTCCCGCGCAGCGGTAGACCACTCCGTCGCACGTGACCTGCATCTGCAATATCTCGGGCGGAAGCTGTGTCAGCTGGTCGCAGTTGCCACTGCGAGCTTCTTCGGGACTCAATATCTGCGGGAAACGACCGGCGTGGAGAATCTGCAACGACTGTGTGTCCATCATGACTCCACAGCTGCCACTCTGCACACAGAGAACTTGCTTCGGTGCCGTCTCCTGCATCGTGAAGTAGTAAGGCGCTCCATGCTCCCACCACAGCATAGTGACGTCTTCCGCGCGAGGAAGACCGCAGGAATCTTCGCCTGCCGCGGCTCGCAGCGTCGTGATCGAGGTGGTCGAAGTGAGAATCGAGAGAACAAGGAAGGTGCAGGTGCGCATGGTGCCGGGTTCCGGGAAAGGGCGATTCGACGAACGGTCGATCCATTATAGGCGTTCGCAGACAAGCTTGCGCTGCGCGAGGATTCAGAAAAGGAGACAAAAAGATGGTGGACAAAAAGATCAGCGGATCCGTTGCACACCGCTCTGTTTGTCACTCTATCTTCTTGTCTCCGTCCCGAGCTGGCGACGATAAACGAAGTCTTCCGCTACGATGAAATCCATGAAGATATCGGTCTCTCCCATCGGGATCTGAGGGACGATCTGGCATTGGAAGGTGACAGCGATCTTCACGGCATCGGCGCGCGAGCGGGCCAGGAGCCGATCGTAGAAGCCTTTGCCGTATCCGAGTCGCCCGCCGAACCGATCGAACGCCACTCCCGGCACCACAAACAGATCGATGATGGCCGGATCCAGCCAGCGATCGGCGTGAGCGCGCAGTTCGCGACGCGGTTCCAGAATGCCGAGCGTGCGGGGCGCGAGCTCGGAAAGCGAAGTCAGATGAAACAATTCGAGCTCATTGCCGATGCAACAGGGAACGGCCAGCCGTTTCCGATCGTTCCAGGCGCTCGCGATCAGCTCCATCGTCTGAACTTCGTCGGGAAGTGAAACGTAGCTGCAGATCACGCGGGCATGCTGATACTCGGGCAAGGCGAGCAGTCGGCTGCAGATCTGTTGGCTGCCAAGCTCCTTGTCGGACCGCTCGTCGCGACTGCGCAAGGCGTGTTGGCGAAGTTCGTGTTTCCGGATCAGGATCGACTGGTCGTCTGTCACGTTTTGGCCTCCTCGCAGCAAGGGCACTGGTTTCAGAACAACCCGGAGACCTCTCCCGTTTCCGAAATGTCGATATCCAGGGCAGCTGGTCGTTTGGGGAGCCCTGGCATGGTCATGACGTCGCCCGTATAGACTACCACGAAACCGGCTCCTGCCGAAACGCGTGCGTCGGAAACCGTGATGGTGAAGCCGGCAGGTCGTCCGCTGATCTTGGGATTGTCGGTCAACGAGGCGGGAGTCTTGGCCATGCAGACGGGAAGAGTGCCATAGCCAAGATCCTCGATCCGCTTGACGGCTCGTGAGGCAGTGGAGGTCAATTCCACCCCTTTGGCGCCGTAGATCCTGGTCGCGATCGTCTGGATCTTGTTCACGACCGAAATATCGAGCGGATAAAGCGGCGCGAAAGCCGATTCCAGCTCACACAGTTCAGCCACTTTCTCGGCCAGTTCCAGTCCACCCGCGCCGCCCGCTTCGCGAAAGTCGGTGATGGACGCGTCGACACCCGCCTTAACGCAGTGGTCCCGGATATCCTCCAGGTCGGCATCACTGTCTCCCAGGAATCGATTGACCGACACCACGACGGGCACTCCGAAGTGCTGCACGTTCTCCACATGTTTGAGCACGTTGTCCAGGCCATGCACGGCGACAGCTCGGCGCGTGACCACGAGCACGGCTGCGGAGGGTGTCAGGTTTCCGGCTCGGCACTTGATGTCGAAGAATTTCTCGGCGCCCAGATCGGCTCCAAACCCTGCCTCGGTCACGACGTAGTCGGCCAGACGCAACGCCAGGCGGGTGGCGATCAGCGTATTGCAGCCGTGTGCGATATTGGCAAACGGGCCGCCATGCACGAACACAGGTGTTCCCTCAATGCTCTGCACAAGATTGGGATGCACCGCGTCTTTCAGCAGAACGGCCATGGCGCCCTGGGCACCGATATCGGCCACCTTGACCGGCTTGTTCAGGTAGTCGTATCCGACAATCACGTTGCCCAAACGGCGTTTGAGATCGGAGAGATTCGCCGCCAGGCAGAGAATCGCCATGACTTCCGATGCCGCCGTAATCTCAAACCCATCCTCGCGCATCACGCCATTGGTGCCGGAGCCCTGCAGGCCGACGAGGATGTGGCGTAGCGAGCGGTCGTTCATGTCGATCACCCGCTTCCACGCCACACGCCGCGGATGCAGCTCGGGATCGAGCCGTTGATGCAGATGGTTATCGACGACGGCTGCCAGCAGATTATGGGCAGTAGACACGGCATGCAGATCGCCGGTGAAGTGCAGGTTGATGTCCTCCATCGGCAACACCTGCGAAAAACCGCCTCCCGCCGCTCCACCCTTGAGCCCCATGCAGGGACCAAGCGACGGTTCCCGGATCGCAATCATCGTTCGCTTGCCGAGCTGACTCAGCGACTGGCCCAATCCGATCGTGTTGGTCGTCTTGCCTTCACCTTGCGGTGTCGGCGTCATGGCCGTGACGAGCACCAGCTTGCCGGTCGGGCGATCGGCGAATCTGTCGGCCACGGTGGGAGGGACCTTGGCAATATGCGGTCCGAACAGAGTCAGGTCGTTCAGGTCCAAGCCTAACGAGCCTGCCATTTCGGCGATAGGCCGCTTATAAGCCGACTGTGCAATGTCAATGTCTGATCTCAAGAGTACGTTCCTGCTGGTCCCCGGCCTGCCTGGATGCACGCTGCAACTGCTTTGCCTTGCGAGCTGGGCACTACCGGCTCGCGTTTCGCCCGCTCGCCGATCACCCGCTCGCCATTACCGTGGTGGTATGCCAAAGCTACCCAATAAACCGAGCAGCGCGTCGCGGCTGATGATCTTCTGATTGTAATAGTCCAGGATCTGTCCCAGATTCAGCTCGAGACGAATACCTGGTGTCTCGATCATCTGCTGGTCCGATATGACGGCCACATCTTCGCGGCCGATTCCCTCCCGCACCATGATCTGAGCGATCAATTGCTCCAGGTCGCGACCGGACAGGTCGTGTGGTGCAATCTCGCCCACCACGCATTTCGAGTCGTCGTCGATCGGCAACGGATAGCCGTAGGCATAGTCGATTCCCAGGCGACTCTGCAGCATGTCGGTCACCAGCGCAAAGCTGTTGGAGGCGAGCGCGATCTTGTAACCCATGGTCCGGAGCGTCTGCAGCAATTCCATCGTGCCCGGTGTCGGCTGCATGCCGCTGACGATGCTCTGCAACACCTCGACAGGGAACCCTTCCAGCCGACTCGCCGCATATTGCAGTGAGTCAGAGACGCGCTGCCGGGAATAGCTCTTTGCCAGATCGGCCCGGGTCAGGTCGGTCTGCTGCAAGATTTCATCCAGCACCTTGGGGCCCAGGAAGCTGATGCCGATATCGAACAGGATCACCCGTTTCTTCTTGTTGAATACGTCCGCACTCTGAAATACGGCCTGAATTCCCACATCAGCCATGGCCTGCCGGATCGTTGTCTGCAGGTTCTCCAGGGGAATGGAGCTGTGGCTGACATCCGTCAACAGCTCTGTGAGAAACACCCCTTCCCGTCCAATGCTCTGGGCAAATTCGATGTTAGCCCGGTACTTGCCAAGCGTTTCTGAGAACAACGAGATGATGCCGGGGCGATCGTTTCCGATCAGGATCAACAGCAGGTTCTTCTTGTCCGGATCGCGGGGTGTCGGATTGTAGGGTCTCACCGACAGTTCCAGCCCCGTATCCTCACCAATCCGACTGACCATCTCGTTCAAGGTCTCGATGCGCAGGTCCGTGGCCGAAAGATCGACGACCAGAAAGATGGTGAACAGACCATGCAGCACATCCTGCCGCAGGTCAACAATGTTCCCGCCAGCGTCGCTGATCGGAGCCGTGATGTTTCCCACCAGGCCAACGGCATCCGGGCCCATGCCAAACACCACATAGAGTCGCTGCCGAGTCATTCGCTGCCTCCTGCGCGGTCTTGAGAGTAGTAGGGGAACCGCCGCTGAGACTCCAGCCGGGTGGCGCTGGCTCGGCCAGCACTCTGCCCTGGTTCCACGCTCCGTTCTCAAAGCACATGATGTCGTGTGAGGGGCCGATGCGAGAACGAGCTACAATTGCGGTGCCCACTGCTCCTACTATTAATCGTGCCGGAATCGCCTGTCAACCGGGCGGCACTGGCAGACTGCGCTTAACTCGGTCCTCTCTCGTCATGAGGGACTGGTCATTCGTCGTTGGGAGCAGTGCGCCGTCGTATTCCGCCCCTTGGTTGGGCTCATGGCAGGGTTGTCGCGGACTGAAGTCCGCGCTACGACGTGCCTAGGTGCGACGCGCTGCGCCCTGCAGCTGGTTCAGGAACATCTGGATGTCCATCGGCCATGGCGATTCATAGTCCAGTGGCTCGTTCGTTTCCGGGTGTTCCAGTTGCAGTTGCGTGGCATGCAGTGCCAGACGTGGGACACCACTGGTGTCTCGAATCGCGGCTGAGCCCAGCGGTCCCCGGTACTTGATGTCACCACAGATCGGATGTCCAAGCTCCGCCAGGTGAATCCGGATCTGATTCGTTCGTCCGGTTTCCAGTTGACAACACAGCTCGCTGTACTCGGCAATGCGTCGGAGCACACGAACATGCGTGATCGCCGTCTGACCGGCATTCGCGTCGGGTTGGCTTCCACGCAGTCCGTCTCCTCGGTCGCGCACCAGTTGGGAACGAATCGTCTGGTCGCGCGGATGTCCGGGGATCAGCGCGAGATACGCACGGCGGGCGGTGCGCTGCGCGAACTGGGAGATGAGACGTTGCTGAGCCTCTTGGCTCCTGGCCAAGACCAGAAGTCCGCTCGTGTCACGGTCGAGGCGATGCACGGCAAACAGGCTGGGCAGTTTCGGCTTTCCTCGACCCTTCGCCCGACTGGCCGCATGACGTGCAATCAACAACGCCACGGACTCATCGAGTGTCGGCTGTAGCTGACGGCGGCGAGCCGGCCAATGCAGCTCCGACTTGGGACGCAGTGTGACCATGCCCGACGGCTTCTCCACCACCACCATCGTTCGATCCACGAAGCGAATGCGCACATCCGACTCGCTAGGAGGAGGTGGCAAACTGCGGCTGGACACGGTCACCGTTTCGCCCGCGGTAAGCCGGCGCGCCTCATCCAGACACAACACGCCGTTCACGGCCACCCGGCGCGCTTGCACGAGCTTGCGCAACGCCGACCACGATTCCCCCGGCAGCCACTGGCGCAGCGCGGAAAGAAGCGTCCCGGTATGCGCTTCGTCGACCGAAAACGTCTGAAGATCTAGATTGGTCACGTTTGTCTTATTGTCGATCAGTTCGGGGCCTTGGCGGAACCGGTATGCTGGAAGCCGGAACAGACAGTGCATGACGGGAGTTTTTTCTCCCTGTACCTTAGCAAAAATCCACAGCGCCGGGGATCCGTCGGCTATCCGACAGGCCTTCCTTAGCGCCTTTGCGCCTTAGCGTGAGACATTCTGCCCGAAATTCAGATCCGAGAGCGCGCGCAAAGTCGCCACGGCGCCACGGTGAGCGCGGTTTGCGTCTTGGTGCGCAGCCGTGGTACGATGGTGCGGGAGGGCGAACGGATGATCGCGCGAAAGTTTTCGGTGCTGGCAGGCAGCATACTGGTGTTGAGTACCATATTAACGCAGATGGCAGCGGTTCGTTGTGACGAATCGCAGAGTCTGGGGCTGTCCAATCCACTATTCGCTATGAACTTTGCGCTGCATGTGCCGACGATGTCGTACAGCCAGCAGGCTCAGCTGCTCAAAGAGTGTGGATATCGAGGGACGCAGTATCTGGGAACGCTCGAGGATCTGGGCGGGGCGTTGGCGACGATGGACCAGGCGGGCGTCGACGTCTTCACCGCCGCCGTAACTCCCTACGACATCTCGGTGGACACCGGCGCGACCTGTTCGCCGATCGTCAAAGACGCCATTCGAAAACTGGAACGGCGTTCGACGTTGTTGCTGATCCAGTTTGTCAGTTCGAAGTATGAGCGGTCTTCCCCCGAGGGCGACCCTCGAGCGGTGCAGCTGGGGCGCGAACTGGCCGACTACGCTCGGCCCTACGGTGTGCGGATTGCCATCTATCCACACGTGAACATCTGGTGCGAGCGGGTGGACCATGCTGCTCGGATCGCGAAGCAGTGTGAGCGAGAGAATCTAGGGATTTGTTTCAATCTGTTTCACTGGCAGCGCACCGATCCGCAGGCGGATCTCAACGCTCTGGTTCGTGACGTGATGCCACAGCTGTTTCTGGTGACGATCAACGGCACAGCGCCCGACGGAAGCTACGCGACGCTGGACCAGGGGCTCGATGAGGCGGTTCGCTTCATGAAGCCGTTTGTGGAGCAGGGGTATCGAGGTCCGATTGGGCTGCAGCTGGTCGGAATTGCCGGCGAACCACGTGACAACTTGAACCGCTCGATGAAAGCCTGGCAGGAGTTGACGGCGCGAGTGGTGGAAGCCCAATCCGCCGGGAAATGATCCTCCTGCTGGGCGAACGCAGGTGCGCGAACACGAAGTCATTTCGACTGGTACTTCCAAACGAAGAGACCATTGTGAGTTGAGACGGAATTCCGGGAGGTTTCTCATGAAACGTCGCACGTTCATCAAATCCGTAGCGGCGGACGCGAGGCGCTGCGTCCGGGGTTCAAGATCGCTCCGCCAGCCGTCATAATGGTGGATGCTATTCATTCCTCGTGATTGGGAGAACGTCATGCTTCGCTGCTGGACCACGATTGCCATCGCTCTGCTCGCCCTGCCACTTCACGCCGACGACACGCCGCAGACCGCTCCGCCGGAAACGGAGGGCATGACGCGGATTTTCAACGGCCAGGATCTTTCAGGCTGGGATGGAGACCCCCGGCTGTGGTCGGTCAGGGACGGAGTCATTCACGGAGAGACGACCGCCGAGAACCCCGCTCAAGGCAACACCTTCCTGATCTGGAAGGATGGTGCGACCAAGGACTTTGAGTTGCGATTGTCGTTTCGCTGCAATGCCACCAACAACTCGGGCATCCAGTATCGGTCCAAGCATATCACCGAAGGTCAAGTCTCGAACCAGTGGGTGGTTCGCGGTTATCAGCACGAGATCCGAAATCAAGTCAAGCTGCCGAGCGTCACAGGGTTCATCTACGATGAAGGGGGTAAGCGAGGTCGCATTTGCCTGGTCGGTGAGAAGGCGGTCTGGGGAGCGGACGGCAAGAAAGAGGTTACCGGCACCTTGATCGATCAGGAAGGATTCACAAAGCTCTTCAATCTGGACGACTGGAACGACGTCGTCATTGTCGCCAGAGGGAATCACATCCAGCACTACCTGAACCAAGTGCTGATTCTGGATTTCACCGACAACGATCCGCAGCTGGCCTTGCTCGACGGCATACTCGCACTGCAGCTGCACGCGGGATCACCGATGTGGGCCGAGTACAAGGATATCCGGATCAAGTCGCTGGAGTGACCATCGGCCAGCGCCCGGTGGGGCTGAAGATTCGTTCCAAAGACGGTTCCAGCTGTTGAGTGCGGACCGCCAGATCGAGCACGGTGAACCGGCGCCGGATGTAGTAGGCCTGGCCGAAGCTCCTGCGCAACTGCAGGCGCGTCAGACCTATCTCACTGGGATCGGTGGGGCAACCGGCTGTCTTCAATCGATCCCGCAGCTCCGTCCAGGGGAGCAGCTGCGCAGCCAGTTTCGCTCGCAGCTGCGGCCACACTTGACGGAGGCGCGTCAACTGTTGACTCAGCTGCGGGCGCGGAATCCATTTGGCCTGGATTTCTTCCAGCGCTTTGGCCACCAGAAACTGGTGATCATAGCTTTGCTGTATGTCTCGCTCAATCGTCATCATGTCGGGCCAACGATCGATCAGATCGTTGATGTTCAGTCCATCGAGTGGCTGTGCCAGCAGCTGTTCATAGAGTGCCGATGAGGCCAGACTGCCGATGCCTACCTGAAAGCCATGGGCGGGTCCTGGCAGGACCGTCCTGTCACGCAGCATGTCCCACAGGTGACTGAACTGGTGATCGGCCCCGGACGCGGGACGACTGGTACCGGTGCGCTGCATGGCGAATCCGCTCATCGCCAACCCGCAGAACAGAGATCGCAATGCGGCGCCGTCACCGCGGCGAACGCCGTCGGGTTGCTCGATCCAGCGGCGCAGGCCGACTTGCAGCATCTGCCAGGCCGTCTGGTCAATCGGTTCGACGGCCAGCGCATCGGCAATCAGCCAATCGGCTCCCGCCACGATCTTGGCCACCAGATCGCCATAGCCGGCAGCACTCATTCCTTCCGGCGCCGCTTCGAGGACTTCCAGATCGGCCAGAATGCCTTTCGGCGCCGGGCAGTCATAGGTCTGCTTCGATCCAGCTCGCGTAATCGAAGCGCCGAACGACGAATAGCCGTCCATGGAAGCAGCTGTCGCAACGACCATGTAAGGGCGATTCAGATGATGCGAGGCCAGCTTCACGATGTCGTTGATCGTGCCCGACCCGATGGCCACGGCGATCGTGTCACCCTCGCGAAGCGATGCTTGAACCGTTTCGACATGTTCGTACGCGGCGTGCAGATGCGACTGGTCAAAGACAAGCGGATCGGCGGATGGCTGCCCGGCCGTGCGGAGCGAGTCCAGCACGTCGCGACCGGCCGCCGCGAAGGTATTCGCATCGGCCACAATCAGCGCCCGCCGCTGCGGAAAGAGCTGTTGAAAATACTCCGCGCTGCGGTGCCGCACTTGGCGCTCGATCCGCAGCAGCCGGGTCTGGCCGGCTGCTTGGAGCGCTGACTGGATCAGACGATCGTCCGTGACTTGTGGCGATTCACTCACCGCTGGCTCCCGGCCTCAGAGCGTCCATCCTTCGCGGTAGGCCGGTTGCAGCAGTGCGTTGGCGGCGTCCGAGTTCTTGAACGTCAACGTTTGAGCATCCCAGTAGAGTTTTTCCTGAGTGCGGATGGCAATGTTCCCCATCAAGACCACCGCGGCCAGATGGCCGGCATGATCCACGAAATTGCTGCCCGCCGGACTGCCTCCCTTGCAGGCGTTGATCCACTCCTCGTAATGACCTGGCGATCGATCCAGGCGTTGCGGCGGCTTACCCACTGCCTGAGCTTTGTCTTCGGGCAGCAGCTTGCCGCCCAGCAGCATTGCGTCATCGCCAACGATCAGCGTACCGTCGTCGATGAAGATGTTGTCGGTACCAACCTGCTTGGGAAGCGGGGGCATCATGCCGCCATCGTACCACTTGATAACGACTTCGGGCCGATCTCCTTCCGCCGCAAATCGAAAGGTGATAATCGAAGCCAGCGGCGCCGTCTCGTGGCGAATCTCCGATGGGGCGCTCCAATGGGTGGAACAGGCTTCGACGCTTTCGGGCCAGCCGAGCTTCAACGCCTTGAAGGCAGCCGACAGATTATGGCAGCCAATATCGCCCAGAACTCCCGTACCAAAATCCCACCAGCCGCGCCAGGCAAAGGGATGATAACAAGGATGATAAGGTCGCATGGGAGAAGGACCGATCCAGAGGTCCCAGTTCAAACCGTCAGGTACCGGAGGTGCATCGGCCGGACGAGGAATGCCACGGGGCGAGATGTCCGGACGACGATTCGACCAGGAGTGGATCTCGCGAACCTGGCCGAGTGCCCCCAACCAGATATACTCGCAGACCAGCCTCGCTGCCTCACTCGCCTGACCTTGGTTGCCCATCTGGGTAGCGACGTTCGCCTCTTTGGCCGCCTTAGCCACTTCCAGCGCTTCATGAACGCTGTGCGTGAGAGGCTTCTGGCAATAGACGTGCTTGCCCATTCGCAGCGCGGTCAGGGTTACCACCGCATGGGTGTGGTCCGGTGTGGCGACCATCACGGCATCGATGTCCTCTTGTGCATCGAGCATCTCACGAAAATCGCTGTAGATTTTGGCCGAGGGATAATCCTTGCCCACGGCCGCAGCACGTGAGGCGTCCACATCGCAAATGGCGACGATGTTTTCGGTCGACACCCGTTTGATATCGACCGAACCGATACCTCCTACCCCCACCGAGGCGATGTTGAGCTTCTCGTTGGCCGACGGCTGACCGGGTGCTCCCAGCACATGCCGGGGAATAATGGTCAGCGCGGTGACGGCCGCCGACCCGGCCAGAAATCGACGTCGATTGAACTGGGTGCGTGCTGTCATTGATTCGTTTCCTTGTGTAGCTCGTACGATTTACTCGGTCCCCATGCTGAATCACAGTCAATCCGCCAACTCGATCGGAAGCCTTGCTTACTCAACAGCTGTGCTTACTCGATCGCGATGGAAATCTCCGCCCAGTAAGCGGCCTCGTAAGCCCAGCCGGTCGGAGCGTTCATCAGCTCCAATTTGATCTCCCGCCCGGCGAAGGAGCTGAGATCGACCTGCTCCTCGAGCCAGTGGCCGTCGTTGCACGTGGATGGACTGACGGCCTTTCGCAGCAACTGGTTGTCATCGGCGCGGACGATCAGATCGAAGTCCCCTTGAGGATCGTGGCCCACCACCAATCGCAGCGTCGTCTTCTTGCCAACCGGCACTGTGACCTTGCGCGACAGCGAGCAGCCGGTCTGCTGATCTAACGGATGCGTGCAAAGGACTTTCTGCTTGCCGTCCCACTCGTCACGCAGACCAGGACTCATATCGAGTCCGCAATCCTTGATCTTCCACCCAGGAGCGAACTGAGCCACGGCCTCTTTCATGCCCTGCGGAAGCGCGTCGTAGACGATCTGGGCCATCTCCACCGGCGTGAAGCGGCTGTCGGCAGCCGGACCGGGATCCCAACTCAGCTCCAGTTTACTGGGAACTGGTTGCTTGATCGGGATCACGAAGTACTCTTCACCGCTCGCGTCGCGCTCCACATGCCCCCCCTGCCGCTCGACGGATTGACGAGCCAGCTTCTCACAGACGTCCAGCAGGCGGGGAAAATTGTAGGCCGTGTGACTGAACTCACGCTGCTCGTTCAATCCCGTGTTGAACCGTTCGGGAAGTTTGTCGAAGCCGACGGTCGTGAACAAGACCCCGGCGGAACTGGAGGGATTGCAGTCGGAGTCCATGCCGCTGCGACAGGAAATCAATATCGTCTGATCGGGATCACCTTTGCCATACAACAGGCCCATCAACACGTAAGCGCCATTGATCTTGCAGTCGATGCCACCGTTGGATGCCTTCTGATAGGCTGGATCGAGCCGATATTTCTGCTGGCACTTCTCCCAGGTCGCCTCCCAGTGGTCCGGATCCGCCTGGTACCAGGCGATCATGTCCCGCACCATCTCGGCATACTGACTTTCCGCAGGAATCGCCTGCAGCGCAGTCTGAGCGATCTTGACACAGTCACTCTCAAAGAAGGCAGCCGCATACATGGCTCCCATGAACTGCCCGGCGTACATGCCATCGCCGTAGTTCATCAGTCGACCGAATTTCTCGCCAAGATCGACCGCCACCTGGGGCATGCCCGGCGCGATCAGCCCGGAATAGTCGGCTTCGATCTGATAGTCGATGTCGTTGGGGCATCGGTTGAATTTCGGATGTCCTGAATCGGGTGGCGCTATCCCCTTGCGCAGATTGGTTCGTCCGGCGTTGTTGGCACACCAAAGCGGATAACCGCTGTTGGCGAAGTCGATTCCCGCCTGGCGTATGGAGACATCGATGCCGTACTGCTCCAAGGTGCGCAGGAACGTCATCTCCACATACAGATCGTCTTGCGCAAACGCATCGTTGATCATCTTCGGCTGCCAGCGTGGCATCTGGTCGGCGGGAATCATCTTGTCCTGCCAGCGAAATTCGGTCGGCCCGCCCCACGATACGCCGGCAATCTGGCCGATCCAGCCTCCTTTCATCTTGTCACGGTACTGCTTGACCGACAGCTTCAAGCAGTCATCCTCGGCAGCGCACGGAGCCAGCCAGCTCAGCGCCAACAGCATACCCAGCCAAACCATCCGCGTCTTCATCTGTCTATCTCCCGCAGGGCCCTTACGATCTACTTCTACTTAATCAATGCTCACGACACCGTGGCGCTACGCGCTGAATGACGAATGACGAAATACCCAATGACGAAAAAACTCGCAAGCAATGCCTGGTCGCGCCGGAAACGAGCGTCCACAGTCTTCTCTGGCAAGTCTATTCGTCATTCGAACTTCGTCATTCCACTGGTCATTGGGTATTTCGTCATTCGTCATTCCATTCGTCATTCCACGCAGCTGGGGCCGAATCGCGCCCATTCAATCCATCTCCTGGCCTTCCATTGTACAACCAAGCAGCGGCTCGGTTAACCAGCAGTCGGTGGAGATCGCCCCATCTCTGGAGTGTGCACTGCGGTCACCAGCTCCCACACTGACTGAACCACTCCCCCATTACGGTTCGATCCGCGCCGACTCGCCCGGTTGAAGGTCGATGTCACAGCTGATGTCGCGATAGCGCACGGAGGTCTTGGTACCGGTGACGCTGCGCAACAGGGCGCCGCTCAGCTTTCCGTCATGCCAGTCGATGTCGACCACCAGACCGCCCCGTGCACATAGCCCGCTGATCGATCCATTGGGCCAGCTGTCAGGTAATGCGGGGAGCAACTCAACAACGCCGCCGTGGCTCTGCACCAGCATTTCCGCGACGCCCGCCGTGCCAGCCGAATTGCCGTCCACGCAGAAGATGTTCTCGGGAGCTCCGGCAATTCCCCCCCGAGCGAACGTCAGTAGATTACTGTCGGTGTCTTCCTGCAACAGGCCAAGCAGGTGTTTGTAAGCTTCGTCGCCGTCGCGAAGTCGCGCGAAGAAGAGGATAGCATTGCCTCGGCTCCATTCGACATCCTCCCAGTCCTGCTGGCCCAGCCGACGCTCGATTGTGACGCGCGCCGCTCGGGCCAGCTCCGGCGTGTGATCGGGCGTGATCTGGCAGCTGGGAAACAACGCGATCAGATGGGTCGTGTGCCGATGGTTGGGAATTGCCTCGTCAAAATCCTCCAGCCATTCCATCAGTTGGCCGTGCTTTCCGCTGCGCAGCGGTGGAAGCAATCCCAACGCTGCCTGCAGTCGCCCGCGCAGTTCGGCATCCGTGTCGAGGATTCTGCTGCTTTCGATGCAGCTGGTAAACAGGTCGCGCACCAGCACGGAGTCGCAAGTGGGACCCATATACTCGCTCTGAGCTCCCTGGCCATCGGGGGTGAGAAAGGCGTTTTCCGGTGACGTGGCTGGGCCGGTTACCAGCCAGTGATGCTTTGGGTCCACTACCATGTAGTGGAGAAAGAACTCCGCCGCTTCCCTGAGCGTCGGGTAGGCATGCTGTGCGAGGAACTCGCGATCGCCGGTGAACAGGTAGTGTTCCCACAGGTGCGAGGCGATCCAGATTCCGCCGGTGGGATGTAATCCCCATCCCAATCCCCAACCAGGAGCGGTGAATCCCCACGGGTTGGTGAAGACATGGCAAACCCATCCTGGTGCGCCGTACATGCGTTGTGCCGTTCGTCGCCCCGGCTCGCGCAACGATTCAATCAGCCGAAACAACGGAGCATGACACTCGGACAAATTGCAGACTTCTGCCGGCCAATAGTTCTGTTGCTGGTTGATGTCCAGGTGGAAGTCGCAAGTCCAGCCCATGTTACAGGCCAGGTTGTCGTTCCAGATCCCTTGCAGGTTTGTCGGCAGGGGCGAATCTTCTCGCGAGCCGGCGATCAGCAGGTATCGGCCATAGTGAAAGAACAATGCACAGAGCGTTGGGTCGGGACTCCGCACACGCAGATCGGTTGACTGTGCGACCTGAGGTCCGAGCGTGAACGCGACGCGGCGAAACAGCGATTGAAAATCCTTCAAGTGCCGCTGCCGAAGTGACATATAGTTCTCGTCGCCCAGAGGAGCGATCTGCGTATCGCTCAACTGCCGTGCATCGCGGCCCCGGAAATCGGTGTTAAGTACCACATACAACGTGACAGCATCCGCGTCAGTGACATCCACGCGGTCGGATTGGGCCCGCACGGTTCCTCCGTCGGCTTTCGTCACCACGTACCCGACCAGCGACACGCCCGTTTGGCCGTCGCTGTGCTTTGTCTCGCGCGCGGACGCGGCGATCATTAGCGTGCCATCTTCGTGTGCCTCAACCTGGCACGGCTGACGGTGAGCTCGGAAACTCATCTGCAGCGAAATGCTGTGCGGCTTGTCGGCAGTCAAGTGTACCGCCACGACGCTGCGGGGATGAGAGGCGATCACTTCACGAGTGAATTGCACGCCGTCGATGGTATACGACACTCTGGCGGCTGCTTCCTCCAGGTCCAGTTCGCGGCGGTAATTCTCGACCTGACTCGCCGGATGCTGCAGCTGCAACTGCAGCTCGCCAAGGGGCAAGTGGGTTCCGTAATTGCCGCGTCGCCCCAGCAGGTGCTGACTGATCAACTCCCGAGCTCGGGCAAAATCACCGGCAAACAGCAGCGACCGAATCTCTGCCAGATGCTCTCGTGCCGCCGGATTGTCGTGGCTGTCATCCGGTGCGCCTGACCAGAACGTCGACTCATTCAGGTCGATGCGTTCCCGATCGATGCCGCCATAAACCATGGCTCCCAGCCGACCGTTGCCGACCGGCAGTGCCTCGAGCCAGCGTTGGGCTGGCTGGCGATACCAGAGAGAAAGTTCGTGTTCAGGGGGCGGCGTTTCGCCTACAAACTGGCGCTCGATCGTCGGCCGCAATTCGGCTGGCGGCGGCTCCTCGGCAGGGCTCAATCGGACGTAGCCCAGGTTCAGATGGTCGGCTGCGTTGCCGTCTCCCGCGTCCGTGGCGACGATCTTGAGTTCACGGGCACCGGCGACCGACAGCTGCAGGTACTGGGGAGCATCGCCCACTCGGAGAACGGGCGACTCGAAAGCCTTGGCCCCGTCGAGCCAGATCTGTACGATAACCGAACCTTTCTCCGTCATCTCGGAACTGATGCCAGCGTAGCAACTGAACCAACGGTACTTTCCTGCCATGGCAAAGACGATCTCGGCCGGTGCGTGAGTGCCGATCCCCTGCGGAAATGTCTCCTCGCCGATCGCCAGTGACGATCCCGTAACACTCTGATGACTGCGCGCCGTGCCCCATCCGACCGTACTGCGCTGAGCCTGCTCGAGAGTGATGTAGATGTCACGTGAACCGTCGAGTGGCACGTCCTGCGCCTGACAAGACCCCGGCCGGTGCGACGCTACGAAGATCAGCAACCCATACCACAGTGCACGGCACACCATCGCGGCAGGCGAACGGGTCGGGTCATCAGCGTGGTCGGTCACCGCGGCCTTTGAACCGCAGAATATCGAACAAGGAATGTCGCATTTCCAGGTGGACGAATCTCCGCATTGAATCCAAGCCCGTCGCCGAGACAATGCCTTCTTTTCCTTCTGCATTCTGCGGTTCCTTGTTCGATATGTCGCGGTTTTATGTTGGATTCGCCGTGCGTGACCGATCCTGTCCCAGTGCTCTGTGACAGCTAACAATTAAGGTGGCACTGGCTCTGCCAGTGCACGTAAGACTTCGGGTGGCACTGGCTCTGCCAGTGCATCCCGGCTATCGGGCAAGGCGACACAGGCAGAGCCAGTGGCACCCAAGTGGCACCCAACTCGAAAGTCAAGCTGTCACAAGGCTTTCGTCATTCTTGCCGCCATACGCTTTCAGAGTTGATTGCGGGCCTGAAGCCCACGCTACAACTACTCGATACGCCAATCGATCACGACATCATCCACCGATAACCGCTTACCATTTCGCACGGCCGTGCGGCCAGCAGGTACGACAACCACGACGTATGCGGAATCGGGAGGCAGTGTAATACGTGCCTGGTGGGACACACCGCGAGCGACCCACGCGTGCTGGGCTGCGTCGTACAGGTCGCATGGTCCGGTCCCCACCTGCAGTTCGACGCCGCGCGGTTCATTGTATGGGTTGTAGCAGAGAAACGTTGGATACGACGCCGGTCGGAAGAAATCCGTCGCCAGGCAGTCCAGCTGCAGGATGCGCGGGTCACTTGTGGGGCGAACCACTGCGCCGAGCATCCCAACGAAACTCGAACCGTACAATCCCAAGTCGGTCTTGGGCCCCCAGTTCAGTGCCTGGGGATCGCCGGTAGCACAAGGGCTTCGTCCCTGCCACTCGTAACGCAGGCCTTCGTAGGCAATCGCGTGCTGTGGATCGCCCGGCCAGTCTTCGCTCGTACCATGTCCAGGCGGCAACGAACCGGGATAGAACAACCGAGCGGAATTGGCCGCGTTGAGTAGCCATTTGCCGATGGCCCGGGCGTACCGCGTATCGTATCTGGCCAGCGGCAGCAGCGTGCCGGCCTGGAGATACGTATTCATGGCAAAGGAATATCCGCACCGGTTGTCGATACTCCCCAGCAGGCCATCGCAATCATAGCCGCCCCAGTTGCCCAGCATCACGCCCCATCCGCCACGACAGTCACTGATCCCGAAACACCAGTTGAGCAGGCGGTCCACATCATAGTCTCGGTCCAGCTCCGCGTTGAGTCGCGCGGCGGTTATCGTGCCAAAGGGGAGCAGGATCTCGTAGTACGGATTGTCCTGGCGGCGCTGCAAAGCCTGCAGGCATCGTTCCGCCGCGACCCGATACTTGTCGTCGCCGAACTTCTTCCACGCCATGAGCTGCATCCAGGCGATCGCCGCGCCGGCATCCGGTTCCTTCCACTTCCCATTGTCGATTCTGCGGCGATTCTGCACATCGAACGACGTGTGATTGAAATCAGGGAGCCCTTCGTCATCGGCCAGATCCTGGCAGACCTGATGCCAGCGGTCGGCGGTGATCTGCATCACTTCGCTCAGTCGCGGGTGGTCGGCATACCGATCGGCCAGACCGTACCAGAGGACATGTGGCAGCAGTTCATACCAATACGAGCCACCGGTACCGGCGTTCTGCCGATTCAAAACCAGATTCATCCCGTTTCTGGAGTTGAAGAACGCTTCGCACATCGCTACGTAGTCGTGTTCCTGTCGGCTCTTATCAATTCCCGCGACGCTTGCACTCAACACCGCACCGAGGCAGTTGATACCTTCCTGTGAATTGACGATTCCAGCTGCCTGATCGGGCGCGCCGACGTAGCTCGGCAGACCGAACGTAGGACGATCACTGTTGATGTGCAACTCGTCCAGCCAGATCAGCGGCAGATACTGACCTTGAGTATGGAAGTCGAAAACAAACTGGTCATAGTCATATGCTTTGGCACGCCAATCGATCATCTCATAGGGCTCGGGCAGGTTGGGCATCAACTCAACCACGGGCAGATCGATCTGTCCTGCCTGAACGAACTGGCGCGGCTGGCAATTTTCACGGGGTTCAGGCGGCAGGAACGACACATCCCGGTACACGACGGAAGTACCCGGTGGCCCCTCGATTCCCAGCTGCAGCTGCAGCGACGCGTCCGCGCGGCTGATGAGCCGCGGATCGACGTAGAACTGGCGATCACCCACAGCGGTCTCGTCCTGAGCAATACCGATCGTGCGATTCACGCCCGGCTCGCGTAACTCGCCGTAGAGCCGAACGAACCATTTGCCGCCCGGGCTGAGCGAGTCGACATGCACGCAGATGCGGCCGGTGTCTGCGGGAATCGCCAGCTGCGAGGCGGCAGCGATGGCCCAGCTTCGTCCCTCGGCCACGGCCACTCGAAGGCCCTGCGGAGTCACCGCGATCTGCGCATCCTGTGCAGCATGAGGCCACACGTCCAGCTGTGATAACAGCATATTGGACCAGGGACGCCGCGCCGGCTGATCGGCCGAAGCCTGCTGCACTCCTCCGGCTAAGACAATGCAGAAGCACGCCCCGACCAGACTCTGTTGAACCAGCGGTGTGCGGCCATCCACACAGGTTTCTTTCGTGCGCGCAATGAACATGCTGACCCGTTCCACAGAATTCAAAACTAAGAGCAAGACAAACAACATCGATCGTTTAGTGATCCATTGAGGTTGAACTGGAGACGGCGTTGGTCACCGAGGCGTTTGAACCGCAGAATCTCGAACAAGGAATTTCCAATGATCAAGTGAAAGGACCACATCCTGCTGTGCCCCGCGATCGCTCGACGGTCGCTCACGCCAGGTCTTCTCTTCCTTCTTTATTCCGCCGCTGTCCATTCCGATATTCTGCGGTTTTCTGTCGGATTTCAGGGTTGCGAGGAACTCCGCCAGGGACTGCGAAAGTGGTAGTCGCCCGAACCCAGCGAGAAGATGGCGCGAGCTGACGAAGAGGCCGCTGCACCTGCTGGATCAAGCCCAACGTACCGTACCGCGTCCGCCTGGTTGGCAGGAGTATCGGATTCCGTAATCAGCTCGGCATTGGTCGTGGGCACAAAGACCTCAGCGGTCGTGTTGGGGGGGATCGTGATGTCCCAGATGAACTGGCCATTCTCGATCCTCCACGCGCTCGCGATGCGCCCGTAGTTGCAGTCGAAGTACCCCTGTGCGGAAGTCACATCACCGACCGGTTCGGGACGGAGCACGATCTGGTGAAATCCCATCGAGTCGTTTGCCTGCTCAATGCCCAGCAGCGATTCCTGGAACCACTCCTGAGCGTGGCCGAACATACAATGATTCATGGACGAACCGGGTTGATCCCAGCTTTCCGAGAGGGTCTTGTAACCCTGCTTGAGCATGTGCCCATAGCCGGGCGCATCGGTTCGGTTGAGCATGCGATCGATGAGGTCGGATCGGCCGCTGCGGGCCAACACCTGCACTAACATGCGGAAACAGACTTCCCCGGTCGTTTGCCGATATCCATCACGCTGAAAGTCATTGCATAATCGCTCCAGCACCGCGGCACGATCGGCGTCCGGCACCAGGTCGTAATAGAGCGCGGTGGCGAGGGCAGCTTGCGAGCCGGTTGCCACCGTCTTACTGGTGGGGTCGTAGTATGCGGCCTGAAAACTATCTTGCACCCGGTCGGCCAGCTGTGCGAACTCGCTGCCATCCGCCTGCCGCCCCAGCATCTCGGCCACTCGTTGCAGGATCCTGGCGTTGTCGTAGAGCATCGCCGTGGCCGGCAGCTCGGCAGGGGTCAGCTGCGAGGCCCCGACATGTCCGGTGGCCGCTGTCCAATCGTACCAGTCGCCCAATCCAGGCTTGGCCAGCCCTTGTTCGTTGCACGTCTGGTCCAGGTATCGTACGTACCGTGCCATCGTATCGTACTGCCGCTCAAGGATCTCCCGATCGCCGTACCACCGGTAGAGCAGCCACGGTAGCTGAACGGAGGCACTTCCCCATTCAGCCGACTCGAAGAACCCGTTCTGGAACCGTGTGTACTCGGGCGCGATGTCCGGCACTAAACCGCTGTCCAGCTGGGACTCGGTAGTATCACCGCAGATCTTGCGATACAGCAGTTGCGCGTCGTAGCGATAGAAAATTGACGGCCCCATCAGGTGCGATACCTCCAGCCAGCCGAGCTTCTCGCGGTGCGGACAGTCTGTCAGCACACTTTGCAGATTACTGCGCACCGAGCGTGTGATCATCGCGTCAATATCGTTGAGCAATGCGTTGGAGCACTGGAACGCTCCCACTGGTCGAGCCGAACTCGTCAGAAACTCGCTGCCGGCCTCCAGCAGCTGTGGCCTGGCCGTATCCGAGTGATCCGCCCCGTGAGTGGCCCCTGAGATGTACAAGTACTGGAAGCTGAAATACGTGAACCGCGGGACGAACAGCTCGTCACCGGTTCCCTTGAGCGTGTAAGTATAAGAATGTCCCGGCCAGGGCTTGCCACGCTGTTCGGCGGTTGTAATGGCGACCTGAGATCCTGCCGGGCCTCGCACCTTGATCCAGGGCCGAGCCGACAGATTCATGCCGCAATCGACTTCGTAACTGCCGTCAGCAAGTCGTGAGAACGTCACTGCCGACAGAGTATCGGCCACGACGATCGGCGGCGCCGTCTGTGCCACGAGTCGCCCTCCCGGACCCTGGCACTCAATCGACGACTCCCAACGGGCATCATCGTACCCGGCCACGTCCCATCCCGTCTGTTCCCTGCGAGCATCATAATCTTCACCGCCGTAGATGCACGAGAAGGTGATCGGGCCACCCGTGCACTTCCACGCAGAATCGGAAGCGATGATGCGCGTCGTTCCATCAGACAGCGTGATATGCAACTGGCAGATCAACTTGGGCGGACCGAACGTGCCCGTGAATTTTACATAACGCCCGCCGGGCACATTGTACATGCCGTTGCCCAGCAGTACTCCAATGACATTGGAGCCCTGAATCAACTGTCCTGTGACATCGTAAGAACTGTAGAGACAGGTGCGACGATAGTTGGTCCAACCCGGATCCATCTCGCGATGGCCAACGCGCTGTCCGTTCACACGCAGCTCGTACTGTCCCAAACCGCAGATGTGAAGCACGGCGTGCCGGACCGGTTGTGGCAATTCGACGCTGTGGCGATAGATGGGCAACGGGTCCTGGTCCGTCCTCCCCATGGTGATCCAGGAGGCAATCCACTCGTCAGGTGAGAGCAGGCCGGTGGTGAACGACCCCGGCTGGCTCCAGGCAGTTGCGTTGCCCCGCTCATCCCACACTCGCACCTGCCAATGGTACTGCGTGGACGACTGAAGTGGCTTTCCCGCATAGACGACGTAGCTCGATTGATCCGACGCGACACGTCCGCTGTTCCAGAGATCTGCAGACGGTTCCGTCAGCAGTTCCGGTCGGGTTGCGACAAGGATCTGATAGGCCGTCTGCATCACAGCGCGCCGCGTGCTCCGCATCTGCCAGCTCAACGCCGGTGCAGCGCGATCGATCCCGACCGGCTCGGTCTGCTCATCGCAGCGGAGGGCGGTAACGGTGAGTTCATCGTCAGCAAACGCGCGTGGTGCTAACAGTGCGAGGGAGAGAGCGACCAGAATGTGAAGACGCGACGAAGTGTTTTTCATAGGTGAGCTCACGGCAGGACCTAATTCTCTGGTGAAAGGCAGGTTCGGACGACTCCCTGAGTCTGGCGGGACCGGTTGTATTGTACACTCTTTTCTAGCCGTAGCACGCACTTTAGTGCGTGACCGCCCCGTCCCAGAACCCGTCCCACCGCCATGCGGTTTCGCAGGTGCTGTCGCGGACTAAAGTCCGCGCTACTATGATGAAGCATATCCCAACCTTCCTTCTTAGCGGAGCCGCAAACGTGAGCAAGCAATCCACGAACCTGAATCGTCGTCGTTTTCTCCAGTCCACGGGCGCTTTGGCCGGACTGGCCCTCCCTGCCTGGTATCTGGAGCAGTGTGCCGCTGCGACACCGCAGACCGCCGGGGAGGATGCACCGCCGAGCGAACGAGTGCGGCTCGGTCTGATCGGCTGCGGCGGACAGGGGATCGGAGATGCCAAGAACGCCAAACGTTTTGCTGAGATCGTGGCCGTCTGCGACGTGGATGCTGCTCATCTGGAAAACGGCAAGAAGGAGTTCCCGGGTGCCGAGGGCTATGCCGATTTCCGCAAGCTACTGGAGCGCACCGACATCGACGCTGTCATTTGTGGAACCGTCGATCACTGGCACTCACTGGTGGCGATTGGCGCCATGAAGGCAGGCAAAGACATCTACTGTGAAAAGCCACTCACGTTGACGATCGATGAAGGGAAGAAGCTGGTTGACGCGGAGCGCGAGACGGGGCGGATTCTGCAGACCGGCACGCAGCAGCGCAGCTCCCGGGAGTTCCGCTTGGCAGTGAATCTGGTTCGTAATGGCCGTATTGGTAAGCTGCTGAAAGCTGAAGTCTGGCTCCCTGCGGGCCTGCGGCAAGGGCCGTTCTCGACTTCACCCGTGCCGGATGGATTTGACTACGACTTCTGGCTAGGGCAGACCCCCGACGTGCCGTACGTCAAGGAACGGACCCATTTCAGCTTCCGCTATTGGTGGGAGTATTCGGGCGGCACGATGACTGATTGGGGCGCTCATCATAACGACATCGTACTCTGGGCGCTCGACATGGACGGGTCAGGTCCGGTCAGCGTGGAAGGAAAACAACTGGTCGAGATGATCCCTGGTGGGTATACGGCGGCCAGCGAGTATGCCGTGACGTACACGTATGCCAATGAGGTGATTCACGAGTGCCGGAGTACGACGGCCAGCGAATGGTGGGGTGGCGTCAAGGATCCTGACGGCCAGCAGCACGGGATCAAGTTCATGGGAACGGACGGCTGGATCTGGGTGACTCGCGGTGCCGTGGAAGCCAGCGATCCGGCAATCGTGCGGGAAGAGCTGCCCGGTAGTGCGACGCTGGTTTATGACAGCCGCGATCACATGGGCAATTTTATTGAGTGCATCAAAACGCGTCAGCCGACCATCTGTCCAGCCTCGGTCGGCCATCGCTCAGCCAGCCTCTGTCACTTGGGAGTGACCGCCATTCGGCTCGGCCGCAAGCTGAGCTGGAATCCCGAGCAGGAGCAGTTCGTGGACGATGCCGAGGCGAATCAGTTCCTTGCACGTCCGATGCGCAAGCCCTACGATTACGACATGCTGTGACATTCCGACGTCACGTGTCGCGTGGCACTGGCTCTGCCAGCGCTCGGCTCTGCCAGTGTTGAGAGGTGAAGCACCGTCAGCCGCACGCTATTGGGAAACGTGTTCTTGCAGCTGGCTGGACAGCGGATGTTCAAGCTGCACCTGCTGTTGTCGCAGTGCAGCGCGCAGTTGATCGGGAGGAACGTCGGGCAGTTCGACCTTCAGCTGCCTGGCCGTTGCCACTGCGGTACCGGCCGCCTGTCCCAGCTGCATCATGGTGCGTGAGAGCCGGCAACTGGAAGCGGCAAGTGAGCTGAAGCTGGCGGCACGGCAGGCGATCAGCAGATTGCGTTGGCCGGCGGGAACCAAGCATCGATAAGGGACTCCGTACGGTTCGCGCAGTTCGCCGATGCCGCGCGCATGACTGCCATGTGTGTCCATCGCGTGATCGGCCAGGCAAACGATATCGGGGTGCGTCTGCCTGCTGATTCCAGCGAGCAGGTCGTGCTCGGTCAGCACATACTGGCCCACTACGCGGCGAGACTCACGAATTCCCAGGGCCGGAGCAATCCAGCTGAGCCGGAACTTTTCAAACTCCGCGTAATTGGCTTGCAGGTTGTGCCAATGGGCCAGCACACGGCGATGGCATTCGGCGTAGGCCTTGCCGTAGCCGTTTCGCAGGAACTCAGCCCCATCCATGGTGGGCAACATGTTGATATTCAGGTCACCGTTGGGATAGTGATTGATGGCGGCGACCGGAAACGAACCGGCCCACCAGCACTCGGACGGAACATTCGCCGGAAGCGGTTCGATGCCCGGATCGGCAACCGGCGTGGCTCGGTAAAGCAGACTTACACCGTTGACTCGCGAGGTCGCCTCTTCAGGAGCATCCGGTTCCTGGAACGTCTCGCGCGATTCCTGGCCGCTCATCATGCGGCAGCCGGCTCGCAGGCAGACCACTCCGTCACCCGTCGCGTCAATATAGTAATCAGCAACCAGTGTGGAGCCGTCAGAGAGTGAGATCCGCTCGATGCGTTGGTCGGCCATCGTAGCGTCCACAAAGGCGGTGTTGAACAAGGTGCGACAATGACCGGTTTCGTTGAGCATCGCCAACATGGTCTGGGCCATCGCCTGCGGTTCGAAGGGGAGTCCGTGCCAGAGCTCACGCACCAGCGCCGGATCGGCACTCAGGCCACGCGTGCCACAGCGTCGCAGGGTGTCGAGATAGGTTCGAGAACGATCGATGACCGATTCGCCACCGGGATAGCGATACGGTTCCTTCTGGGGATCGTACCAGACCAGGTGTCTGCCGAACGAGTAAACGCCGATGGCATCTGGCTGCTCTCTGAGTCGCAGGTAGAGGTCGAACGGGATACCCGTTCCTCCCGATCCCATTTCCCAGCAGTTCACCCCGCTGCGCACGGAATTGCCGCCAAGGCTGTCGGCCCTTTCGACCAGGATCACATCCACTCCCAATCGAGCGGCTGAGAGTGCCGCCCCGAATCCCCCGCTGCCACCGCCGATCACCGCCAGCTCACAGCGATACTCACAAGGAGCTGTTTCCGTGGACGCTCTCAGCGTTTCACCTGCACTGGGATTCGATTCGTCTTGCTGAGCGACAAGATGTGCCGGCGCAATCGTCAGCACGCAGATGACTACATGGATGCATCGCATGAGGATGACCTTTGCGGAACAGGCCGTCGAATCTGAGTCGCTCCGCTAGAACCACACGCAGTGGGCTCGCAGCGACTGGTCAAGAGCACCCCGCGCCTCTTGGAGACAAAAAAATGATCACAGTGAGTGATCGATGGAGAAGAACCAAACGCGATCTTTCGCAGCGGCTCAAACCGGTTTCCGGCCGAACAGGACTCCCCACAGCTCTTCGTGCCAGATCAGCTCCGTCTGTTCCAGTCCGGCGCTGCGGAAATAGCTGAGCTGAGCTGCGGCCGTCTCGTGGCAATCGTCACCGCTGCTGCGCGGCATGCCGAACTGCTGGACGTTTCGAGTCTCCCAACCCAGCAAAGCTTCGTGCAGTGACTCGGGAACTCGGCCAGCGTCCATTTGTTCGTGCATATGGGCTACCCAGCGGCGGCAGTAGGAAAGGTACTCCTCATCGCTCTCGGGCCGCACTTCGTCGCCGTTCATCAAGACGCCGCCTGGAGCCAGGCAGTTGGCACACTGCTGATACAGCTGCTGCTTTTCCGACGCGTCCAAGTGATGGATCGCCGACGTGCTGACGATCGCCCGAGGGGAATCAGGGAACCGCTCGCTCCACTCGCTTTGCAGTTGTGCCTGCAGGCAGTGAGCCCGATCGCCGAACCGCGCCAGTCGCTCGCCCGAGAGCGTAAGGAATGCCTCCGACTGATCGACGACCCAGACGGTCGCCTGCGGATATCGTTCCAGAATCCGCTCGGCCAGCCGTCCGGAGCCGCCTCCCAGGTCGATCACAATTCCTGTCGGACATTGCTCCAGCAACAGATGCGCCAGAAGCACATCCTGGATAGCCCGATAGTAAGGGTGTAGGAACTCCGCCGCCGCGTCGTAGCCGCGAGCGTTGTCGAGAAGATTCCAGCGATAATCAGCCATGTGCGTTCTATCCTTAAAATGACGAAACAAGACCGTTTGGCAAGAAATCCAGCCGGAAGCGCGTCTCGTCGAGATGACACGGCAGATCCGTTCGGCATTCGGATTTCGTCATTCCACTGGTCATTGGGTACTTCGTCATTCGTCATTCCCGATAGGAGATGCCCGATGGCGCCCGGTCGTTTAGTCGGGCAACACTTCGCCACCGGTGATCTTCAGGGCAAAGGCGTGCTGACAGGGTGCCTCTTCAGGGCCCAGTTCGGGCATGGTGATTGTCAAGGTGGTGCCGTCCAGCTGGGCCTTGAGCTGGCCCGGAACACCCAACAGTGTGACCTGCGTGTCGGCCGGGACCTTGACGTCGCGGAGCACGAGCTGCTTACCTGGCCAGCCGGCGGAAATCGCATAGAGAGCGTCGGGCTTCTTGGTGAAGAACACCTGTTTACAAGCCACGCCGTCCTTCGGCTGCTGACCCACTTGCTGCATCAAATTGTACTTGACGTTGTACTCACCGAAGTGCTGATCGGGCCGCTTTCCTTCCGTCCACTGGCACGATCGGCCGGCGAATCGGGTTCCGTAAATCGCCTCGCCGTTGACCTTCAGCCAATCGCCGATCTCGAGCAAGCGTTGTTCCATGATGGGTGGGATCGTGCCATCGCCGGCCGGTCCGATGTCCAGCAGTAGATTGCCGCCGCGACTGACCAGATCGATCAACGTCAGAATGAACTCGCGCCCCGTCTTGTAGTCGTCAATCCGTTCCGCCCGATTCAAACCGTAGGAATAGGCCATGCCACGGCTCTCCTCCCAAGGATGCGATCCATCCTTCAGTCCAGCGGCGTATTCGGTCGTCCAATAGCCACCGTGCTTGTGCCGGCATTCCTTGCCCCATCGATCGTTGACAACCACTTCATCTTTACAGGACGACTCGTTGAACAGCCAGGCGAGCAATTCCTCGCTCTTCCAGTCCGATGAAGGCATATCCCATTCGCCATCGCTGAAGATGATGGCCGGCTGGTAACGAGTCACGACATCTTTGAACTGGGGCGTCATGTGCTGGGCCACGTAACGCGCTCGGTCCGACTGCCAGAGCGGGTTGTACCATTCGTAGAGCGAATAATAGAAGCCAAACTTCATGCCATGTGCTCGTGTGGCCTTGGCCAATTCGCCCAGCAGGTCGCGCTTCGGTCCGATCTCCACGGCATTCCAAGGTCGTCCCCACGTCTTGCTCGCCTCGGCACTGGGCCACAGACAAAACCCTTCGTGGTGCTTGGAGGTCGGCACGACATACTTGACTCCCGCACGCTCGAAGAGGCTTGCCCACTGCTCGGCATCATACAGTTCGGCTGTGAATCGAGGAGCAAAATCCTTGTAGTCGAAATCGGCGCCATAGTTCTTTTCGTGGAACTGCCACCAGGGATTGTCCGGCCTCTTGTCCGAGGTGTGAGCCCAGTACCATTCGGCGTACTCACCCAGTTTCCCCCAAGCTGGCACCGAGTAGACGCCCCAGTGAATGAACACGCCAAATTTCGCGTCGAGAAACCACTCCGGCGTCGGACGCTGATCGAGCGAAGCCCAATTGGCTTCGTAACGCTTCTGGGCAGTGCAGATCGCGGGAGTCAGCCCACCGATCACCAGTGCCCCCAAGGTGGCCGTGAGAACGAACGTATGCAGCCTCTTCACAGTATGTCTCCCTTGTGTAGTCCAGGACTTCGTGGTGTGATATCCGTCATGCCGGGCCAGTACCTGCTGTTCTATTCTCCACCAAGCGATGGACGTTTTCCAGCGGGCGTCGCACGCACGTAGCACGCACTTTCGTGCGTGACCGCCCCGTCCCAATCCCTCCCACCGCCATACGCTCTCACCAGTGCGGTCGCGGACTGAAGTCCACGCTACACCGCGAACTCAATTCTCTTCTCGTTCTGCCAGATACCTGGCGAACACTTCGGATCGACTCATCGCTCGGCGATAGAGACGGACGTCCCGCACGCAGCCGTTGAAATGCCCGTACGATCCCAGCCAGCCGAACCGCAACGGCTCGGAGTTGGTTCGCACGGTGGTTGCCACCTCCTTCCCGGCTCCCGCTTCTCGCCCGTTCAGATAGATGCGCATCACCGTCCCGTCGTACGTCGCCACCACATGGCACCATTGGCCGACAGTCAGGAGAAGATCGGTGGGATTGTAGATGTGACGCGTGCCGTCGGGAGCATCCAGTTCAAACCAGGCTGTACCATCGGGACGGATATGCATGCCGTAGGTGCCCGTCTGTTCATACCCTTTGCCCAATAAGGCCGGGTACCACACATCGGTCGGTGCATATTTGACCCACGTCGCGAACGTCAAAGGTCCGGTCAGGTTGAAGGCCTCATGATCGCCGAAGTCGATGTACTGTTGTCGGCTGTCGTGCAGCCGGACTACCGAGCGTGAGGCATCCTGCTGCCAGGCTGCGCCGTTGACCAGTCGTCCGACGAGTTCTGGTGAATCGGAATGCACCTGCGCTGCCTGCCCTTCCTGGAGACTCCAATGCGCGACGCGATCGAGTTTTTCGAGTCGGGCCAGGTCCGCGGTCGACGGCATCTCCGCAGGAATGGTCTTGGACGAGTCGAACAGGAGCTGCCGCAGCGCGTGTGGGTCTTCCACAGCTCCGAAGCTGGGCGACCACATCAAGGGCTCATCGGACCGTCCGGATCGTCGTACCAGGTTCATCCGCACACCCTGATCGGTGGCTATGCCAACCTGGGCCAGCGGAATCGTCACACTCACGCAGCTTGCCTGAGCCGACCGCTGTGCGGACACCGGAAAACTGGTTGTTCCACCGTCCCACCGTTGTTGACCGGCTGCGTTCAGCAGCAGGCTATGCACGGTGCCGCCCGCCGGGTCGGCCAGGAGCACCTGCCAGTAGTCTCCTTCCACGATGCTGTCGGTCAACACAAGGTGCTGTGGATCCCCCAGTTCCTCCAGTTGAATCGTAAGGTTTTTTCCGTCCTGAATCAGTCGAGCCGTCAGCTTGCGACGTGTCGGTTCGGCCAGCGGTGACCACCAGCGCGACAAGTTCAGTGCCTCCGCCGGTTTGAGTGTGGCCGGATCGCCGTGGAGCGGCTGAGAGACGGCACAGGGGACACGCAGTGCGGCGCTGTTGTCCCCCCAGCGGGCTCGCACCTGTTGCATGTATTGAGCGCGACCGGCGAGCAGGTAATCCCAGATTCCGGATTCGAACAGCGCCACGCGTTGCAGCTCAACGTGGGTTTGCGCGGCGGCCTTGGCTTGCTGCATCAAACCGCCGAGCACCTTCATGCGGTGTGTGTTTCCCAGGTATCCCCAGGCCATCTCTTGCGTTTGGTGATGGTGACCCTCCCAGCGACCTTCAGCGATGGCTTCGGGGTAATTGGCCGGATCGCCGTACGTCTGCTCGATCACGTCATAGAAGCTCCGCATCGGTTTCGCCGCGGCGCCGTAAAGCCGCGTGAAATACTCATCCAGCAGAGTATCAACCGGCAGTGTCGGATCATCCATTAGCCGGTACGTCACGTACGCTTCGACATCCTGTCCATAGCCGCAATGAAACACGCCGCGGAAGTCCTGCTGCCGAAACAATTCGAATTGCCGACCGATCGAGTGGGCAAAGAATCCGGGGAAGCAATGGAAGTTGCCATTCAGAGCGATTTCGACAGGAAACGTGTAGTAGAGCCAGAGGTAGAGAGTTCGATCGGGATATTCCTGCCGCCACTGCTTGAGCAGCTCCACTTCATGGTGGTAGGAGGCGAGATCATAGTTCAGTCGATTACAGGCGAAGCAGTATTGAACAATGACGTTGGGTTCCAGCCGCAGCTTTTTCGGTGGCGCGCCGTGGGTCATATAGGCCAGACAGACGATGCGTTTGTCCGGGTGTTTCTGTCCCACGATCCTGGCCACTTCATTGACGAACTGAAAGAAGTAATCGCTGTGTCTTCCATTCGTGAAGAAGGGCGTTCCCGCGTCGCGAGAACCCAGCCACGCTTGACAATGGGGACATTTGCAGAACTGATCATTGTCCATCGGTTCCACGCAGAAGAAGTTACCGTCCGCTTGCGAACCCTGATAGTCCTTGCCGGTCTCAAAGAACTCGCAGGCGTCCCGCGCTACCTGTTCGATCAGGCCGCGACTGGTGTAGCACATCTGCGGTGGTCGGCCGCTATACCCTTGCGCAAACCAGTCGCTGTGTTGTGCTTCGAACTGCGATTCCTGGCCAGGTTCCGGTTCCCAGAAGCGGCGATAGTAGCCGTACAGCGAGTGATTACCCGGGCATTTCTCGCCCCCTTCCCGATGCCGCAGACGAAAGAGCGTGTTCCAGCCACGTTTGGCGAACATGTACCGATCCTCGGAGAACCGAGCGTGCAGAGTCGGATACGCGGCCGTTTCCCATCGCTGTTGTCCCTCGCTCCCTGCCGGCCACAGTCCCGTGTAGAGGTCGTAGTTCTCGCTGTTCGGATACGCGGCGAAACGATACTTCATGAACGGTTCGCGCTGCAACTGGCTCCCCACGACGGTGAGCGTCGGTTGGTGCGGGATGTCCGTACCGAATTGCGTGGCATTGAACCAGCGTACTCCGCAGTACCGTTCGAGGAAGTCATAGGTGGCGTACATCGTCCCTTGCTCGTCCCACACGGAAGGCCAAGTCTCCAGATCATGTTGCGAAGGAGTCTGGTCGTACTTGACGATGCCCCGATCGTCCTTATCACGCCCAACCAGCACCAAGGCCCTGGGTGTGAAACGAATCAGGTACTCCTGCGGGCGCAGTGCATCCGGATCGATCCCCAGGGCCCGGAGCGGCCGGCTGTCGCCTACGAGAATTACCAGGCCTTCCCGCGGCTGGTCATCCGTGACGATCGCAAACTCGCCCCCAGTTATCTCTCTCAAGTGCCATTGCAGTTCACAGGCGGCGAACTGGGCGGCACGCGTGGCCTGCAGTCCGACGACGATCGTCGCCGTCGGCTTTCCCTCGCGAGCAAGCGTGATCGCGACATCGGGCGGGGCGGCAGATACCGCAGTCGCGGCACAGACGAAGATCGTCGCCAGCAGGAGATGGATGTCCCGCTGACGCTTGACTGACCGACGACCAACGGCCACTGATCGGTCACGCAAACAGGCGGAAGAGAGGGTGGCTGCAGGTGGTTTCATGGGGTTGGATTCCCGGTTTTGGGGGCGGGGAGGCTGGTCGCAGAGGATTTGATTATAATCGAGTTTTCTTTCCCGCGTTGGTCGCGGGGAGATCCTGCACACGCGTGTTCCGATTCGAGAGGCACCATGAGACGCTTGACGCTGTTTGCCCTGACTCTGCTCCTGACGGCTACCGGCCCGCTGCTGGCCGACGAGCCTGCTGCTTCCAAGACGCATCCTGATTCGAAGAACTGGGATGCTCTGTTCGCACCCGACCTGTCGGATGCTCAATATCCCCAGGATATCTGGTCGTTCGACGATGGCATTCTCACTGCTACGGAAGATCAGTGTATCTGGACCAAGAAAGAACACGACGATTTCGTGCTGGACCTTGAGTTCAAGACGGCGGAAGGGACGAACAGCGGCGTGATTGTCTATTGCTCCAATCCCGATGACTGGATCCCGAATTCCGTCGAGATCCAGATCGCTGACGACTACGCCGAACAATGGGCGAAGAGCCCGAAGACGTGGCAGTGTGGAGCGATCTTCGGCCGGCTGGCGGCCAGCGAGAGCGTGGTGAAGAAACCAGGCCAGTGGAATCGGATGACGGTCACCTGCCAGGGACCGATGATTTCCGTGATGATCAATGGGAAGCAGGTAACGGAAATCGATATGCGGAAATGGACCTCGGCAACCAAGAACCCCGATGGCAGTGAGATTCCGTCATGGTTGAGCAAACCGCTGGCTGAGCTGCCGACACACGGCCGCATCGGCCTGCAAGGCAAGCACGCCGGCGCTCCGATCTACTTCCGCAATATGAAGATCAAGGCCATCGATTCGGAAAAATAGCTGCTGGATTCCGAACCGGCGAACTCCTACCCTCCTTCCACTGGGCACCGCGCCAGCGGTGCCCAGCCAAGTTACCGCGGGCACCGCGCCAGCGGTGCCCAGCCAGGTTACGTCATGGACTGTGGGTTCAGCTGGCGCCGACAGTGGAGTCGTGTTCTGTACTGCTGATCAACTTCATGGGGATGGCCGTGCTATGATCCGCTCGAACGTGGTTGTAGTGAGCATCTTTTCGGCTGTGTGCTGGCAGTTTCTGGGAGCATCGAGGCCGTGCGCGGCGCAGTCAAGCGGCGAGGGCATCTGGGGCCGGGAGATCATGGCTCAACCATTTGACGTGCAGCCGTTTCGCGAGATCAAGATCCCGCGATGGGTGGAGCAGACGATCGGCTGCGGCTACACGCTCTCAGGGATGGGGAGCGACGAGCGCGCTCGGGCGGCCGAACACGGGGTCACGATCAGCGAGATGGGGTTTGTCGATCCGTTCTACGCCTACTACGACAGCCAGCTGCTGAAGCGTCGCAGTCCGCATGTCCCCGCCGATCGTCTGGCACACGATCTGGCGGAGTACAAGAGATTGGGAATCCGAGTTTTGGGAGTGTACCCGCCGTGCTTGCAGGGGGAAGTCTACGAGCTGCATCCGGACTGGCGCAGAATTGACACCAATACTACGGACATACCGAGCATTGATCTGGAGAAGTACCCGCATGGCGGCATGCTCTGCCTGTTAGGGCCGTACGGCGACTTCTTCATCGACGTGTTGGCTGAGATCCTCGTCCAGTTTCCCCAGGTTGACGCCTTCAGTTTCGACGGATTGCATTACGGTGGCGTGTGCTATTGTCAGCATTGCCGCGAGGACTATCGACGCGATGCGGGGGCCGAGATTCCGGTGGCGGACATGAGCAACCCCGAGTATCGCCGGTACCAGCACTGGGCTGATCGACGGATGGAGGATCTGGTGCGCCGGATGCAGACGCGGCTCAAGGCCATCAAGCCCGACGTGGCACTGGTCACCTGGTCGACCAATGCCGGACGTTTCGGCCACTTTTTGAGTATTCCCCGCAATATGCCGGCGCGGATGAACCTGCTGCTGGATGCGCCAGACCAGGAGTTCTGGATGGATGAAACGAACCGCGGCACGACGATCGTGCCGGCCTTTGGCAACGCCTACCTGTGGGCTGTGACCAACCATCGGGTGGGATTCAGCGAACCGTACATCCTGTCGCATGGCAATCCGTACGGCAAGGACAGTTTTCCTCCGCAGGAAATCCTGCGGCGCATGCTCCTGGTGCTGACCTATGGAGCGCAGCCGAGTATTGCCGTGGGCCAGCCGGCACGACTGCAACAGCCCCTGTACGACTGCCTGGATGAAGTGCGCAAGCGGCAGCCCTGGCTGACCGACAAGCAACCAGAACCATGGGCCGCTCTGGTCATGAGCGATAATACGCGCAATTTCTACGGGCAGACGGCCGGTGATGTCGAACAGCGATATATGGCGAACGTGCTCGGGGCGTTTCGCGCCATGGTCGAAGAGCACCTGCCGGTCACGGTGATCAACGATTGGAACCTGAATCCACAAGACCTGGCCGACTATCAGGTGTTGATCCTTCCCAATACGGCCTGCCTTGACCAAACTCAGCTGTCGGCCATTCGCGGATTTGTGCGCGACGGAGGTGGTCTGGTGGCGAGCCTCGACACGTCCCTCTTTGATGAGTTGGGAAACGCCCGGGAAGACTTCGCGCTATCGGATGTGCTGGGCGTCAGTTACCGCGGGCTCGTGGAGAATGCGGCCCGCGAGGAAGAACTGGATGTGAACTTTGCTCGCTCGATCGGACCGGACTACTGGAGCAAACGCAGGAACGTGTTTGAGTTCCGATTGACAAGTGATTCGTGGATGAACCGCGATCTGATGGCCACCTACATCGGCACTGATCCGGTTACGTTCAAGGGACCGGCGTTGCGGGCAAGTGTCGTCGGGGCCGAGGTGAAGACGGCGGCCACGCTTCAGGCAAAGGGAGTGGCCAATGCACCACAGGTTCCTGCCGTCGTGACAAACCGTTTCGGAAAAGGCCGCGTCGTTTACCTGACGGCCGGATTGGATGCGGCCTATTTCACTTACCCGTATCCCTATCAGCGCCTGCTGCTGCGCTATGCCGTCGATTGGGTCGCAGAACAGGAGCCTCCGGTCACCGTGAGTGCTCCCATGTGTGTGCATTCCACGGTCATGCGGCAGCGTACGGGGAGTACGGAGCGGTTGATTGTCCATCTATTCAGCGATCTGAACTCTTCGGCCCATCATGCGCTGCCTGGAGATGACGTACCGCTGCGCGAAGAAGTCGTTCCGGTTGCCGGCATAACAGTCACATTCGGCAAAGACTACCGTCTCGGGCGCGTTCACCTCGAACCGGAAGGAATTGACTTGATTCCCGAAACGACGGACAATGGCGCGAAAGTGTGCGTCCCCCCACTGAACGTTCATGCGATGGTTGTGGGAGAGCTGGAATTGTGAACGATGACCTGGGCCTGCTCGCCGGTTGCCTGCTCGTGTTCCTGGTGTGTGCATGGGCCGTCTATCATCTTGCCGAGCGAGTGGGACACAGCTTTCGTTCTGGAATCACGGTGGATCGAACGCTCGGCGAAGTCGACAAGGACCATGTGCCGGGCATGTTCTGGCTGCAGACCGTCGGCAACGTGCTGTTGCTCGTTGCCTCTGCCTTTATCGGGATCGGCGCGCTGCTTGCCATCCTCGTGCGATTCGTCGCGTGAACTTGTCGCGTCGCTCGCGCTACGCGTCACCGGAGACGTTGTCCCAGGTCAGGCCGAGCTTGCGAGCGGCGTATCCCGTTTCGCGCAGGTAATCGCCGTAGACCATCATCCAGTGGGAATCGCGCGCTTCGGGAATCAGCCGTTTCCAGTTCCCCACGATCTCCACATCCTGTTGACTGCGGCAAATGGCGAAATCGGGATTGTCGCGCACGATGCCCTTGATGCCGACCCAGCGGCCGCTGGCGTACTCGGGGCTGATCGCACAAACCGGTTGTCCCAGGGGCATATCGATCTTGGGAGCGGCTCCGAAGTCGGACTCGTAGTGAGTCATGACCCTGACCGGTTCGTAGCGCTGTCCATTCATGCGGCGCGGCGCGGTGCAGTGTGCGCACGTGACCATTGCCTTGTGAGGGAAAGTCGAATTGTGCATGAACACGGGCGTGCCGGCGATGTAGTGCAGCAGAATCCCGACCGGCACCACGACAAAATCGGATTCGCAGAATGCGATGTAACCTTCGTCATTCAACCAGCTTAACGGCATACACGCCGTGGTATCTGACATGTCGATGATCGTTCCCATGCAGGCATTGATCGTGATGGCCGGAGCTTCCTGTTCAGCCAACCATTGCCGGAAGATGTGATACAAGGCGAAGGCCCGATGAATGAACTGCCGGTCGGTCTCCAGCCTCGTACCGGGCATGGCCAGGTAGCGATCGGTCGCGTCGGAACACCACTTCTGCAGTTTCGCGTCGGCGGCAGTGGCTTTCAGACGCTCCGCCAGATCATCGTACGAGACGTCGCGAATGTCGAGCTGAAAACGCTGCCGCGCCACATCGGGAGCGGTGGCGTCGTACTTGCCTTGCGGTCCCCCCAGCGCCAGCACCCGCTGGCCCACAAAACTCTTCAATCCGTAAAGAGCCCGCAGACGCCATAGTACTTCTTCGTAGTCATCCACCACGACGTCATCGAGCGTCACCGGACCATGATCATTCGCGCTGTTCTTCTGCCACAACTCGGGCGAACCGGCCGGGAAGAATCTCGCTCCCAGACATTCATATCCGTAGTACGTCGGCCCCGACTTGTGGCGCACAAAGACAATCGTATCCCGCCGCGCATCATCGGCGCAACAGGGATGGAACAGACTGGCATTCGACGCAGCATACAGGAGCACCACGTCAAAGTTCTGTTGTTGCAACTGGGCCGCCTGGTCGGTCGTCGTCACCTTGATCGTCGGAAGTATCTCGAGCGGAAAACCGGCTTGTTGTGTCAGCACCTGCAGCTCGCCGGCAATCCGCTGCATCTCCTCTGCAGCAGCCGGTTCGTTCACAATCTCGCTCCAGCTGCGCCACGACGATTTTTCTCGAGGCGCATGATTGGCGTGAGCCAGCACCGGTTGCACTCGCAGCGGACGACCGGTGCACACCAGCGGCTGATCCGGATCCCAAGTGAGCCCTGCGGCGGTGTCATCCGCGACGGCCCAGGAGAGTCCGAGCAAACCGCCTGCCAGTCCGGCCGTCGTGACGGCATGAAACTCCCGCCGATTCATACAATGATCACACATGTTCCGTTCCTTTCACGTGGTGCGTCCAGGTTCGTTGGAGCAAGTTGCTACGGCGTAGCACGTAGCACGCACTTTAGTGCGTGACCGCCCCGTCCCAACCCCTCCCACTGTCATTCGTTTTCGCAAGTGCTGTCGCGGACTGAAGGCCGCGCTACGGCTACGGGAGAATCGCGATACCGTCCAATCGAATCTGCAGGGGCGGTGCACCCCAGGAGTCGAACCCGAAGCGAAGCTCCTGCACGTCGTCCAGATCGCCCCCAGAACGCTCCCAGAGCTCGTTACCGGACAGAGGCACGACGAAATAGGTCCAGCCCTCACGAGCTTCGTTGTGGGGTGGGGCACTGAGCAGATCCCGCGCAGGCTTCAGCTCCACAGAGCGGCCTTGCGAATCGACCAGGGTAAGCAGCGGGTTAACATCCTGCCAGGCCGGGGTGTTTTCATTTCGCGCCTGCAGCCAGAAAACCAGCTTGCCACCCCCAGCCGGCAACTCGACGCGCTGCGGTAATCGGCAGCCCAAAGTGACACGACCTCCTCCGTAAGGATCGATGATGGCCAGAAGGGATTTTTGCCCGCACAGGTTCACATCCGGATCGAGTTGGAAACGACAGGTTGAGGACGGATCGAGGCCGGTCCATCCTTCCGCTGTCTGTTCGGTTCCCAATTCAGGAACTTCCTGAGTCACATACAGATCGCGCCACGCCAGGTCGGCCAACAGCTCGTTGTGGACGGTCAGCCCCAGCCGGTAGAAGCCAGGCGCTTGATATACGTGTTCCACCGTCGCCTGGTCGCTCTGAGCGCCGTCACCGAAATCCCATTCGTACTGCAAAGGCCTGGCTTGCGGATCGCGACTTCCGGAGGCGTCCCAGCGAACCGGTTGCCCGACGCGTGCCGTGGCCGGTCCAGAGAGGCGAGCTTGCGGAGCCTGCATGGTCGGCAGATCGCTAGTGCGTTGTACCAGTCGAGTCACGCTCCCGGCATCGAAGACATCCGCGTTCTGATTATCGGCAAACAGGTTCGCCCCCAGGGAGATCCAGTCGGCATACTGGAGGTAGACGCCCCAGCGGTTCCCTTCCAGCGTGTTCTGCTGGATGATCCAATGATACGCTTTCCAGGTGTCCCCTTGGGACTGCATGTCGCCGATCACCGCGATGCCCGCTCCATTGTTGCCGACACACACATTGCCGATAGCTCGCGTGTGGCTGGACGGTCCGAACATGAACACGATGCCGGCATGTCCTTTGTCGGGCAAGTGCGGAGAGTTGTGGTTCCCGTCCGGCAGCCCGTTCCAGGACGCTTCATTTTCGATCAGCACGGTCTGATCGGACGCGCCGAGCCAGAAACCATAGCTGCCATGATTGGCCTTGTTCCGCACATACATGTTGCGTGGTGCCCAGGCTTCCACGCAGTTGTTGTTTGCATAGGAACAGTTGTTTTCTTCAAACAGATTGCCGCTGCTGACCCAGCCGTTGAGCACTCGCACAAAGATTCCGTCTCCCCCGTGGGTGCAGTCGTTGCGGAGGAAGTGATTGTCGTTCGAACCGCTTTCGATCAGGACGCTCGTCGAATCGCGTGCGTGCACTTCACCGGGATCCTTGCGGATTCCGTAGCTCAGGTTATTGTCGGCCACATGATTGCCGGTGGAAGTCCAGAGCTTCAGGCACGTATTCGAGGTGTGAGAGAAATCGTTCTTTTCCACCAGGTTCTTGTGGCAGTCGACCAGCACGCAGGCGTCCCAGACTCGATTGGCTCGATTTCCACGGAGGACCGATTCCGACACACCTTGCAGGACGATTCCGCCGCGGCGGCCGTTCTCACCCCAGCCGAATTTCGGATCGTGGAAATTGTCCGAGAAATCACAGCCCTCGATGGTCCAGTCACGGCCGTTGCGTACGACCAGCCCCGTTTCCCAACCCTTGGCCCGCACGTTCTTGAGTGTGACACGCGATACGCCGTCGGCCAGGATCGCCGTCCCCTCGAACTCGCGCGGGTCTCCGTCGCGCTTGCCGATCAGCCGCGCGCCGCGCCCGTCGATCGTAATGTCGGACGCTCGAATCTCGAGGCGGCCATACTCCCGCTGCGGATCGAGCTGCGTGTCCTCCGTGATGATCAGGACGTCAGGTTCATCGGCGGAGCTTGCCTGCAGATCGGCTTGGGCACCGCACAGGCACATCAGGCAGAGCAGGATCGTACCCATGATCCGCTTGAGTCGTACAGGTGATCGTCTCAATCTCATAGTATCCTCTTCGTTAGCAGACGGTTCGCAGCGGCGAACTGCAAACGGTTTCTTGGTCCTGACTCACTGTCCCTGCCGATCCGGCTTCTCGCACAGCTCGAAGAACACCAGCTCCGACGCTTCATCACCCGACAGCGTCACTTCAAGGCCATCATCCATGAGCTGGTCCCCTCGCAGCACTGTGTCAGGGTGCGATCCATCCTGGAACTCCAGGGCGTATTGTCGTGCGCGATTCAGCCCCTTGAGTTGCACGTTGCCGCCAGGCACATCGGCGTCCGGCTGAAAGACGTAAACAACTCCCTTGCCCGACTCCGGATCATAGTACTCGATACCATCCGGACTGCGACCGTCGGGGCGCGGAAAGATGTGATAGAGGTCGGCGCTGCGCACCAGCGGTCGAAGGCGGGATTTGTAGAGCGCCACGCATTCCTTGAGCGTCTCTTTCTCTTCCGCCGTCCACGACTCGCTGCCATTGCCGCCGTTGGGAGCGTCCAGAAACCACTCGGGAGCTCCCATCGATGTCGAACGGAATGCATAGCGAATCCCCGAGGCGCCCTGCGGGCGGTACCGCCCGTCCGTGCTCCCCAAATGCCCTTCGATCTGGATCGGATGCAGGACGAAGGAACTGTCATAGAAGGCCTGCCGTACGTGCAACGCGCTGTAAGTGTCCGAATTGAAGATCTTCACCGCGCGGCGCATGGCGCCGAAGTCCTTGATCCGCCCCCCGCCGCTGCAGTTTTCCCATTGGAAGCCGGGAATCTCGGCGGCCAACGTATCGACCATCCGGTAGAAACCGAGGGTGGAGGCGTACGATGGGAGGATCACTTCGCCGCGTGTCGAGTCGCTGCGCCACAAGTCGGCCTGATATTCCTGAAATAGCCGTGTAATGCGACCTGCCCGCCGGTCCCGTCCCTCGGCAGTGGCCATATCCTGATGGTCGGTCCAATACAGACCGAAACGCATCCCGTGCTGATGTGTGTACTCAGCCGCTCGACGCATTCCCGAAGGCCAGTCGACCTGATCCGCATCCGGCTCGTCCCCCTGCCACCAGGCGACGTCAATCATGACTTCCTCGAACCCCAGCGGGGCAATATCGTCGATCAGTGGGTAATATTTCGATTCGACCGGATCCCAGCTGCCAGGGCTTTTGCCGGTCGCTCCGAAGGCGTTCCATTGCACCTTGGGATAGCCGGCGTCCTGACGCAGTATTTCCGGCAAACAGTACCGAAACAGCCACTTGCGCAGTCGATTGCCGGCCTGGTCCACATCACCTGAATAGGCGCCGACGAATCCGGGGCGCCCCACCAGCGTGCCGCCGGCAGGCAACTCCAGACGACGGCCGGCGACATCGCCGGCCCGCACCCGCATGGTGGCAGGTGGGCCTTGTGCGAGGAGCAGTGTCTCGATCCGGCAGTAACTCCATTCCAGACCCAGATACACACCGTGACTCCCGCCGCTGTCGAGTACCACATAAGGAATGAACTCGCCCAGAGGGGCCGTGCGCACCGTTCTCCGCACAGGGGCGTTCTCGGTGTCGAGCGGCTCACGGTAAACACCGACTGCGTCGGGAGTGCCTCCGTCGCTGTGAAAGCTCCACATCACAGAGGCCCCTTCCAGATCCAGGGTGGGCTGATCGCCAAGCTTGATCACATGGTCGGTTCGATTCGTGACCGATGTGCTGAGCTGGATCGGACCAGGCCCTTGTCCCGCGTGCCAGACCGCCGTGCACTCCAGCGCCGGATCGCTGCAGAGGAACCGCAACGTCAGCCGCTGTCCGTCGTCGCTGTCGACCGTTGCTTCGGCCAGTCGCCAGTCTAGCGCGACGCACCTGCCGTTCACTTCTGCATCGGCCCACAGCGTGCAGGCCATCGGCTGCCGGATCCAGTTATGCCCCACGGCCGGGCAGGACAACTCGCTGACTACCAGCTGGTCCGCAGCCGTCACACCAAGTGACATATGTGTGTCATCTGTCGCGAGCGACCAGGACTTCACGGTGGACGCCGGTGCTGATCGTTCGCCCACGCCCAGGTGCCGAGCAGCGGTCGTTCGAGCCAGTACGGGATCGATCCCTGCGTGCGAGAAATCGGTCAGGGGAGTGTTCCAGATTCTCAGTGAATCGACGAGTCCCTGAAAGCAGCGTTCCGGCGCGGCATAGCCCAGTCCGACAGCCACATTGAGCAAGGACACAGCAGCTGGTGCCGCGTCACGCCGGGAAGTGACCAGCACACCATTCAGGTAGAACTGCAGCTCCGTCGCGTTCTTCACCAGTGCGACATGCTGCCACTGGCCGGCAACGAGCGGAATCGGATCGGTCAGCACCCATCTGCCCGATCCTGCTCCGTAGGCCGCCTGAAACTCGTTCGTATTTGCTCCATCCTGCTGCAGTACAAAACCGGCCGCGTCGCTACTGTGATTGCCGAAGATATCCGCGTGCTGGTGCTGCTGAGGCGCCGGATTGACCCAGCACTCGACCGTGAACTGGTCTCCCAGAGACGTCTGGGAAACCCCCGTGTCGATCCAAGTTCGTCCATCGAACGCTGCGCATCGCCCTTGCTTTCCCTCAGCGTACGCCACGTTGCCGTGTACCGTGCAGGCGTTGGGGGTTGGCGAGGTATCGACCGTTTTCCCTTCCCATTGCAGTTCCGATACCAGCCGCGAGCGATCCGGTTCCGCAGTCGCTGCTGTCGCTGCTTGATCGGTGGTCAGCCAAGTAGATGCCGCTGCCACGAGGAGGAAGAGCCCGCGTGTAAGCCCTGCCCATGGTAGCGTCGTGGCCCGAAGTCTCGCATGTTGGATTGTCTGCATAGTGTCTGTTCCAGTGCATCCCGGGTGACACGATCTCTGCCAGCACCGCCTGTCGGATCCCGACGCCGGTTGAGCCGTCAGACCGCGGTTTCCTGGGAGGACCGTCTTTCTTTCCACTGCGCCTGATAGGTATCATAATTGAAACACACGCGACATGCTGCCGCACCGCAGCCCGGCCGGCCGCCGAAATGGTTCGGTGGGCTGAAGGCCGGCTAACAGACGCCGAGCTGTTTCGCCTGAGATCGCTCCGCCCGAGCCTCAGCCTCCCGCTCAGACCGGGTCGCTGCCGCGTCCCTTTTTGACCACACCGCATCTCAACTCACACCTATGCAACAAGGAACCGACGATGCAGACGACGCGAAGGTGGATGCTCCTTGTTTTCTGTCTCGGTTTGCTGGCACTCGGCCTGCCAGCCAGGGATGGGTCGGCCCAAGAGATTACTGCCATAACGTTGTTTGGTTGTGACGAACAGGGGACGGTCGACACGGCCTTTCGTAACAACTCAGGACCCATCGATGCCGCGTGGGACATCTTTATCTATGAGGGACCGGTGTTCGATCCGGCCAGCCGTTCTGCCCAAGACATCAAGTGGCTGAACAACGCCCAGGACCACACAGTCCGCATTCCGTTGACACCTGGAGTGCACACCTTCACGTTTCATTGCGAGTTCAGTCGCCCGTGGCCGTACGTCGGGTTGAATCTGTTTTGTGACGGAGCCAATGATCGCGCGGCCATCTCCGCGCGGACAGCCACCGATACTCAAGGACCACCCTATCCGAACTGTGCGGTGAACGACGCGCGCCAGACGATGGGCTGGCCGATTACCGAGGTACCTGCCGCCGGCACGCTGATCACGGGCGGCCCGGACGATGGAATCTGGGAGGTCGAGGATGCCAGGCAGGGCGTGCGAGTCACGCTCAAGAGCTTCCGCTGCTCTATTCCGTCCGTGGACGGTGATCTCGACCTGGTAGGTCCACACGCCATTGGCGCGAGCGGCCAGGGTGATGCCGTCGGTCAGTTTGTGCTGGAAGTTGAACCGGTCGCCCCAACTCCGCCCGACCTGTTCGTCTGGTTGCAGACCGTGGCTGAGATGACCTGTGGCGCAGCGAACCGGATCGAGTCGTGGCGGGAACAATTTGATTGGCGGCAGACACCCGCTCCCTTTTCGTTCGTCCTGGGTGATACACCATCGCAAGTGGTTCTCCAGCGAAGCCAGCGCACCAGCGAACACAAGCAGCTCGATCCGCACAAGACCGCTCACTCAGTGCGCTACGTCGATCCGCAGACGGGACTGGAAGTGCGCTGGGAAGGGGTCGAGTATCCGGCCTACAGAACGGTGGAATGGACGGTCTATCTCAAGAACACCGGTACGACTGACACACCGGTCATCCACGATCTCCAGGCGCTCGACTGCCGCCTGTCGCGACGTGGCGGCAGCGACGAGTTCATGTTGCACTACAACCGAGGTGACACATGCGCGCCCAACGCTTTTGAGCCGCAGCTGAAATCGCTCGGACCGGGAACTGAATTTCAGACGGCACCGGAAAATGGACGATCGACCAACGGAGCCTGGCCCTATTTCAATCTGCGCGCAGGCGACGAGGGAGTGATGGTTGTGGTGGCCTGGCCGGGGCAATGGGCAGCTCGCTTTTCCCGAGACGCAGACCGCTCACTCTCGCTCACTGCCGGCCAGCAGCTGGCTCATTTGCGACTGCACCCAGGCGAAGAGATCCGCACGCCGCTGATCGTGTTGCAGTTCTCCTCGAATAACACCTGGATCGACGCCCAGAACGTGTGGCGACGCTGGATGATCGAACACAACCTGCCGCGACCGGGTGGCAAGCAGCTTCCGCTGCCACTGCTGAATGCCTGCAGCTCCCATCAGTTCGCCGAGATGACCCAGGCGAATGAAACGAACCAGATCGAGTTCATTGACAGCTATCTGGCCAAAGGGCTGCAGTTGAACTACTGGTGGATGGACGCGGGCTGGTATGTGGGTGCGGCCGAAAAAGGCTGGCCCTGGACCGGAACCTGGGAAGTCGATCGCCGTCCACATCGTTTTCCGCGCGGCCTGCGCGCGGTGAGTGATCACGCTCATGCCAAGGGAGTCAAAACCATCGTCTGGTTCGAACCGGAACGAGTGGCTGGCGAGACCTGGCTCGCTGCAGAGCACCCTGAGTGGATTCTGGGAGGCAGCGGCGGAGGCCTGTTGAATCTCGGCAACCGTGAGGCCTGGACCTGGCTGGTGGACAAAATCGATTCCATCATCACGCAAGAAGGAATCGATCTCTACCGCCAGGACTTCAACATCGACCCGCTCTCGTTCTGGCGCAGTCACGATCGCGAAGATCGACAAGGTATGACCGAAAATCAGTACGTGGTCGGATACCTGGCGTATTGGGACGAATTGCTGCGCCGTCATCCGGGAATGCTGATCGATTCGTGCGCCTCCGGCGGCAGACGCAATGACCTGGAAACGATGCGACGCGCCGTTCCCTTGCTGCGCAGCGACTACCTGTTCGAACCGGTCGGTCAGCAGGGACATACCTACGGCCTGTCGTTCTGGCTGCCGTTCTTCGGAACCGGCTACACGCCCTCCAATACGGTCGGCTGGGGCTGGGGCACCGGCGGGATCTCGTACGATCCCTACACGCGACGCAGCAACATGTGCCCCTCCAACACTGCCTGCTTCGACTTCCGAGTCGAAGTGGACGATGCGCTGATCCAGAAACTCTACCGTGAATGGCTGGCGGCGGGCGATGTCTATTTTGGCGACTACTACCCGCTGACTCCTCATTCGCTGGAAGCAGACGCCTGGATCGCCTGGCAATTCCATAACCAGCAGAGTCAGAAAGGAATGGTGCAGGCCTTCCGCCGTACGGAAAGCGATTTCTTCGGCGGTCAGTTCCGCCTGCAAGGACTCGACCCTGACGCTCGATATCAAGTCACCAATTCGGATCACCCTGAGACGGTGGTGCAGACCGGACGCCAGCTAATGGAGCAGGGCCTGAGCATCGATATTCCGACACGTCCCGGCGCGGCAGTGCTGTTCTATCAGCGGGTCGAGTAGCACGTAGCACGCGCGTAGCACGCACTTCAGTGCGTGACCGCCCTGTACCCAACCGTCCCACCGCCATACGTTCTCACTGGTGCTGTCGCGGACTGAAGTCCACGCTACGGCCAGCGAGCCGGCGTCGAAAACGAACGTGGCGCCGCCGAGTCGCTTCGACCAGCGGACGCCACGTCATGGCCGTCAGTTGATGTCGAATCAACTGATGCCAGAATCGATTGGATCGCTTGTACAGGTACGACATGGCCAGATAGGGAAGAACCGCCCGCACATCGCGCGGACGTCGTGCCCAGATGGACCGGTGCGAGAACAGCCGCTGATAACACCAGCCATAGCCTTCCGCCAGCTGCTGCGGCGTCATGTGTCGCGGCTGAAAAACCACATGCGCCGTGTCGTACTGACTCCAGTTGCGATGCAGAATCCTCCCCTCCGCTTCCAGCTGGGCGAACAAGGGAGTGCCGGGATAGGGAGTCAGGATATGAAACGTGGCGCACTCCAGTCGATTCTCTTCGATCCAGTCGACCGTCGCCGCAAACACGTCCGCCCGGTCATGATCGAATCCCAATACGAAACTCCCGTTGACCTGGATGCCATGGTCATGCAAAATCGCCACGCGGCGGGCATAGTCATGGGCCGACGGACTCCGCTTGCGCGCATCCACAATGTTCTTGTCCTGTAGCGACTCGAGTCCGACAAAGACGCCTGTGCAGCCGGCCAGCGCCATCTCGCGCACCAACTGCGGATCATCCGTTACGTCCAGCGATATCGCGGCACTCCAGACCTTCTCGAGCGGCCGCAACGCTGCACAGAGCTCGCGCAGGTACTCCGGACGCGAACCGAGGTTGTTGTCTGTGAACACCGCATACGGCTGATCGTCCTGCATGAACTCATCGACCACCTGTTGCACGTCGCGAGTAAGGTAAGGCATGTGCAGCCCCTTGGTCGACAGATAGCAGAACCCACAACGATTGTGGCAGCCACGCGTGGCAATCAGACTGCTCGTGGTCAGAAAGCTTCGGCGCGGCAGCAGATCGCGGCGCGGAGCAGGATCCTCCCGGTAGGGCCGCCGGTAGTCTCCGCGATAGACCGGCTGCAACGTTCCGCCGGCCACGTCGTCCAGGATGCGGCCCCATAACTGAACTCCCTCGCCCACGGCAATCGCATCGGCATGCTCCGCCGCCTCTTGGGGACAGGAAGTCACGTGCAATCCGCCCAGAATCACCTTCGCGCCGCGCTGACGATACCAACGCGCCAAGGCATACGCTCGGTCAGCAAACGTCAGGTGCACCGTAATGCCCACGACCTGCGGAAACGGCTCGTGCGGCGGTGGCCCCATCAACAGGTTCTCGTCCCAATACCGCACCTCCCATTGCGGCGGAGTACTCGCGGCAATGCTCGTCAACGCCAGACTCGGCGTCAGCACGTGCTTGCCGAAACTCGCATGGGGATCCTTGGGATAAAACGGATTGATCAACAGAGCGGTACACGGTGTGACTGCACCGACCGACAGACGCTCGTCCAGAGTCGGCGCAACTCGCATCGCTTCGGGTACCCACAGTCTCATGCCACACCTACCAAGCTCTGCAATGCAAAGTTTATAGTAACAAGGCCCACACCATGGATCGTTCAGTGTCTGCCTGGGGCTGAACCGTTGATGGCGTTGGTCACCAAGGCGTCTGAACCGCAGAATATCGAACAAGGAATGTCCAATATCCAGGTGGAAGAATCACGTCGGGCCGTCCCCCGGATCGCTCGACTGTCGCCACGGCTATGCCTTTTCTTCCTGCTGCATTCTGCTGTTCGTGATTGGATATTCTGCCGTTTTCTGTCGGACTGCTGGCAACGAGGAAATCGTGCTCGCACCTAGGAAGTCGACCAGCTGGCGCGCATCGGCTGAGCGGACGACGCCGGCCGCTGCAGGCTGTTAGCCGCATCGGCGATGACTTGTTCCAGCGTGTGGAGATATTCCAGGAACGCCGCACGCCCCTCACGTGTGACGCAGCAAACTGTTCGTGAGCCGCGGCCTCGTCCACTCTTCTCGACCTCCACAAACCCTGCTTCCTGCAGCACAGCCAGATGGCGATTCAAGTTCCCGTCAGAAAGGGCGCAGAGCAATCGCAGATCGGAGAACGACAGACCATCCGGCTGTGAGGCGAGAGAGGTCATGATGCCCAGCCGCGCTTTTTCGTGAAAGACACGATCGAGCCCGTCATAGGCGAACCGCCCTTCACGCGGTTGCCGCGACACACTAGACCGCTTGTTCGAACTCATGGCTACGCTCCTGATGTCGATACAACGCTGCCGCGGCAAGCCACTGCCCAACGACAAAGGTGATGATCATGGTCCACGGCTGCAATGCCTGTGGGGCCTGGCCCCATCGCAGGCAGACGAGCCCAGCGAGCAGATAATAGACGGCCACGAAGATGCTGCCCGACGGCAGATGGGTCGACGAGGCAAAGATCCCCAAACTGAAGATGATGGCCCACAACGCAGGGAGCAGAGCCGCATGCTCTGGGCCATAACAGACCACTCCACCGGTCACCACCGCCCCAGCCACCAGACAGGGTGCGAACTGTCGCACCGTCGCCAGCGTCTGCTGTCGCGCATGCGTCGAACCGCTCCGGCACCAACGCCACAGGATTTCCAGGCCGGTGATCGTGGCGCTGACGGCGGCTACCGATATCCAGAGTGCCAGATACAGCGGAAGATTCTCCGTCGGATGCGGCATCCAGCGGCTCTGCAGCCCGGCAGCCCCCAATCCCAACACGCCGCTCAGGGCAATCGTGGCCGAACGATAGCAGCAGAACTGCCGGGTCCGCACCAGCTGCAGCTGGATCGTCCGCACTTGATCTAACGCTTCTTCGACTCGCATCACCACGCTCCTCATTAGTTAGCTCTGTACTGCAAAGTTTATCCGCGGCCGTCGCTGAGTCAAGCCGGTTCTTGCGAGAGATCCTTTGATCGCGCAGTGCCGTAGCCATGCTCGCGCAGTGCCGTGGGGGAATCGCCTCTCGGCATCCACTATCCCGCAGTCTGCGCGACCGCGGCCACTATCCCGCAGTCTGCGCGACCGCGGCCACTATCCCGCGGTCTGCGCGACCGCGGTTCTGAGGTGAGCGCGTTCGCTTGGAGGAAGGAGAGAATGGAGGTGGATTCCGGGGACTGAATTCGCACCTGGACGCAAATCCGCCGATTCATGGACCTTCCACAACCGATCCGTTGGCTGACCTGCTATGATCAAAGGCAACAAACCCCACCCGGCCCACGGCACCTGGCCGCTCCACACAGAAAACGTCCCTCCCACGCACCACGAAAGTGATCGGCATGAGACTCTTGAGCACGATCGTCGCGGCATGTGCCGTTCTTTTCACCACGCAGGCCGTCACTGACGGATCCGATATCGTCACCTGGCCCGCTCCGCCCGAGGAGAAGCTGTCGGAGGATTATCAGCTCTCGGTCGAAGGGCAATCGGTACCGGTGTACGCGTGCCGAGTGTCCGCGGTGCCGCTGAATCAGGTCTGGCCCGGTTATCAGCGCCCACTTGACCAGACCGAACTGGCCGGTCTGGCCTGTTGGGACATGGCGGGACCGGTACGGGTCCAGATCAAAGTGGCTCGTCCTGTCGACTCCGTCATAGTGCGACCTCAGTCGTTGGGAATCCATCCACTTTGCGAGGGAGATACGATTGCGTTTGACCTGCAGCGACCCGGTCCTGTGGTGGTGGAAGTCAACGGGTCCCATCACGCCTTGCATCTGCTGGCCAGTCGACCTGAGGAGAACGTGCCGAGCGCGGAGGCGCCGGGTCTGCATTACTTTGGTCCCGGAGTACATCAAGCAGGGCGGATCGTGCTGCAGAGCAACGAGAGTGTCTATATCGCGGGCGGTGCGGTGGTCTATGGCAGCATTCATGCGCACGGTGCGCAGCATCTGCGTATTGCCGGGCGTGGCATCCTGGATGTGGGTCCCTATGAGCGAGGGAAGGGGGGCGGCGCAGTGCGTCTGACCGACTGTTCGGACGTCACGATTGAGGGGATCGTGATGCGGGATCCGGATGTCTGGTGCTGCAGTCTCTTTGGCTGTCGACAAGTGACGATATCGGACGTCAAGCTCGTCGGACTCTGGCGTTACAACGCCGACGGCATTGATGTCTGCAACAGCCAGGACGTAGTGGTCGAAGACTGTTTTGTCCGCGCCTTTGACGATGCTTTGGTCATCAAAGGACTGAAGTTCGGTGCCGCTTCGCTTGACGGCCGATCGGTGCAGAACGTGCACTTCCGTCGCTGCGTGGTGTGGTGTGACTGGGGGCGCGCGATGGAGATCGGGGCGGAAACGTGTGCTCCGGAGATTGCCGACATCGTGTTTCAAGACTGCGACATTATCCGCACGACTCACATCGCCATGGACATTCAGCACGGCGACCGGGCGACGGTTCGCAACATCCGCTACGAGAACATTCGCGTGGAGATTGACGCCTGGAACCCGCCGCCGCGCATGCAACAACAGCGTGACGAACAGTACCAGGCGGGTCCTCAAGACCGCTACTGTCCGACGCTTTTGGAGATCGTCATCCGCCGGAACGTCTATTCCCAGGATGCAGAGCGGGGCGTGGTGCGAGACGTGCTCTTCAAGGACATCTTTGTGACCAGTCAACTTCAGCCTAGCTCGTCGTTCCAGGGCCTGGATGCCGAGCATACGGTCCAGGGAGTGACGATCGAGAATCTTCAGTTCCATGGCACGCCGGTGACCAGTGCCAGCGACGCTCATTTGCGCATCGGACCGCACGTGGAGGATGTTCAGATCCGCTAGCTCGCACGTAGCTCCCACGTAGCACGCACTTCAGTGCGTGACGGCCCCGTCCTCAACCTTCCCACCGCCCTACGATTTCACAGGTGCTGTCGCGGACTGAAGTCCGCGCTACGGCTCGCGCTACACCGTGCAGTCAAAACTCCTGACCTGGGCCGTGCGGCCAGGCGACGATGGTCCGCGGCAGTTCGGCCTCGATCTCGAGCAAGCGGTTGTATTTGGCCAGCCGTTCGGATTGGGTCAGCGAGCCGGCTTTGGTCTGATCTCCCGACCAGCCCACGGCCAGATCGGAGAACCAGTCATCTTCGGTGTCGCCGCTGCGGACCGACACGACGATCTGCCAGCCGGCAGCGCGCGCCAGATGATAGGCGTGCACGGCTTCGGTGAGCGTGCCGATCTGGTTGACTTTCAACAGCAGCGAGTTGCAGGCCAGCGCCTGAGCGGCGCGGGTGATCCGCTGCGGATTGGTACAGAGCAGATCATCGCCCAGCACCAGGACACGATCACAGAGTGCCGCACAGAGCTCCGGCCAATGCTGCCAGTCGTCTTCGGCCAGCCCGTCTTCGACGCTGACGATCGGGTAGTTATCGACCCAGGCGCCAAGGCATTCGATCATCTGCGAACTGGTCAGTGGCTGCGACTGCAGGAAGTAATGTCCATCTCGGTAGAAATGGCTCGACGCCACGTCGACTGCCAGACAGACGTCACGGCCCGGTTCCAAGCCGGCATCACGTATACTCTGGACGGCATCGCCGAGCAGTTCTTCGGGGGAACGAGCCGGAGGGCCGAGTCCTCCTTCGTCGGCGGTCAACCAGCGCATGCCGTACTTCGCTTCGATCAAGCGAACGGCTGCCTGGTAGACGGCGCTGGCCATCACCAGCGAATCGGCAACCGTTGTCGGGGCCGCGGGAACGATCAGCACATCCTGGATAGCCAGCTGTTGGCCGGCGTGCTTGCCACCGCTGAAGAGGTTGATGGTCAGCCGCGGGAACCGTCGCACCGGCTGTCCCACGAGCGATGCAAAGTACTCGTACAGTTTCTGGCCGCGCTGCTGTGCCACGGCGCGGGCAAAGGCAAGCGATGATGCGAGGATCGCGTTGGCTCCCAGACGAGACTTGTTCGGGGTGGCGTCCAGATCGATCAGCGTCTGATCGAACTGGGCCTGATCCGCGAACTCATTCGCACTGACGCGTTGAGCGATCTCACGATTGACATGCTCGACGGCCAGGCGGCATCCCCAGCCACCATAGCGCTGAGGATCGCGATCGCGCAGTTCCCACGCCTCGCCCGCTCCCGTCGAAGCACCGCTGGGGACGGAAGCACTCCCCATCGCGCCCCCGGCCAGACGGCAGCTGGCACGGACGGTCGGCCGACCGCGACTGTCCAGGATCTCCAGAGCGGTAAGACGTTCAATCGATGGCATGGGCTAGACTTTCGCCAGGAATCGCTCGGTCAACTCGTCCACGGTGGACGGCGTCGTTCGCATCAGCTTGATCACTGCGTTGAGTTGGCTTTGTCGCTGTGACGCGTCAAGATACTCTAACGGAGAGCGTCCCGCTACTCGAGCCAGCAGACAGCCGAGCGTGTGCCGCACAACTCGCCGTTCCAGCCCCTTCGTCCAGGGCTGTGACTTCGCCCCCAATTCCGCCAGCGTCATGTCATAGAGCTGCCAGTACTCGCGCACCGCATAGGCAAACATGGTACGTTCTTTGGCCAGGAAGTGGGCTTTGCTCAACAGATGTGTGAGCGAGAATCCCAGATCAAACGCCGGATCGCCCCAATGGATCACTTCGTGATCGACCAGCACCATGCGATCGCCCTGCAACAGGATGTTCTTGGGACTATAGTCGCCGTGGACCAGGGTCACGCGCGTGTCGCGCGTCGCCCTTACCAGTTCGTGAAGAAACTCCGCCGATTCAGGGACCTGTTGAGCCGTGTATTCGTAATAGGGTTCAAGCCTCAGCGACTCGAAGTACCGACGATCCTCGAACAAGCTGACCAGTTCGCCAGAGTGCTGGCTGGCCCGCACGTGAATCGTACCCAACAAAGCGGCAAACTGGGCAATCCGCTTCGCCTCCACGTGTCCGTCCAACAGACGCGTCTTCCAGTTCTCGTACGGTTCGGGCACAGCTTCCATCGCCAGCAGATGCTCCGCGGGGTCCTCAAACACCAAGGGCGCAATGGATCCGGGAGGAGCCAGCTGGGCCAAAGCCCGGATACCGCTCGCCTCGCGCTCGTTGCGCAGCGGATCGCTGAACCAATCGACCTCGACGCGCAACTTAGGCAGTGCCTGCTTGAGGACCCAGGCCGTACCGTCCGGACGGCCAACCCAGACCGTCCGGTTGGAGACACCACCCTGCAAGACGCGGACCTCGACCCGTTCGGCCGGCGCAATCCGCTGGGTGTCCCGCAAGTAGGCCACCAGGGCCTCTTGATTCTCGATGTCCAGTGGTGATGTCATCTGTTCAGTTCAGCAACGGTGCCAACGAGCGCAGTGGTCCCCGCAACGCTCTGCTGTGCGGTTCCGACCGGAGCACTGCACTCAGCAGGGAAGCCATGCTAGAAGTCCCTGAGGACAAGGCGATTCGCGTGCCGCAGGCGAGGGCAGACCCGAACCAGTATACCACTGCACATCGCCCGCTCGTCAAGCGACCGCCCGCAGGGTTCGATCCAGGGCCCGCGGTTCCGACCTTGACCGGCATCGCCGCCTCCTTTCCCTCTTCCTTGAGCCGACCCAGCCCTGCTGCTCCGCGCACCCTCGACGCTCCGGTTCGGCCGCTGAGCTTACTCCGCTGCGATGGGATCCAGACGCGGCTGGACGCCGCCGAAACAGTGGATCGAAATTCAGGGCCGGTCGTGGTACCTTCCTCAGTGTCCCGAGCGGTCCCCTCCAGTAGCAGAGCGAGGGCCAGAAATGTCACCTGGGCCAGCGAGTTGTTCCTCGAGACGCTTATGGACTGACCGCCGTGAAGCGATTCGCTCTCTGTCCGCTTGTCGCCATGGAACGCATACGGCGTGAGTTACCGAGTCACGTCGAATCCATACAGCTGGCCGTCGTGCAGCTGAAACTCGATCCGCACACCACGACGCTCCAGGTCGGATGGCGGATTCTTCCAGTGGACCGCATGGGACAGGCTGTCTCCGCGAATCGGCTGACAATCCTCGGCAGAACAGCCCGCGATTGCGCGGCCCTGCTGGTCGAGCAATGCAAGGCGAAGCTCACCACGTACATTGGCGTTGACCGTTAACTGTCCGGCGGGAAGCACGAGAGCTGGCGTGACGAGCCTTCCACCGTCGAGCGCCGCATCACGCGACACGTATCGATCACGTTGGATCGTGACCAGACCAATCTGGCGTCCTTCCCATCGATCCATCTTGTGACCGAACTTGTAGCCACCGTAATAGAGGTAGACTTGATCTCCCATCGGCAGCTGCTGGTCGATCCACGTGTGGGCATGGTCCCACGCCTCGGGAGATGGATCCGGTTCAAAGAACGGCTCCAGATCGCGCGTCCAGTGTTGACCATCGTGGCTCCAGGCCAGCGTCGTATAGCCGACGCCATAAGCCCCTTCCGGCGTATCGGGCGCTCTCCAGTCGTCGTGCAGCACCTTGACCAGTCCGATCAGCAGCTCGCCGCGCTGCAGGTACGCGTTCATCGCATAGAACTGCGTCTGTCCCGGTTCGATCGAATCATTGGGCCGGAGGACGTACCATGGCTGCTGCCAGTTGAGCAGGTCCGAGCTGGCGGTATGCATCGTACATCGTCGATTACCGGTCCACGTCGGTCCGGTCGTGTAGACGGAGATCGTCGCCAGGTATCGTTTGCGTGCTGCATCGTAGAAGATGTTGGTGATATCGTGGTTGTGACGGATCACCGGATACGGACGCCAGGCGGTCCATGTCAGGCCGTCCGACGAGATGGCCAGACGCAGCCCACCGCCATGCCACCAGGCCAGTTTGTATCGCTCCGCCGGACGCAGGAAATCCGGGCCTTCATCGATCACCGAGCTGCCGAAGTCGAATCCGCCGGCGTCTGCCAGCACGTGGTGTGGCCGCACCCAGTGGATACCATCCTCCGACTGCATATGGGCAACGTGGGAGCTCCCGTCTTTGAACCGCTCCTTGTTGGTGTTGTACCAGATACGGAATGTCCCGCTGTCCGAGTCGCGGAGCACGGTCATGTATGGCCCGTTACACTCGTCTTCCTTGCCGGTAATCAGCGGATTGGGGATCTGCGGATCGCGTACGGGTCGGTTGACATGTCGCTGCAGGTTGTGGCTCTCGTCGATCAGGTATTCATCCAGAAACAGGTAAGGTCCTGATCCCAGTTGGATCGGTTCGGTTCGCCGAAGGGGCGCATCGACCGCCTGGTAGATACTGGAACAGTCCGCTTCATCACCCGAGGGTGCCTGTATGACCAGTGGCTCGCCCGGTGACGTGCCACTCCGGCCGGCGTGAAGTGCCTGTGCCAGCGCCACATCCTTCTGATCGTGAAACAGCGCTGACGCGGGAATGATCTCCTGAGCATGTCCATCCCATTGCCAGTACAGTTGCAGCGTGGCGGCACCGCCACGCTGGTAGTATTCCAGTCTCAGCGGCAGCGTCTGGCCAGCGGTCACCTGCAGTCGGCCTTCCCGCGCTCCGTTTGCGCCCGGTCCGTCAATGATCAGCGTATCTCCCACCATCAGCCGCAAGCCGTCATCTGCTTTGGCCGAGAAACAAACCTCGGCGGTCTGCGGGAAGCGAATCTGACCGAGCCACAACCAGCCGAAGTCGTCACCCTGCGTCTCCATGCGGATCTGCCGCTGTACACCCGTCTCAGCCGGACGCTGGAAGTCCGACTGATTGAAGAACACATAGACGACTCCGGGCTGCAGCGGTGGTTCAGCTTGTCCCTGCCATGGCATTCCCCGCGCTTCGATTCGCAGGCATGCCTGGCCATATCGAGTCGCTTCGACCGGTTCGACTTGCGCCCCGGCAGGAACGGCAGCTGCCGCCCACAGCACGACCAGCAGGAACGCTCGCTTGCCAGGCACGCGGCAGCCACCATCTTTCTCGGTACGCATCGCTCGGATTCCTCGCGTTCTTGGTGCGAATCGATTCATTGTTGTGGATAGCGGTATTTTCCTGTAACGGCGTCGAACGTGATCGCAGGTGGAGCATCGGCGGGAAAGTACGCTTCCAGCATCTGCTTCAGTGGCCCGGCAAACATGGCGATCCGAATGGTGCCCCACGTGGCCTGGTCGCCGGTCGCGTAGTAGATGTAGGTATTTCCTTCGTATTCAAACAGGTCAGCGTCCGTGTTGTTAATGCCCTCGCCGGGCACCGGATCCAGCATCGGACCTGTCGTCGGACTCAGCTCCCACGTCTGCAAATCGCGTGAGCGTGCCACGAAGGTCACGTACTTCGTCTCGGGCAACTGGTACTGGTAGTACGTACCAGGTCCCTTCCAGCGCCATCCGCCGTAGACCACGTAATAGTAGGGCGCAAAGTAACGGATGGTCGGGTTGGCACAGGCGGTCTGTTCCTGGAGGTCAGCAAAGTTGATTCCCGGTACTTTCTCCCAATGAGCCAAGTCTTTGCTGCGCGCGAACCGAAAACTCCACTGGACGGGCTTGTTCGATTCGTACGCCATCAGGAAACCTTCTTCATCGCGGCAGACCGACGCATTGAACAGGTGCTCGTCTCCATCGCGCGTGATGACCAGTTCCTGCTCCCAGTGCTGCAAATCCTTCGACCAGAATCGATAGATGTCTTTCGTCCACTCGTTGTTCGTATTCACGGTGCCGAACACGTGGAGCACGTCACCTTCAACAAAGGCACTGACAAAGGAGAACCCTGTGCCGAACTGCGCCACACGCTGTCCAGTCACCATATCCTGGACAAACAGATACGCCTGCTCCTGCTCTTCCGCCTTCACCGTTCGATCGTTCTGGACCAGCAGCGGTCTGCCGCCGAGCACGACCGGCGTGTTCTCCATGCCTTTGGGAAACGCGAACGGGAGCTTGACCAGCGGCGGATTGGGCGGCGCGGCGACGGCTAACGGCGATGCTGACCAGCAGAGCAGGGCAGCGATCAGGGCAACGAGGGCGGAATGGGGGCTGGTTGGACCGCTCATGGCTGGCGTTGACTCCTGTGATCCACGATCTCATGGCGCATGTAGCGAATCTGGTCGTAGAACCAGTTGTACTCGCCGTTCTTGAAGAACGGATATTCCGTCCCATCTCGACGCCATCCGACCTGAGTCGTGTAGAAGACGTACAACCACCACTTCCCGTCACGCTTACCGACAAAGGTCTGCGGGACATGATTGGCATCGATGCCAGGATCGGGATGGAAAAAGTCACTTACTTTCCAGACCAGGCCGTCATCGGAGATAGCCATCCGCAACTGCCGATTCTGCCACACACTGACTTCCCTGCCTGGCGGAGCGGTAGCTTTCCGATAACCAGACGCATCTGAGAAGCAGACGAAACGAGTTCCGACCTTCGCCACGTCTGGATTCGGCCAGTTTCTGATGAGCGGCTGATCGAGGGAATGAGCAAACTCGAACGTACCGGTGGCGAAATCGCCCGCGTTTTCTGCCAGGCCCATGTGAGAGCTTCGTTGCCCATCATGATAGTAGTCGAAGTAGAGCTTCCATTTCCCTGCTTCGTCGTCCCACAGCAGGCAAGGACGATGGAAATCGCCCACGCGGCCAGGGCATGGATCAGGCGGGTATTTCGTGTCGACTGCGGCTATCAGCAGCGGCTTCTCGGTCTTTGTCCAGTGTACACCGTCTTTCGAAGTCGCCCCCATCACACACTGAATCATCCGGGAAGGATATCCTTCGATGGCCAGATTCGAGAAATACGGCGGCTCGATCGGCTCCGGACTGTTCGGATCGGTGAACGCGTCCGAGGTCGCGCTGTACGCCATATAGAACAGGCCATCCTTGTAGACGACCGAAGGGTCTCCGGAATGAAACGTTTCAAAATATCGATTGACGTGATCGTCGGATGAATACAGAACCGACGCCCACTTTTCACGGCGCTTATCGCCGTCCCAGGTCCCGTCTTTACAATAGACTTCCCAATGGTCGAGATCTGTGCCTCGAGCGAAATAGATGGCGTCGCAGCCGGCGAAATCCGAGTTCCCAATATCGACGATCCAGCCGAAAAACCACATGCGGTAGGGATACTGCGCATCCGGCACCTCGACCACGCTCGGCTGATACGCATGCATGAACCCTTCGAACGCCGCCTTCATCGGCCGCTCCCACCCTTCCATGGAAAACTCAGGATAAATGTCTGCCGGAAGCTTCGGTACCTGGTGCTCCTGGGCGAGCGAAAGCCGGAGCGCTCCCAAGGTGCAGACCGACAGACCGAGCAGGAACGTCATCAATTCACACCTCAGTGTGCGCGGAACTCGCTGAGTGATACACATGCGTGTCATGGCCGATATCTCCAGTAGATGCGTCGTTCAAGCGTCATTTGGAAAGACAAAAAGATGAGATGTCAGAAAGATGAGAGTGATCTTCCACCGATGTTTCGCCATCGCACGGTAGAACTCCTACGGGTGCAGTCCCGATGCGAATCGTGACCGGCACTCCACCGTCTGGGGTCACTGTACCAGCGGGGGAGCGTCCAGTTCGACGACAATCGTTGTCATGGCGCCGTCCGGAAGCGCCTCCGGAAGCACAATCGACTTTGTCGCATTGTCGAACTCCAACACAGCTCCATCGGCCAGGAACGAGGCCTTTTGAATCGAGTTTTGCAGTCCCGGCAACCGGAGCGGTTCGGCCGGGCGCGACGGGAGGAAGATGTACAGCCGATTCTCCCTCGCCGTGCACTTTCCCATCGGCAGCGAGGCGAACGGCGAACGGTCCGTTCCATAAATGGCTTCCCCGTTCACAGCCAGCCAGGCACCGATGCCCTGCATCCGCTCGATCAACGGTGCTGGTATCTCTCCGTCGGGCGTGGGGCCGACGTTCAGCAGCAGGTTGCCGCCCCGGCTCACCACATCCACCAGGATTCCGATCAGCTCGCCCGTGCTCTTGAACTGCGTATCGTGGATCGAGAATTGCCAGTAATCGCCGATCGTCATACACGCTTCCCACGGGTACGGCCGTTCCCGCTCGAAACCCATGGCCACGTTGACTTCCGACGGCTGTTCGCGCGTGTAGAAATCGCAGAGCCTCGTCACACCACGTTCTCCGAATCCAAGTCGATCGTTCACCAGAGCCGTGGGCTGCAGCTGCCGAATCATCTGTACCAGCTCCGTGGCCTTCCAGGTGGCCTGCGGGTGATCCCACTCACCATCGAACCACACGCAATCGATGGGTCCGTAGTTCGTGCACAGCTCGCGCACCTGCGGGAACATGAACTCGTCGACGAATCTGGGCAGATCCTTCTGATAATCAGGTTCGTGCCAATCGAGCATCGAGTAGTAGAAACCCACTTTCAATCCAGCGGCCCGAGCCGCGTCGGCAAACTGGCGGGCATAATCGGTCTGCGGAGCCATATCGACCGAATCGTACTGAGATACTTTGCTGTCAAACAGCGCATAGCCGTCGTGGTGCTTGGCCGTCAGCACAACATAACGCGCTCCGGCTGCCTTGGCAGTTTCCATCCACCTGGCCGCATCGAAAGATCGTCCCTTGAATGCCCGAGCGTACTGCTCGAACTCCACGCTCAGAGCCGGATCCGCTTTGATGGCAAAATAATCGAACTTGGCGTGTGGATCGTTCCCCTGTACGGCAAATGGTCCCCAATGCACAAACATGCCGAACTTGGCGTCGCGGAACCACGCTTGCCGAGCGGCCTTGGCCCCCGCCTCCTGCCGCGTTCGATAGCCCTCCATATCACCCCGATCACGAATTCCTTCGCTGGGATACCACGCCTTCAGGTATTCGGAAAGTCCTCCCGGATAGATCGCTCGCTTGATGTTCATCCACGTCTGCTGGTCACCCACAGCATAGTAAATGTACGTCTTCCCCTGGTATTGCACGAGATCCGGATCCGACGCGTTGATGCTGTCGTCGATCGCGTGGGGAGTCAGTACAGGATTGAGCGGGCTGCGATACCACGTCTTCAGATCGGACGAGCGTGTGACGTACGTTTCGAAGAACCAGCGTGGCGTCCGATGCTCCAGGTAGAAGACATAATAGTATCCATCCGCATAGCGAATGGTCGGGCACGCCGTGTAACGATCCGTGCCGAAGGTCGCATCGGGCATTTTCGTCCAGGATTCCAGGTCTTGCGATACCGCCACCTTGGTGGTGAAAGCGGGATAGGCTGGATCGTTACTCTCGTAAACCAGGACATACCCGTCGGGGCCTTGGCAGATCGAGCTGTTGAAGAGGTGTTCGTTTGGCTCCTGCACAATCGCGACGTGCTGAGTCCACTCCTTCAGGTCCTTGGACTGGAAGATCGTCACGTCGTTCCAGTTGCCCTCCTCGAATCTGGAGGCGGACACACAGATACACTCGCCGTCTTCTGCGCTACCGCCCCGCGAAAACACCTCGGCACTCGCCAGGCTATAGCCCTCGGCGAACCGAGCCAGCTGCTCGCCGGTTTCCGCGTCGTCGATCGTAAGGTAGTAATCTTCCTTCGCACCACCACTCCCCGGGCGATGACACACCAGCAGACACAAGCGCCCATGCCACACGAGCGGCGAAACCTCGCACAGGTCACGCAACACCACCGATTCATCCTGCAACGGTGGTCGCGCATCCGGCGCGTTGGGAATCGCCACCTCGCTGAATGCCTCAACTGGCCAACTGACCAGCCGATGCATTCCCGGCGGCACATCTTGCGTCCATTGCACATAGGCGTTGACCGCTCCCTTGGTCGTGAATCCGATGTCTCCGGCCGATTCCTTGTCAACTTTCACTCCAAAGATCTTGTAGCCCATCAGCGTGCAGTCCTGCAAATCGACTTGCAGGTACTTTCCATTCTGCACACTTTGAATCACTCCATCGGTCGGCGTGCCGGCCGGTTGAGAGAAGTTAAGCGCGATGAATCGGCAACGGTTGGCCTGGATGCGCATGTACGTATGGAAACCGTAGTTGCCTCCCTTGAGAGCGCATTGCGGACTGATCAACGCGCAGTCCTCCACCACCACGTCCGGGCGCTGCGGCATCGCGGGGTTCTCAACGCGGATATAAAGTCCCGCCGTATCTCCCCATTCGTCCAACGACCAGAGTTTGCAGCGGCGAAACGTGATCGGCTCATCGGGCCGCGACAGGCAGCTGGCCACACCGCCGCCGAACGCCCGTCCGATGCTCACGCAGTCTTCGACCACGATCGTGAAGGGTTCGATCCGATTGGTACAATCCCAGAACAGGCCAGCATCAGCGCCCGTCGCATACATACCGCGTACGATCCAGCGGTCCCACAGAATCGCCGAAAAGGTCGGAGCCTGGTGCTCCGCGCTCCAGCCTTGCGTAGTGGCGCGGATAGTGCTCCACCAGTCGTAACTCTTGAACCCTCGGGCAGGATCACCCGAATCAATGACCACTCGGCCTTTCGTCTCGGAACCGAACTTGCCCTGCGTATCGCCGACCAGCAGGTTGTAGGCGCCCGCCGCCCCGGGGAACGGCACCGACAGGTTCGCCTCAAGATACGTGTCGGGGCGCACGATCACGCAATGGCCTCCCTGCGCATCCGGGATATGATCGAGCGCCGCCTGAATCGTGGTGAACGCGGTGCTCCACGATAAGCCATCGCTGTTGTCTCCCAACTTGGAGACATGGAGCGTCACACCGCGACGTCCCGAGTAGTCCTCGGCGCCAGGATCCCCTGAAGCGGCTGCGGCGCGCGGCGCACCCAGCGGCACCATCATCAACATCAACCCGAGTTGAATTGCCCATCCAGACGCTTTGTGGGGTGTCATTTCCAGAGTCTCCAGGATCCAGGAGCGGTCTTCATGCTCAGGCGAATCGCGACCTGTCGTTCGAGTCGAACGAATTGCCGCCAACTGTCCTATTGGTTGTAACCTACCGCCGTGCACGAAGAAAGCAGGATCGAGCGGTTCTTGCGCATTCTTACACGCGACACCCCCTTCGTCGTGCAGCCGCGGAGCTTGCCGCAACATGGGCGGCCGAGCGGCCGACCGGCAATAGGCCAAAGCGAACTGGTGTCATCCGATCCTCTTGAAACGTGCCGCAGTACCCTTGGCATTGATCTCCCGCAGGATTGAGGCGTAGAGCCTCTTCCTCTGGGGAACCTTGTCGCGGCAGGCTACTGCAGTTTATAGTCATTCATCATGGTGAAGAAACACCCAGAATCCGTCGTCCCGAGCGAGCGAATCGAGAAGTCCATTCTCCTGATACGCAGTCACAAGGTGATGCTGGATCGCGATTTGGCGGAATTGTATGGCGTGGAGACGAGAGCACTCGTGCAGGCCGTGAAACGCAACATCCGCCGTTTCCCGGACGACTTCATGATTCAACTGAGCCAGGAGGAGTTCGATGATTGGAGATCACAAATTGTGATCTCCAATCCGTCCGCGAAGATGGGCCTCCGGCGTGCCCCGTATGCATTCACGGAGCAAGGCGTCGCCATGCTCTCCAGCGTTCTGAATAGCCAGCGGGCCATCGACGTCAACATCGAGATCATGCGAGCCTTCGTGCGACTTCGGGAGATGCTTGCATCTCACAAAGGTCTGGCACGTCGCCTGAACTCTCTCGAGAAGAAGTACAATGCTCAGTTCAAGGTCGTGTTCGACGCTATCCGGCAATTGATGGCTCCACCTCCGACATCGCCTAAACGACGCATCGGTTTTCGAGGCAACGACGAATGAAATGCGTGAAGAACCGATACGCGGATTCTCAGCTCGCTGCGCAACAGATCCAGGCCAGCCGGACTGCCTCAGGCACGGTCGAGGACAGGGCGGTCACGCACGAAAGTGCGTGCTCCGCGCTACGACGTGCCAACCAGCGGCTTTGGCATTTGCATACCTGATCGCGATACGATAGTTTGATGGGCGGTCTGCATTAGTCCGTGGGTGATTCAGATCCATCCGGCACAACGGGATACCATCATGTCGTACGACGATCTGGCGGCCGCCGAAGAACGTTCCATGCGTCATTTGGCCAGTACGGTGCTCGATCAAATCTCGGCGGGGCGTCCTGTCGATGAGATCGTCCGCGAGCTTCAGGGAAACGGCTGGCCGTTGGAAGAGGCCAAGGAATTCGTCGCGAAACTGGAGGAGAACCGCGGCGAGTTCGCGAACCGGCTGGAGCTGCGTTTTCCCGACATGCGGCCGATCCGACAACATCCAGTACTGTTTACCGTCAATGGAATTGGCACTGCCATGTATGGCGCTCGCGGCCAGGACATGGAGACCGGTACGTATGTGAAAACGTGGTGTGTCTGTTTCGTGTTCGTACCGGTCTTGGCTCTGGCATCCTTTCGTGTCGCGCCGGCAGGCGACCGAGGTTGGTATTTCCTGGGAAAGGTCCCTTTGTCCCGGTTGGCCAAGGCGTGGAACCTCTGCGTGCTGCTAGGGATCTTGGCTGTGGTGGGAGGCACATTCTGGAAGTCTCACACGGAATCACCGGAATACGTTGCGCGCAAGAAGTTGCAGCAGGCCGAGAGTCAGTGCGCGGCGGGTCACCTTCCGGCCGCCGCGCGGCTGTTTGGCCAGGTGATGCAGAGCGGCACGTCCTGTACCTCTGAAGCGCGGGAGAAGTTGATCACCCTTGCCGAATCGCCGACCATGACGAGCCTGTCACCGACCGAGATTACCGGAGTATTCTCGAACTTTGCGCTGGGAAGAGGAGGCGATGGCGCTCGAATCTTTGCGGCCGGAGCCGTGTGGATCCGCAAGTTCGCCTCGGAGACGCCGCAGGAGTCCGTACGGCTTCTCCAGACGCTCTGGCAGGTCTCGCCGGACGACGCTCGCCAGCTGCTGACGGAGCTGGTGCAAGGGCCCTTCCAGGAACTTCCTGCAGAACCGGCTCCCGAACTCTGGAGGGAGTTGTTGACGGTTGCCGTGCAGCCGGAGGAGCGGGATACGGTCGTGGCCGCGGGAACCACATGGATCGAGAAACACGCGACAGCCGATCCGCGAGGTGCCCTGGCAGTTGCCGATCAAATTGCTGCGCCGCTGCAGCCGGTGCCGGAAGCGCTGGAACAGATCCGTCGTCAGCTGATCGAACAGAGTGTACTGGCCGCGCCCCAAGACGCGGAGCTTGCGGTGCGGCTCGCTCTGCAGCTGGAGCTGGAAGGCCAGACGACTCGGATCAAAGACTTGTTGGCGCCCCATCGTGAGCAGCTTGGCAGCAGCGAAGGTGCGCGACTGCTGGGACATATGCTTGCTGATGAAGGAGAGTTCGACGCGGCTTACGCGCTCCTGAGTGCGTATCTCGAACCGCGTCTGGCTGAACTGCATAAGGCACAGGTGGCCTTCGAACAAGCCATCTCGGCAAACCAACAGAGCATATTGACGCAGCTGAAGAACGGCTTCGCTCCCGACTTCGATTATACTCGCCTGGAAACACTTGCCGAAGATGAGCGGGAAGCAATGATCCGTGAGTATTTCGACCGGAGATTGAGGGATGATCCGTCGATCATTGCTGCCCGAGAGAGCCTGTTACAACAGGCGTCGGTTGTCCCCGCAGCCGTGGAGCTGGGCATTGTCACACTGCGTCGCGCTCAGAGTATGACCGATGCGGATGCGCAGCGTGTGGAACTTCAAAAGGCGGAAAAGACCTTCCTGGCCGTGCAGGGTATCGCCGGTGACGATGCGAACTATCAGCTTCATATCGGGCAGGTCTACTATTGGCTGGGAAAACACGCTGAGGGACAGCAGCAATTTGAACAGCTGTTGAAAGATGCCGATCGCAGTCCGGAATCACTACTGACGGTGGCCTCCGTGCTGCGAGAGATCGGCGCTTACAGCGAGGCACGACAGTATATCGATGAAGCGTATGAGAAGGCTGCCGAGGAATCCGTTCGGCACGACGCCGCAGGATTGCGCGCCGTCACGACTTTCGATTCTGATGAAAAAGTCGTCTGGTTAGAGCGCTGCGATCAGAATGATCAGAGCGTGCGCGCCCAGCTGGTGAGTGCTCGTGGGCTACAGGCGGAGGCGGCCGGCGACATCGTGAGCGCCGCAGAGCAGTATCGGCAGGCCATCAGCATCTATGATCGCTTGCCAGAATCGCATGCCACACTCAACAACAGTGCCATCGTGTGTCAACAACTCTATGGCGTGACCGGCGATCCCAATGTGCTCAAAGACACTGTCCGGCGATTGGAACGCGGCATAGCGCTGGATCCAGATAGTGTCTTCCTGCTCGGAAATTGCGCCAGTGCGCTCTTGCGCACGGTTGTTAATGAACTTGCCGGCGTCGAGGGAGAGGCCGCGCGGTGTTTTGGGGACTTTGATGATCTCGACTACGTCGTGAAAAGTCAGGCCGAGTTGGATCAAATGCGGGCTGCCGCTCGCCACAAGGAGAGCCTGACGAAGGCACTGTCCTACCTCGACACTACCATGGTCTTGGCACCTCGAAGTGTAAGCAGTTATACGGCCGCTCTGGGAGTGTATCGATTCCTGCACGACCAGGAAGCGCTGCAGCAGCTCGCCTTGCGCATGGAGCAGAGCAATATCGATGTGGAGGAACCAAAGAAGCAGTATCTGGAGTACTACCGCCATGAAGAGGATCCGGAAGAGCATGCCCGACTGGAGAAGAAACGCGCGACGCTCGCGACCGAGGTGGAAAAGTATCACCAGGCCGGCAACAGCCCCGTGCTGGCCCTCAACGTCGCAGAATTGCTGCGATACACCATGCTCATCTCCGACCTAGCGGAGGTCGACGTCGATCACCTGGTCCAGCTGGCGGAAGCAGCTCATGCGACTTCCCCGTCGCTGGGAACCTACTCCACCCTCAATGGCGCTCTGATGTTCCGCGCCCATCGCTCTTTGGCGCAAGCCTATCCCGAGTATGCCGCCACCGACTCAGCCCGACGCTCGCTCGGTCCTTCCCTCACCGTGACGCTCGTTTTGGCGCATCAGAGCGATCTAGGTGCCGCCGCACGCAGTAACGCCGACGTGCAGCGTGTCGGGAGCCTGGTGAAAGAGCAGGTCCAGCTGTTTCCATCCTCCATCTCACCCTGGACATGGGCCCTGTTGAAAGGACTCGGTGATCCCGCTGCCGATCCCATGGCGGCCGCTATCAAAGACGACAAGATGCGTGAATTGTCGCGCAAATGCTCGCAGATATTGGTGCCGGTGGCTCCCTATAACAGCTGCTATGACTATTGGACGCTACTTGCCGACGGCCAGGTCGAAGCAGCCCAGAACGCTTTTCGCCAAGTTCGAGAGTTGGGTGTCGCCATTCCCGACCTGTTGGTAGGCGAGGGAGACAAGTAGAGTTCTTGGGAATCCGACAGAGAACCGCAAAGTATTGCACTACCAGTCGCAGCGGTGAAGAAGCGGATGTACAGCGCGAGCGACAGTCGGGTCATCGCGAGGGACCGCACACGTGATGCTTCCACTTCGTAGTCGTAGCGCGGACTTCAGTCCGCGACAGACCCGCGAACACGTTTGGCGGTGGAAACGATTAGGACGGGGCGGTCACGCACTGAAGTGCGTGCTACGGGCGTGCTACGGCGCGGACGTGATGCGATACGTTTCGCCGGCGGTGGTGTCAAACGCGACGATGTGTTCGGCCCATGGAGTCACAGCCACGGCCTGGCCACTCTTCGTCTTGACTTGGATACCGCCAGGCCAGGGCGCGACGAGTCGACAGGTTTGCCCTTTCTCGCTCATGATTTCCAGCGACTCGACCCGGCCTTCCTTCCAGCTGGCACTCACCAGAAACGCTCCTTCGCCGCGCAGCGTCGAGAAACTCGCCGCTACGTCGGCCGGCCAGCAGGGGAACACGCGCAGCACACCGCCATAGCTCTGCAACAACATCTCCTGCAGCGGAGCGGCCATGCCGAGCGTTTCGGTCCAGGCACCGCAGTGTCCGTAGTTGGCAATCGCCATCGCCCAGATCAGACCGTTGGGATGCCGCCAGCGCTGCACGATGCGCTGAAGACCCACGTACGCACGGTCGGGATCGAGCCTACCGCTGCGAATCGTGGGAATTGCCACCATCGGATATTGGCCGGCGTACCACAGATCCACCCACTGGTCTGCTCCGGGCCAGGCCGCCGCGTTGTCCTCCCGCACCGGAGCAGCTGGAACCGATCCGTCACCAAACTCCGGAGGACATGCTTGAGAAAAATGTGCTGCCAAGCCTTCCAGCTCGACCGGCGGCTTCCCGTCATCTCCAGCCGCATGTTCCAGCCGATCACGCCATTGCTCTCGCAGCTCCGCGTCCACTCCCAGCACTTCGCTGGCCTGCGTCGCGCTTCGCAAACAGTAGCGCAGATGGCGCATCACCTGCGCTCGGTCCGTGTAGTCCTGCGGATTGCCAGTAAAACCGTCTTCACCCTGGTTGGACGGAAAGACGTGATACAGGCCATCTTCACCTCGCTGCATGATGTCCAGATAGAACAGAGCACAGTCACGCAGCACAGGGTAGCCAACGTCCCGCAGCCACTGGTCGTCCCGAGTGTAGAGATAACGCCACCAGTACTGATTGGATGCCCAGCCGGTCATGTAGGCCATGCGTCCCATTGGCACGGCGCCCAACACATCGTCGACCGCTTTGATCGGATAACCTGAGAGCTGGATGAACACGCCGCGGGTCCCGTAGTATTTCTCCGCAATAATCTTCCCCATCTGCAGCAGATAGTCCATTCCGGTGAAGTACGCGTCACCGACCTCGAGCTGATTGGCCACGTAGTCACCGTAGAACGGTTGCTGGTAGTTGTAGTTGGTGTGGTAGTCGCCGTGCCAATGTGAGTAGTCGGTGACGGTGCTGGGAAGGAACAGGCCGGGTGGTGTCTTGCCGACCTTCGTCGTGCAGCGACGGGCGTGCAGCGTCTCGTACCACAGGCCCTCGATCAGCGGGTCAGCGATGCGGACCGCACTGCGCGACCAGAATCGGGCTGCATCCTCGCGCGCAGCTCCTTCCCATTGATCCAGCTGCTCCGCCGGTCGGTCTGCCAGCAGCGCATGGATTCGGCCGAGTTCCGCTTCGGCACCTCCTTCATCGCTTTCACTCGGCACCGCCACCGCGACCCAGCCGGCCCGAGCAGTCAGCGGCGGCCAGAGCCTCAGACGCGCTTCGCCCGATGCGCTCATGTCCACCGGATAGATGTTCCCTTCCGACAGGTACGGAACCAGCTGATAGCGAAAGCCCTGGGGAAACGTCGGCTCCGGCTGAAACGTCTGCTGAATCAGCGTCCGCTCCTGCAGCACACTTACGGTCGGGTGCGGCAGCGGACTGCACTTGGCGGCGTCCGGATACGCGGAGAATCCGTCATGCACGAATTCGCCGGCAAACCGCTGCCCGAATTCCTTGATCGTGGGATCGGCCCAGCGGTAGAGCCAGAACCAGAGCGGTGGAACATCGTGGCCCATCCGCGTCTGCGCGTCCCAGCCGGTCAGCTCCCATTTGACCACCAGGACGTTCGGCTGAGGCGCGACAAAGCTGGTCACATTCAGTTGCACACCAGACGGCCAGGAGCAGGTGATGTGCAGCAGGCCCTCTTCCAGCGTCAGCTCCTGACGCACTGTGAGTCCTGGAAGATCGGATGGCAGCTGTACCGCCAGCTCGCCCACTGGCTTGGGACAAGGATAAGGACGCCGAAAATAACTCGGTGGTGTGCCTTTGCACAGCTCTTTCATCCGTTGTGGATTGTCGGTTCCATTGAGGGCCACCGGTTCGCCATCGCCATAGGGACTGCACTTCCAGCGTTCCACGCCGATACCATGGGCAATCTCCTGGATCGTGGGAGGCTGCGGATCGTCGGAGTAATCCACACGCCGGTCCCAAACATCCCCCTTGCCGAACCGGAAGACCAGCCGGTCGCGCGTCTGGTAAACGCTGACCGACAGATCGCCATTGCCCAGCAGGAGGCCGTCTTCAGCCACGAGGATTGGCTCGGTGAGCGTCATCGTGTGACCGGCCAGACACCGGCCATTGGCCAGCAGGCCGAACAGACAAACCAACATCATGCATCGCATCGATGGAAGTTCCTTTGTGATATCGCGTCGCTGCGCTGGCACAGAACGTGAAAGGCGCCTACCCAGGGTGCGCCGGGGCCCGCTGAAGCAGCGGTCCCCGGGCGACTCTGGGCTGTTGAAGATAACCGCTTCACGGTAAAAGATGGATGATCACCGAACATTGTCCTTCCTGCGGAACAAATCCCACAACCGCGACCAGAAAGAACGTTCCTGGCCTTTCATGTCCCCCGATCTGGAGCACCTTCCCCGGGACGAATGACCGTTCACGGCCGCGAATTGTCTACGGCCCAGATCGACTTGATCGTTTCTTCTTGTGAGAAGCCGGTCGGTGTGGTCGCACTCCTGGTATTGGCAAAATACCAATGGCAATCGCCTATGGGAGCACAGAGCGTTCGGCTGCCGGGCATCTGCAGCCAGCCGTTCGAGTCATGTTCGCGGATCCAGCGCCAGGCATAACGCAGCCAGTCGTTGCGTTGCTGCTGCGGCAAATGGGCGAACCAGGAGATTTCGTCGTAGCCCCAGATCCAGTGCCCACCCATATTCTGTCCCTCCCGTCCGCTCGGCTCAAAGTTGTCCAGTTCGACCAGGAACGGCAAATGCTCGCACGCCCAGCCGCTGGGCGTTGTTCCCCCTTTGCTGCGGCCAAACAAGCTGTCCAAGTAGCCCACTTGCAGTACACCCTGCAGCGGCTTGTCAGGAACCTCTTCGATCCGCAGAGGGAACGAGTGGAAATCAAACAGCAGACGGCCGTCGTGGACCAGTCCTCCGCTGGGCACGTGCGCGTCGCAGAGGACCATGTGTCGTCGCGCGTGTCGCGACGCATAGCTGCGTACGCGCTGCATCAGATCGCGCCAATGGATGTGGTCCGGATCCCGATCGTCCATGATCTCGACCTGACCGAAGTGGATGGCTTCAACTCCCAGATTCACATAGACCGCTGCCAGGTAGAGAAACCAGAGCCGCGTCTCCGGCTGGCTCATATCGGGCACCGAAGCCCCGCGCCCCCAGTGGTTCTGCCGATGTCCATCCGGATAGATCATCGCTTCGTACTGGAAGTTGCGTGACTCGACCGGCCGATCGAACTCGCCCCACAACCACTCGGGCACAGGCACCTTGTTCACCTGGGTAGTGACGATCTCAAAGCAAGCGGCCTGCAAAATCATCTGCGGATCTGCCGCATGCACCTGGCGGGCGATCGGTTCGGCGCGCGCCAATAGATCCGGCAATGCCGCTTCGCCACCCCAGCGATAGATGGCGCGACCGGCGAACTTTGTCTGAGTGTTGGTTAAGAACCGGATATTGTCGGCCGGATCGCCAACTCCGTGCAACAGCTCCGAGTACGTCACCGCTCGCGACAGATAATTGTCGAGCACCTTGCGAGAAATGCTCCCATCGAACTCGTAATCACGGTCCGCACTCCGTGCGGCAGGCATATCGGCCAGCCCCCCAAGTCCGATGGCCAAGAGCACGGGCAGAACCAGGAAAGGTGAGGCGTACCGACCGCGATCATGGTGCACATGCAGGGATGAAGTGGTGAAAGTCATGGAGTTCAGCTCATATCAAATGGCGTAATATCGTCTGTCTGTGGAGTAAATGCAGCTCGCTTCGTCAGCCGAGCGCCTACCAGGCAGCGTTCGAACAAGCCGCTTCGCCGAATCCTTGTTTCACTGATTACAGGACCAACAACATGGATCGTCCGGCAACTTCTTGGGTTCGAACCGTAGGCTACATTAGCCACCAAGGCGTCCGAACCGCAGAATATCGAACAAGGAATATCCAATTTCCAAGTGGAGCCTTCACGTTCGCAGGTTTCGGACCGGCAGGCGGACCCGTGGCCTTCGCAGCGGATTAGACGGGCGGGCTGAAACAATCCCACTGGAAGTGGCCTCCCAGCTTCTTGACAGCATAGCCGACTTCTCGCGTGTAGTCACCGTAGACGATCTGCGTGTGGAAGCCTTGCATCTCCCGGGCCAAACGTCGCCAATCGCCATCCACCTGGATCTCCATCTGTGAGCGGCAGGCGGGATATGACGGTGCTCCCACAATCGTGCCGCGAAACCCTTGCCAGCTGGTACAACCAAGATTCGGCACAACGACCGTGACAACCTGCCCCTTCGTGTAATGCGTCTTGCAGGCGGCACCGTAGTCCGACTCGTAGTGTGTCATGATCGTCGCCGGTTCATAGTCGCGACCGTTCATGCGGCGCGGTGCCTGGCAGTGAGCCACAAAGAAGACACCGTCGTGTGGAACGTGCGAGTTGCAGACGAACGTCGGCCGGCTGGCGATCCAGCGCAACAGCACGCCGGGCATCGTGTGGGAGAGATCCGTGTGGCAATAGGCGGTGTAGCCTTCGTCGTTAGCCAGGCTCAGCACCAGGCAGGCAGGCGTATCGAGCATGGCGATCTGGACATGCCCCATGCATGACGAGAACCCGAAATTGCTGGCTCCCGTCTCCTGCAGGTACTGCCGCACCACATGCAGAGCCATATAGGAATTGAAGACAAATTTGGGGTCCGTCTCCATCGTCACGTTGGGCATTCCAACCAGTGCAGCCGTCTGCTCCTTCACCTGCTTAACAGCCTGTTGATCGGCGCGAGCTGCCGCCAGCCGTGCGGCAAACTCCTCTTCAGTCACATTGACAAAGTCATAACCCCATTGCTCCTTGGCGATGCGGGGGCCGTGTTCCTGCGCCGGAGCACTGTACGCAACCAATCCACCAATCGTCAGCATCTTGGTACCGCGGGCGTTCTTGAGCCCATACATGGCCCGCAGACGCCAGAGCAGCTCGTCGTAACTGTCCACGACCACGTCGTCGGTATCGAACCCAGCGAGCGCCATCGTGTCGCCGTTTTGACGCAGAAAACGCCAATGAGCGATTTCGAAACCCAGATAGAACGGTCCCGACTTGTGACGGACGAACATCACCATGGGGATCTGCAGTGGCCACTCCCCGCAGTAACCCGCCGCATAGACCACGCATAAATCAGTCTCGGCGATGTTTACCTGTCCCAGCTTCGCTTGAGAATCAAGGACCTCGAGGGCCTGGATCTCCAACGGGAATTCGGCCTGTTGCTGCATCTGACGAAGTTCGGCGTCGATTCTTCCAGCTTCTTCGCGAGCTGCGTCGGCAGTGTGGATTCCGCCGTAGCTGCGCCACGACACTCGGTCACCACGAGCTGGCACGTCGTAAATCAAGATCGGCTTGACCCGCAGCGCCGCGCCGCGCGGGAATGGCTGCTCACCGGGTACCGGATCGCCCACGTCGGCCCAGGCCCGAGAACCACCCACTGCCATTCCGCTCAGCACAATTCCGGCCCCTCCCAGTCCCTGCAGAAAATGCCGACGCGAGAAACCGGCGGACGATTCCGGCTGAGGATTGCTGCAGCAGCTGCCGCAGGATGCTTGATTAAGAACGTTCAGCTTCTGTTGATTGCTCTGGGCGCTCATCGTGGGCTCCTTTCGGAAGTGCGTAGGGGTGGGCCACTGGACGAGCCATTATACCGTGGTGCGGACAGCTCAACCCAGCGGGAGTAGCCTACAAATAGCCTGACTCGCCCCGGCAGCCGATCCATCCGTTCGTCCCCCCAAACGTGTTGCGCTTTGCGCTGCGTGATGGCAGCTCGAAGTGTGACGTGGTAAGCTGGCGCGGGGCACGGTCTAGCAAGTAGGTGGCGCGTTCTCGTATCTGATAACCTGGCCGCACCAACACCAAGTGGAGACGGGCATGATGAGTCACGAATATCGAACGTCGAGACGCACGGCACTCAAAGCCGCGGGTGTGGCCGCGCTGTGGGGTGTCAGTGTGAGCGAAGCATCTTCCGGGATGGCATCCGATCCGCCGCCACAGCAGACGGACCTGCGCACCGAGATCTTCGCCAGAGTGTGGAATACGACGCTGATCGATACGCACGAGCACCTGTGCGACGAAAAAGATCGTCTGCCACCGTCCGGCGCGGCGATGGGTCAAGACGATTGGACCCTCTTGATGTCGGGTTATCTTGGTTCCGATCTGCTGACCAGTGGAATGCCCGGCGATGTGCTTGGCAAGTTCTACGCCAAAGGACCATCTCCGGCAGAAAAGTGGAAGATGCTGGAACCTTACTGGCCCTCGGTCAAGAACACCGGTTATGGACAGGCGGCGCGCATCTCCATGCGCCAGCTCTATGGCGTTGATGATCTATCGGCGGCGACCGTCGAGCAGATCCAGGCGGGCTACGAACAGCTTCGTCAACCCGGTTTCTACCAACGCATCCTGTGTGACATGGGCAAAATCGAGTCCTGCCAGGTCAACTCGTTCGGCTCGGGATTCCGCGAGTCGACAATGCCTACGCTCATGATGCAGGACATCAGCATCGTCGGCATGTACGTGGGCCCTGATCTGGAGATGTTCGGCAAGCCCACCGGCATCTCGGTGTCCGAGCTGTCCGATTGGCACAAGGTGATCGACTGGTGGTTCACCAAGTACAGCACGTATGCCGTGGCCGTCAAGTCGCAGGATGCCTACCGCCGCGATATCGACTACACTCCGGTGCCGGCCGAACAAGTGGCCGACACGTTCAAGAAGAGACTCGAGGGTCAACCGATCGATCCGGTCCAGCAGAAGGCTCTGGAGGATCACCTCTTCTGGTACGCGGCGCAAAAGTCCACAGAACATCAGCTGCCGGTGAAATTGCATACCGGTTACTACGCCGGACAGAACAGCATGCCGCTGTCTCGATTGATCCACAACGCCGGCTCCGCCTGTGACCTGTGCCGCAACTCGCCGGAAACGCAGTTTGTGTTCATGCACATCTGCTATCCCTACTATGAGGAACTGCTGGCAGTCGCCAAGCAATGGACCAACGCGCATATCGATATGTGCTGGTCGTGGATTATCAATCCAGTGGCGGCCAAGGATTTTCTGAAGAAGTACCTGGTCACGGCTCCGGCCAACAAGATCCTGACGTTCGGTGGCGACTATCTGTACGTCGAACAGGTACTCGGTCACGCCATCATGGCGCGACAGGGCATAGCACTGGCTTTGAGTGAGCTGGTCGAGGAAGGTTGGTTGAGCGCCAACGACGCCCTGGAGCTGATCGATCCGATCATGCACGGCAATGCACGACGGATCTTCCGGTTGGCCGAGAAGGAGCAGGCGCTGCGCCACGTTCCCTGGCTCTAACTACCCGAGCGTGATTTGGCAGCATCCGACTGAATGACACATGGAATGACGAATGACGAAGTACCCAATGACGAATGTAATGACGAATGACGAATAGCGAACCAAGCAGCCACAAGATCGTGACTCGATTTGCATCCGCGTCGGCGACTCACCAAGGACGCCGCTGCGACCGCATCCTGCGGTGGCTGATCGTGTTGGCCGCTGTAGTCTGGTGCGGTGCCCCTGGTATCGCACAGGAGAAGCCTCCGGAGCAGGAGCTGTTCGTCGGCACATTTTCCGGCGGTTCCGGCGGGTTGGCGAAACCGTGGAGAATCCTCGGTGGCCACTGGGAGGTTCAGGAGGGAGTTCTGCGGCAGTTGGATGCGGGGCTCGATGATCCCAGCAAAGCGGTGCTGGTGCGAGGCGACGCCGAGGAGCTGTCGTCCGGCATCATGATGACCGCGAAACTCCGACTCGATCGCTGGACCGGTGATCCTCAAGCGCGCGCCGGGATTGGACTCTGCTGCGACGGCGAGAATGGGATCGGACTCAACCTGGCCTTGAACCGGGGACAGCTGCAGTTCCTGCACGACTACGTCGCCTGGGCACCCGGCTGCGAATTCCCTTGTCAGACCGGCATCTGGTACTGGATGAAGCTCAGCAAGATGCCCGGTCTGCTGCGCGGCAAGGCCTGGCGCGATGGCGAGCCTGAGCCAGCCGACTGGATGGTCTCGTGGACCGACTTCGACGAAGGCCTGATCGGCTATCCGGCGCTGCTTGGTTCCTCCGGTGGTTCCGGGGTGGTTGGATCGACCGTGTCATTTGCCTGTTGCCGAGTCGATCGCATTGGTCCGGCGCCGCAAGCGTTTTACACGAAGCGAGGTTCGTGGCAGGAGTCGCTGCTGGCCAGCCTCCAAGTGCTGGGGCTCCAAGAGGCCGAAGCATCGCCCGCTCAGCGGCCGATGTATGTTTCCCGGCGCGAGGCCATCTGGCGCTGGCTCGCGCGCGATTTTCCCGACCCGCAGTCGCGGCGGCAGATGGTCTGGGAACGCCAGGACGCGATCTGGCAAGAGGTCGGATCATCGGATGATGTGGCGTTGCTGGCTCGGCGGTATGCGAAATCGGTAAGAGCCGGACTGTCGGACGAAGCGGAGCACCGGGCAGTGCAGGCGGCAGAAAGCGGAAACCTGGCGGCTGTGCGCGAGGTCTACTATCGTTCACGCGACGTGGACGAGCGCGTTTCACAGTGGAACGATGCAGCCGCCATATCGCTGCGGCTGGCGATCGAGGACCTGACGAGCTGCTTTGGAGCTCGCTACCCGCGCGGCCCGGAGTATCTTCAGCAGCTCAGTGAACTGGAATCCGCCATCGCTGCGGCTCGTGCTGCTTCGCCACCGGATACGCTAGCCTGGTACGATGCGGCATGTCGATTCGATGCCCTGCGTAGTGAAGCTTTGCTCGCCAATCCGCTGATCGATTTCGATCGGTTGCTGCTGGTCAAGCGGGCAGATGCCGCTCAGAAGATTCCCCGCCCTCGCGTGCGCGGGGAAGCGGGAACGTTTGTTGGCAATGATGTGGTGGGATTTCTCAACGGGCTGCCGATCAACTTTCAGGGCAATGGCTACCTGCGGGAAATCGATCTGGACAACGAAATTGCGGTCCTTTCGCCCATCCGACCCGGTGCGAGTCTGTCGACCCTTTATCGTCCGGAGAACTCCGTCTTTGTCGGTGATTTGAAGCTGCATTTTGACGCCGACCGCCTGTTGTTTTCTTCGGTTGGCAGTCATGATCGTTGGCAGATCTTCGAAATAGGAACCAACGGCGAAAATCTCCGGCAGGTCACGCGCGGCGAAGAACCGGATGTCGACAACTACGACTCCTGTTACCTCCCCGATGATTGGATCCTGTTCGCCTCGTCCGCGTGTTTTCAATCGGTTCCGTGCGAACGGAGATGCGATGAAGTCGCGAACTTCTGCATCATGAACTCCGATGGCTCCGGCATGCGACGTGTCTGTTTTGACCAGGACCACAATTTCTATCCGTCCGTGATGGCTGACGGCCGAGTGCTCTACACTCGGTGGGAATACACCGATATCGCCCATGCGTTCACCGGACGCCTGATGACCATGAACCCCGACGGTACGGGCCAGCGCGCGCACTATGCCAGCGGCAGCTTCTGGCCCAACCGCATCTTCTACGCTCGACCGATCCCCGATCATCCCACGCAATTCGTCGCCATCGTGACCGGCCACCATGGTACCGCGCGCGCCGGGGAACTGGTCGTATTCGATATCGCGCAGGGGCGGCATCAGGCGGAAGGAGCCGTGCAGAGAATCCCCGGCCGAGGCAAGAAAGTTGAAGCCATCATGGTCGACAACCTGGTGGACGCATCCTGGCCCAAGTTCCTGCACCCCTATCCCTTGAGCGACAAATACTTCCTGGCCGCCAGCCAACCGACCCCCGGAGCGCTGTGGGGAATCTACCTGGTCGACGTCTTCGACAACATGCTGCTGCTGTGCGAGGAGCCGGGTTGCGTGCTGTTTGAACCCGTTCCCGTCCGAACCACCCCGCGACCACCGATTCTCCCGGAACGAGTCGACCCCGACAGCCAGCAAGCGACCGTCTATCTGCAAGACATCCATGTCGGCAGCGGACTGCAGGGGATTCCGCGCGGCACGATCAAGAAACTCCGCCTGTTCACCTACCATTTCAACTACTACGGCACCTCGGGTATTGAAGATTACGTCGGCATGGATGGCCCCTGGGACGTGCGTCGCGTCCTGGGCACGGTGCCCGTGGCTGAAGATGGCTCAGCCTATTTCACTGTCCCAGCCAATACACCTATTGCGCTGCAGCCACTCGATGCCGAAGGCAAGGCGGTGCAGCTGATGCGCAGCTGGTTCACGGCCATGCCTGGTGAAGCAGTCAGCTGCGTTGGCTGCCACGAACACTCCAACAGCTCGCCGCCGCCCTCGCATACCGGGTTGCGCGGAATCGTCCCATCACCCATCACGCCCTGGTACGGTCCTGTGCGTGGCTTCAGTTGGGACCGCGAAGTGCAGCCGGTGCTGGATCGGTATTGCGTGAGCTGTCACAACGGTCAGCCGCAACTCGACAACCGGTTGCTCATCGATCTCCGCCGCGCGGAGCCGCAAAGCATGCCGCTCTCGCCGTTCCCATTCCCTCCGTCGTTCTATGAATTGCGCCGATTCGTGCGCAGTCCCGGACTCGAAGGTCCGAGCGTGATCCCGGTGGGCGACTATCACGCCGATACCAATCCGCTGGTCCAGATGCTGCGCAAAGGACATCATAATGTGACGCTCGATGACGAATCGTGGGACCGACTCGTGACCTGGATCGATATGAACGCTCCCGCCTACGGAACCTGGCTGGAGATTCCGACGGTGCGCAACCGGCAGCATTACCTGGAACAACCGACCGAGTTCTTCTCCAGCGGACTACGGCCTTCGCCAGTCGAAGAGATCGAGCACTTTCGACAGCGACGCCGGGAGCTGCTGTCGCGCTACGGAGGTGTGGATGACGATCCCGAGGATGTGAGCTCACTCGAGCCGCTAAGCGTGACCCCTGAAATGCCACCGCCTTTGGAACCTGCACCGGCAGTTGAGCTGCCGGCAGGCTGGCCGTTTGATCCAGGGGAGGCGAAGCGGCGTCAGTTCGAAGTCGCCTCGTCTCCTTGGGAACTGCCACTGGCACCGGGTATCACGCTTGCGATGGTCCGCATCCCCGCCGGCGCGTTTGTTATGGGCGATCCCAACGGATACCCGGATGAGCGGCTGGGCGGAGTGGTCTCGATCCCACAGCCTTTCTGGATCGGCACGACTGAAGTTACGAACGAACAGTTTCAGCTGTTTCGCCAGGCGCACGACAGCGGATCCGAGCCGATGCTGTGGCTTAAATGGCACCCGGGTCACTTCGCCGCCTTGAACCAGCCACGTCAGCCGGTCTGCCGCGTGTCATGGGACGAGGCGATGGCGTTCTGTCATTGGCTTACGCAGACGACTGGCAAGCATTTCACATTACCCGACGAAGCGCAATGGGAATGGGCTTGCCGAGCCGGCACGAATACACCGTGGAGCTTCGGAGCACTGCCTGATGCGACTTCCGCATTTGCCAACGTGGCCGATGACTCCCTGTTGAATCTCGGACGCATGGCGTCCATGGAAAAAGTGCGGCCTTTCTTTGCGGTCGATCCCGTCAACGACGGACAAACGGTTGCCGCCGCGGTCGGCTCGTTCCAGCCCAATGCCTGGGGCTTGTACGACATGCACGGCAACGTCGCGGAATGGACCTTCAGCGCCTACCTGCCGTATCCGTTTTCCGGCGCCGATTCGCGCCATGCAGCCACCGATCTGCGCAAGGCCGTGCGAGGCGGGTCGTGGCAGCAACGCTCCGACATGGCGCGCAGCAACTGGCGGTCCAGCTACTGGCCCTGGCAGCGAGTGTTCAACGTCGGGTTCCGAGTGGTCTGCACGGATGAGGAAATGTCGAATGACGAAAGACCCAATGACGAATGAAATGACGAATGGCGAAAGACCCAATGACCCGTGGGATGGCAAGAACCGCCGCTGCTGGTGTTGAAAGATGGAGATTTGCTCGATGATCCGGTTCATGCAACGTCTGTTCTTTTCGACGCTCGGCATTGCCGTGCTGAGCGTCGCACCTGCCGGCGCACAGACATCTCCTTCACCCGAGAGCCCCTTTCTCCAGCAGGCCGATGATCCGAACCAGAGCGTTCGTGACCGCTTGTGGATCTGGGGACATCCAGCTCGCGTCTACAACGAAAGCTACCTCGCACCGCTCGGCCTGAAGTCGACCATGGAGCCGGTGGCGGCAGCCGATTGGATGGGCATTCGCAATATGATCTTCATTCGATACGAAGGTCAGCCAGAACCGCCCTTCGAAGAGTACTATGAGCCCTTTAAGCGACTGGATCGTGTCTACTGGTCGCTCGTCGGCGCAGGTGGTGCCACGTCGGATGAGGAGCGCCGGCACGTTATTCGGCTGGCCGAGCAGAACGAGAACATGAAGGGCTTCATACTGGATGATTTCTTTCATACTCGAGCATCCATGTGGCTGGCTGAGAACAACGTGACCTTCCCCGTGACGCTCACGATTACATCGCCCGCAGCGGTGACCTGTGACCGCGTCGAGCTGGTTCAAACCGATTGGCCGTCCGGTGACTATCGCAGTCGTCGCGTGACCGTGGAAATCTCCCCCGACGGCCGGAAGTACACATCGGTGGGCGAAGTGGAATTGCCTGATGAACCGGGGCAATCGGTCCGAGTGGAGTTGCCTTCCGAAGCTTTTCAGACCGTGAGAATCCGGATACACTCGACACATGACACAGCAGCTGCGCTGAGCTGCGGATTGAAGAGCGTCCGCTTCTATCGCGATCATCAACGTGTGGACACACGCAACTGGCACGCCACTGCGTCTTCGACTTATGCCGGATTCTCCGCCGACGATGTGCTGGTAGATGGTGAGCGCGCAACGGCGTCTCTCTCCCCCGAACAGCTGCGGGAGCTGAGCCAACACCAGTACCGGGGCCAGCGCCTGCCCATTACGGCCGTGGTCTACGTGCGGCAGATTTCCGAGGCACTCAAGCCATACCTGGACGAAGTTGACCAGGTCAGCCTCTGGACCTGGAGCCCGGCGGACCTGGATCAGCTGCCGGATAACCTGGCGGCGCTCGAAAAGCTGATCCCGGGCAAGCCCGTGCTGTTGGGCTGCTATATGTACGATTTCAACGAATGCCAGAGGTTGGCCGTGGAGCGAATGCGGCAGCAGGTGGACCTGGGTTACCGCTGGCTGCGCGAAGGCCGGATCGCCGGCATGATCTTCCTGGCCACTCCCAATGTGGACGTCGGCCTGGAAGCCGTCGACTGGACTCGCCAATGGATCGCCCAGCACGGCGATGAGCAGCTGCGAGATTGACCGTACAGATAGTGTCTAGTGTCGCGCAGAGCCGTAGCACGCACTCGAGTGCGTGACTGCCCCGTCCCCATCCTCCCCACCGGCAGACGTTTTCCCCGGTGCTGTCGCGGACTGAAGTCCGCGCTACATGCTACGTGCTACGTGCTACGACGTGTATTGCTCGTCGTTTTCGGCTACACTGAATACTGTCACACAGACCCACACCTACGCCTCCATCGCCTGCCGAGGACCCATCGTATGAAATACCTGCCTGCTCTCATCTGTTGCGTTGTGGTCGTGGCCAGTTCACCTGTGGTCGCCGACACGCTGATTGCCGACGGCAAATCGGACTATGTGATTGTCTTGCCACAAGACGCTTCGCCCTCGCAGCAAGCGGCGGGGCGTGAGCTGCAGGAGTTCCTCCGTCAGGTGAGTGGAGTGCAGCTTCCCATCCTCAGCGAGCAGGAAGTAAGCGACCGTACGCCTCAGATCGTGGTGGGGGAGTCGCGGCGGGCAAAGGAGCTTGTACCCGACGACAAGGTCCGCGTCCCGGGCCGCGACGGTATCTGCCTGCGGACGGTCGGCAGACACCTGGTCCTGACCGGCGCTCCACCTCGCGGAGCGCTCTATGCGGTCAATACGTTTCTCGAGGACGTCGTCGGCTGCCGCTGGTGGACGTCGACTGAAGCGACGATTCCTCAGCGGGCGACCATTGAGCTTCCTCAACTGCAACGATCGTATGCGCCCCAGCTGATTTCCCGTGAGGCCTTCTACCGGGATGCGTACAACAGCCCGTTCGCGGTCCGGTTGAAGTTGAACGGGAACTTCATGAACATTCCGCGCGAGTTTGGCGGCCATCTGCCGATCGTAGGATGGTGCCACACGTTCTTTCAGTTCCTGCCACCGGCGGAGTATTTTGCCGAGCATCCTGAATGGTATTCCGAAATCGACGGCAAGCGATCTTCCGACGGCACCCAACTGTGTCTGACTAACGAGACCATGCGGCAGGAGTTCGTACGGCGCGTGTTGGAGCAACTGGACGCGCAGGAGGATCCGCAGATCATCTCGGTGAGTCAGAATGACTGGGGCGGACGCTGCCAGTGCCGGGAGTGTATGGAGCTGGAGCAGCGTGAAGGTTCGCCCGCCGGAGTGCTGCTGCACTTCGTCAATGCGGTGGCCGAGGAAGTGGAGAAGAAATACCCGGACGTACTCATCGAGACGCTGGCATACCAGTATACGCGCAGTGCTCCGCGGCACATCAAGCCGCGTGACAACGTGTTGATTCGCTTGTGCACGATCGAATGTTCGTTCTGCCAGCCACTGGCCACCGGCCCGCAGAACACCTCGTTTCGCGATGACATGCAGCAATGGAGTGCGATCGCTCCGAAAATGTATGTGTGGAACTACGTCACGAATTTCAGCAATTTCCTGCTGCCCCATCCCAACATGCGGCCGCTGGCCGATGATATTCGCTTTTTCGTCGATCATCATACGGTCGGATTGTTCGAACAAGGTGATGCTTACAGCACGACAGGGGACTTCATCCGACTGCGAACCTGGGTGTTATCTCACCTCATGTGGGATCCTTCGCTCGATCAGCAGACGCTGATGGATGAGTTTCTGCAGGGCTATTACGGAGCCGCCGCGCCTCACCTGCGCCGATATCTCGATCTCCTTGAGGATGCCGTAATGCATTCCGAAACGCGACTCGGCTGCTTTACACCCTCGACCACTTCCTGGCTGACGATCGACACGCTCAACGAAGCGACGAAGATCTTCCGGGAAGCCGAGAAAGCGGTGGCCGGCGATGAACTACTCGCGCAGCGCGTGCGCCGAGAACGTCTGCCTGTGGATCTGGCGTGGCTGGCCAACTACTACATACTGCAGGCTCAGGCGCGCAAAGCAGGCTGTGAGTTCCTCGGCCCGGCAGACCCGGTGACGGCGTGCCGACAGTGGATCGAGCAGAACGAGCAGCTGGGAAATCGCTTCTATGGCGAAGGGCGTCCTTTCGACGAGTACGCAGCGAACCTCGCCAGACAGTTTCGCCCGGCTGCCCCCGTGCCGGAGTTCTGTCGTGATCTACCGCGGGATACGTGGCTGGACATCCAGGACAATCATTTCGCGCTGCACAACGCCGGCACCTGGGCTTCGTGGGTAGAAGATCCACAGGCGTCCGACGGCATGGCTGCCCGCATGCCCGCCTCACATACCCAGTGGGCGGTGCAGTATCCGCTCAACGACGGACTGGTCGAACCGGGACGGTGGCGCTGCGTGGCGCTGGTGCGCTGCCAGGCGAAAGCCGAACAAGGAACTGCCTTCCATGGCGGGCTTTACGACGCGTCGGCCGGCAAGGCCGTCACAACCGTGAATGTCCCCATTGCACAGTGTGCCGGGGAGCAGTACCAACTGCTCGATCTCGGGGTCCATCCGCTGCACAATGGCATGTACTTCTGGTTCGCACCCAACAACAATCCGCAGGAAGTGGCAGCCCTCTTCGTCGACCGGATCGTACTTATCAAGGCACCCTGATGGCGATGAGTCAGGTCAGAAGAACAAGGACAAAAAGATAGCGCGGCAAAAAGATCGGTTGACTGGCGGTGTCAGCTTTCATCTTTTTGTCATCTCATTTTTCTGTCTCCTCGCAGCGGTAGCGCGCTGCTCAATGTGTGATTGGTTCAGACCTCACACGTCGCCGCGAGCAACAGGTAATGTGACTCGTGAGTCGACAATAGCCACGAAAGAAGATCCACCATGAAGAACTACGTATGTCGACTCCTGGTTGCATCGCTACTGTGGACCGCTTTCGGCGCAATTGCCTTCTCACTTTCCGCCACCGATTCGCCTGCCAGCGAGGATTCTGGTGTCGGATCGCACCATGTGCTGTGGTACAACAGGCCGGCTAATGACTGGTCATCGGAAGCGCTGCCGATCGGTAATGGCCGGCTCGGTGCCATGCTGTTTGGGGGCGTGACGGTGGAGCGCATCCAGTTCAATGAGAGTTCGCTCTGGTCGGGTGACAACAATTGGGACGGCGAGTACGAAACGGGCGACCATGGATTCGGCAGCTACCGGACCTTCGGTGACCTCTACCTGGAGTTCGCCTCGCCCGACCAATCGCGCATCACATCTCCCAGCGGTCATGAGCGAGGGGACGGCAAGGCGATCGGCAATTGTGTGGATGGGCGCGCAGATACCAAGTGGTGCATTGCCGACCCCGGCGATCTGGTTGTATGGCAAGTCGAGTTACCCGTGGCGAAGCAGGTAGCGTCATACACGCTGACCAGTGCCGACGACATCCCGCCACGCGATCCACAGAACTGGATTCTGGCCGGATCAAGTGACGGCAAGGAGTACGTCGAACTGGATCGCCGCGTGCTGGAAGGGCCCTTCGAATCGCGACATCAGACGAAGGAGTTCCGCGTTCAGCAACCGGCGCCCTATCGGTACTACCGGCTCTCGTTCGTGCCTCAGATCGCCGCACATTTTCAGGTCGCCGAGATCACGTTGGCCGGTGTCGAACTGACACCTGAAACCGCACTCGGCTCAGCCACCGACTATCGCCGCCAATTGGACATCTCGACCGGCCTGCATCGGACCACCTTCGTGCGGGAAGGAGTCACGGTACTGCGAGAGGCGTTCGCCAGTCATCCGGATCAGGTCATGGTGTTCCGCTATCAAGCGGAGCAGGACGGACAACCGGCGGCGGCTCTGACCGGTCGCTTGCGGCTGCAGCCGGGCCAGGCCGATTGCCAGGTCGTCGCCGACGCTGACAATCTTTCCTGGGATGCGGTGATGCCCAATCAGCTGCGGCACGCGTGCCGTGTGAAGGTGCTGCATACCGGCGGCACGGTCGCACCGGACGGAAACGATCTGGTCTTTGCGGACTGCGAGAGCTTGATCTTGCTCCTGGCCGCTCATACCAACTACGCAGCCGACTACAACACCAACTGGCGTGGCGCGGATCCGGCGCCCGTCATCGCTCAAGAGACGGAAGCCGCCGAGAAGAAGTCTTACCAGCAGCTCCGCCATGCGCACCTGAACGATCTTGCTCCATTGCTCGATCGAGTTGTGATCGATTGGGGCCCATCGGACGAGGCAGCGGCCGCACTGCCCACTGACGAGCGACTGGCCGCGTACGCGCAGGGGAAGGTCGATCCTGATCTGGAGGAGACGATGTTCCAGTACGGGCGATACTTGCTGGCCAGCTGTTCGCGTCCGGGAGGTTTGCCGGCCAACCTGCAAGGGCTCTGGAACGACAGCAATCAGGCCCCCTGGGCGAGCGATTACCACAGCAACATCAACGTGCAGATGAACTACTGGGCGGCTGAGCCAACCGCGCTTCCCGAATGCCACCAGCCGCTGCTCGATTTTCTGTCTGCCTGTGCCGAGCCATGTCGCATCGCCACACGCCGTGCCTTCGGCGACCAGACGCGCGGTTGGACCGCGCGAACGAGCCAGAACATCTTTGGTGGTAACGGCTGGGAATGGAATATTCCAGCCAGCGCCTGGTACGCTCAGCACATGGCCTGGCATTTTGCCTTTACGCAGGATCAGGAGTTCCTCCGCCGACAAGGTTATCCGATGGTGAAAGAGATCTGCCACTTCTGGGAAGATCATCTCAAGCAACTCCCGGACGGGACACTGGTCGCCCCCAACGGCTGGTCGCCCGAACATGGTCCGCGTGAGGACGGAGTCATGCACGACCAGCAGATCATCTGGGACCTGATGCAGAACTATTTGCAGATGGCGAAGGCTCTGGGTGTCGACACCGATTATCAGCAGAAGGTGGCCGACATGCAGGCGCGCCTGGCGCCGAACCGGATCGGACGCTGGGGGCAACTGCAGGAGTGGCAAGAGGACCGGGACGATCCGAACGACACGCACCGGCACACGTCGCATCTGTTTGCCGTCTATCCCGGTGAGCAGATCAGCTTGACCCGCACACCCGATCTGGCTCAGGCAGCGATCCGCAGTCTCCAGGTGCGCAGCAACGATCATGCAGAAACGACAGGGCAGCCGTTTTCTGTCGATACCACGATTGGCGACAGCCGCCGCTCGTGGACCTGGCCGTGGCGCTGTGCCATGTGGGCGCGTTTGGGGGAAGCGGAGCGAGCGGGGATCATGGTGCGCGGGCTGCTTACCTACAACACACTTCCCAACCTGTTCTGCAACCATCCGCCGATGCAGCTGGATGGCAACTTCGGGATCAGCGGAGCGATTGCCGAAATGCTGCTGCAGAGTCACGCGGGTGAAATCGCTCTGTTGCCGGCACTACCCCCAGCGTGGGCGCAACAGGGCTCCTTCACCGGTCTGCGGGCGCGAGGTGGCTATCAGGTGAGTTGCCAATGGCAGGACGGCCAGGTGACCCATTTCCGTGTCGTGGCCGACAAGGCACCCGACAAGCACGCCACCGTCAGGCTGCGCGTCAATGGCGAGGTGCGTGAGGTAGTTCCCCAGCAGTGAGTCAGTGCAGTTGCAGCCATGCGCGAGGAGACAGAAGATTGAGCTGACAAGAAAATGAAAGCTGACGCCGCCGTCGCTCACAATCTTCTTGTCATCCCATCTTTTTGTCTTCACTCATCTCAACTGAATCACAGCCTTCAGAGCGCCTTGAACCGAGCATCACGGCTTGCCCCGTACGGGCGGACTCATACGCGGCATCGATGATCTGCAGATTCACGAGCCCCTGGAGACCACCCACTGCCGGCTGCGCGCGACTGCGAACGCATTGCACAAAGTGCTCCATCTGCCGCGTGTACATCGCCTGGTCACAGTGTTCCTGTCGAGGAGCACACGAGGGAGAAAACTCTTCCCAGCTGTCGCCGACTTTGCGCTTGATCAGCGTGGGAAAGAGCGAAGCGTAACCGCGGGTGCCAAAGAGCTGAGTGCTTGCCTCCGGCCCATCCGCGTGCGGGTGCCACCAGCCGCTTTCGATCAAGGAGACGGTGCCGGTCTGCCAGGTAATCATGACCATCCCCGTATCGTCCACGTCATACGATCCGAACGACGTGTTGATCTTCGCGTATACTTCCCGAGGAAGGGGGTCGCCCAACAGGTACCGCACCGTATCAATGGCGTGGATACCCATGTCGGCCAGCGCGCCGCCTCCGGAGAGCTCATGCTCGACAAACCATCCGGCGGGTCCCCAGTCGACATGCACGCCATATCCTTTGGTTTTGACGATCTGGCCGAGCGTACCTGCCCGAATCTGCTCGCGCAGCGAGTTGACATGGTCGTCGAATCGCCACATGTGTCCGACCATCAGGATCCGCGCATGCTCCTGGGCGCAGCGCATCATCTCGCGCCCCTGTTCAGCATTCATGGCCATCGGCTTTTCGACCAGAACGTCCTTGCCATGGCGTAGAAAATCGCAGCTGTAGGGAGCATGGAACTTGTTGGGGGTTGAGATCACGACTGCCTGGATATCGTCGCGTTCCAGCAGATCGCCAACTGTATCGGTCACCAGCGGAATGCCGTGCTCAGCGGCGAATTGCTCAGCGACACTCCTTCTGCGGCTGCAGACAGCTTTCACCTGCACGCCGGGCAGCCCAGTGAGACCCCGTGCGTGGTAACCGGCGATGAAGCCTGACCCGATCAGAGCGATTCCCACAGGTTGCATGGTATGTCTTCCATCCGCAAGAGTCTGTCAGCGCAGTTCCCCGGCACACTCGTAAATCTTCTCAATCGAGCCGGCGATCAGATCCATGTCGGCCCGAGTGCCCATCAGTACATTGAAGTGGAAGCAGACCGACTGTTCACGGTGAGCTCGGTGGCAGCAGGGGAGCTCGAACCGGGCGGGGTTGATCTGTTCCCAGTATTGCTGCGTCAATCGATGCCGCTGGGGCTTCGTGTGGGGAGCATACAGAGGGCATGCGTTGAGCGGTTCGTAGCAGGCTTCCACGGCGCAGCCGAGTTCAGCAGCTAATGCGGTGCGAAATGTTGTCACTGGCAGATCGTGGAACTGGTCCCGGTGATAGCGGAATACGAAATTGAAATAAGCTTCACGAGTCTCACGCGCGTCGCGCCTCATCGGGCTGACCCCCGGTAACTTTTGCAGACGCTCATTCAGATAAATCGCGTTCTCGTCCCGCACCCGGTTCTGGTCAGGAAGGCGCCGGAGTGATTCGAGCAGTATAGCCGCCTGGAATTCCGTGATCCGATAATTCCCCGATTGTACGAAGTTCCCCTCATCGCCATAGAAACCGTCTCCTTGAGGCCCCGTCTGGCTCGCTTCCGGACGTCGGCCACAATTGCGCAGAGCGTCGAGTCGCTCATAAAGGACCGGGTCGCTCGTCGTCAATGCTCCCCCCTCACCGGCTGTCATCAGTTTCGACAGCTGGAAACTGAAACTCCCGATATCTCCCAGGCTCCCGGCTTTGCTGCCATTCCATTCGCCGCCATGTTTGTGCGCACAGTCTTCGATCACTCGCAGTCCGTGTCGACGGGCGATCGTCAGTATGGCGTCCATGTCGACGAAGCTGCCATATAAGTGCACCGGGATGATCGCCTTCGTGCGGGGGGTGATCGCTGCCTCGACACACTGCGGGTCCAGGCACCACGTGTCGTCCGTGACGTCGACAAGAATGGGAAGTGCGTTTACGTCCAGCACCGCCGCCGCAGTGGCCTGCCAGGTCAGACCGGGTACGATGACCTCGTCCCCTAATCCGATCTCACAAGCCTCGAGTGCCAGCTGCAGAGTAACGGTGCCATTGACGGCGCAGAGCGCATACCGGCTGCCGACGAACTGAGCAAACGCTGCGTTAAACGCCTGCTCTTGGGGACCGTTGTACGACCAATGACCGCTATCGAGCACCTCGATCAGACTCCGCCGTTCCTGCTCGCCCCAGACCGGCCACTTGGGCCAAGGGTTCGTCACCGCATTGCGGGCCGGAGTTCCTCCTCGTATCGCCAATTTGCTCATGGTTCGAGTCCCTCTTTGCGCGCTCCGTTCTGGGCGTATCAGCGCCTCACATCGGCCCTTATTCTGGTCGACGTGCCCGCGATTGTGCAAGTGCCGTAGCACGTAGCACGCACGTAGCACGCACTTGAGTGCGTGATCGCCCCGTCCCCATACCTACCACCGCCATGCGTTTCCCCGGTTCCGTCGCGGACTGAAGTCCGCGCTACGCTCGACAGCTGTGCCATAATCAGGAAAATGAACCATCTGGCGCCGCAGCACTTACCTGCGGTCGGTTCCCATCGGCAGAGACGTGCTAGAGGAGTGTCACTGTGAACGGCCATCGAAGCACACTATCGGGTATCTCCCTCAGCGCCTGGCGGATCCAGTCGTCCGCCGAACTGAGATCTGACGGAGCGGCAATCGCCTCAGCCGATTTCGACGACCGATCGTGGTACTCCGCCCGCGTACCGACCACGGTGCTGGCAGCTTTGGTTGCTGCGGGAGAGTATCCAGAACCGCATTTCGGCACTCGCCTGCAAGAGATCCCGCGGGAGCGATTTCGCAGGCCATGGTGGTATCGCACTCAGTTCGAGCTGCCCGCACTCGAACCTGCCGAAACGGTGCTGCTGCAGCTCGACGGCGTCAACTATGCCGGCAACGTCTGGCTCAACGGCCGGCAGCTGATGAACAGCACGGACCTGCGAGGGGCCTATCGTCGATTCCAACTGGACGTGTCGACCCGCGTGAACGAGGGAATGAATGTGCTGGCCATCGAGGTGCTGGGCCCCCAACCGGGCGATTTTTCCACCGGTTTCGTCGACTGGAACCCGCCACCCCCCGACGGCAACATGGGGCTCTTTCGCCCAGTGACGCTCCGCAGGTGCCGATCCGTGTCGATCGACAACCCGTTTGTCCACACACATGTCGAGACGGGATCGTTCGAGCAGGCTGAATTGACGATCACGGCCGAGCTGGTGAATCACGCTGATTACCCTGTACAGGCGACTTTGAGAGTCTGTGTCGAGTCTCTGTCACTGCAGCAGGAAGTGAAGCTTGCAGCGGGCGAGAGACAGGAAGTGAAGTTTTCTCCTTCGCAATACCGATCACTGGTTCTCCAGCAGCCTCGGCTGTGGTGGCCACACGATCTTGGAGCTGCTGAGCTGTACCGGTTGGAACTCGAGTGCCGCGTCGGAAGTGTCTTGTCGGACCAACGTCACGTGACGTTCGGTATTCGCCAGGTTGACGATTACTCCAACAGTCAGGGTCACCGCGGCTATCGCATCAATGGGCGAGACGTCTTGATCAAGGCCGGCGGCTGGACAGATGATCTCCTCTTGGCCGACTCGCCCGAGAGTCTGGAAGCCCAGATTCGCTACGTCAAGCATCTTCACCTGAATACCATTCGCCTGGAAGGCATCTGGGGCACCGACCAAACGCTTTACGATCTGTGCGACCGCCATGGCATTTTGATGATGGTCGGCTGGAGTTGTCACTGGGAACACGAGGAATATCTGGGAAGACCGGTCGATGAGCGGTTTGGAGGCGTCAGTTCAGCGGGCGACATCGACTTGATCAGTCGGTGCTGGACGGACCAGGTTCTTTGGCTGCGTCACCATCCGAGCATCTTTGTCTGGACGGTCGCCAGTGACAAGGTTCCGCACCCCGATCTGGAACGGAACTACGTCGAGACATTCCGGCGCTATGACCCGGACCGGCCTTATCTGGCCTCGACTGGTGGCGTTGGCAGCGAGCAGGCAATCATCGGCAAGGAGGTGATTGTCAGCGACGTGAGTGGTCCGACGGGGGTCAAAATGCTCGGCCCTTACCAATACACTCCGCCCGTCTACTGGTACGAGGACCATCGCCGTGGCGGTGCGTACGGGTTGAATACCGAAACCTGCCCGGGCGCCGTGGTACCGGTCTGGGAGAGTCTTCAGCGGATGATTCCTCGGGACCACCTGTGGCCGATCGATGACGTCTGGAACTTCCACTGCGGCTTGAACGCCTTTTCGACTCTGGATTGCTTCTGCGAGGCGCTGCGGAGACGCTACGGGGACGTCGACACTCCCGAGCGTTTTGCCTACGTGGCTCAGGTGCTGAACTACGAACTGGCTCGGCCGATGTTCGAGGCCTTCCGAGTTCACAAGGGACGAGCCACGGGCGTCGTCCAGTGGATGCTCAATGCGGCCTGGCCGAAACTCTACTGGCAACTCTACGACTGGTTTCTCCAGCCGACGGGCGCGTTCTACGCCACTCGTCAGGCTTGCACGCCACTTCAACTGGTCTACGACTACGCCCGCCATAGTGTTTTCCTGGTCAACGACACACTCGAGACGTTGGAGAACCTGGCGGCAGCGATTCAGCTCGTTGATCTGACCGGCCGCACACTCTATCACGAGAGGATCTCCTGCGGCGCGCTGCCGCAATCGTCGCGACAGATCGGCTCGCTGCCTGCACTGCCCGACGATTCGCCAGTCTCCTTCCTGCGTCTCGGCCTCTCCCAGGGAGAGGCCGAAATCGCCTCGAATGTCTACTGGCTGAGCACCACGCCCGATCTGCTGGATTATGAAGCGAAAGTGCAGCCGTGGGAGTACTACACGCCGAGCAGGCAATACGCGGACTATCGCGCGCTCAGCCGTCTCCCCTCCACTACCGTCGACCTGCAGATCACCGCGCAGCCACCGCACGACCGTGACCGATTAACGGTCACACTCACGAACAGCGGCAGCAGCATTGCCTTGTGCGTTGAGGTGTTGGCGCTTGATGCCGGTACGGAGCGACCGATCATCCCGATTCTCTGGTCTGACAACTTTGTGACGCTGCTGCCTCAGGAGCGGAAGACGCTGAGCGCTGAGCTGCGCGATGCTCCTGCAGAAATTGAACTGCGATTACGCGGCTGGAACCTGCGATCCGGGGCGACTGCGTAAGGCTCGCCTTCGTGCCGCACACGCGAGAAGCCCATGATCCGGCACCATGGGCTTCTCTTCAGACGATCCGAACGGACGTTGTCTCACGCCTTGTTGGCAATGCGTTCAAGCGATTCCATGGCATTGCCATCCAGGATTCGATCGATGTCCAGGAGAATCAGCAGCTGGGATTCCAGCTTCACCAGTCCTGTCAGGTATTCCTTGCCCAAGCCGGCGACCGTGGCGGGAGGTGGCGCGATATTCTCCCGGGTCACACGCAATACCTCTCGGACCGCATCGACCATGATGCCAATCGTCTTGTCGCGCGACTGCAGGACCATGATCCGACTGTCACCCGTCCGCTCGCCTTCCGTCAATCCGAACAGCACGCGCAGGTCAATGACCGGGATCACGGCACTGCGCAGGTTAATCAACCCCAGCACGTACCGCGGAGTCTGCGGGATGCGAGTGATATCGGAGATCAGGATAATTTCCCGGACCTTGGTAATTTCGATGCCGTACAGCTCATTGGCCAGTTCAAAGCTCACTAACTGGGTCGTGCCGTGCGTTTCCGACAGCGTGGTTTCCAGCGTCCCGTTCGTTTCGGCAACAGTGCTCATATTCGGCTCCCATGCATGGATTGTCGTTTTTGCCAGAGTGGCACTGACTTCAGGGTGCCACTGACTTCGGTGTGCCACTGGCTTCGCCAGTGCCGTACCAGGCCACTCCCTCTCGTCTCGTTACCGTCCGGCGGACCCGACGGTGAACTGACTGACCATCTCGCGCAGCGACATGGCCTGGGCTCCAAGTTGTTCACTGCTGGAGGCCATCTCTTCGCTGCCGGCAGCAGATTGTTCCGTGACGGCCGCCACTCCCTGGATGGCCTTCGAAACTTCCTCGGCGTTGGCAGCCTGCTCGATCGTGGCAGCGGCGATTTCCGAAATCTTCTGGGCCGTAGCTTCCGCCGCTCGGATGATCTGTTTGAGCGATTCGCCGGTCTGATCGCTCAGCTGAGCTCCCTCTTCCACGCGAGCGGTCGATTCCTTGATGAGACCCGAAATTTCCCCTGCCGCCTGGTTGGAGCGTTCGGCCAGCTTCCGCACTTCATCGGCCACGACGGCGAAGCCCATGCCGTGTTCACCCGCTCGAGCTGCTTCGATGGCAGCATTGAGAGCGAGCAGATTCGTCTGGCTGGCGATCTCTGAAATGACCTGAATGATCTCGGCAATCTGCGTCGAACTGGTGCGAATTTGTCCCATCGATTCCACCGACTTCTGCACCGCGCGACCTCCCTCATCGGCCAGTCGATTAGCCTCGGCAGCAACTTTCGTCGCCTCGGAGGCGTTTTCCTTCACACCTTCGACCGACCGGGCCAGTTCTTCGATGGCCGCTGACATCTCTTCGACACTTGAACTTTGCGTCTGGGCTCCGGAGGCCAGCGTCTGGGAACTTTCCGCGATCACGCGTGCTCCTTCGGCAAACTGATTCGCGCTCTCATTGATCTGCTGAATGGCATCCCGAATCGCCTCGATCACCTGGTTCACGTTATCGCGCAGCTCACCATAGGCACCAGGATATTGGCTCTCGACGACTCGGGAGAAGTCCTTGGCGGCCAGCCGTTTGAGGATCTTGGCAATATCCTGGATTGGCACCGCGAATCCTTCCAGCGTCTTGTTCATGCCCTGAATAATCTGCTTCCATGCACCGGCGTACTTGCCGTCGTCAACACGCGTATTCAACTCTCCCTTGACGGCGGCAGTCGCCAACAGGTTGGCTTCGGCAGCCACGTTCTTGAGATTGGAGCGGACTTGTTCAATCGTCTCGTTGATGAAGGCCTTCTTGCCGGGAAATTTCTCCAGCGACGCTTCAAAGTTGCCAGCTCCGAATTCGGCAATACAGGCCATTGCCTTCTTCTTGACTGCGATATGGCCGGATACCATCTCGTTGATCCCGCTGGCCATGTCGCGATAAGCCCCTTGGAATCGGTCGACATCGATGTAGACATCGATATCACCCTTGTTGTGTTCGTCCGACATATGTTTCATGTCGGTCACCAACCCGTTGATCGCATCGATGCACTGGTTGAGGTTGTTCTTGATCTCGTTGAAGTCACCTTGATAGGCGTCCGTAATTCTGGGCGGAAGATCTCCCTTCGAAATGCGATCGACGTATTCGGCCGCCACGTTCAAGGGGCCGATGACCGCGTCCAGGGTCTCGTTGACTCCCTGCACGATGGGTCGGAACTCCAGATTGACGAGTTCAGGATTGCCGCGAGTCTGCAGCTCTCCGCGAACCGCCGCTTGCGACAGCCGGACCGTTTCGCTGATCAGCGAGCGCAGCACCTTGGAGATGCTCCGGGACAGGAACCAGCCAAGAAGCGACAGGGCGGCCACACCCACTCCAAAAACAACGAAGATGGCAATCGTCGAGATGCGCGCTGTCGAGGTTGCCATGGCAACCCCCTCGTCACCCAGCGTCGCATTGAGCTTGATCAGCTGATCGAGTGTGGCGGCCGAAGCATCCATCTTGTCGCGAGAATTCGCCGCAACGGTCATCGTCTGCTGGTCGATGCCCAGGACCTTTGCGTCGGTGAGCGCCGTTCCGCCCGCGACCACCTGGTCCTTCTCCTGCGAGACACGTACGAGCTCTTCCGCAGTGGCTTTCCAAGCTTGCCAGTCTGCTTGGAATTCCTTCCACATCACTGCCTCTTCCGTCGTCTGAGGCAACGGCTCATACATCTGCCAACCATCGTCGGCTAATTTCATTCCCTTGGCGTAACGCTCGTACTGGGCTGCTCGTACTTTGGGGTCCATCATCTGGGGGTGAATCAAACCACGCAGGGCATACCCGACCTCCAACTGCCCCTTCGCAATCAGGTTCAAGCCCCGTACACTCGCCAATCGCACGGTACCGATCTCATCGGCTGCAATGGAGAGCTTACTGATGCCCCAATACCCGACAACACCAACGACGGCCGTGATGACAACCGCAATTCCGAATCCACACAGAGTCTTCGTTCCAGTCTTCATTCGCGAGAACATCTCCACTTCCTTTCTTCAGCTGTCGAACGCAGACTCGGGCTCCACACGCACTCGCGAGAAATGTGAGCCTTCTGTCTCGTTGACAGTCAAACTAATACCGACGGACAATGAAATCGATCGCGAACCAGGCCACGTCGGTCACCGTTGGACCTGAACCATAGGCAAGGTTCTCTCGGCAGCCATAATCAGGTGTGGACGTAAGACCCGGGGCGCTTCCCCGTGCGCTTTCGGCTGGAAACCGGCAAGTGCACCCTCGCAGCGGCACGATGGGATTCACTTTCTCCGTGAAACCTCGGGAATTCGATCACACGACTCGCAGCTCGTTCGTGTCGAACGAACCGTGCCCCGTAAGTGGTGAAGATCCAGCAGATCTTTGCCCAAGCACACACACACCGCCGAGTCACGGCGGGATCTGCATGTTCTCTGAGCAACCTCCAGCAACCCACTCTTGTTGCCAAAGTGCCCGTTGCTGAACTGCCAATCGCGAAGGCAAACAGCACAGGACATGTCCCTGATGTACGGACTGTACGGATTCTGCCGACCCTAGCACATCAGGAGCTGAACCGATCAAAGATAGGTCACTATTGCAGACCGTGTCGCCATGGCATATGGATGACAAGGGAGTGTCTGTCGCACATCGTGAGCTATAATTGTCCCCCCGCCATACGAACACGCGGGGTGATCCGGTCGTCTCACCCTCTGCAGAGTCGGGCCAGCAGGGCAGGGAGGGGTGATTGAAATCGTACCCGTTCTCCGGAAGTCGGATGATGGAACTGCAGCGAGCTGGCATGCAGTCCCAGTCGACCGACAGGATTCGTGCGAGCGCCGTACTTGTCGTCACCGACGATCGGACAATGCACGTCGGCCAGGTGCACACGCAGCTGGTTGCGTCGGCCCGTCTTCGGATGGAGCTCGACGAGCGTGTAGGTGTTGCTCTGTTTGAGCACTCGAAACTGAGTGACCGCCAGGCGCGTCGTGTCGCTCTCGGGGGCGCTGAAGACTCGGTAAGGATGACTTTCGTCCAGGTGCGATTGCCAGACACCCTCATTGGCGGGGAGTCGACCTTCCACAATTGCCAGATAGTGCTTCTCTACCTGGCTCCAGTTCGCTTGAAGTACCTCTTGAGCTCGCTGTGACTTCGCAAACAGCATCACGCCCGACGTTTCCCGATCCAGTCGGTGGACGATCCACACTCGGTCACGACTAAGCCGATTTCCGCCGCGGACGTAATGGGTGAGAAAGGCGTAGGCGGTCTTCTCACGTTGCCCCTCGCTGGCCATGCTCAGCAGATCTGCGGGTTTGTCAATCACGATCAGGCATTCGTCTTCGTATAACAGCTTCATCCCCCTGGGCAACGCAGCCGGTCGATGCACCTCATCCTTCGGGAGGATTGCCACCGTATCGCCCACCTGCAGCATGTGACGCGAATGCGTGCACGGCTGGCCGTTCACCAGCACGGCGCCGTGTTTGAGCCACTGGCGCACCGTGGTCCGCTTCGCTTTGGGATGGCAAGCGCACAGAAACGAAAGAAGCTCAGCCGGCTGATCCACGGTGAATGTCGAGGCCATGAGAGTCTGTCGTGGGGTGGCGAGAATGTCGTTCGGAACCGCTGTCTATTCTACCGTGGGATCTGCTCGGGCAATCGTGACAGGAGAGTGCATAGTAAACGAAGGCGACAGAATGCTTCAACGAGTCTAGTGTGGCGTGAGGATGTATGCGAGAATCGCATCGAACCTCACGCGCCGAAAAAGCGAACCGTTCACGATCCCGCGGGGTATCCCCGCAGAGGCAAATCGAACGAATCGTCCGATGTTGGCCGGCTTGAAGCACTCTGCCGCCAGCGAACTATGATATCAGGCAGAGAAGCCCCGTGCACCTGGAATCGACTCCGCTAACTGCCCATGGGGACACCCTATGAAGTCGTATCGCATCGCCCTCTATCCTGGTGATGGAATCGGGCCGGAGGTGTTGGACGCTTCGGTCGCCGTGCTCGACGCGGTCCAGCGGTCTGTCGGCGGATTCCGGCTCGAATACGAGCGATTTCCTTGGGGCATGGACTACTACGATCGACACGGACGCGTCGTGCCTGAGGACTTTCTCACGACGCTGGCGGAGTTCGACGCCATCTTCCTCGGTGCTGTCGGCTGGCCCGCTCGTCTGCCCGACAGCGTCACGCTCGTCCCGCTGCTACAGATTCGTCAGACATTTGGACTCTATGCGAATGTCCGGCCGGCCCAGACGTATCGAGCGGTGAGCAGCCCGCTGCGCAGTGACCTGCCGGTCGACCTGGTGGTGGTCCGCGAGAATTCGGAAGGAGAATACGTCGACAATGGCGGATCACTCGCCGCGGACACGCCCGACGAAGTGGCACTGCAGGGGGCGATTCACACGCGGCGGGGAGTGGAGCGGATTCTGCACTTCGCCTTCGAATTGGCTCGGAGTCGGCGGCGGAAGCTGGCCATGATGACCAAGTCCAACGCGCTTCCGTATGCCTACGGGCTGTGGGATAGGACATTCGTGGAACTGACGCCTCAGTATCCCGATGTGGCGACGGAGAAGCTGCATATCGATGCGGCCACCGTCCATTTGATTCAGCGCCCGCACACCTTTGACGTCATTGTCGCATCGAATCTGTTTGGGGATATCTTGAGCGATTTAACAGGTGGCATTACCGGCAGCCTGGGATTGAACCCATCCGCCAATCTCAACCCGCAGCGCACGTTCCCTTCTCTGTTTGAACCGGTTCATGGCTCAGCCCCCGATATTGCCGGGCAGGGAATCGCCAACCCGACGGGAGCAATTCTCAGCGCCGCCATGATGCTCCAGTGGCTGGGCGAAGGCGAGGGGGCAGCGGTTATCCGGCAGGCGGTCGAGCAGACGTTCGCCGCCGGTTTCCTCACGAGAGATCTGGGAGGAGATCTCAACACCTCGCAGTTGACCAACGCCCTGGTCGAACGCCTTAGGGCCTAGAGAAGCAGGAGGTCATCCATCCTCGGGAGAGAAGCAGAGGAGGACAAAAAGATGGAGCACAAAAAGATCGGAGCACCGAGATCGCGTTATGTGATCGGCGCGCGCTCGGTACTCCGATGCTGAGCAGTACAACATGGCAGCTGGAGCATGATCAGGTTGCCAGAGTCGCTCAGACGTCCAGGTTGCGGACATCCAGAGCGTGTTTTTCGATGAACTCCCGTCGCGGCTCGACCTTATCCCCCATCAGCACCCGGAACATTTCGTCGGCCGCACCCAGGTCGCGCATGGAGACTTGAACGAGCGTTCGGTTGGCTGGATCCAGGGTCGTTTCACGCAGCTCGTCCGGGTTCATTTCACCCAGGCCCTTGAACCGTGTGACGTGCAGTCCTTTTTCTCCTGCATTACGCACAGCCGGGGGAAGACCTCGCAGGTCTTCCAGCGGCGTCTGGCTCTCGCCACGTCGCAGTACGTAGCGTGGTTCTTCCACCCCCGTCCGCTCCTGTGGAATCAAGGACTGGACGTCGAAACCCAGTTTTGCCAGTTCCTTGAGTCCGGCATTGATGGTCCTCACTTCGTGCAACTCGGTAATGTGGAGGTGCGGTTTCGCGGCCGCGACGGCGTCACCCGATTCCGCACCGTTGGTCCCTTCATCCACCGACAGTTCGCCGCCCGTACGTGCCTCTTGTTCTTTGAGGAACTGCTCCAGCGAGACGCGTCCGCGGAACCAGAACTCGCGACGCCCGAGCAGTACGTGGATGACCGGCAACTTGCTTGTCTCCAGATCCGCTCGTTCCGCATGCGTGCGCAGACTGATACCACGTCGCTCCAAGGCGATCAACGCCTCCTCCATCGAGGCGAGTGTGAAACACAGATGCTTCATTTCCTCACCCTGAATGCGGCGGCCGTCGCCCGGATCGAACACCGCGTCGCCGAGCCCCTTCTCCAGCAACTGCGACTTCATCGCTTCTTCACTCTGGACATAGTAGGTCTCGCTCTTGCCGCGCACGCGGAACAAGGGTGGTTGAGCGACATAGACATGTCCCTGGGCCACCAGCTGATTCATCTGCCGATAAAAGAAGCAGAGCAGCAGGGTCCGAATATGGGAGCCGTCCACGTCGGCGTCGGTCATGATGATGATCTTGTTGTAGCGCCGCTTGCTCAGATCCTGCTCGCCGCCGATCCCGCTGCCGATGGCCTGGATCATACTCTGGACTTCTTCGTTTGCGAGGACTTTGTCCTCCCGCGACTTGTACGCGTTGATGATTTTGCCACGCAGCGGGAGAATGGCCTGGAATTCCCGCAGACGCCCGCCTTCCGCACTGCCGCCAGCCGAGTCACCTTCCACCAGGTAGAGCTCGCATTTCTCCACCTCTTTGCTGATGCAATCGCGCAGTTTGCCGGGCAATCCACCACTGCCCAACGCGTCCTTTCGTTTGCGCAGGATTTCCTTCGCCTTGCGGGCCGCCTCTCGCGCCTCGGCCGCCAGCAGACTCTTGCGGACAATCGTCTTGGCGATCTTCGGGTTCTCTTCCAGGTATTTGCCCAGGAAATCACCCAACACCGAGTTGACGATCCCCTCGACTTCGCCATTGCCGAGCTTGGTTTTCGTCTGACCTTCAAACTGCGGGTGAGGAATACGCAGCGACAGGACCACGGTTAGCCCTTCGCGGAAATCATCTCCGGTGAGCGTGATTTCCTTGTCCTTGAAGATGCCCTCTTTGAGACCGTATTTGTTAAGCGTCCGAGTCAGCGCGCTGCGAAATCCCGAAACATGCGTCCCTCCTTCGATCGTATGGATGTTATTCACGTACGAATGAAGGTTCTCCGTGTATTCTCCCGAATACTGCAGCGCGATCTCGTAGCCGACTCCTTCCTCTTCCCCCGAAAAGTAGATGACATCCTTGTGCAGAACATCGCTGGCGCGGTTCAAGTGCTCGACAAACTGGACAATTCCCCGCTCATAGAGGAACGTATCTCCTTCGCCCACCCGTTCATCAAAGAACGTGATGTGCACGCCGCTGTTGAGGAAAGCCAGCTCCTGCAGCCGTTTGTAGAGAATGTCAAAACTGAACTTCGTCGTCTGAAAGATCGTAGCATCCGGTTTGAACGTGGTCTTCGTCCCCACCTTTTTCGTCGCACCAACCCGCTGAACAGGTCCCAGCGGTACTCCCCGTTCGTACTCCTGCTGGTAGACATGCCCGTCTCGTGACACCTCGACTTCGCACCACTGCGAGAGGAAATTCACGACAGTCACACCGACGCCATGCAGACCGCCGGAAGCCTGATAGGCTCCCTTCTCGAACTTCCCGCCGAACTTCAGCACGGTCATCACGCCTTCCAAGGTGGAAACCTCACGTCCCAACTCCTCAGAGAGCTGATCGTGAACCTCGACCGGAATCCCGCGACCATCGTCCTCCACCGTCACCGATCCGTCCGCATTGACCGTCACCTTGATGTTCTTGGCGAAGCCTGCCATGGCCTCGTCAATCGAGTTATCCACAACTTCGTAGACCAGGTGATGCAGTCCGCGCGCAGTGATATCGCCGATGTACATGGCAGGCCGTTTTCGAACGTGCTCCATGTCGGAGAGATGCTGCAGATCCTCCGGAGTATAATCGCTGTTGCCGCGCGATCGCTGCTCGGCGCTCCCTTCGTTCCCCTTGTTCTGTTCACGCTCTTCGCCACTGCGTTCCGGCTGATCAACCGGTTCATCGTCACTCATAAGCTTACCAACTGCTTTCTCATTCTCTGGACAATTTGCCTTCAGATCACCGACCCCACCCGAAACCGCAAATCGCGGATCTTCTGATCGGGGAGTGCGGTGGCAATCTTGCGGAGTAGTTCCACCTTTTGAAATGTGAGTTCCTGCAGAGCGGCGGAATTGCTCACCGTCACTTCCGCCACACCACGCCGGATATTTCCCATGCGGCTGTAAGCCGCCAGTTGTGCTCCCACTACAGCTTTCCAGGCCTCATCCCGCTGCTGGCTCGACTCCACCTGCCCATAGCCACGTCGTGCCATCAGGGTGCTGAGCGTGTCCGCGATCTTCTGAGGAGCTTTCAGATGGAACTGGCGCCGAGCGACGTCGTCGTGTAGTTGCCGTATCTCTTCGTCTCGCCCATCAACCATGATTCTGGTTCCCCCCCACCTTCCGTCCGCTTCACAACGTGCCTCGGCACGGCACACGCCAGCCGGGGCATCCCCACTCAACGATCGCGAGCCAGAGGCATGACGACATAACCGTACCCGTCGTCGGTCGTGAGCAGCGCTGCGGAATCGGCATTCTCCAGCTCGAACGTAATCACCCTTTCGGGATCGAGGGCTTTGAGAAAATCGGCTACGTATCGATGATCCAGCGTCAGGGTTACGGATGGCCCGTCATAAGGAACGGGAAATTCGACGCGTGCCTGTCCCACCTCGGCCGTCGAACCACTTAACACCAGCGTGCCCTCACCAAACGCGAAGTCGATCCCACGACTCTCCTCGCTCGCCACAATCGACGCCTGTCGCAAAGCGGAATAGAGCGGACCGACCGTCAGATCGATCCGGATCGCCTCGCGCCGCGTCGGAAACACGTCACGCCATTTCGGGAATCGCCCTTCCACCAGGCGCGAATAGACCATCGCCCGGGAGCTCTTCAGCAGGATGTCGTTGGCATGCGTGGCAATCCGCACCTCCGCATCCAGATCACTGAAGGCCCGCTCAATCAACTGCATCGACTTGGCCGGGACGATCGTCGTGTAATCGTCCCCCTCGCACTTGCCCGTGGTCTGGCAGGGCCCTTCCATCTTCGCCAGCCGCCGACCGTCCGTGCCAACCGCCGTGACCTTGTCCGCGGTGAACTCCAGGAGCACTCCTCCCAGGGCATACCGACTGCTTTCCGTATCGGTCGCAAACAACGTGCGTCGAATCAACTCCTTGAGAAGCCGAGCCGACAGCTCGTGATAGTTCTCGTCGCTGAACGAGGCCACTTCGGGAAACTCGTCGGGATTCTCACCGGGCAGCTTGAACTCGCTCCGCTCCCCTCGTACCAGAGTTCCCTGGGCATCCGCTTCCACCATCAGTTTGGCATCAGTGCTTTCCCGCAGAATCATGCCAAATCGCGCTACAGGTAACACCGCACTGCCAACCGCTTCCACGTGGATTCCCGGTACCTCGATGCGAACCGCAACCTCCATGTCGGTTGCCAGCAGGGTCGCGTCATGCTCACCGACAATCAACTTCACATTCTGCAAAATCGGCTTGGGACTGCGACTCGGCGCCACCGTGGCGGCGGTGTGAAACGCCGACAACAACTTGTCCCGTTCGCATGTGAACTTCATGAGCGACTACCTTTCCTCTCAAGTGCGGTTCTGCTTATTAGTTCTTGTTTTTTCAGTAGTAGTATGAGTGCCAAGGCGCCGGGTGTTGATCACTTCACGCTGCAGAAACGGAATTGCCATACCTGTCAGAGGTTGCGTCGACTCGAAAGCCCGTATCGAGCGGTGGAAAACACGTTGATGGGATGTCCAAGCCGTGTTGGCCGATTGGTGGTCGTGGACTGATTCGGTTGAGCTGCGAACCACACGGTCGCCGACCCGGGACGTTCCTCACATATCTGCACACCGATCCAACAGGTTTTCCACCGCATCGGGCAGACCCGGTTGAACCTAGAGACGTTGAACCATGAGATTCACTGCGAGATTCACTGCGAGATTCACTACGCTCGCTCCATGAACGTCCAGCATCCGGTATCATCCACGCACTTCTCACGACAGTACACCCAGCTGACCCAGCAGTTCATCCAACGCCTGTTTGATCTCGGGATCGGTCTGCTGCAGCGATTCGGTCTTGCGACAGGCGTGCAGGACGGTCGTGTGGTCTCGGTCGCCAAAATACTGTCCGACCGCCTCCAGGCTCTTGCTCGTGAGGTTCCACGACAGCAGCATCGCCACTCCCCGAGCACGTACGACCTGCCGGCGTCGCGACACTCCACGCAACTCCTGGCTGGTCAACGAAAAGTACTTGCTCACCTTGGCCGTGATCAGTCGGAATGTGGGCTGCCGCTCTCTGGCCTGCTCCAACAAGAACCGACGAACTCGCTCCTCATCGATCAAACTGGTCCGTTCGCTCAACGCATGACCGAGCTGCATCAGGGCGTGATTCAGCTGCGGAACGGTTAACGCCTCCTGAGTCCCCTCGCTGCAACTGCCGGCCAGCAACTGGATGGCAGCGTCCGACAAGCTGACTTCGTGCACGTCGGCCAGCCGGCGCAAGAGCAGTTCGCGGGCAGGAGCGCCGGGAACTGACAGGGCGACCGATAGTCCACTCGACAGACGACTGCGGAGCCGTGGCTGCAAACGGCCGTCGCCAGCCGGCGCGGCGTTGGTCGTGACCAACACCATTGCATCTTGCTCAATCAGCGCGTCGATCAATCGGGCCAGCTCCTCCTGAGCCGCTCGTTTGGGCTGCATCAGATGGACGTCGTCGAGCACAAACAACTGAGCTGCTCGGCACTTCCGGCGAAATGTGGGGAGGCTGTCGGTATCGACTGCATGTGCGTAACTGCGGGCGAAATCGGCACCACTGGTGACCACCACCCGATCATCCGGATGCTCGTCCCGCCAGCGTGCCGAAAGCCCAAGAGCTAAAAAGCTCTTGCCAGTGCCGGTGGATCCGTAAAACACGTACGGATTGTATTCCTCATGCCGCTGCAGAAACGACTCGACCGCATGCTGCACCAGTTGATTCTCTTCACTGCCGACATACTCGCGCAGCAGCGACCGCCGAGCTGCGCCCCCACGACGCGACTCGTCAGGTCGCGATTGATACGCCTCCAGAGGGATCGAAAAGATTCCGCTAACCACCCAGACTCCGCTGGTCTATGCCACTTCGCAGAGCACGTCGATCGGCCCGTTTCGCCGAACCCGGATTATAGCGGTTTTGGGCGATCTTAGCGAGGCGGTCTGACGCATTTTTGGACCCCCTACGAGCGCTGCAAATGCTTATCTGGTCGGGAAATAGGGCGACAACTCGGTTCCACCTGCCAGCCATCTGCCGGGTGCGTGATGAGTCGATCAGCCGCCTCCGCCTCCAGGTGGGCCCAAGCGAGTGATTCGCCGCTCGAGTGGGGACTGATGATAAAACCTTTCCGGGGGCACCCTTTCCGGCGCGAAGGGCCCGGCGTCCCGAACGTCGGCCGTAGCAGCTCCTCCAGTCTGGCCACAGGGCCTCCCCGATGGATCCGGAACACGGTCTGTTCTGGTCGTGTTCTCGTGAGCGAAGTCGCTGCTGCAGTTTCGCTTTCGAAGGCCGGTAACACACGTGTGGCCGTCTTCACCGTCGCCGGGTCGCCTCTGCGATCAAAGATGACTCGATCGCCCTCCGACCACATTGGTTGATAGGAGGCATACGAAGCGCTGCCGTGAGTTCTCGAAGAACGGTGGTGTGGGCCAGGGCCCAAAGGACAGAAAGATGAGATGACAAGAAGATGTGCTCAGAGGTGGATCTTCTTGTCACGCGATCTTTTTGTCTCTCACCTGCCGTTCGAGCGTCGGTTGACCGGGGAGCGAACGAAGGCGGGACTGGCCGCTGCACGCTTACCGTGGTCGGCATGGAGGACGGCCGAGAGTTTCAGCGAGCAATCCGAAGGTCGAGCGCGCCAAGCAACTCAACGCCGACAAGACGCTCGACATTGACGCCATCTGCCAGAAGCTGTGGATTTCGCGCTCGACGTTCTACCGGTACCTGCGGCTGTGAATGGGAGTGCCGGGTGACGGTGGCTTCTCGAGACACCTCTTTGTCGATCATCGACTGCGGATTCTACCAAGCCCCACCCCTTCTGAAAAAGCCGTCTTCCCGCCGCCTCAGGCCTGCTCCGCCCCGACACCGCTCACTGCTTCCCTGCTTCGCCAGGTGCCGATTCACTATTGATCCCTGAATGGTCGAGTTTCAGGAGCGGTTGACAGCAAGGCAAGAACCAGAGCGGCGTTCCGGGGGCGAATGTCGTTCGATGGTCCTTCTATTTCACCGTGCTGGTCTGTTTCCGGTCTCGCTGAATTACCCGCCGCCGGAGGTCAGACCCAACCACGATCGCCCACGCACAGCCCAGAACGACGAAGACAACACGAGCAGCCACTGACATCTCCGTAACGAAGGTTATTGGAAGCACACCCAACGCCGTAACCGCCAAACACATCAGAAGGGGGCGCCATTGATCGAGAGCCCGCGATGCGCGCGATCGTCCTTCAGGATCCAGAACGTTCCACGGTCCGCAGATCATCCCGTAGAGCAACGCGGTGAAGAAGCCAACGATAAACACGAAAACACCAACCGTCTCGCTGAGATCCTGACCCTCGACAACCATGGCGAGTGCGTGGCCAGCAGCTCGGCCAATCATCCCCCAAGCCGTGAACATCAGGCCAAAAAAGAGCCCGAAGGAACCAAACTTCAGGACCATCGGAAGACGCCGCGTACTGTGCTTGTTCACCCTTTCGGGGACCCGTGCGAGTTTGAGAAATGCTTGCCATACCGCTCGCATTTCGGGGGTGACGCCGACAGCAACTCGCTGCGTATCGGCTTCATCGGTCGTTCGCGACCGAATGATCAACGCGGGAGCCTGCAGAAAGGCGATGTCTCCGTGACCATTTCTTTCCGAGTAGTTTAGCATGTTCGTTTCGGAGATGCTTCCGATGTACCATTCGCACTGCGCAAGCGGTATGACTAGGGACGCTCCGTGTCCCGTTACAGTGAGTTTGCCGGCAGCCACCGAGACAGTCAATCGATGACGAGCGACGCTGGCCGCCGTCCATAGGGAAAACACAGCTGCGACGGGCACGCTCATCGCCGTTAGACCCGCCCAGACTTGAATCGCTTCCAGAAGCTCCTCAGTGCGCGTGGCCGTCAGTGGCAAGAAAAGCAAGGCCAAGCTCCACGTGGCAATGACAGACACAGCAAAAGTACCGGCGCACTTGAGAGCGGGGTACAAACACTTCTCCTGCAGCACATCGTGAGTCAGCGCGTGTGCCAGCAACTGAGGGGATGCCGCCTGGATACAGTCACGGCAATATTCGGCTCCATCCCAGAGTCGAACGAACCCCGAGGATGTCGTCGTCCCACATGATCGACATGTACTGATTGGAGGCATGATGCAAAATAGCCGGCGTGGCGAGACTCACTGGCAGTTTATTACTTGGACGCTTCATTCGTCCGGTGCCGGAGTCATTCGAGTGTCGGGGCGCACCGTGCGCCATCAACTCAATTCATCCTGTCACCCCGCCTACCGCCACCTTGTGGGGCGTATCTGCCGAGGCAGCCAGTCTCAGATTTCGGTAGTTTAATGGGACAATTGTGACAGGACGCTATTACCGTGCGCGGCTGCGCCATTTCTGTGGGTCCTCGGCGGCGTGGAAGATCCCGAGGACTTCGGTTGCTTGTCGCTCGATGCGGTAGATAACGATGTACGGAAATCCCTCAACGCGAGCGGCACGAAGCTCTTCCTGCACTCGTCCAAATGATTCCGGGCGCAGTTCCACAGTATCCAGCCGACTATCCACGGCCCGCTGAAAACGGTTGCCCAGATCGACGGATATCTCGTCATACCACTGACTGGCAAGCCGAATATCCTCGGCCACCAAAGGATGAAACCGTAATGGATCAGCCATTGACGCGCCGCCATACTTTCTCGCGGTCAATGGCGATTGACGGATCGGCTCGAAGTTCCTCGCCTCGGCGAGTTGCCTCATTGAATTGCCAGGGATGCAAAACGATCGGCTCATTCGACGCCGAAATATCGTCCCACAACAATTCGACGAGACGTAGCTTT